>NZ_JAECZB010000001.1:0-113045 GCF_016056295.1 Atlanticothrix silvestris CENA357
CCGTTTCACTAATTTCCAACATATTGAGAGATGGTGGGAGATTATTTTTAGTGTTTATACGATGATTAGTTTAAATTCTCCAGTCTTCTTAGCCTTCAATCAATCTCGTCAACCTGAGACTGAGGCACAAGAAAATAGTCATGTTGATTTTTCTAATCATCAGCAATGGAATCATGAATCCGGGTGGAAGAATACTTTAAATAATCTGCGTCTCATTATCCAACCACTTTTACTATTTTGGTTAATTTATCCCTGGTTAAGTATTTTCCCTAATTCAAATTTGTTACTGGGATTTAATCATTTAATTGCAGCCATGAATCAATTTAAACCCTATTATGCTTCTGGATGATTTAGCTCCTGAACTACTTGCTTATTCCGGAAAGTGACAGAAGAGGGATATGTTTTTTTATGTAATTTATTCACTCATGACAGAAGCACATGCTTGAGCTTCCTGCCAAAGTTTGTGCAAACAGAACTCAGCGCGTGAAGCAAAGCTATTACTGTTATGCGAATCATTCATAGTGGTGACAAACACACCCACAACGTCCTCAGAACCATCCGATAACCAATAACCCTTCAGGCTAACTTCCACATACTCGTGATCACAAACACACAAGGCAATAATTTCACTATCGTCTCGCTTCACTTCATCTGTGAGCAAATCCACTCCTGGTAAATCAACAGGTAGCAAAAAGGAAGCAGTGCTGGGTTCAACGCACAAACTTTGTCCAACGCGTAGTGCCAAAATCACTCGCTGTGCCACCCATTCCTCTAGTGACTGAGTCAGATACTCTAAATAAAAGCTCCCTTCGGTATAAGTTAATTTCAGCATTCCTTATGCTCTCCTGTTATTCCAGGTTTGCTTGCACATCTTAATAAAAAACCCCGCTTCTTGTTTAGGTGAAGCAGGGGTTAGAAATTGACCAAAAGTTTTTTGGTCTTATATCGGTACAGTATTCTTTCGTCTGTACTTCCCGCTTCTTTTATCCAGTTGTGGTTTTACATGCAGCACACCAATGCTGAGATATCTAAAATCATAATTAACTTTTCTAATTTGCCGATGATCTCGGCTACCATCACCCATAAATAAAGACTCCACTTCCACAGCGACTGATTCCCAACTGGCTCGGCAATTGGTAGCACTAAAAAAAGTAGAGATGGGGTAAATGGATTTCACAGAAAATTTCACCTATTGAACATTCCTTTAAACATACTACACTTGTATTACTATCCTGTCTATACCTTTAAGGAGAAAAAATCATGCATACCATCGCTCGCACCCCAACTACCGACATGGAAGTTACCAGTATTCGCTTAGAGCGAGAACTTAAAGATAAACTCAAAGAGATAGCTGGCAATCAAGGGTATCAAGCTTTGATTCGAGATATCCTTTGGAATTACGTCCAGCAAAAGTCAGGTGAGTGGAAACCCAGATTTTCACGAGCCGATATTCGAGCTAGTATAGCGGCCACAGCTCAGCAAGAAGAACGTTGCGTACTCACAGGTCAACTAATTCTACCTCAACAACCGATGTTGTTAGGATTAACAAAGAACGGCGATATGGTTCCTCTCAGCGTCGAGAGTTTAAATGCATAGCCTTTAATTACGGTGAATGCAGCTCAGTTGCCTTCATTAGTAACTAGGCTGCATTCATGCTCTAAATCTAAATGCCACTTACAAAACTTATAAATTATGTAGTCATAATACTTAAATAAAGCTATTCTTAGCCGAGTAGTTACACTTAATGAAATTAAATTTAAGTGAATGATTGTAGGAAATGTAGCCTAATCAAGGATATCAAGCAAATTATGAGCATTCTATCTTGATTGATCAACTGCCCAAAACTCAATATTTACACTGAGACAATAATTTACTATTAGTTGAGAGTACTTAGAAGGATGGCTAGTATTTGAAGAATCTGTGCTAAAACTGAGACTCATTTTTATATTAGCACCAGTATTAGTGCGGGATTTTTTTTCCACTGTCGCCCCAATTCCAGAATAATTACGGTTTATGTATACTTACAGACAGGATATCCTAGTCCAAGTTAATAAAGTGAGTCTGCATAAATCGCTTACATGTAAGTCTAATCAAGCAATTTGATGTATTTAAAATATTTTAATACGTGTGTAAGGGTTTATCTAAAGCACTAGTATATTGGTGATTTTTATAGAAAAAGGCTACAACAGCTAAAAGAAAGTTTTAATAGAAAATTTTTAATTCATCAAGTGGAGCGATACCACTAAAACAGAAGAATATGCCAAAAACTTGGGTGCAAAAAAATGGGGTCATTATCTAAGAGGGTGCCAGTAATGAAAAAGCATTTATCACTGCCGTCACCATATCCAAATGACCTAGAGCAACTACAATCATACCCGGTCAAGCTGATGCAGCATCAGGAAGAACTAGCCCACCAGTTGACACAAAAGATTAACCACATTATTGCCAGTAGCCCAGCTACAGCGATAATGCTGCAAGAGATTGCTCAATTGTTAGGAGTTGCCTTCAAAGTAGATTGCTGCTGCTTAGTTACTGTGACGAGCGAAGTATCAGGCGAAGCTACTACTGCGAATTGGTGTTCTAATGAATATTTAGAGATGCCACACCCCAGTGAAATGTTCTCTATGGAACAGTTACTGATGGACTTACCAGTAGTACAATGTGCTGCTGAAACTTTGACTATAGAGGACATCTCCACAATTCAAAACAGTTTGGTAGTTGGATGTCAATATTTACCACTACCAATTAAAGCAGTTTTGGCAATTCCTGCTCGGTTTGGGGGCAAAAATAATGGCGTAATTAGTCTGATCAAATTCCAACCCTGTGATTGGAGTGAATCAGAAAAACAACTGTTAAAAGTGGTAGAGTCTTCTTGTGCGATCGCTTTTTCTCAGATAGCACAAGCACAGTTAATTGCCAGTCAACAGCAGTTTCTGGAAAAGACGAACCAACATCAAAATTTGATCAAGCAATTAACAATACTAAGTCGTACTAACTTGGAGTTAAATCAAATGCTCCAGTTAGCGATAGCTTCTACTGCCGAATCTCTTCAGGCAGATCGAGGCTTGCTCATCCTGCTGAAATATACAGATCCATTATTTAGGTTTCAACCGAAAAAGCAAATTCCCAATGCCAAAGCTACTGTTGTTGGTGAATGGAATCGTGAATCGTCAACCATCCGTCGCCATAAAATAGATAAATTAGAGCAGTCATTCTCCCTGTTAAATTGTGGTTTATGCCAGCGTGTGTTCACAGAAGTTGGAAAACCAGTCATCATCAATGACTATACAGCTCTTCCGGATACGTCAACATCTGCTCCATTGTTTGTAATTGAGGTGTTACCTGCGGTGTTGTTAGTACCATTAGAAAACCAAGGCAGGATTTTAGGATTTTTGGTGTTACAGCAAGCAGTAGCTCGCAATTGGCAACTAGCAGAATTAAATCTTGTGGAAATGGTCTGTGCCCAAGTAAGTAATGCCATAATTCAGTCACAGACATTGCGGCAAGTACAAACCCTGGTAGATGATCGCACGGCCAAGCTCAAAAGTAGTCTGGAACTCCAGGGAAAATTACATGAAAGAACACGGCAATATGTTGAGCAACTACGAGAACTTAACGAACTCAAAGATGAATTTCTCAGCAACATGAGCGATCGCTTGCGCTACCCTTTAACAAATATGCTGCTGTCAATCAAAAATTTACGGCTGCCGGGAATAGGCCCAGAGCGTCAGGTTAGATACTTGGATATTCTAGAGCAAGAATGTACTAAAGAAATTAACTTAATTAATGATTTGCTGACACTCCAGAAACTAGAGTCTCACCAAGAACCGCCGCAATTTGAAACTATTAATTTAAATCCGAAAATCCAGGAATTAAAGGTATCTTTTGATAAAAAGCTGGTAGATAAAGGGTTAAGCATAACGCTAGATTTGCCAGAGGAGCAGTTAAAATTACAAACCGAGCTAGATAGTTTTGACCGTATTCTACAAGAGTTGTTAACTAACGCTTGTAAATACTCAGAGCGTGAGAGTATTGTCCACTTGGAAGCTTTTCACCAAGTTGAGAAACAAATCGATCAAGTTATTATTAAGGTAACTAACATAGGGCGTGGCATATCTGAAGAAGAAGCGACCTATATTTTTGATCGGTTCCGTCGTGGTAAAGGTCGCTGGACACCAGGTACTGGCTTAGGACTGGCTTTAGTTAAGTCTTTAGTACAGCATCTAAATGGCGAGATCACGGTTGAGAGTGTTTCAATCTCAGATTCTCAGTTGAGCGAAATTTGCTTTACCCTGATACTGCCCCAATTTTCTGACGACAGCAAACTATATTCTGAAAGTGACTGAACAACACAACACTATAGACGATTTTGATCTCATCACCCCTGGTGAGGAAACAAGCCAAGAAGATTCTTTGACTGCTAATTTGGGTGAATTGCCAACTGTAGCAGTCAAAATTGAGAAAATAGCAGAACGACAACGGCAAATTACTGCTAATGTGCAAATTCCTCACCCTATTGAGCAAATTTGGAAGGTGCTTACAGATTACGAAGCCTTGGTTGATTTTATACCCAACCTTGCTAAAAGTCGCTTGCTTGAACATCCTAACGGTGGTATTCGACTTGAACAAATAGGCTCTCAGCGCTTACTCAATTTCAACTTTTGTGCGCGTGTGGTTTTAGATCTCGAAGAATGCTTCCCTAAAGCAATTAATTTTCAAATGGTAGAGGGAGATTTTAAAGGCTTTTCTGGTAGTTGGTGTCTAGAGCCTTATTTTTTTAGTGAGCATGTAGGAACAAATCTCTGTTATACCATCCAAATTTGGCCTAAACGGACTATACCAGTGGGTATTATTGAACGTCGCCTCAGCAATGACCTGCGGTTAAATCTTTTAGCTATTCACCAACGTGTGGAGCAGTTAGCCAATTAAAACTTTTAGAGCAAAATATTAAGTCTTTACTTGGGGAAAATTTATAACAAAAGCAAAGACTTAATAAAATACAAAGCCTGGCTCTTTTGTTACCAGACTTTGACTTTTTCTTATTTAAATACCCCCAGGGGAATTCGAATCCCCGTTACCTCCGTGAAAGGGAGGTGTCCTAGGCCTCTAGACGATGGGGGCATCAGACTCAGACCTTTTATAAGTTAACTAATTTTCTTCTTGATGTCAACAAATTCTGCAAAAAAAGTTTAGGAGGCAGCTAAGCTGTTGTTATTAGCGGGCGATCGCCAGTTAATATTCAAATAAGTTCTAGTTTTGAAATCGGAACTTCAGGAACACAGCGAAAAGGCAGATATTATTATCCTGTTGTCTGAGCTTTATGGAGCAGGATCAGTAAGCTGTTGATTGATTGGCTGAGTTGGTGGAATCTGTTCAATAGGAATCAGTGCTTCCATCACCGACTTAACAATTGGTGCAGCGACAGTAGAACCATAAGCATTTTCTCCTTTTGGTTCATCTGCCAATGCCAAAACTACATACCGGGGAGATTCCACGGGTAAAATTGCCACGAAGCTAGTGATTCTAGCACCCTTGATATAACCACCAGAAGGGCTAGCTTTTTGGGCTGTACCAGTTTTACCCCCAATGCGATATCCCGCAATTTGAGCCGATTTACCACTCCCTTCAGAAACAACAGTTTCCATCATTTCTACTACCTTTTGGGCAATTGCACTAGAAAAAATTTGACGTGGTGCAGGGCGAGCAGGTGAATAATGCATCTGCCCTTTACTATCAATTAGCCCCTGAACTACATGGGGCGTGACTAGTTTGCCACCATTAGCTAAGGCTCCGTGCAATTGCACCAACTGTAAAGCGGTCAGAGAAAAGCCTTGCCCAAAGGAGCTAGTTGCTGGTTCAATGGGTGAGCCAATAAATTCTTCTTGAGTTTTGAGGCGACCGCTAACTTCAAAAGGTAAATCTGTATCTACTTTTTGTCCTAGACCCAAACGCTCTAACCAGTTGTAGTATACTGAAGGGCGCAATCGCTGGATAATTTGCACCATGCCGACGTTGCTAGAGGTTTGAAGAATTTGAGCAATGTTAATTCGGCGATAACCATTGATCACAGCATTTTTGATGATCCGGTCAGCGACTTTAATAGTACCGGGATCATCAAATACATCATCTGGTTTAATGACACCATTTTCTAGAGCGATCGCCACATTCAAAGGCTTGAAAGTTGATCCTGGTTCATAAAGATCAGCTACTGTCCAATTTTTAAACAACGAAATATCTGCTTTCGAGTATTCATTGGGGTTATATGCAGGCTGAGAAACTAAAGCAAGTAGAGAACCATCCAAGGCATCCATCACGATTACCGCGCCGCGTTTCGCGCCAAACTTCTCCAATTGTTCTTTGAGAGCAATGCGAGCAGCCCTTTGTAGACGACTATCAATAGTCAGTTGTAATTGTAGGTCATCAAAATGCAAAAATCCTTCTGGTGCATGATCTGGCATCAAGGCCCCGTTACCCGCCCGACTCAGGCGCACCGTCTGCATAGAACGTTCTAATAACTTCTCTTGACTATATTCCACCCCTGCTTGACCACGACGGTCAATATTCACATAGCCCACCACATCAGCGGCTAAATCTTCTGTCGGATAAAATCGTGAGTATTTTTGAATTAACTCCAAGCCATTTAAACGCAATGTGCTGATGCGATCGGCACTTGCTTCTGGTAAGGCAGCAGCAAGTGTAATTCCACTTTTTCGGCTTTGAAAAGTTTTGACTAATTCAGCAGGGTTTTTGTCCAATATTGGGGCTAGTCGCTCTGCCATTTCTTCATTAGACTTTTCAAACAATTTGGGATGAGCAAAAACTGTATATACAGGACGGTCAATTGCCAACACATTTTTATTCCGATCCACCATTAGGCGGCGAGGCGTAAAAGGCCGCAAATTCACCATTTGTTGGTTTCGGGCCTTCTGCGTTAGCTTTGAACCTTGTATAATCTGTAGTCTGTATAAATTGATACTTAAACCCAAGCCTGCGGCAATTAATATGCCCCATGCTATTAACACTCTCGATTTGGTGTTTGGAGTCTGGTCTTGGGTCTTAGAGGCAGGTCTCTCTATCCCCTCTGGCCTGGAAGACTTTGGTCGTCTCGTAAATGGTGGCTGCCAAAAATTTCTCAATTTTGATCTGTTTGGTGACTTCTGCATTAAGTTCATCCGTTGTCTTTTGTCAGGAGTTAGAGTCTTGATGAAAACACTAATGATCCTTGACTCTCAACTTTAGTATCCTAGTGGCGAGGGAATATATTGTTGTGTTTCAGACTTTGGTGTTCCGTTAGAGGGCTTTGGATTAGAACCATGAGATGCTGGAGGTAAAAAAATTGTCTTTGCTGGAGTTGGGGACACTAATCCTGCGGTTGGTCGTTCTGCTTCCTCAGCCATTTTGTTAGTCAGAGTTGCGTTGGTTGTTGTTAGTTGTCGTTCATTACGTTGCAGATTTTGCAATCTGCGGTAATCTTGACCCCAAAGTTCTTGAGAATATACTGTCCAACCATAAACCACCAGAGTTGCTGCTACCAAAAAAAATGCCACAACTGAGGAATATTGATGTAAGTTGTACAGCCGCAGTAACCATAGAGGTGCTGCTTTAGAAGGAGATACTGTAGGTAGGGGGTGAGAGCCAGTCTCTAGCCTTTTCTGTGCCGTATTTGAATGCTCTTGGAGATTAGAAACTGTTCGCTTGCTCAGATCTTGTGTTCCACGGGTAGTAGGAAAGGATAATTTTTTTTCAGAACGCTGTTGTTTTAAAGAAGATAGAAATGAATTTTCAGTAGCGAGTGTAGATACACTACGTGTAGCTGAACCAAGACGCACAGAGCGCCGCTTCTCTACAGATGGGGTGTAATCTCGTTTGCGAGCAGCAGCCATAAGTTCTTTAGGATTATTAGAAGTAATGTATTTTAGACCAATTGTCTATTTTTGCTAAGGTTAAAATCGCCTTTTGGGTGATTAGGACTTAGACCACCTTTAATATTTCTGATAGGTAGCTGTAGCGATGTTTGCATCACTTGGTGATTACAAGCCTTGCAATCGGCGAACAGCTATTGGAAAACTGAGTTATTAGAGGTATTGCATCTAAGTATGGCAACGTCATACGACAATGGCCAAGAGTTTGCAAAAACTAAGACAATTTTTGGTATGATAGCTCGATTAGCCACCAATCTTGATCATCTACATTCGGTAACTAAGTTACTTTGTTCTCAGTTGGGAAGTCCAAGAAAGTAATCAGCCTAGTGCATAATAACTAAACTAAAAAAAATCATCCTAAAGTATTGCTTTTAAATATGTAATCGCAAGGCCTTTAAAAAAAAAGCAACAAATAGGTTATCTTATTCAACAGGCGAAATATTTTTAATGCCGCAATTTGGTGAAAGAGGAGTTATGAGAACAAAAATCCTTGGTTTGGCTTTAATGTTAAGTCTGGCAGCAATTGTCGGAGCCTGCGAAAATACTAACGAACCGGCTGGAACTACTACTCCAGCACCTGGTGAACCAGCTGACACAGGAGCTACTCCTCCTGTTACTCCTAGTCCAACTACAACACCCTAGTCGTGGTCTATCACGCCCAAAATTATGTTAGTGATGGAATCCATCACGGCGTAGCTTAAGGTAATTAATTTTGGGTGTGTCCATTTTATGCTTTTGTCAGTAGATAAAAGCCTTAAGCTTGCTAAAGCATTCGTTAATTTGGGGCTTTCAGGTATCAGGACACTTGTGAGAATGGTTATTACCGTAACTAAGTGTCCGCCTGTAATCATTGATTTGGGTAAATCTGAGCCACAACATAGCAAGTTGAGGCCAGAGCTTACTAAGCTAACCATTTGAGCTAGCTGGGACTACTGAGAATTTGTCAAAATTCATCATGGTTATTTATTGAAAATTGCTGTTGAACATTCTCTATTATTCCCCTTCCTTATGTGGAAAAATTACCTGATCATATAGTTTTGCCTAATTGTATTTAGAAGTTTACAGGCGATATATTTAGCAAAGTAGTCTGGTGTGAAGTCTAATAGATAGCATTTTTACGCTGACTTCACACAATTTTTAAATTATCTGGATATCATAACAAGATCAAAAAATAATAATTCCTGCTATTAGCTAACAACTAGCAACAAGCTAACGCTTAAATGCTAGAAAATTGATTGGATGAAAGCATTGGTATTACAGCTAAGTTTGTGTGCTATTGGGTTTGGCATTGGGAATGGCGAGAAATCAAGCGTAGTTGATTTTGTATATCATCATGTTGGTATCAGGTTTATAAAAGTTAAAAAATCTGTAATAGAGGACTCATAATTTCAAGGAATAGTGATGAAGCAGATAAGATTTTCTGTTTTGAGTATCAGCACTAGTATCTTGGTGTGGTTAAGCAGTCATTGGGGTACTGTAGTTATAGCGTTACCACCGCCAGAAGACATACCAGAAGAAATATTGCGGGCAGAGATTATTGTAGACGCGCGATCGCCTATTGATGGCAAGCCTCTAAATGCTGCCGAATACGCACAATTGCAAGAGCAGTTGCAAGTAAGTCCACCGCCTAAGCTAAGTGCCAATTTACGCCAGACTATTTACCTGATACGGATACGTAATGTTTTACGTCAGTTTTTCCCATTCTTAGATTTTTGACAAATTTTTCAACCCTCAATAGTCTATAGATATTTGCCTTATACTGTTTGTCCCTTTACTATTCGACTATCCCAGAAGGACTGATGACTCATTCTGATGTACGATAACTGTGGCGACAAAATTGCAAATAAATGTAAAGAATATATATAGATATTACACAGCAGATTTAGTTAATCCCTTTATACTTAGATGTAGGTAGCTTCATGTCCATGACCACGATTGCCCCTGAACAGGTTAACCGTATAGTAGGGAATCAACATCACGATCCCTTTGAAATATTAGGTTCTCATCCCATAGAACAAAATGGCAAAAATGTCTGGGTTGTGCGAGCCTACCTACCAAATGCCAGCGCTGTATGGGTAGTCCTTCCCGAACAACGACAGGAATACCCAATGCAAACCGTGCATCATCCCCACTTTTTTGAATGCACGATTGAAATAGCAGAATTAACAAACTACCAATTACGAATTAAAGAAGGAGAACATGAGCGTGTTACTTATGATCCTTACGCCTTTCGTTCCCCCCGTTTAACAGACTTTGATTTACACTTATTTTCTGAAGGAAATCATCACCGTATCTACGAAAAACTGGGAGCGCACCCTACAGAAATAGATGGTGTTAAGGGCGTTTATTTTGCCGTTTGGGCACCCAATGCTCGTAATGTTTCTTTACTGGGAGATTTCAACCTTTGGGATGGACGTAAACACCAGATGCGTAAAGGGCCCACAGGTGTTTGGGAATTATTTATTCCCGAAATTGGCGTAGGGGAGCATTACAAATACGAAATCAAAAATTTTGAAGGACACATTTACGAAAAATCCGATCCCTTCGGTTTTCAGCAAGAACCTCGCCCGAAAACAGCATCTATTGTCGCCGATTTAAATGCTTACGGTTGGGGTGATGAAGACTGGATGGAAAAGCGCCGTCATAGCGACCCCCTCACCCAACCAGTCTCGGTTTACGAAGTACATTTAGGTTCTTGGTTACACGCTTCTAGTACAGAACCATCTAAACTACCCAGTGGCGAAAACGAACCTGTAGTTACTGTTTCGGAATTAAATCCCGGCGCACGCTTCCTTACCTACCGGGAACTAGCTGATCGCCTTATTCCTTATGTTAAAGAATTAGGATACACCCATCTGGAACTGCTACCCATTGCAGAGCATCCCTTCGATGGGTCTTGGGGTTATCAAGTAACTGGGTACTTTGCCCCCACTTCGCGCTTTGGTACTGCCGAAGATTTTATGTACTTTGTCGACAAATGCCACCAGAACGGCATTGGCGTGATTGTAGATTGGGTTCCCGGTCACTTTCCCAAAGATGGTCATGGCTTAGCTTTCTTTGATGGTAGCCACCTATACGAACACGCTGACCCCCGCAAAGGCGAACACAAAGAATGGGGTACCTTAGTATTTAACTACAGTCGCCACGAAGTTAGGAATTTCTTAGTGGCAAATGCCCTCTTTTGGTTTGATAAATACCATATTGACGGAATTCGAGTTGATGCTGTCGCTTCCATGCTCTACAACGACTATTGTCGTAAACCAGGAGAATGGCTACCTAACCAGTATGGCGGTAGAGAAAACCTAGAAGCAGCAGAGTTCCTACGCCAGGTAAATCACATCATTTTCAGTTATTTCCCTGGTATTCTCTCAATCGCGGAAGAATCAACATCTTGGCCAATGGTATCTTGGCCTACCTACACAGGTGGACTGGGATTTAACTTGAAGTGGAATATGGGTTGGATGCACGATATGCTGGACTATTTCAGCATGGATCCCTGGTTCCGCCAGTTTCATCAGAACAACATTACCTTTAGTATGTGGTACAACCACAGCGAGAACTTCATGCTAGCACTGTCCCACGATGAAGTGGTACATGGCAAGAGTAATATCATCGGTAAAATGCCAGGAGATACATGGCAGAAGTTAGCTAATGTGCGTTGTTTGTTTGCATATATGTTTGCTCACCCAGGCAAAAAAACCATGTTTATGAGCATGGAGTTTGGACAGTGGAGCGAGTGGAATGTTTGGGCTGATTTGGAGTGGCGTTTATTGCAGTACGAGCCGCACCAACAGTTAAAAACATTTTTCCAAGATTTAAATTATCTCTACCGTTCTGAACCAGCCTTGTACACCCAAGATTTTGCGGAGCCAGGGTTTGAGTGGATTGACTGTAGCGACAACCGCCATAGTGTGGTTTCTTTCATCCGTCGAGACAAAGATTCTGATGGTTTCGTTGTCGTGATTTGCAACTTTACACCCCAACCTCATTCTCACTACCGTATAGGTGTCCCAGAACAGGGATTTTATACTGAGTTGTTTAATAGTGATGCTCGTCCTTATGGCGGTAGCAACATGGGCAACTTAGGTGGTAAATGGACAGATCAATGGTCACTCCACAATCATCCTTATTCGCTGGATTTGTGTCTACCTCCTTTGGGTGTGTTAATTCTCAAGTTGGATCAGAAGAAGACAGCTGAAGCTTTAGGATCTTTAGGATCTTAACCCTGTTCTGTCACTCTCGGAAAACAATAATCGAAGCAATATTCTGAAACTTTGATTGAGCCAAGCTTTGAGGCTTTATTTTCTAACAGTAACTAAAATTTATAGCCAAAACTTAGAAATTAAAGCCTCGAAAGGCTTTCAGCGATTGGGTTCTCCCAAAGTGATAAAAGAGGGTTAATGTAAAGGGTGGGACTATTCTATACCCACCCTTTTTTTGGTTGACATTATTGGAAAGTAAAATTTTAAAGTAAACGTCGCAGCTAGTTGATTCTTAAGGCTTAAGTGACTTATGATCGCTTATTCAAAACACACATTTATCCAGACAAGATTATTTTATGAACAACAGCGACTCTATTCCCTCCAGTCTAATGGCGGTTCAATTAAAGTCTGCTCTGAGTTACCAACGCGGACACCTGGTTTGTTAATAATTTTTACAGTGCTTGCTTGAGGCCCTTCCTCGCCCTGCTCCAAGGAAAAATGGACACCTGTACCGATTTCTAAGCGTTCAAAGTCGTCATGCAGCACACTATTGCAGTGGAAGTAAATTTCCCGGCCATCCAAGGTTTTCAAGAAGCCATAACCTTGGTCTCGAAATAATTTAGTGACAAGTGCGGTGGTTTCTTGAACTTCTTCATAACTCTTGGAGCGATCGCTTTCATGCTGCTGTTTGGTAAGCTTGAAAAGTTGCTGACGAGCTGCATTAAAAGCATCTCTGATCACTACATCCAGAGGTTCGTATTGGTTACTCTCTGACGGATTGCTTTCTGCTACAAGTTCATGACCAGGTGGTACGGTCATATCAATCCGGACACGGTAGGGAGATCCACTGCGGGGGCGATCGTGTGCCTTTTCAATCGCAATGTGACAGCTACTGATATAGTTGCAAATATGTTCTAACTTGGCAATTTTTTCATTAACTAAAGTATCAATCGCATTTGTTTTCTCTACATTGCGATATGTAATTTCTGGTGGAATTTTCATATTTTTGTCTAAATCCAAATAAGCAATCTGAAACAACTAAATTCCCAAACGCCAATTCTGGCATTATGTACTCAGGAATAGTAGTTGATAATTTTTTGCAGCTTTTATAAGTAGTCTGCAAACTTCATCATCCGTAGTTTGTGGAAAGATTTCGTACCAACGACCAACACTATAAAAAGGATTGGGTGTGGCGGCGCAAACAATATTTTCTACCTTACTTTTTAACTCTTGGTAAGTTTCGAGCGCAGCAACTGGTACAGCAATGATAATACGAGCAGGTTGTTGTTGACGCACTGCCATCACCGCAGCCCTCATGGTTGCACCTGTTGCTAAACCATCATCTACTAATATGACAGTACGTGCCCACAAATCTGGGAAGGGGCGACTATCTCGATAAAGCTGTTCTCGTCGCTCTAGCTCTTGTTGTTCTTGGACAGCAACTCTGGCTATTATCTCATCGGAGATATTTAGTTGATGCACAATATCTTCATTAAGTACTTGCACGCCACCAGATGTAAATTCCGTTTTAGGAAGCTTTGCTAACGCTCCCATTGCCAGTTCCTTATCATCAGGCACACCTAGCTTGCGAACTACAAGCACATCCAAACTAGCATTCAATGCTTTAGCAACTTCAAAGGCAACGGGTACACCACCCCTAGGTAGAGCTAACACCAACACATCTGGGCGATTAGCATAAGTTACTAGCTGCCCAGCCAAAAATTGACCTGCCGCTGTTCGGTCTTGAAATAGCATGGTGTTAAGCTCCTAATTGTTGTCTCAGAAAATCAGTTTTTAAGTATTAACGTGCATTTAATCCTTGGCTTTCTGCCTTAAACACGGAATTTGAGAACAAATATTGTTGACTTTACCTAGCTTTTGAGCTTTATCTTTATAATATTGATCATAGAAACCTAAACATTACGTGCCCTCTGACTAACGAGGCGACATCCTCAATCGATTAATCTACCTAATGGATGAGTTATTGATCTGGCTGGAGTCCGGGCTAATACTTTTATTATTAAATAATTCATCAGTGCGTTAGCGTAGCTTACCGTAGGTATCGCCTCCATCTGCAAATTATTTGGGTCGATCAAAGCTCTTATGTATCTGAATATTGATACTCAGATTCACTTGTGGGTTTTTATCTAAATCTGCTAAATTCTTGACGTTTTCTCTTTTTTGCCTTTACAAAAACAAGCTGATTTGGTTTTTATATAGGTATTTGCCAAAGATATTAACTTTACGGGCAAAAGATAAAGTAATATTTACATCTGAAAGTGTTCCCGTATATCCCTTAATTTTTGGCAAAAACCGATCCAGTGCCATGCTCGATAAATACTCTCATAACTTTGCAGTGCGCTATTTACCGCTGAGTATATTTGTGTTGCTTAGCGGCTTGATTACTAGGCCTTTAAAAGCCCAAGCTATTGATACTACACAATTACCTAATAGCAGTTTCATATTGTCGCAGCAACTTCCACCACCGCAAGATGTCCAACCACCTGTGCCTTCTCCTTTACCATCGCCTCAACTGCCACAGCAGCTCCCCCCACCAGCAGAACTACTTCCACCCTCTACGCCATCTACCACACCTGAGCAGCCATTACCTGAAAAAATTCCTCAGACTATCACTGTAGAAAAGTTTGAAGTCATTGGTAGTACAGTATTCAGTCCTGAAGAGTTAGCCCAAGTCACTGCTGAATTTACCAAAAAACCTATTTCTCTAGCTGAAGTTTTTCAAGCTCGTTCTAAAATTACCGATTTATATATCCAAAAAGGCTACATTACTTCTGGCGCTTATATTCCACCTCAAACAATTAAGTCTGGTGTAATTAAAATTCAAGTGGTTGAAGGTAAGTTAGAAGATATCCAGATAACTGGTACTGCGCGACTCAACTCCAATTATGTACGCAGCCGCCTCGCTATAGCTACATCAGCACCGCTGAATCGGGAACGGTTGCTAGAGGCACTGCAACTATTACAACTCAATCCTTTAATTCAAAATTTGTCTGCTGAATTGTCAGCAGGATCGCGTCCAGGCGAGAGTGTCCTACAAGTCGAGATCAAAGAGGCACAATCCTTCAGTACTCAAATAGTTTTGGATAATGGGCGATCGCCTAGTGTGGGTAGCTTTCGTCGCCGATTACAAGTCAATGAAGCCAACTTACTAGGACTGGGAGATGGTTTAAGTCTAGCTTACACTAATACTGATGGTAGCAATGCCTTTGATGCTAGCTATACGTTGCCTCTAAATCCTTATAATGGGACACTTTCTTTTAACTTTGGCACTGCATCAAGCAATGTCATCGAAGAGCCTTTCAACTTCCTAGATATCCAATCTTCTTCTCGCTACTACGAACTGACATTTCGCCAGCCAGTAATCCAAACTCCCACGCAGGAATTTGCTCTAGGTATAACAGCTTCTCGGCGTGAGAGTCAAGTATCTTCTCTACCTTCCCTAGAAATTTCTCCTAATGAAATTTCACCTGGAGCTGATGCAGAAGGGCGCACACGTATATCTGCGTTGCGCTTTTTTCAGGAGTGGACATCTCGTAATAGTCGCGAAGTGGTTGCTCTGCGTTCTCAATTTAATCTAGGCGTAGGTGCTTTTGATGCCACGATTAACTCCGAAACTCCTGATAGCCGCTTTTTCGCGTGGCAAGGGCAAGCACAATGGGCGCGTCTTTTAGCTCCTGAAACCTTACTGTTACTTCGTGCAAATACACAACTGGCATCTAGAGCGCTTTTACCTTTAGAGCAGTTTGGCATAGGTGGACTAGACAGTGTTAGAGGCTATCGTCAAGATTTATTGCTGGCGGATAATGGTACTTTTGCTTCTGCTGAAGTTCAAATACCAATTCTCCGTTTACCCCAAATAGATAGTACGTTGCAAATCGCTCCTTTTATTGATTTCGGCATTGCTTGGAATAACTCAAGTAGAGATAATCTCGACCCAAATACCCTTGCTTCTGTGGGCTTCGGCTTACGTTGGTTACAAGGCGATCGCTTCAGCGCTCGTCTAGACTGGGGCATTCCTTTGATATCTGTTCAATCAGAGGGAAGAACGTGGCAAGAAGATGGGTTGTACTTTTCCATACTTTATAATCCATTCTGAAGTCTAAAAATTTGCTTATTGGCTAATTACGCATTTGCCATAACTGACATAATTCATAAAATACAAACAAAAAAGCGGAAAAGTATTTCTGATTACTCTTCCGAATAGCTGACTAAGCTAGGAGCTTTGATTGACAGCTTTTTATGTCGGTTAATTAATACTAATAGCCATGTTTAGAGTACCTTCCGCCGCCAGACCAGCCGCCACCAGACCAGCCGCCGCCAGACCAGCCACCACCAGACCAGCTACCACCAGACCAGCCACCACCAGACCAGCTACCACCAGACCAGCCACTAAAAAAACCACCCTCGATAGTTCCCATATCCTGAGTATTCAGTTCGCTGAGAAAATTTTCGGAATCGTGAAATAGCTCATAACCACTAGGATACAACTCAAAAATTTTGATGTCAGCCATTAGGCTTCCTCCTTTATTATCAAGCAAATCTTTTTCTAATCACAACTAAAAATTAGACTATGTATTGTCTAACTTTAATTTCGATATTTACAAATTCAATTTTAAAAATCTATGCCTTTAAATTGATTATTTAGACATAAATAATAGAATTCGGTCTAGATATTTTTTATATAGCCCTTGATTTATTAATAAATAAACGAGCAAAATTAAATTTTTAACATGCTAAGAGTTAATAGCAAAAATATCTCCAGATTAAAATTTTGTATCAATAAATAGTCCTACGTTGCAGACTACGAGTTAAAAACAAAAACTGGTATATCTTTGATGTATTATTATTTACTGATATTTGTCTTAATTTTAACATCTCTACACAATTAAAGAGTTAAGCATAATTACTTGAGTTATGTCTCATAAAAGTGATGATAAGTTTGCTATTCATCAAATGCACATCTCTAATAGCCAATAATCCATACTCTCTAGAATTATTGATAAAGCCAAGCATATTTAAATTCAAGGGAGTTTGATTATCATCTCAAAAGATCGCCCATACTCGTAATTATTATCTTTAGCTACTTTATATCCTAGTTCAGAAAAATCTGTAGTTATATAGTGTTTTTTATCACTTATTTCAGTAGTTACTATTACTTTATACAAATCATACTTTTAATTAAAAAATCTTGGCAACCAGTATTATTTCATCAGTACATTTACTAATGTATTTTTTATAAGTTTACATATTAATTAGTTTAATAAAACGTAGTTGGAGTTTCTGAGTGGTTTCTCTCTATTCCGGATAAAAATCCGCATTTTTACCATGTATCATATTAGAGAAAAGAATTTATTCTAGATATTTAAGAAAAAATTCAATTGGAGTATAGTGACCAAAAGTTCTATATTTTCTAACTTTGATCATGAGTAAAGGAGAAATCTCGGACTCCTATATTGCGAAATTGGTTGGTAAGTATATCCTTGCAGACACTTAATCTTGCTAAAAACAATGGTGTTCACACCTGTACATTGTATTTTATCTAAAAAAGCTCCTTTTTCAGAAAATGGGGACTAAAAGTTAAGGCTTGTTTGAGTAATACTTTTTGATGGCAGATCCAAAGTCATGAGAGTTTGAGGAAGAGTGATGGCAAGAAATGAGCAGGAAAAGATACGCCATCTATTGGTTGTCCAAGACTTACAAGGGCAACGAACTATCCCTCTTCAAGAGACTACTTATTCTCTTGGGCGGGATTCTAGGAACGCTATCGTTCTTCGTTCTCGGTCAGTATCAAGACAACATGCAATATTATTGCGGATATCTATTCCAGAAACTGATCAATATGGCTTTCAAATTATTGATGGCAATTTCAAGGGTAAAGGGAGTACTAATGGCTTATTTGTGAATGGCGCTAAATGCTTCTCTCATAACCTCAAACATGGAGATGTCATTGTATTTGGCGATAATCAAGCTAATGCTAAATATTATGCTATTTCTAACCTTTCAGAACAAGCATTTTCTGAATCTTGTGAGGCGGAAGACATAGTTGACTTTTTATCAGAACAAGCATATTCTGCAAATCCCTTTCAAACTCTAGTTTTTGATCGTAATTTTGAAGCCGCTAGCGAAACTGCTTTAGCCCGCCTAGCATCCTTCCCTGAACTCATTCCCAATGCAATTATCGAGACAGATTTACAAGGAACAGTAACTTACCTCAATCCTGCCGCAGCTCTTAAGTTTCCTGAAATCAGGAAAGATGCAAAGCAGCATCCTATGTTGATAGGACTAATAAGTGCGGTTAATAATCAAAAAATAAATCCTTTTATGCGGGAGGTAAAAGTTGGTCAAGAAGTTTTTGAGCAATCGGTGCATATTCTTCCTGAAAGTGACTTAATTAGAACTTTTATTGTTAGGGATATTACAGAGCAAAAGCAAGCCGAAGCCGAATTACAGCAACGCGATCGCTTGCTACAGGCAGTTGCGGAAGCTGCTAATTATTTATTAGTAGAAATGAATTACGAAACTGGCGTGGAAAAAGCTTTAGCTGTTTTGGGTGAAGCTGCTCAAGCCGATCGCGCCTATCTCTTCAAAAACCATCCTTATCCAGTGACGGGGGAAATGGCGTTGAGCCTACAGTTTAAATGGACACGCTCCCACCTTAAGCCTTCGAGCTACTATTGGCAAAACCAATCTTATCAGTCTCTAGAATTAGTACGTTGGTATAATGCCCTTTCTAATGGACAACCCATTAGTGGACTCACACGAGAATTTCCCTTAGCTGAACAAGAATTTCTCCTTCGAGAAAGTATTCAATCCCTACTTCTAGTACCCCTGCGACTAGATGACAAGTTTTGGGGATGTCTTGGTTTAGCAGACTGCTCACAGGAACGTTACTGGTCACGCCACGAAGAGTCCACACTTTTGACAATGGCAGCCAGTATCAGTGGCGCTCAGCAGCGCCAGCAAGTAGAAGAAATAATTCGTCACCAAGCCCTCCATGATTTACTGACTGGATTGCCAAATCGTCTATTATTTAATGAGTTACTGGCTAAAACTCTACCCAATGCGGTACGTAATCAAGAAAGTTTAGCCGTGATGTTCCTTGACCTGGATCGCTTCAAGGTGATAAATGACACTTTAGGACACACTTTGGGAGACCGATTGTTACAAAATGTCGCTCAAAGATTAAAAGATTCCCTCAGAAGTGGAGATACCGTTGCTCGTTGGGGAGGAGATGAATTTACTATCCTATTACCCCGCGTGAATTGCCTCGATGAAGTAACCCAGGTAGCTTGGAGAATCCTCCAGTCTTTAGAGAATGTCTTTCATCTTGATGGGCACGAACTTTATGTAAGTGGGAGTTTAGGCATTGCCCTACTAGATGAAAATAGTCCTGATGCCGAAACTCTAATTCAACACGCAGATTCTGCTTTGTATTATGCTAAAGATCAAGGAAGAAATAACTATCAGTACTACACCACAACTCTCAGTACTAAAACTCCTGAACTCCTAAATTTAGAAAAAAGCTTGCGCTATGCCCTTGAACGGGGAGAATTTATAGTATATTACCAGCCTCAAGTTAATATTGCTACGAGGCAAATTACTGGCATGGAAGCTCTGTTGCGCTGGCAACATCCTGAAATGGGATTAGTCGCACCCAATACTTTTATTCCTCTGGCTGAAGAAAGTGGATTAATTATTCCCATTGGTGAATGGGTGTTACGGACAGCCTGTATTCAGAATCGAGCTTGGCAACAAGCGGGATTACCTCCGATCACGATCGCTGTCAATCTTTCTCCCAAGCAGTTTCGTCAACCCAAACTTGCGGAAATTGTAGCCAAAATCTTACAAGAAACAGGTTTAGAATCGCACTTTTTAGAATTAGAAATTACAGAAACAACAGCTATTGAGGATTTGGAGTTTACCAAAACTGTATTGCTGGATTTAGAGAAGATGGGTATTCACCTCGCCATAGATGATTTTGGTACAGGTCATTCTTCCCTTTCGCGCCTACAACTGTTACCACTCCACAATCTCAAAATTGATCGCTCTTTTATCAAAGAATTGACAACGGATGTCAAAGTAGCTCATATTGTCACAGCGATCGTTACCTTGGCGAGAACCCTAGGGTTAAGACTGACTGCTGAAGGAGTAGAAAAGCAAGAGGAATTAGATTTTTTAAAATCTATTCACTGCGAGGATGTGCAAGGTTTCCTATTCTACAAACCGCTTTCTGCTGATAAAGCAACAGAGACACTCCAAAATGAATTAGTCAAGGGTGTTTTAAAGTAAATTGCTTTTGAGGAACAAAACAGCCCGATGATCATTTTCGTCTGGATTGTACAATTCTCTTGCTAACATTAATAAGCTTGCCCCCACCTGCGGATGATGTTATCTACGGGTAGTAATGTTTTTAGGAGAAAAACTATACCATGAAGCTCGGTAAAACCTCTCAAGGTACAACTTCCGAAGAATGTGCCGCCAAAGTAATGGATACAATCCCATTAGTGATGAGGTTTATCCGATCTAAAATGCGTGCCCATAATGCTGCTTTTCTATCTGTGCCTCAGTTGCGATCGCTAGCATTTATTAATCGCAATCCTGGTGCTTCATTATCTGACTTGGCAGAGCATTTAGGTGTCACCCCTGCCACAGCGTCAGCAACAATAGAACGGCTAGTACAACGTAACTTGGTACAACGCTTACATCATCCCCAAGAGCGACGGAGAATAGTCCTCAATCTTACTGACGAGGGTAAGTACCATCTTCAGCAATCCCTCGATCACACTCGCTCTCATATTACCGACTTACTTGAAGATCTAACAGTCGAAGAAATTTCCCAAATTGAACAAGGCTTAGCTCTGTTAAAAAATGTCTTCGAGCCAACTTAACTCTGTAAGTGAGGCAAATATAAATATTGACAAGCGTTTGAATTTATAATCAAAATATGTGATGCGATGAATTAGAGAAAAAAGCTTAACAATGTTTGAGAATAAATTGACCAAATCTTTAACTTCTCAAGCTTTATGATCGCGAGTTCGAGGCGATCGCACAATTCATCACAAATTGTTGCAATGACTGGACAAAAGTTCTTGGTGTTGTACCTCAAGTTCTTTACTAGTCTCTCAAATATAAAATGTTCGTAGTACTAAAGTCGTGATTTCCTGAGCAAAGCACCATTGTCGCTCAGATTTTGATATAATTTTTGACTGAATATAAACAGTATCAAAAACTACAAAAATAGCATTTAGTAATTTTTATTAACTTTTCAATATAGTTGTCCAATTCTTAATCTTCATAAAGTTATAAATCCTCATATTAAGTTTTTAATAATACTTGTCTCAGCTTGTACTTCAAGTCGCAAACTGCCGCCGGAATTGTGTAATCTGGGAAAAGCTAAGCTAATGATTAAATTGAGGTCTAATGACTCCTAAAATTCTGCGTCAGCTTTGGTCTGTGGTTGAAAACTCTCAAACCAAGACCCTCTTGCAGATGGACGATGCTAGCTTGGTGCAATGGTTGGTAAAACAAACCACAACCCAAGCATTATTAGATCCCCACGAAACCGATTTTCTCAGTGGTTACATTGAATCTCGATTAACTCTCATACGTGATATTGCTTATGATCGCCAGTATTAATAGTGAGCAGAACATTCACATGAGTCAATGATCAACAATTATTACTATTGACCACTGACAACTGACCACTGACTATTGGTTTCTTTGGGGTAAATAACCTTCAACTAAGCAATCAGAACCTACCACACGCCAACGAACGCGTTCTAAAGAAAGAGCTTCCGTCATACTAGTCAAACCTAAATCACCTACAGGCGTGGGAGCATGACTACCACCAATGATTTTAGGAGCAATAAAAGCCAGAATTTTTTGTACTGCCCCTTGAGCGATCGCACTGGCAGCTAACGTACCCCCACACTCCCACAACACGCTACAAAAACCCCGTTCATACAAGTGCGCCATTGCTGCCTCTGGTGTAAGGGATGTCAATTCCACTACTTCCACTCCTTGTGTCAGCAAAAACTTTTGAAAATCGGGTGAGCTTCCCAACTCTGTCAACACTAATGTAGGAACTTCCGCAGTTTCCCACAAACGGGCATCTTCAGGTAAGTTGAGATGACGACTCATCACCACCCGCAGGGGATTATGTGCCCCTACCTGATGGCTAGTTAAATAAGGATTATCTTGCCGTACTGTATTACCACCAACAATTATGGCATCGCAGGCTGCCCGTAGTTGATGAACTTCACTACGGGCATCTTGGTTTGTCACCCAAGCGCTATGACCGGAGGTAGTAGCAATTTTGCCATCTAAAGTCATGGCATATTTTAAAATACCCAAAGGTTGTTTATAGAGAATGCGATGAACAAAAGCTTCATTTAATCGCTGACAGGCTTCTGCTTCTACACCTACCAACACTTCTACCCCCGCCGCCCGTAAACGGGCAATGCCGCCACCAGCTACTAGGGGATTAGGGTCAACCATGCCTACCACCACCTTGGCGACACCAGCTGCTATTAACCCTTCTGAACAAGGGGGAGTACGTCCGTAATGATTACAGGGTTCTAGGCTGACATACACTGTAGCCCCACGGGCTAAATCACCTGCGGCTTTCAGGGCAAAAACTTCTGCATGAGGCTCACCTGCACGGGGATGAAACCCTTCCCCAACAATCTCACCATCTTTCACAACTACTGCTCCGACTAAGGGGTTGGGTGAAGTGCGTCCCAAGGCACGGCGGGCAAGTTCTAAACACCGCTGCATCATGCGGGAATCAAAGTCACTGCCTACCCTCTTTTTTGTTGGTGCATCAGATTCAACTGGCGATTGCACCAAGAGCTGATTTTCCTGAGTGTAATTTGGTAGAGATGCATCTGCTTGAGCAACCACTGGGAAGTTATCCATAATTTTGGGCAATACTGTAAATATTTTGCACGCGATGTCTGTCGACAAGAAGCAGAGCTTCTACGCGCTCTTATCGTGATAGTTAAACAGTAATATCCAGGCGCTATTGTTCATTCGTATTAACTCTAGCTTGAATCAATATTGCCAGGGCTTGCCCAAATTCCATAAAAATTTAGGAGTGAGGGTTCAAGGTATAAACTTTGAATCCTCACTCCTCACTCCTACCTAGATTTACCAAGGCTTGTCTCCTCAGGCTGATCTAGACTATCCACACTCCGCACTAGAAGAAAGGCTGAAGGATAAAAATTTATTTCTAATCCACAAATAAATCCGGGGGTTAGACTTCATCCTTGATATTGTAAATGTCAGCCTTTAGTTGACTATTGCTCTAATAATCTCATCTTTTGCCACCAACGATTCAAGGGATAATAAACTACAGGTGCCCAAAGACTACTGAGAATAGCAGAAGCTAGAGCCACTCGCTGGTAGTATGCCCAAATGTATTCTACTTGGCGATCGCCTATTAAACTCAATTGCAACCCGAAGATAGTTTCTGCCAAAATTGCCATTGCAAAGACAATTAAAGCAATAGAAATAAAATCTTCCTGGATAAAACGTTGCTTTTGAGTAAGGCCAGTCAAAAGTCCTGCCAGTCCTAGCGTTATGGCATGAGTCGGGTCAGGAGATGTCATAGCATCCTGAAGCATTCCCAGAACTATACCTGCTAGTAATCCTTCCAATACGCTACGCTTGACACTCCAAGCTACTACCCAAATTAAGAGCCAATTGGGGCCAATTCCCAGTAATTCCATACCAGGAAGGCGCGTTGGCAACAACATTAAACATAACAGCGCTGACCCAACCGTCACCATCCAATCGAGCAGCTGACGCATACCAGGATGCCAACGAGAAAGAGGCTTGTTGGGGATTTTGAATTTTCGCTTTGACGACTGTGGCTTTTTTTGACTGTTGCCACTAGATGAAGGCATCTTCATTGTTTTGAAAGATTTTTGAGAATCTAATTAAACTTTTGGACTTTCTGTTTTGGCGATTCTTGGTTTTCCATTTCTTGATTTGTAGGCTTTGGATATACAGCCACCCAATCTAGTGACCTGATTGGTGGGAAAAGGTCAACTTTTGCCACTGATGTCGGGAGTTTCTTCAAATCTAGGGACTTCACCCGTCCTACCGCCAAGCCTGCTGGAAATTTCTGACTATAAGTAGATGTTGAAACTAAATCTCCTACCCTGACATTAGGAACTTTTTCATAAAACTCCAATACAGCCTCCGCAGAAGAATCTCCACGCAAAACTCCCTTAGCTGAAGTGCGGCTAACGGTTACACCCACTTGGCTTTTAAGGTCACTAATTAATAGTACGCGGCTAGTATTAGGAGTTACACTCTCTACCAAACCAACTAATCCGCCATCAGCCTTGACTACAAAGCCTTCTTGAATACCCATATTTGAACCACGATTGATGGTAACTTGTTGCCACCAGTGGTCAGCACTGCGTCCCACTACTCGTCCTGGAATTGGGCGCGATGAGAGTGGTTGTTTCTCAATGTAGCCTAATAAGTCTTGTAGCTTTTGATTTTGACTTTCTAAATCGGCTATGCGTGTTTGCAACTCTAAAAATCGAGCATCTTTAAGACGTTCTTCTGGACTTGGCCCTGTCTGCAACATTTCTAATGGACGAGTCATCACTTGGTAAACTTCCATCAGCAGTTGCCCTTGGGTCTGTCGTAGTACCCAAGCACTACCTAATATGAGAGCTAGTAACCCAATTTGTAATCCTTTGCGATCCCACCAACGACGTAGAGTAACCATCTATACCTATTTATATAATTTCAGAAGATATTGGATTCTATTTATATAGAACCCAAATAATAGGCAAATAGAACCCAATATCTCATATTTTTTTCTACATATTGCGAGAACGCCAGCTAATAACTCGTTCTAGCTGTTTGAAGTTTTCTAACACACGACCTGTTCCTAGCACAACACAGCAGAGAGGATCAGCAGCAATGTGTGTGACAATCCCCGTCTCATGGCTAATTAGAGTATCTATACCTTTGAGTAAAGCACCACCACCAGCCAGCATAATGCCTCTGTCAATAATGTCAGATGCCAGCTCCGGAGGTGTGCGCTCTAATGTCCGCTTCACAGCTTCGATGATTACTGATAGCGGTTCCAACATACTTTCACGAATTTCCGGCCCTTTGATGGTAACAGTTCGTGGAAGACCAGAAAGCAGGTGTAAGCCTCGGACTTCCATCATGGCATCCCCATCATCATTAGTAGGGTAGGCAGAGCCAAGCCGAATCTTAATATCTTCCGCAGTACGTTCCCCAATTACCAAGTTATGAACTTTCTTCATGTACTGGATGATAGAATCTGTGAGTTCATCTCCCGCAACACGTACTGATTCACTTAACACAGTACCTTGGAGACTCAGTACCGCGACTTCTGTTGTACCCCCACCAATATCGATAATCATGTTACCAGTTGGTTCAATAACTGGTAGTCCTGCTCCAATTGCCGCTGCTACAGGTTCATCGATTAAACACACTTCTCTAGCCCCAGCTTGAGCTGCTGCATCCATCACAGCTCGTCTTTCTACCCCTGTGACACCACTGGGAATGCCAATGATAATTCGGGGTAAAACTAAAGATCTACCCTCATTTACACGATGGATAAAGCTTTTCAGCATCAATTCGGCTGTATCGAAGTCAGCAATTACACCATCGCGCAAGGGGCGGAGGGCAATCACATTGTCAGGTGTGCGACCAAGCATTTTTTTGGCTTCTTCTCCCACAGCCAGTGCTACCTTTTCGTTTTGATCGATAGCAACTACAGAAGGCTCTTGGAGTACAATACCTTTACCAGATACATAAACAAGGGTATTGGCTGTACCGAGGTCGATACCCATATCCCACGATGAGCGAAAGTTCCTAAAAAGACCCACGCGTCTCTACGCCCCTTATTTGCGATATTTTTTGATTACAACTATGAGAGTTAATTGTGCTGGATTTTATTACGTTTTTTATCCTGAGTCCAGCCAATTAGGCGGTTTTTTTCAACTTTTGGCAGTCCTTATCAGGTCTCAGGTTTCTACGTTTTAAATTTTCTTTGGCTACTTCAGTATATCCGTATAATTTTTCAGTTTCCCCAAATCATTTTCCACTTTTTGATACCAGATTAGATTGTTCAGTTTTTAACACATTTTCAATAGGTTCACAATTCGCTATGATAAAAAACAGAATACGCAAGTACACATGTACTAAAAGGTGGTTCACATGAGCATCAATATTGTCACTCTTGTTGGTCGTGTAGGCGGCGACCCAGATATTAAATATTTCGAGTCTGGTAGCGTTAAGTGTAGATTGACACTGGCAGTTAAGCGTAGATCCCGTAACAGCGATGAACCTGACTGGTTCACTTTAGAACTTTGGGATAAAACAGCAGAGGTAGCGGGTAATTATGTACGTAAAGGCAGTTTAATTGGAGTTAAAGGTTCTTTAAAGTTTGACACATGGAGCGATCGCCAAACAGGAGCCAACCGTTCTACGCCAGTAATTAGAGTAGACCAATTAGAGTTGTTAGGTTCCAAGCGGGATGCAGAAGGCGGTATGTCAGATATGTCTTCAGAACATTTTTAATTTGTCAGTTGTCAATAGTCAGTTGTTCGTTGTTTTTTTACTATTGCCCCCCTTAGATCTGACGCTCCTGCATCGCTACCGCTGGCTCACAACTGACAACTGACAACTGACTAATAACTACTGACTAATAACTACTGAACTAATAACTAATTTGCAGCGTCACCGATGCTTCTACTTGCTGTTCACCTCCAATTACAGGGGTGGAAGCATCTTGGTTAGCTAATTTCGCAGTTTCAGCACGGTATAATACAGGCGGTGGAGGTGGGCTAGCATTATCAATTTTAATACTTACTACCTCTTTGGGCTGAAAACCGAGGGCACTGAAAACGGCATCCGCTTGCTGTCGAGCGTCTTGGGTAGCTTCTTTAAGTGCTTGTTTTTGAGCAGCGGCGATCGCTTCATCAGTAGCGACAAAACTAATACCATTAATTTGCGTTGCACCTGCTTTCACGACTTCGTCTAATAATGTACCAGCTCTATCTGTGGCAACACGAAAACTTACGGTATTACTAGCTGCATATCCAGTAATTCGTTGCACATTATCTGTGTAGCTATAAACTGGGTTCAGGCGAATACCTGTAGTTTGTAATTTGTCTACATTCCGGCTTCTGAGTAGAGTTACTACAGCCGATGACCTGCGGGCTGCCTCTTGTTGTACTTCTTGTGCAGTTTTACCTTGAACCTCAACTCCTAAATTAACTTCCGACAGGGTTGTAGGAATTGCTTCCATACCCCGACCGCTAACGGTAAGAGTTCGCCACAATTTTTCTTTCTCTTGGGCTAGCCCAGGCTGGACAAAAATCACAAATAGCAGTATAGCTAACGGTAAAGTTTTCCAAAAATTCCCAACATGAAACTGAGAACCGGATAAAGCGGCTCGATACATAGGATTTACACTCCTTTTGAAAAGTATTTACAGATGCTTTTAATAAAACGTATCTAGCAATTATCAGTTAACTGTCAACTATTAATAGTCAACAGCTATCACGAGATTTACACAACTCAAAGGCAATTGATCGATACGATTTGTATGTTTTTACTTTGTCATTGCCATAATCAAAAGTTGCAATGGTTACATTTTTGGAAACTAAAAAAATTACACCAAAACTTGTGGAGATTTTGTAATGGCATATTGGCTATTGAAAACTGAGCCAGAAAATTATTCCTACTTTGATTTAGAACGAGATGGCAGTAAAGTTTGGGATGGAGTTAACAATGCCCTAGCTCTCAAACACATACGTACAATGCTTCCTGGAGATTGGGCATTGATTTATCATACAGGTAAAGAACGGCAGATTATGGGTGTAACAGAGATAGTCAATCAACCTTATGCTGATCCAGCATTAAATGAAATTAAACGGGTTGTTGTAGATGTGCGGGCAGTGCGAAGAGTTTCTCAACCTGTCACTTTAAGTCAAATCAAGCAATATGACAAATTTAGAGACTTTGACTTGCTAAGACTACCCAGACTTTCTGTAGTCCCAGTGTCTGAACTTTATTGGCAGTATTTACTTGAGTTGACAGATAGCACAAGTTAATTGGTGCTGTCAGCAGTGCTTATATGGTGATTTTATAGTTACTTTCAGAAAAGAGTAAAAATAAAGAGAAGGATTTTCACAGAAAAAATGCAGTTTTTAGGTTTAATTAACTTCTCTTTTCCTCTGCTGGCTAGCACAACAGAAGCCGCAGACAGTTCAATGGTAATAGAAGCAGTGCTACTGAGCTTAGTGGTAATTTACCTTGCTAGCAAAGTTGGCGGGGAGTTATCCAACCGAGTGGGTTTACCTCCTGTCTTAGGTGAACTTGTAGGTGGTGTGGTAGTTGGTACCTCTGTTTTACATTTGTTAGTGTTTCCAGAAGGTGGCACAGACAGTTCTAGTTCTATGATCATGACTTTCCTCCAAACCACTGCTGGTTTAACCCCTGAAGCAACTCCAGCAGTGTTTGAAGCGCAGTCGGAGGTCGTTTCTGTTTTAGCAGAATTGGGTGTGATTATCCTGCTGTTTGAAATTGGTTTGGAATCGAACTTAAAAGACCTAATGGCAGTCGGTGTGCAAGCCTTTGTGGTAGCAGTGGTAGGGGTGGTAGTACCCTTTAGTGCCGGTACTATAGGTTTGATGACTTTGTTTGGTATCGATGCTGTACCTGCAATTTTTGCTGGGGCGGCTTTGACTGCCACTAGTATTGGGATTACTTCCAAAGTGTTGACAGAATTGGGACGACTCAATTCTAAAGAAGGGCAGATTATTCTAGGGGCTGCCGTAATTGATGACGTATTAGGAATTATCGTTCTGGCTGTTGTTGCCAGTCTAGCTAAAGATGGCGCTGTAGATGTGGGTAAAGTCATTTATCTGATTATCAGCGCTAGTACCTTTCTTATTGGCGCGATCGTCCTAGGTAATATTTTCAATAAAACCTTTGTAGCGATCGCTAATAAACTTAAAACACGAGGTGAGTTGGTAATACCAGCATTCATTTTCGCCTTTGTGATGGCATATATTGCCGCTGTTATTCAGTTAGAAGCAATTTTGGGAGCTTTTGCCGCAGGATTAGTTTTAGAGGAAACTGATAAGCGCAAAGATTTGCAAAGGCAAATCTGTCCCATTGCCGATATGCTAGTGCCGATTTTCTTCGTAACTGTTGGAGCAAAAACCGATTTAGGAGTGTTGAATCCAGCAATTCCTAGTAACCAGGAAGGACTCATTATGGCAACTTTCCTGATTATCGTAGCTATTCTCGGTAAAGTGATCACAGGTTTCAGTGTGTTTGGCCAACCTGAAATCAACCGTTTAGCGATCGGTGTCGGGATGATTCCTAGGGGTGAAGTCGGCTTAGTGTTTGCTGGTGTCGGTGCTGCCAGTGGCGCTCTTTCTAAACCACTGGGGGCGGCAATTATCATGATGGTTATCTTAACCACCTTTTTAGCTCCTCCCCTGTTGCGTTTCGTATTTCCTGATCCAAAAACTCTGGCCGCAGACTCAGAGAAACTGATTTTAGATGGTGCTTCTGGAGCATCGATGGCAATAGAATCACCTCAGTTGATAGTGTCAGAATCAAATGATATTAGTAGTCAACAAGCTAAGCCAGATTCTTTGGAAAATTAATCAACATCTTGCTGTTCAAAGGGACTAGTGCCGCTACATGGAAGTCAAAAAGCTTTTATGCTCAGCTTTGTGGCTATTTTGGATGTAGCTTTATTTTTGCTGTGCTGCACTAGGATTTAGGGGTTGGGAACAGGGAAAATATTTCCCACAATCCAATACCCTATCCCTTTACTAGTCAATGGAAACTTCTATCCTTTAATTTCCGTCCCCTAAGTTAGTTTTTGTCTCATTCCTACTAGCATTCCGAATGTTATTTTTTTGCCAGTTATACCTCATCTTCTAGTCATAATTTCGACATTTTTTAGTAATTAGGAAGTAGTAACTGCAAGTTTTATTACATCATTTACAAGTAGTTAAATTTTTTCACATAGGATATCAATTGCCGACAATCAAACAAATCAACATTCATCTTTGGCTAAGTCAAGTATCATCACCTGAGGTTGACTGAATGCGGTTAATTTTAGCGATTTTTGTCGCATTTGATGCTGTTCAGACAGAATTTTTATGCCCTGATAATAAAACACAACTAGAGGGCATCGTAGAAATTTACGCAGTTAATTGCATTGTGATAACAGCATAGAAATCAAAAAAATATCAGATCTTTAAGATTAGGTGATGATGGTGTGACGATTTACCAATATGTTGAAATATTGACGGCCCCATGAACGTGAATTAGGAGAAAAGACTGTGAAATTACACTGGTTACTACCCAGTACTATTGGAACTATCTTCTTAGTATCATCGCCTGCTGTAGCAGCGAAACTAGAATCTTGGCGTTTTGATAGTAATCAAAACCGTCTAGAAATTAATACTTCCGGGGCTGTTCAACCTCAGGCACAACTTGTTTTCAACCCTACACGTTTAGTAATTGATTTACCAGGTACTATATTCGGGCGATCGCAGTTAACGCAACAGGTAGGCGGGGCGATTCGTAATATTCGTGTGGGACAGTTTGACCCGCAAACAACACGCATAGTTGTCGAACTTTCTCCTGGTTATACCCTTGACCCCAATCAAGTAAAATTTGTCGGCGTTACAGCCAGTCGTTGGACAGTACAATTACCAACCCCAAAAGCACAGCAAGCAGAGTCTCCTCCCAGAGATATTTACAATGTGGTCACTATTGACTCTGATACCAAACCGGAGTTCTCTAATAATGTTGTCAGTGCCGCACCAGGAACAACTCAAATTGAGAAATTACAAGTAACAGGGGACGGATTTTTTATCCGTACTAATGGCGGCAAGCCCCAAGTGAAAGTAAATCGAAGCAGCGATCGCGCTACTATTTTCATGGATATCTCTGGCGCAACTTTATCCTCACAGTTGGCGCAACGAAATGAAGTATCAATTAACAAATATGGTGTGAACAGCGTTGGATTTACCCAGTTGCGAACCCAACCATCTGCTGTTCGCATGACTTGGCGAGTAGACAAAAATAGCCCAGACTGGCGGGTAAGTCAAAGTAGTGCTAGTGGTTTAGTAGTTTTGCCCAGTCGTGTGGTCAGATTACCTAGCAATAATCAAAACGACTCACAAACAGATCAGCCAAAACTTCCCATTGTTTCCAACAGACCATCTGCTAACAACTCACCAGCAACTATTCAAGCTGTAGAATTGGCTAACAATGGTACACAATTACTTATTAGATCTAACCAACCTGTATCTGCTACCAGTGGGTGGGACAGATCCTCTGGTCTATTCCGTATTGCAATTACCAATGCTAACTTAGCTGCCAATGTTACAGGCCCTACTTTTAATGCCAATAGTCCTATTCTGCGGGTGCGTCTGCAAAAACAAGAACCCAACACTGTGATTGTCTTGGTACAACCAGCAGCAGGAGTACAAATTGGCCAACTAAATCAAATCAGCGACCAGCAGTTGGCTCTACAATTACAAGGTTCTCGTCGAGTTGCTGTTGCCCCTGGCACGCCTCCTTTACCTCCACTTCAAGGACAATTACCAGTTCCAACAGATAGAATCCAGCCAACCCAACCAACCCAGCCACAGCCTAGTCCAATTCCTAGAGGAAGAGTAGTAGTGATGATTGACCCAGGACACGGTGGCAAAGATCCAGGAGCAGTTGGTATTGGAGGAACGCGTGAAAAGGATATAATTCTGCCTATTAGCAAACGAATAGCACAAGTTTTGCAGCAAAATGGCGTGCAAGTAAAAATGACACGCGACTCCGATTATTTCGTCAGCTTACCGGGAAGAGTGAATTTAGCCGAAAAAGCTAACGCTGATGTATTTATTAGTATCCATGCTAACTCCCTTGGTCTTGGTCGTCCAGATGTTAGTGGTTTGGAAACGTATTATTACGACAGTGGTCTGAGCTTGGCTCGTGCCGTCCATAACAGTATTCTCCGAAGTGTGAATGTTAAAGATAGGGGAGTGCGGCGAGCCAGATTTTACGTGCTCAGAAAAAGCTCCATGCCCTCTATTCTCGTAGAAACAGGTTATTTAACTGGTCGAGAGGATATCGCTAAATTAAGAAGTTCAGCTTACCAAAATCAGATGGCAGATGCGATCGCTCGTGGTATTCTCCAGTACCTCAAACGAAAATAAGTAATTTTGGGATAGGAGATTTAGACAAAACCTCTACTGTTGACTACTTTTATCTAATTTAGTGACCTTGATAACAGTAATTACACTAGTATTCGTGACAGAAAGAGAATCTACAGTACTGACACGGATTAAAATCCATGCAATAGTAATAAATCTCATCTATAGCACTTGACAAAAACAGCCATGAATATTGGGAACAATATCGGTGTGTAGCTGTCACCAGCTTTACTACGAAATTTGACAGTAGTGGTAATTTTTTTAGCAGTGCATCAATTACAGCCAATCAAACACTTCAACACCAATCCCTGCTTGATCTTAAATGTGATTGACTGGGATTGACTGTGTATGGTTAATTTTGATTAGCTTTTGTTTGGTGTGATCTAAATGTCGTGTGGTCAGAATTTTTATGTGATCTACAGCATGGCAAAATTACAGGGGCGTGCTAAAATTTTACACCATTAGCTATGCCCCTAATACCAGTAAAAATTATTTTGCTGCATCAAAGCTAATGTTTGCTCGGTGACGGTGTGAGAATTTACCAATATGTGGAAATATTGACGGTTCCCATGAACTCGAATCAGGAGAAAAGACTGTGAAATTACACTGGTTATTACCCGGTACTATTGGAACTATCTTCTTACTATCGTCGACGGCAATGGCTGCGAAATTGGAATCTTGGCGTTTTGATAGTAATCAAAATCGTCTGGAAATTAATACTTCCGGGGCTGTTCAACCCCAGGCACAACTTGTTTTCAACCCTACACGTTTAGTAATTGATTTACCAGGCACTATATTCGGGCGGTCGCAGTTAACGCAACAAGTCGGTGGGGCAATTCGTAATATTCGTGTGGGACAGTTTGACCCGCAAACAACGCGCATAGTTGTCGAACTTTCTCCTGGTTATACCCTCGACCCCAACCAAGTAAAATTTGTCGGCATGAGCGCTAGCCGCTGGATGGTACAGTTACCAACCCCAAAACCTGAAGGTGTAGCTTCATCCCCAAAACTAGCATTGGGGGCAGAAGAACCATCTAATCCCTCAGAAAACCCTACAAGGGCATCTGCTCCAGCGCTGTCCCCCAGAAGTATTTACAATGTAGTGACAACTAAGCCAGTCACGCCAATTACTAACCAAGAAACAGTTGTCAAAACCGCAGCATCTGTAACTCAAGTTGAGAATTTACGAGTTACAGGCGATGGTTTTTTTGTTCGCACCAATGGTGGTAATCCTCAGATTCAGGTAAATCGCAGTGGGGACAAGAAGACAATTAATGTTGATATTTCTGGTGCATCTTTATCACCTAATCTAGAGCAACAGGATTTACCGATTAATCGTTACGGTGTTAGCCGTATTCAATTCACCCAACTGCAAAACAAACAACCAACTGTTCGCATGACACTACAGGTGGACAAAAATAGTCCAGACTGGCGAGCAAGCACGAGCAGTATAGGTGGGTTTGTGGTTCTACCCAATCGCACCACTGGCAGATTACCCAGAGATAATGACCTTAGTCCTACAGCATCTACTAGCGGCTCACCCACAACCATTCAGTCTGTGGAATTGGCTGGCAATAATGGTACGCAACTTCTGATTCGAGCCGACCAGCCATTATCTGCTAAAGGTGGTTGGGATAGATCTTCTGGTTTATACCGTATTGTTATTGATAATGCTAAGTTATCTCCTAGAGTTACAGGCCCCGCTTTTGATGCTACTAGTCCTATTCTGCGGGTGCGTCTGCAATCACAAGAACCTAATACAGTCATTATTTTTGTTCAACCAGCGGCGGGTGTACAAATTGGGGAACTTAACCAAGTCGGCGACCAATTACTGGCTCTGCAACTACAGCGTTCTCGTCAGATAACACCGCCAGTTGCTTTACCGCCTCTATTACCACCAAACCAAGCTCAACTAACAGACCCAAATATAGAAAATCCTCGCCCCATATCACAGCCAGCACCACGTTCTCCAGCTCCTAGAGGAAAATTGTTAGTAGTTATTGACCCAGGACATGGGGGTAAAGACCCAGGCGCTCCCGGTCTAGGTGGACTACTAGAAAAGGATGTAGTCTTGCCAATAGGCAAAAGAATCGCGTCTATTTTAGAGCAAAATGGTGTACAAGCAGTACTCACACGGGATTCTGACTATTTTGTAGAACTTCAGGGACGGGTAGACATTGCTGAGCGAGTGAATGCGACTTTGTTTGTTAGTGTCCACGCTAATTCGGTTGATGGTCGCCCTGATGTCAATGGCTTAGAAGTTTACTATTACGATAGTGGTTATGCTCTAGCTGAAGCAGTCCGCAGTAATATTCTTCAAAATATTGGTACTCTCAAAGACCGAGGAACGCGCAAAGCTAGATTCTACGTTCTAAGAAAAAGTTCTATGCCGTCGATTTTAGTAGAAACAGGTTATATGTCTGGTCGAGAAGATAATCCCCGCTTGGGAACACCCGAATACCAAAATCAGATGGCAGAGGCGATCGCTTATGGTATTCTCAATTACTTAAAGCAAAGATAAAAATACAACTAGAGTAAAGTTATAGTGCAAATTACTAATTAAAGAGGTGGTATTTAGACTGCTGTTGTATACAGAATTTTGTGGTCAGTTAACCAAATGTCTGCTAGATTCTGTATTTTAAATCCAACAACCTAAATTAATATCTGCCTGTGTATTCATCTTCCATCCTTGACGGTAATCTTTACGATTTCTCCGATAAAGAACCTCAACGTGCCCCAATCGGTGTTTTTGACAGTGGTGTGGGTGGGTTAACGGTATTGCGACAACTCTATCGGCAACTACCCAATGAATCAATTATCTACTTTGGAGATACAGCTAGACTTCCTTATGGCATTCGTTCACAAACAGAAATTTTACAGTTTGTGCGCGAAATTATCGTTTGGCTGCAACAGCAAGGCGTAAAAATGGTGATTATGGCTTGTAACACCAGCTCTGCCTTAGCACTAGAAATAGTGCGCGAGGAATTTAGCATCCCAATTTTGGGAGTTATCCTTCCAGGAGCAAGAGCAGCAGTGCAACAAGGAAAGCGTATTGGTGTGATTGCTACCCCAGCAACAGCAAAGAGTAATGCCTATCGACATGCCATTTTGGAAATTGATCCGAATGTCCAAGTTTGGCAAGTCGGTTGTCCTGAATTTGTACCATTGATTGAGCAGAATCGCATTCACGACCCCTACACTACCGAAGTCGCACGTTCTTATCTGGAGCCTTTACTACAGCAAGAAATTGACACCTTAGTCTACGGCTGTACCCATTATCCCCACCTTGCACCAGTACTGCGATCGCTTCTCCCTTCTCAAGTTAAACTAGTTGACCCAGCTGTTCATACTGTGACAGCTTGTGCCCAAGAACTTGAACTACTTGACTTAACCAATACTCATCCCCCACTACCAACTCGCTTCGTTGTCAGTGGTTGTCCACAACAATTTGCTCAGTCTGGAGTGCAATGGCTAGGTTGTACTCCAATGGTTGAAGTCGTGGACTTTACTGATGTCGTTGTCTCTCAACTTTATTGAGACTTTTCTAGTCAATAGTCAATGGGTAAGAACTCTTAAAACTATTGACTATTGACTACCTCAGTTACTTGTGATGTTACCGTGACATTTTGCGAATCATTTCCTTTAGTAGTCGTAGGAAAACTTCTAGGAGCAGATTTTCGTCCGGTTCGTTTTGCTAGCGCTAACAACAGATAAACTGCGAACAAATATCCAGCAGCTAGAATAAAAATCATCATAGGCATATTTCCGTAAATCATTGTTCTCCCAGCACTTTCTTCAAAAGAATATGAAATTTCATAAAATGAATAAAATCTCAGCCAACCAAGTACGTGCTTGATGGCTGTAGCTTGTTATGCCAAATTATTCCGTAGAGATCTATTCTCTTCGGTCAATCAACTAAATTATTGAATTAAGTTTTTCGCAGACCACACATCCCACATCAGTTAAAAAATTGCCAAACGACATTTTTTAACTGCACTCCTCAGCAGTTTACCTAGTCTGCATTATTTTTATACTTACTTCTTTCTATGAGCAATATGAGCCTTGACGCTAAATGCATAATCAAGACTCGTAGCAAACATCCACAAGGATATTGCATAGCTCTATTACCAGAAGCTAATTTGCCATACAAAAAGCGGAGGAATCACTTCCTAAATTCCGATTGTATAGCAGCTAGTTATTCTAGACTCGCAACCCCATAAAAGTAAAATCACTTAATAGCGATTTTCTAACTTCGGTATATAGCGGCGAGTCATTCTAAACTCCCAACCTCGCACAAGTAAAATTACTTAACAGTAATTTACTTTTGAAGGATGAATACTTGAAAAATTTAAAATTCCTATATTTTAGCGTAACACAACAGTCCTGAATTTTAAGCCGACTTTGGGGCTAAATTTTAAAATTTCTGGATTGCTAAATCTCAGGCTAGTCAAGCTTAGTATTCATTTCAAGATAACCAGTGTGTAAAAGCTAAATCATCCAGAAAAAGTGGAATATTGATATATTGTGCTTAATATTACTTATAGTATTTATGTCTAAAAATAAATTACTAGCAACAATAAACCTATATTCTATTGTTGCGAGTTCAGCGAACCAAAAATTTGTATAATTTAATTCAAAAATATAAGCCGACTACTGAAAAAACTTAAGTATGTTTTGTTTAGTTGAGAAAAGTTTTTTAAACAACTCAAAGATCTATTGAGCTAATTAACTTAGAGAATTTCTCCTCAGAAAAAGACAATTATGAGAAAATTTTCCTCATCACAACATACCACTGCCACAAAGTAGTGCATTTGTACTAACCAACATATAAACAAAATCTAAAAATGAGGCTTGGCTGTAATGTAGCTTTGACCCCATCCACAAAGATTTATCAAACTTATGCTTTTCCATACGCTCAAAGCTCTGTAAAGGTCAGCAAACGAGTATTATCTAATCAAAACTTTGCGCTGGCACAGGGTTATCTTAAAATGAGTATAGGATATGTAAACTTTCGTAACCTAAGCCAGAGTCCGCCCATCCATGACCCCAGCCACCTCTCTGTTTACCCCTGTGGAAGCAGACCTGCAACTACTAGCAGAAAACCTCAAGCAGCTAGTTGGAAATCGCCACCCCATTCTCTTTGCAGCAGCCGAACATTTATTCGGAGCTAGGGGAAAGCGTATCAGACCAGCAATTGTTCTGCTGATATCGCGGGCCTCAATGTTAGAACAAGACATTACACCACGTCACCGCCGTTTAGCAGAAATCACGGAAATGATTCACACTGCAAGCTTGGTACATGACGATGTTGTAGATGAATCAGAGGTGCGACGAGGTGTTCCCACCGTTCACAGTTTATTTGGCAATCGGATTGCCATATTAGCGGGAGACTTTCTCTTTGCCCAATCTTCATGGTATTTGGCAAATTTAGATAATTTGGAGGTGGTAAAACTACTCTCAGAAGTCATTATGGATTTGGCTACTGGAGAAATCCAACAGGGAATGAATCGTTTTGATGCTAGCATCTCAATCGAAACTTACCTCAAAAAGAGCTATTACAAGACAGCCTCCTTAATTGCCAACAGTTCCAAAGCAGCTGGGTTACTTAGTGAAGTTTCTTCAGAAACTGCTGAACATCTGTATAGCTATGGTCGTCATCTAGGTTTAGCATTCCAGATTGTGGATGATATTCTCGATTTCACGAGTACAGCAGATACTTTAGGTAAACCAGTGGGTTCTGATCTCAAAAGTGGTAATCTCACTGCACCTGTTTTATTCGCCTTAAGGGAAAAACCTTATCTAGAAGTGTTGATTGAGCGAGAATTTGCCCAAGAAGGTGATTTAGAGCAAGCACTAAAGCTAATTCAAGACAGTCAAGGTATACAACAAGCTAGGGAATTAGCGGCTCAACATGCTAAGTCAGCTGCTGAGCATCTAATAGTTCTTTCACCTTCAGAATCATACCAGGCATTAATGAATATGACTGACTATGTACTGAGTCGGCTTTACTAAACAATTTTAGATTTTAAATTTAAAATTTTTAAATTTGGAGTTGGGATTTTTGATTGTATCTAATAAATCCCAACTCCAAAATTTATTTATGCAATATCGGGGGGTACTTGTTTAGGCTTCTGTTGTTTTTTTATCTGTTGTTGCATGAGTTTTTGCAATTCATTTCGCTGCACTTCTACGGTATGAGTGGTCTGACCCGGCGTTTCCAAAAAAACGATACTATCTACGGGTTCTAATGCCACCAACTGGAACAAAATGTGGGTAACAGGAAGAGGTTTCGCTACGATTTGAGGGTCAAGCCCAGCAGATGGAATTAGGGAAACATCCTGTATGGTAGAAAAAGCGTAAATCACACGCTTTTCTAATCCTGGATTTGCACGGTTACTCAATGTAGTTAGCACCCACTCTGACTCCAAATTCTGGAGAATATAGTATTGGGAATGGCGTAATCTTTGAGCGATTGCACTAAGCACAGGAGAAATTGCTGCGACAATATTTGGTGTTATACCATCGTGGGGTGCATTGTCAATCAGCAATTGAATTTGTCTTTCTAAATCCATAATGACTTGTAAACGACTCTTGGGTAATGGCAATAACATAAAAGTTAAGTGTGAACAATCCCATAAGAATTGGGAACAATAAAATAAGCCACATCCTAAACGCAGGATTGGCCTGTTGCATTTAGCTTATACGCAAAACCCAAAAAGCCAATACCCACGGTCGTACAGGTTGTATTTAAGCATGTTAGGGTCTTTTGAAAACCGAGACTATGAATTCAGCCGCAACCGCAACAATTCCAACCACAACAATTCCAACCCCAACAATTCAGGGAGAAAATTCTATCGGCGTGGAGGTGATATTTCAACTCCTATTCCAGGAGCTTCAGCAGTCAACCAAAGCTTCAGCCCAGAATTGCCACGATGTAGCTACACGAATTACCACCGAAGTATACCGGATTTGTAGTGAAAGTAAACGTATCCAGGCTTCCGGTGCGATCGAAAACTCGGCAATGACTCTAGCTCGGCATCGACTGCAACAGTGTCTGAGATACTATCAGTTGGGTTCAAATCGGGGCAGAGTAGAATTGCACAGTACTCTGAGTGCAATTATTTATCGTTACATTAATCCTCCTCAGCGGCAGTTGAGCTATCAAGGACGATTGACGATTATTGAAGATTTTCTCCAAGGTTTTTATTTGGAAGCTTTGAACGCTTTCCGGCGGGAGAGCCAACTTGGCCCCACTTATCGCCCCCAAACTCTTCTGGAATTGTCAGAGTACATGGCATTTACCGAACGCTATGGTAAGCGGCGGATTCCTTTACCAGGTCGTCAGCAGCAGCTAATTATTCTGCGGGCCCAAACTTTCTCTCAACAGCAACCTCCAGAAACCAACGTAGACATCGAACAAGCCGCAGAAGGTAGCAGCAACGAAGGTGATGGTTCTTGGGAAGAGCCAGCAGTACAGCAGTTGCGCTCAACAATGGCGACGCAAGCAGCACCCGAACCAGAAGAAGATACTTTGCGTTCGGTTGTAGTTACAGAATTAATGGATTATCTGGAACAACGGCAACAATCTGATTGTGCTGACTATTTTTCCCTCCGCCTCCAGGATCTATCGACACAGGAAATTGAGTCAGTTTTGGGTTTAACTCCTCGCCAGCGTGATTACTTACAGCAACGCTTTAAATATCATTTAATTCGGTTTGCCTTGTTGCATCGCTGGGAATTAGTTCATGAATGGTTGGAAGCTTCATTAAACACCAATTTGGGCTTAACTCCCCAGCAATGGCAAGTATACACAGAACAGTTAGACGATAAACAACGATCGCTACTGGAGTTGAAGCAACAAGGACAGCCAGACGAAAAAATTGCCAAGACTTTAGGGCTATCAACAGCCCAACTACAAAAAAGGTGGTTTAAAATTCTTGAGCAAGCTTGGGAAATTCGTAACTCCTTAGTGTCCGGATCAGGTGCATCTACTCATGAATAGTGACTCAGAATCCTTACAAGACCGTTTGCTCGATTGGTTGTTGGCAAATCATGTCAATACCCACGAGCAGAAATTGGTAGATTGTAAGGAAATTGACGGGGTGGATAACCCTCCCAAGGAAGCAACTACATTAAAAAGTAGTGAGCTAGAGTTGGGAGGAACCCCCCAAACCTTTCAATTGGGAGAAATTCCTACTGTGCAAGAACGTTTCCAAGCCGTCCTCAAGCGTCGGTTACAAATCCAAACCGAAAACCACCCTCCGTTATTCCCCTGGGAATCACAAATAGTAGAGTATCCAGATTGTGTTGAAGAGCGATCGCTAGCACTCAGTCCTACCTGGGGATGGATGGCACAGCGTTCAAAGCTGAGCCTACCTATTCCCCTACCGGAGAATATTTTCCGGGAATTACTAGAACAGTGCCAAACGCTGATTACATCTTCACTACCGCTAGGGGCAAAATTAGTTCAAATAGTTGAGGGCTTTTTCCCTAGTGAGTCTCAAACGCTCAATGATATAGCTGGATTGGTGCTGAGAAGCACTTATCGGTCTGTAGACACCTTGGGTATGATGCCTAATATTCAGAGCGACTACTCTGATTTACAACCGCGTCAACAAATGGCATTGTCGCTACTGGCTGCTAAACAACTGCTAGAAAATCTGACTCTACCAGTATCACCATCGCATCCAGTAGTTGAAAGACAATGGCTAACTAGTGCGGGTCTTCTAACCCTGAGGGTAGAATACATATCTCAGGGTCAGTGGACACAGTTACACGTTCATAGTGATTTGCCTACTAAAGGTATTTTGAAACTGCAAGGCAGCGGTACTAAAGCCACAGCAAAATCTTCCGGTTCAGGAAACTTGAGCGTAGAACTACACTGCCAGCAACTTAACCCGACTTATACTCTGGAAGTTGAGTTTCCAGAACTAGACCAACAGTCGTTGTTGTTTGTGATTAATCCCACGATCTAGCCACTAACTATATCCATCGCTAGCATTCTAGATTGATCAACGCCGACAAATTAAGATGATTTTCTTGGTTTTGCACCTGATCTTTTTTTAATAACCGATCATTAGGGTTTCTACTTTTTTGCAAACGATCATTCGGGTTTCTACGATCAACAGCAATTAAAAAGACATAATGTACGAGATACTTAAACTCCCAAAGGCTTCCTTCGGGGAGTTCCTGTTTTCTTAAGAGGGGCTTCCCGAAAAATAGAGGCTGAAAGCAGGGTAGTCAGTTGACATCCCCAGCATTGTGTTATTGCATCTACATCATCAGGTTGCTTACACTCTCAATGTTTAAATTATCCAGGATGAATCGGTTTTGGCCTCTATCTATGGGTCATGTTTGGCGACAAAATACGCAGGGTTCGTCTTTGAAAGAAGCGGAAGATACAATTTCCTTGCGTGTGCTAGTGCTAGCGTTGGTAATTATCGGAATTGTGGCAACAGATATTGCCACCGAGACGATATTTAGTCTTTGGGCAGTACCGCCAAGTATAGTCGGTGCGATTTGGAGTTACTACCGTCGTCGCCATGCCAATATTACCGTTAAGTTCTGCATCGCCATAGGAATGTTAATTGCACTGGGTGCTTTTTTTGGGCGATTGCTGGGAGAATTGAACGATACGCGATTGGCATTGGCAGAGTTATTAATTCAACTCCAGATACTCCACAGTTTTGATATGCCCCGTCGTAAAGACTTGGGCTATTCCATAGTCATAGGCATAATTTTATTGGGTGTAGCAGCAACACTGAGCCAAACTTTAGCATTTGCACCAGTGTTGTTATTATTTTTAGCGATCGCCCTACCGACTTTAGGATTAAACTACCGTTCGCAACTGGGACTAAAAAAGTCAACAGTCTTTGACCAAAAGTCAAATGAAATTAAATTATCTTCACGTATACCTGTTTATTTTTTACTTTTTACTTTAGTTGTTGGTTTAGGGCTAGGGATTTTTGCTGTTTTGCCTCGATTCCCTGGCTATCAACTGCGGACGTTTCCTGTCAGTTCTCCTATTGAGGTGAAAGGCGGGTTTACAGGTCGTAGTATTATCAATCCTGGTTATGTCCGTCAAGGTAATGCTAATAATCAAGGTAGTGGTAGCAATGGTGATGGACAAAGCCAAGCAGGTCAGCCAGGACGCTTAGATAACGGTTTTTATTACGGTTTTAATAGTCAGATTAACCAAAACCTGGGCGGAAAGATGAAACCCAAGGTAGTAATGCGGGTGCGATCGCAGGCGGAGGGCTTTTGGCGAGTCTTGGCATTTGATCGTTATACAGGTAAAGGCTGGGAAATTTCTCGTAATGAAAAAGTCAGGACTATCAAGCGATCGCCTTGGTCTTACCAAATTTACGTAGCTACACCAGATACCCTTGCTAAAACTAGAGATGTCGTCCAAACTTATACGATGGTTTCAGATTTACCTAATTTGATTCCAGCTATGACTTTTCCGCAAGAAGTTTATTTTCCCACACCAATCATTGCTATTGATCAAGAAGATGGGTTGCGCGCACCTGTTGGACTATCCGAAGACCTTACCTACACAATTATTTCCAAAGTACCGTACCGCGATCGGGCTGCGTTAGGTAAAGCTTCTACTAACTACTTAAAAAAAATTACAGATTATTATCTGCAAATTCCTCCCGAAATTGAGCAAAAAGTCAGGGAACGTACTGAAGAAATTCTTGCCAACTACAACCGCGAAAGGGTCGGGAAATCTTTAAAAACCCTGGATTCGGCTTACGAAAAGGCTCTTTATCTCGCTCAGTACCTCAAACAAAACTACTCTATTCCTCAAAATCCCTTGGATCTGCCTTATTTAGAAGAAAAAGACGACTTAGTAGAAGCGTTTTTGTTCAAATACAAGGGCGGGTATCCAGACCACTTCTCGACAGTTCTGACAGTAATGTTACGTTCTATTGGCATCCCTGCGCGGTTAGTGGCGGGGTTTGGGGCTGGGGAATTTAATCCATTTACGGGGATGTACGTTGTCCGTAATACAGACGCTTACGCGATGACAGAAGTGTATTTTCCCAAATATGGCTGGTTTGCTTTTGATCCAATTCCCAACCATCCTTTGATTCCTCCCTCAATTGAAGATACTCAAACCTTTAGCGTCTTACGCCAGTTTTGGCATTGGGTTGCTGGGTGGCTACCTTCTCCAATCACGGGTTTATTGAATAATGTATTTGGAATAATATTTAGTTATGTGAGTCGAGCGATCGCTTGGTTTTTAGCTTTATTTGCTCAGGGTTGGCTAGGTGTATTAACGGGCTTAATCTTGGCAACTACAGCAACCTTCTTGGGTTGGTTAGGTTGGAACCAGTGGAGAGAATGGAGCAAGCGTCGTTGGTTAGGTAAATTACCGCCTATGGAAAGTCTCTATCAACAAATGTTGCAATGGGCAGCCCAAAAAGGTTTAGGTAAACATCCAGCACAAACACCCCTAGAGTATGCAAGCGTATTACATCAGCATCATGACCAAGCTACGGCTCAGGTAATAGATGAAATTTGTCAAGCTTACGTGGGTTGGCGTTATGGTGGTCATACGCCTAACTTGAAACAACTGCGACAAAATTGGCAAGGTCTGAAAAAGACTGCTAAATAACTCATTGATAAATTACATAATTTATAATCTTTACAGCATCAGGCTTTTAACAAAAACTTGATTTCAGGCATTCTGTGAGAAAATTAGCACTCAAATTCTTGCTCTGTCTACAGGTGAAAAATTGGCTCTTATTTTTATTTAGAGGGGTTAAACAACGATACAAAAATACCCTAGTTTTAGGCATTAGCTAAAACCAGGGAATGTCAAATTTCAAACGCTGGAAAGAATAATCAATTTCGGTGATTATTAGTGTAGCGAACCCTAGTGCCTGCCCAAAGCAACTTCTCTCGCAGCGTCTGATAATATGAATTGTTCTCCCGCAAAATAATAAACTTAGCCCGACAATCAGCCATTCGCACATCAACACGATGTCCAGGCCAAATTGAAGTAGCTAATACCCCATCTGTCCATAGCTTTGTACTCAAATCATAATCGCCCAAAGGCCAAACACTAACAACCACACCAGGAGGTAAAACCAAAGGGCGACTAGAAAGACTCATGGGACAAATGGGAGTGATGGTAATTGCTTCCATACCATCGTGCATAATTGGGCCGTTAGCAGAAACAGTGTAACCCGTAGAACCCGTAGGGGTAGAAATAATCAATCCATCTCCTACATATTGATCGACTACCTCACCGTCAATTTCCATCTCTAGAATTGAGGTAATCATGCGATCAGCGGAAGCCGGTTTGACACAAAATTCATTCAAACCCAGGTAGCGTTCAGTTACAGGTTCTAAATTTGTACCATGACCCTCGTACACGGCTGCTTGTACCATCATCCGTCGCTGAATAGCATAGCGATCCTCAAACAGCCGATCCCAAACTTTTTCTGTATCTTGAAACTCATCTACTGACTCGGTTAGAAAGCCCAGATGGCCACCCACGTTCACTCCCAAAATGGGTATACCAGCTGGGGCTAAATGTCTGGCACTAGTTAGAACAGTACCATCACCACCAAGTACTAAAGCCAAATCGATGGGTTGAGCCGCTGAAGCCAAAAATACCGGATAAGGGTTATCTTTAGGCCCACTAGGCCCCATCAGAACTTGGCAATTGCGATTTTCCAGTTGTTTAGCGCAGAGTTCTGCCCAGCGTTTACTCTGGGAATCTCGCGCCTTATAAGCAATGATTACCTGCTTGAGTTGCACACGCAATTACCACTTCAGGAGATTAAACTGCTCCATATCGACGGTATCACGGTTGCGATAAATGGCAAGCACGATCGCCAAACCTACCGCCGCCTCAGCAGCTGCCACGGTAATCACAAATACGGTGAAAACCTGACCCTTAATTAATATTGAGTCAAGGAAGTTGGAAAATGCCATTAAATTCAGATTAACGGCATTGAGTAATAACTCAATTGACATCAGCACCCGTACAGCATTGCGACTGGTAATTAAACCATAAATGCCAATACAGAACAAAGCTGCTGCAAGTAATAAAAAGTACTGGAGTTGCATGAATTTTATGTCAGTTGTCAGTTGTCAAAAGGTAAGAGTCAGTGGTTATTTTCCTGCAATAGCAATTTTCTAGCCCCTAGTTCAGTCATTTATTCGCGACGAGAACCACCACGGTGAATATCAGGATCATTTGATGCAGTTTTAGTGCTTGTCGATACTAGTTCTCTAGGACGTTCTGGTAAAGTCAAAACGGTTTGTGGCAATTGTGAAGGTGTTAATTGCTCTGGCAAATACTCGCGGCGGGCCAAAATAATTGCTCCTACCATTGCCATTAGCAACAAAATAGAAGCAAGTTCAAAAGGTAGCAAAAAGTCGGTAAATAAATGCTCACCAATCAAAATTGTGGAACTTTCACCAGCCACAACAGGAGCTGAGTATGCCCAAGGAGTCGCTAAAACCATCGTACTCAAAAGCGCAAATAATCCTAAACTGACTATAGCGGTGAGTATCTTGCGGACTCCAGCGCTAGGAAATGGCGCAAAATCCTGGCGTTTATTCACCAACATAATGGCAAACAAAATCAGCACATTCACTGCTCCAACATAAATCAGCACTTGTGCTGCTGCTACAAAGTCAGCATTTAGCAGTAAATACATTCCTGCCATACTGATGAATACGCCTCCCAGCATAAAGGCAGAGTAAACGATGTTTGAGAACAGCACTACACCTATGGCTGCACCAATCATCATCACACCTAATATGCCAAACGAAACAAACTGTACTCCTTCCGCTAGATTCACTCTTTTTGTCCTCTGCTCAATTGTTAGTTGTCATTTGTCAGTTACTAATGACTATTGACTATTTTTCAGTTTGTTCTACAAGGTCTTCAGGACGTGAACCAGCGCGAGGCGCATCAGCAGGCAGGTCATGGGGATCCATGACACCCTTAGGTAAGTAAACTAGTTCACGTAATGGTGTAACCATTGGGTCATTTGTGACTTTGTAGGGCAGGCGACCGAGCGCTACGTTGTCATAGTTCAATTCGTGGCGATCGTAAGTGGAAAGCTCATACTCTTCTGTCATCGATAAACAGTTAGTTGGGCAAAATTCCACACAGTTACCGCAGAAAATACAAACCCCAAAGTCAATACTGTAGTGCTTGAGCTTTTTCTTTTTGTTAGCTTTCTCGAATTCCCAATCTACTACAGGTAGATTAATCGGACAAACTCGAACACAGACTTCGCACGAAATGCACTTATCAAACTCAAAGTGAATTCTGCCACGAAACCGTTCGCTAGGAATCAGTTTTTCATAAGGGTACTGCACTGTAACCGGTCGCCGCCGCATGTGGTCAAAAGTGACAGACAGCCCTTCACCAATGTAGCGACCGGCTTGCACTGCTTCTTTGGCGTAATCACCAACTTGCTTCAGGAACTTTAACATTTTCGTGTTTCTCTCTTTATTTAGTTGTCAATTTTCAGTTGTCAGCGATGCACTGAGCTTGTCGTAAAGCCTGCGGCATAGCTACGCTTAACGCGGAGCGTCTCGTAGAGAAGTGTTGTCAGTTGTGAATTATCGGCTTCTACTACTGACTACTGACTTTTATCCACCAAAGGCGACTGGAAAGGCTAGTTTTAGGGCTGCGGTTAATAAAAGATTAACCAAACCAACTGGTAGCAAAAACTTCCATCCTAAATCTAACAGTTGGTCAATCCGAACCCGTGGTACTGTCCAGCGTAATAGGATAGCGATAAACACCAGAAAGTAGGCTTTGATTACAGTCATGAGGATGCCCAAAGAGGCAGTAACTACTTGTAATACAGGATTTACTTCATTGATTCCCAGCCAACTAGCGATGATGTTGATAGGAATAGGAAAATCCCAACCACCCAGGTATAAAACTGCTACCAGTAAGGCCGAAAGCACTAAATTGACATAAGAACTGAGATAAAACAGTGCAAATTTCATCCCAGAGTATTCAGTCTGATAGCCTGCTACTATTTCTTCTTCTGCTTCAGGGAGGTCAAAGGGCATTCGTTCACATTCAGCAAGGGCGGCTATCCAAAAGATGAGGAAACCTACTGGTTGTCGCCAAATATTCCAGCCGAGGATGCCATAACCAGATTGTTGATTGACAATATCAACGGTGCTGAGGCTGTTAGACATCATGACGATCGCTAGTACACTCAGCGCTAGAGGAATTTCATAACTAATTGACTGTGCTGCTGCCCGCAACCCTCCTAAGAGTGAGTATTTATTGTTAGATGCGTAGCCAGCCATTAATAATCCAATCGGCTGAATGCTAGACAAAGCAATCCACAAGAAAATACCTGTTCCCACATTTGTAATGACGATGTTCTGTCCAAAGGGAACAATTAAATAAGAAAGAAATACTGGTAATACAACAATGATGGGGCCTAGAGTAAATAGCCATCGATCAGCCTTAGCTGGCACAATATCTTCTTTAAATACCAGCTTTAGACCATCTGCTACTGGAGCTAGTAAACCCAAAGGCCCAATATACTCAGGCCCAATCCGCTGTTGTGCTGCTGCCGAAATTTTCCGTTCTAGCCAAACACAAACCAGTACCCCCACTGTTGCTCCAATGAGCATTAGTATCATCGGCAGAGGCATCCAAATAGCTTTGGCTGTACCTGCTGGTAGTCCTAAATCCATTAAGGATTCAATAAAAGTTCCTTGGAGGTCAATTCCTGAATTCATGTTTCTGCTCTTTAAGTCAACTGAAGTATGAAATATAAAATTTCAGTCTGGACTAACGCTTTGTTACGCTAACATCCTTAAACCTTCATGCTGTAACCTTGCGTGATTGAAGATTTTTTTGCAAATTCCCATGCCTAGTATATCGTTGGATGGTTTTTGGCTCTTGAAACTATAGGAGAACTTCTAGTTATGGTAGTCATTGAGATTCATCGAAAGTGGGTATGGAGAATTGGAGACAGTTTCTTTCCCCAATTCTCCAATTCTCCCCTGCTCCCTGCTTCCTAGCCCATAGGATCTAGCTCTTAGCCCAAAAAGGCAAGATAAAATTCCCGTCTCCATTTTGGTAACGGTTTTCTAATTTCCCATAGCTGGAGGCTAAAATGACTGCTAGTTAACGTTGGTCGATGGGGAGATAAGGAATTTCGTGCTTACCGTTATAAATCTGGGTAGGACGGAAAATCCTATTTTCTGCTAATTGTTCTTTCCAGTGGGCTAGCCAACCAGCAACACGGGCGATCGCAAATATTGGTGTAAACAAGTCTGTAGGAATCCCCATTTTCCTGTACACTAAACCCGAATAAAAGTCAACATTGGGATAAATCCCTTTGCCACTGAGTTTTTCTGCGACTACTCGCTCCATCTCTTGAGCAATTTCATAGTATTTGTCTGCCCCAAACTTGTCAAACAACTGTTCTGCCAAGGTTTGTAAGATTGTGGCTCGTGGATCTTTGACTTTGTAGACACGATGCCCAAAGCCCATAATCTTGGCTTTGCGTTGCAACAGATCTTCTACATAAGGACGTACATTTTCTACAGAGCCAATTTCTTCCAACATCTGGATCACTTCTTCATTGGCTCCACCGTGCAATGGGCCTCCTAAAGTTCCGACTGCACTAGCAACCACGGCATAAGGGTCAGTTAAGGTCGAAGCCGTCACCCTAGCACTGAAGGTGGAAGCATTCATTGTATGCTCGACATGAAGTATCAAGCAGATATCAAAAATTTTCGCCGCCAACGGATCAGGTTCTCGCTCATTGAGCATGTATAGAAAATTGGCGGAGTAGTCCAAGTCATCACGTGGCTTTACAGGGTCATTGCCTTTTCGCATTAACTGGAATGCCGCTACCATCGTGGGAATGGTTGCTATTAACCGCACCACAGAATCTCTAATGTAGGCAGGGTTATGCAAATCTCTCAGCGAATAAAACAAGCCTAAAGCAGCAGCAGAGGCTTGTAGAGCATCCATTGGGTGACCGCTTTCTGGAAAGCATTTCATCATGTCCCGAATGCGGTATTTTATTCGTCTGTGGTAGCGAACTTCATGCTCAAACGCTTCCAATTCTTCTTTACTTGGCAGTTCACCCCAGATTAAGAGATAAGCAGTTTCCAAAAAGGTACTTTTTTCTGCTAGTTCCTCAATCCGGATGCCACGATATTCTAGAATTCCCTTTTGCCCATCTACATGACTGATACTTGATTGGGCTGCGGGAATGCCTTCTAAACCAGGCTTGTATTCGCACACCATCATGGCAACACCATTTACTTTGTGAAATATCCGATCACGTTAATTTACCAGAAATTATTTTTGCTATGACAGTAGCCGATCTAACAACAATTCTTTGAGAAGAGTTGAAAACCTGTTACAGCAAGTACTTGGGTGGTGTCAACCAAAACATCTGACTATGACCCACAGGCGAGCCTGTTTCTGGTAGTTTTACTCCGATCATACCTGCTTTTTTCAAGACAAAACTGCCTTTGGCTTCTCCCCAAAGGAGAATTTCTGCCCAATTGCTTAAACAAGGTTCATGTCCAACCAAGGCAAGTTGGGTATTTGGGGAATAATTTTTGGGTTTTAGCCAGTCAATTAGCCAACTAGAAATATCGCCATCAGGTGTAAGGTGGGCAGATTCTTCCAACTGAGAACTGAGTCCAGCTGCTATGAGAATTTCAGCCGTTTGACGGGCGCGAACTAAGGGACTGGTGACAATCAAATCAAACTGCAAACCTAGTTTTTGAAGGCGCTGGGCAACTTTTTCTGTTTTTTGCCGACCTTCTTTAGTGAGCGATCGCTCTTCGTCCTTTATACTGCTTGTCTGTTCTTCGGCGATGCCATGACGAATTAAATAAAGTTCCACAACTAGAGTCCTAAATACTGGGTTATAAGTGCTACAGCATTTATAAGCATTAAATATATGGCAATAGGTTTAAACCTTGAATAAACCTATAATCCCTTTGATTTTTTGTAATGAACGCGTAATTCCACATGATTGCTGTAGCTGCAATAAGACTATCAGCAATCAGCAAGCCATGACTTAGACGATAAGACCGCAATAAATCAACTGCTCTGTCTGACACAGGTTGATCAATCTTAATAATGTAAAATTGCTTGAGGAAATTTTCTAGGGTTTGTAGTTATGCTTTGTTAGCACAACCAACCATCAGCTTCATTTGTGTGACTATGCTAATTGCCAAGCCGCCAGAACTTACTTTTAGGTTTTGCAAGGAGGTTACTGCTTCAATAACACCACGACCAACATCAATTAAAATATCAGTATCAACAATAGTTGAGTTAGTCATGCGGCTGTGACCACTCATTTTCTCGAACACCACGTACCCAAGCAGTGCTATCGGTTAAATCTTGGCGATCGCGCCACATCCCAATAAAACTATCATTTGTCAAGTCAAAATCTGGTGACTGAGAGTTAGGTTCAACTACTGAATATCTTTGTCGTAAAAAAGCAATAAAGTCGATTACTTGACGCTGTGCTTCAGCAGGAAGAGATAAAAATTCATTCAACAACTCTTGCTGTGTCATTCTTACATCTCTCTAAATGAAAGCAGTTTTGAATTATTAAATATCTTGACACTATTTACACTGCCTAAACCTCTTTTTCAAAAAATTTTCGTTGGGACGTTTTCATTCTTTCGATACCCTACACCCGATTTTTTGTCAAAGGTACAGAACTACCCGTTCAATATTCAGTTAAATTTTTCAATCTTGCTTAACGATATCTATGCCTACGCCTACGCCTCGCATCTAAATGTGACTTTCCTAGACTAGCTATGAAAAACTAATGTTTGATATAACGTCAAACCATTGTATAGCAAGAGACTCAATCAAAGTATCTTGTATTCAAAACTTTATTCTATTTTATTAAAACCTTGTTATATCAATTGTTTTAGCCTATTTTTAATATTAACTTATCATCTCAAATCTGGGAGAGCCATAAATATTAGTTCTCTCTTATGAGGAAATGGAAGCACTAATTTTATGTTGACAGAGATTGTTTACACAATATGATTACTGCAAGGTTTAGGCATCCAAAAAATTAGTCAGTGCAGGTAGGTAAACATAGGGCTGAAGGATAGAAGGTTTCCAACCTGTAGCTTGCTGAATAAATCCACCCTTGTCAGCACGTTTAGAATTCCATAGTTTATCGTTTACTGGAACATCAAGCCAATTTATAGGCTTACCCGTTACAGAGTCCACAGGATGCGTAAAGAAAGTTACAAAATTTTCATGAGGTAAATCATCATTATAGTGTTGAAATTGGAAGGGCATTTCCTCAGCCATAGCACACTCTACTCTTGACAACTCACAGACCATTCGATAGGAATTAAATTATTTGGGTATTTCTTCTGAACCAATCTGACCCATTGCTCAAACAGCTCCCCAGCGCCAATTTCTTGAGGAGTATAGTTATCACTAATTGAGTCATAACTTACCTCCCAGTATGCCCCAGGGCAAACGCATCTAAAGTATAAGAATCCTTCAATGGCAAGGATTTCGGCGTTTTCTAATTTAGCCTATTTTTTCATCAAGATCCTTGTCCAGTAGGGGTTTCGGAAATCCCGTGCGTTCGCCCTGCAGTATGCCCTAATTAGACCTTTGGATTGATAAGAGGATTGGCGTACTTTCCAAGTTTGTGTTTGCTTCTGTCTTTTATGCATGTCTTCCCTCAAACTTGTAAACTAACCCGACAGCTTTTTTCGATGATCATAATATTACCCTTTCCTCATAGATTGAAGAAAGGGCAGCATTAAATCTGACAAGGATTTAGATTAAATCTCTTACGGGGTGAGGAGTTTTCCCCATCTCCTTACTCAGACTGAATCGGGTTATCTTTGGGATTGACCAACCTCAGTAGCTTTTGCTTAATTTGAGAATCGTAGACTTCCCATTTCATTTTTGCATAGGCAGAATTTTCGTTGCTGCCTGATAAGAAACCCATTGGAATTTCAAAACCCCCGGCGCTTGTACGTCCACCACCAAAAAAGCGCCCGGTGCTATCTTGGCCAAAGGCTTCTTTAATGAACTCATCGGGGTCAAGAGTGAGTTTAGTAGTTCTCAACGAGCCAATGACTACCTCTAGTTCATCATCTTCATCGTGAACAATACCGTAAACTACTGCGGTGTGGACGTTTTCTTCAGTAACTAGAAAGTCTGCTGCTTGGGGAATAGCATCGCGGTCATCGTAGCGCAGATAACCAACCCCAGCAATAGAAAAGTTGTTTTGCACAATGCGATTTTTTAGCGATCGCTCGATTACATCCATCACCCGCTTAGAACGATTTGCCTGTAAAATCGCGTTTAGCAGTTGAGCATCATAAAATCGACTCAGGTAAGCAGCAGCCATAAAGTCGTCTTCTTGCGCTTGCATCAGCCGATTAGTATCTGATCGCAAACCATGCATTAAAGCAGTAGCACATTTGACGTGTTGACCAATGCTGCTATCTAAGGTTAATAACCCCGCCTGGAGATATTGGGTAAAAATCGTTGCAGTTGCTCGTACATAAGGACGGACATCTACAAACTCTGACTTCAGTTCTGCCTGTAAACTGTGATGGTCAATAACTGCTATCAGGGGAATACCTGCTTGCTGTACCGATGATAGTAATTGACTTGTGGTTCCTTGGTTATCTATTAAAACGAAACCTTGGTATGATGATAAATCTTTACTTTTCAAGGTTTGCAATGTCCAGCGCTGAGCAGGTAAACCAGTGAGCTTAACCAAAGCAATATTCTCTTGGTGGCTTAAAGTCCCAGCGTAAATAATTTCACATTTGATATCGTATTGCTGAGCAATTAACTGGTAAGTCCAAGCACAAGAGAGCGCGTCAGGATCAGGAAAATCTTGCAAAATGATCAACTGACGTTCGTGTTGATGAGTTAAAAAATTCTTTTGCAGCTCTTCTGACTTCTGAAAAGCTAAGGAATTGCTACGCTGACCAATATAAACACCCATTCCTTCGCCTGTAGATGAGAGGGATGGCCTAGTAAATGGTACTTCAATTACTTCTTGATCTATCTCACCATCATCAGGGTTAGGCTCTGTAGTCAATGACAAACGCTTAGACTGCTTAAAGGAAGAATTCAATTGCATGGGGAACATCTTTGATAAGTGTGAAGCTCCATTGATTTATTGAGAAATATTACAACCAGCACTTTACTGATTTAGCTACACACTCTGATCTTCGCAAAAATATAGAATCCTGTGGATACATATCTGGGTCTATTTTTTGTCCAGAAAATTCGGTCTACAATTTGCCAAATTACGTCAAAATGCATACAAGTGCTGATAAAAAGATTATTAGTTCCTAGGACTCCATCTCAAGGAGATATAAATCTTTTTATTCTCTGTAGATAAATAAACAAGGCTGTGATTTAAAACTATGTGTTAATGTCAGACTTTACAAAAATGAAAATCTAGTGAAATGCAGGAATTGGGTACTATAAGATTTGCTGTTTGCTTAGTATTCCTAACCGAACGTGCTTTTTTACAGTCCCCAGATTTATCAAGTTGGGGTGTAATTTGAACTTCATACTCCACTTTGTGCCTCAATTGACAGATGTATGCGGTCAATCGTTCTCATCCTGACGACTATGAATAAATTTGATAATTATTTATATTTTTCACTAAAAAGGCATTTTTCGCATCTGTCTAAACAATTATGAATATTTTATAAATAATTTGGGTATAAATCCAGTTATTCATCAGCTATGAAATATAATGAAAAACTGTTGATTTTGCTTGAATAAATATTGGTACGCTGTCGTAGCAGCTAAAAATCGAGAATTTTCTCGATAAATTGTTAAGTATATTTACTCCAAGCTAAAGGTTCCCAGATGCGTAAGTCGTTTACCTGAGTGCCACGATGTATCACCTAGGCATAGGTGATAAATTTACTGGACGTTTACAGCTTCTGTGCTGAAGCTCAAAGACCTATGACATATTTTTGCCACTCTGTGTGGAGTCCACTTTTAAGATGTTTGCTGACCTCAAAATATAGGCTGCTATAAGGTTGACGAGGAGAATGACGCAAAGGCATGTGAGCTTCGTGAGGTGTGCGGTTGCCTTTTTTAACATTACAACGGACGCAAGCCGTAACAATGTTCTCCCAGGTATCACCACCGCCCCGCGATCGCGGTATTACATGATCTAAGGTCAACTCATCCCCTGTATAACCACAATATTGACAACTATGACTGTCACGATGCAAGATATTTCGGCGAGTCAGAGGCATTTCTTTATAAGGGACGCGTACATAGTGACGCAACCTAATAACAGTCGGCAAGGGAAAATCCGAGTACAGGAATTTGCCGTTGTGTTCAATACGTTCTGCCTTGCCCTTAATTAACAAAACCGCAGCGCGACGCCAGCTCGTGATATTAAGCGGTTCGTAAGAGGCATTTAGGACTAAAACCTTCCCCATTGATTAGTGCTCAAGGTATTAGTTTTACATATATTAACACAAATATACTCTGCTTGGGAGATGAGAAGAAATTATACTTTCGGAATAATTAAGAAACTATTATAAGTAGCAACTAATAATTTTTCGCAAACCCTGAGTGGGGTTACATTTAAGCCAATTACTCAAAAATAAGAGAAAATATTTACTTTTGTTGTCATCAACCATAAGTAGTAAAAATAATTTATGACTGTTGACGGATAACTAACGTTATGTAAACTATCGTTAACAGAAAATCTAATATTTGGTTGGATTATCATTTTGACAACAAAGCGAGATTGCAGCATTCAGAGAATAAAGCGTGATTTTAAATTGAAATAAGCCTCCTGGGTTCAATACCTAGCTAAAAGTCCTGTCCAGTTCCTTTCAAGATCTGCATCCAGGAATCTTGTACCAATCGCACGACGAACGGAAAACTTTCTGATTGACTCTGATGTGGTAACTGAAACCGTGGATAAAGACAATAGATTATATGCAAGCTTAACAGTGGTGTGATAGGAGAAAGTAAAAATGTTAAGTCGCAAGCAAACCCCCAGTGTTGCTTCTAATCAACAGTGCGATACTTACGCCTGGTTTTCACAACGTGCCTGGGTCGAAATTGATCTAAAGGCTTTATCGCACAATGTACAGCAACTGGTAAAGTATTTATCACCACGTACCCAGTTGATGGCAGTAGTCAAAGCTGATGCCTATGGGCACGGAGCAGTAACAGTTGCCCAAACAGCACTGCAATCGGGAGCTAGCTGGCTAGGAGTTGCTACAGTTCCAGAAGGAATTCAATTACGGGAAGCTGGGATTGAAGCTCCGATTTTGATTTTAGGAGCAACTCATACACCAGAGCAAATTCATGCGATCGCTCACTGGAAACTACAGCCAACTCTGTGCAGTCCTAAACAAGCCTTAATTTTTTCTAACGTTTTAGAAGCGATTAATTATGGTTCTCCTGTGCCCATACATATTAAATTGGACACAGGAATGTCTCGATTAGGAACTGATTGGCAGCAAGCCGCTGAGTTTGTTCAATTAGTGCAGCGCTTACCTCATCTTGCTATTGCCAGCATTTATTCTCACCTAGCCACAGCAGATAGTCTTGACCCTAGGGTGATGCAAGAACAGCACCGAAGATTCGAGGAAGCGATTGCTCAACTCAAAGGCATGGGAATTAAAATACCCTGTTTACACCTAGCAAATTCCGCCGCTACTCTTACAGATTCAGCCTTGCACTATGACATTGTACGAGTTGGTTTAGCAGTTTATGGACTTTATCCAGCTGCTCATTTACAAACTGCAATTGATTTGAAACCTGTTTTGCAACTGAACGCACGAGTTACCCAAGTTAAAACAATTGCCGTCGGCACTGGTGTCAGCTATGGTCATCAATTTATCGCCCCCCACGAACTTCGCCTTGCTGTTGTGGGAATTGGTTACGCTGATGGTGTACCACGCAATCTTTCTCAAAATATGCAAGTATTGATTCGCGGTCAGCGAGTGCCACAAATCGGCACAATTACAATGGATCAGTTAATGCTGGATGCCAGTGCTATTCCTGATTTACAAGAAGGAGAAATAGTTACTTTATTAGGAGAACAAGGGAAAGAGCAAATATCTGCTAACGATTGGGCAGAAAGATTAAACACCATTTCTTGGGAAATTCTTTGCGGGTTTAAGCATCGTTTGCCTCGTGTTGCTGTTATGTAATTGGGCACTGGTGATTAAATTTGTTCCCTATTCCCTATTCCCATCCCAGATTTGCTGTGCTATTATAGTATACTGATGCGGATGTGGCGAAATTGGCAGACGCGCTAGATTTAGGTTCTAGTTCCGAAAGGAGTGAAGGTTCAAGTCCTTTCATCCGCACTTAATAAAGATAAAAATATTCAGTAATACTATGCTGTTGTGAACTTGTTAACTGCATGTCATTAATAAATACCCTTGTAACTGTTAATTTCTCATATTGAAAAATTAACAGTCATTAACTTATTTTATAAGTCAGGCAAATTTTTAAGCATAAGCCAAAGTATCTTTGTTCAATTTAATGGCTCAACTATGCTTCTTAAACCATTGCCACTAAGTTTTTTCAACATTTCATCGGCGTTATAGCGGTTGCTAAAAACTCCCGCTTGCATTACTCTTCGACCTTGCCAAATTGTGGGAAACGCTTCAGGAGCAAAGAGGCGCACTAAATCTCGCTCTCTATCACTTGCTACTTCTACCACCACACGGTAACGGACATCCTGCATTTGCTTAGTTCTAGTAGGGGGTAAAAAACCTCCACCATAAGCAGTGGTATAAGTTTGAGGGACTTGTACATTGGTGATGGGCGAAATAGCTGAATTACCAAAAGAAGGAGTTTCTGGTATGGGCGATAATTGCCTTTGCTCCGTTCTTCTTAGTGCTGCTGACTGTGATGACTGTTGGGGTGCAACAAACTCAATTGTGTTGGTATCAACATGTACATAATTCATTTGTCGCGTATCAGATTGAAGTGCTGGCAATGGAGTTAATTTTTGCCTAGAAGCTTGTGTGTTTGCCGATGCTTCTCTAGCTGCCAAGCTACTGGGAATCGGAAACCCACCCACTCTTGAAGTTGGCGGTTGTTGATTATATGTAGGTACATTCAGTGGTAACTTTGCGGTCTGCAATGGTAGTAATTTACTGTTCAGTTGTCCAGAATTACTGCGATCGCGGGCAATACTAGTACTAGATAATGGCTTGGTAGCAGTATTTGATGGAACTGGAGCAGAGAAAGTAATTTCTCCATTAACGGGAATTTGGGAAATTGCACTATTACTTAAAGTGGTAGGTTGAGAATTATTCACTGCGATCGCTGCTTGAGCGTTGGTATTGATCTGACCAGCGATGCGGTTACTAGAAAGAGTATTGCCAACAGCAGCAATTACTTGCTTGGCAGCACTAGCATTAATGTCATAACGAGCATTGTTACGAAATTCGTTTCCGCCGACTTCGGTAGCGTTACCCAAATCTGGCATAGCTTGGGCGATCGCTACTAAACCATCTTCTTTACTACCCTGAATTAAATTATTCCGCAGGATTGGGCGAGCATTGGCTTGGACTAAAATTCCAGAACGGTTGTCTTGAATTTGATTACCTACCACCACTGGAGCCGCATTTTGGGTAATATTAATTCCAAAGCCGGTGTTTTCAAAGACATTTTCTTGCACTTGGGGTTGAGAACTACCGCCAATTGTGATTCCATTTGCCCCATTGTGATGAAAGTAATTTTTGCTAATTGTGGGTGAACCTTTACCAGTCACAGAAATTCCATCCTGGGTATTACCAGTAAATGTATTTTCTGCAATTACTGGATTACTCGATTCAATCCATAAACCATAACCACGGGCATTAGAGTTTGTGACTGTCACCCCAGTCAACCTTCCTTGGTTGGCTCCGATGATGGTGACATTTTGCCCACCGAAGCTACGACTGAGGTATTCACCTCCTCCTTGAATCGTAATCCCGCTGCCTTTGTTGGCAGTGTCTCCTTGAATGGAAACACCCGGTTTTAATATCAGGGGAAATACTTCTCCAGTTTCCGCACTATAAGTGCCTGGGGAGAGCATAATTACTGTATTGGGTGTAGCTACTCGCAACGCCTGGGTAATTGTTTTTAAAGGGGCACGTTCACTACCATTACCACTAGTGTCATCTCCGACACTTGGGTTGACAAATAGCACACGAACCTGAGACATTGTTGTTTCACCTAGGGGCATCTGAGCAACGACGCTACTAAGGTTGGCATCTAGCAATGTCAGGGTTGTCAATCCCATGCTAAGCGCGAGACACAACACTGAAAAACGGGAAACTGAAGGCATTGCTAATTCCAGCCTAGAATTTAATTTTTGACGCTGGACAATTAGTTTTATTGGCAGAATATCTGCTCTGCGATATTTAGCAAACACAACAGGGGGAATCAACTTTACACCACTCCTTAGAAATAACAATAAATTCTTATACTTTCGGAAATAATAGATATGTCGATAATGTAATCTACATATTGACCTATTGGCTATCTTGAATACAAAGTAATTAATAAAGGGACTAGGGGCTAGGGAGATACCCAATACCCAATGCCATGTACCAAATTCCCGATACCTCATCTCTAGTAAATTAACGATGCAAAGAACATTGCAACTATGAAAGAGGCTGGCTGTTACGATGAAAGCACTAATGGGGTTGTTGTAATGGTCGAGCCATACAGCCCAAAAGAGCAAATCCAGCAAGTTGTTTACCGCATTTTAGATGCCAATTTAGATCGTGCCCGTGAAGGCTTGCGAATTATCGAAGAATGGTGTCGCTTTGGATTAAATAGCGGCCAATTTACTGAGGAGTGTAAGCGTCTGCGGCAAGAGGTAGCTATGTGGCATACTTCTGAACTCAGGGCAGCGAGAGACACTCCAGGTGATACTGGTACTGAATTAACCCATCCTCAAGAAGAACATCGCTCAAGCGTTAAATCTTTATTGCAGGCGAACTTTTGCCGTGTCCAAGAAGCATTACGAGTATTGGAAGAATACGGCAAACTTTACCACCCAAATATGGGGTCAGCATTTAAGCAGATGCGCTATCGGGTTTATACCCTAGAAAGTAATTTAATGGGTTATCAACGCCATCAACTTTTGTGGCGATCGCGTTTATATCTTGTTACTTCTCCGTCAGAAACTTTGATAACTACTGTAGAATCTGCTCTCAAAGGTGGATTAACCCTTGTGCAGTACCGTGACAAAACTGCTGATGACACTTTGCGTCTGGAACAGGCAACAAAACTGCGGCAGTTGTGCCATTCCTACGGCGCTCTGTTCATTATTAATGATCGGGTAGATTTAGCTTTAGCAGTGGATGCAGATGGTGTACATCTAGGACAGCAAGATATGCCTATTGCTACTGCCAGACAATTACTTGGCCCCCAGCGCCTAGTAGGTCGTTCAACCACAAATTCAGCAGAAATGCAAGCAGCAATCGCTGAAGGTGCAGATTACATTGGTGTCGGCCCAGTTTATGAAACTCCTACTAAAGCGGGTAAACCTGCTGCTGGCTTAGCTTATGTCAGCTACGCAGATCAAAATAGTTCAATTCCCTGGTTTGCAATTGGGGGCATAGATGCAAATAATATCAATGATGTGATTGATGCAGGAGCAAAACGTGTGGCGATAGTGCGATCGTTGATACAAGCTGAACAACCTACCCTTGTGACACAATATTTGCTGTCTCAACTTAATCGCGTGCAACCAGAATCTTACTAAATTCAAAATTACCATCGGCACATCTGTGACGGCTTATGTCTAATCAAATTACGCTTGAGGTAAATGGGGAAACTCTTACTTGCTCATCCCAAACTCATTTACCAGAACTGCTTCAGCAATTGGGTTTTAATCCCCGCTTAGTGGCTGTGGAATATAACGGCGAAATTTTACACCGCCAATTTTGGTTACAGACAATGGTGCAGCCGGGCGATCGCCTAGAAATTGTCACAATTGTCGGTGGTGGTTAAGTTCTGTGAATTGACTTCTACACTGACAGGAGTACCCGTTAAATTTGGGCAGATGCCAATTTTAAATCGTTAGAACATTTTTTTGCTACGGACAAATGGATTGTATCAAAATTGAACTTATTTTATTGATAACTAGATAGCAAATAGCACCGCAGCCTAAAAGCCCTGGGCTAAACACATAAAGCTTGTCTATCCCACTTGTGTTGCGCTAAGCGCACCACGCAGGGTAATTGCAACTTCATATAAAAACGCTATAAGAAAAAAATAAGTGCAGAAATGCCAAATTAACTGTTACCTGAAAAGGTAGGCAGTTTTTTTCATTTATAAGGCTACTTTAATTACGAATTGTTGCGATAAATAATAATTTCAGCAATTGTTAAGAAAATTGTATACGCGGATCATGCCGTGTTTGTTTAAAGACTGTCCGCTAAAATCCCAGAAGTCAAAGTGCAAATAACAAAATAGAGGATTTTCGGCATTTTAGGATGTAGAAATAGTAACTAACTTACCGTACACGATACTCAGTTTCCTTATGGCTATTCGCGATCGCCTGACCTGATAAGTCCGAGTAAATGCTGAATTGTATGAGGTATTTATCAAGTTCATGTATTTCTCTCATTTTAAAATGAAATCATTGTATTCCTTATTTAACAAGGCTTTAAAGCGTTTTTTGGTACAATTGTACTAAAAAAACTTAAGATTAGAAATTTCTATGATTTACATCAAAAAATTAATAAAAAACTAAGAACCTTCCATAAAACACTTAAGTAAATTAAAATACGTGTAAACAAATATAAACAAACTGATTTGTAGCTTAATAAGGTCTGAAACACGCTTAGATTCCCTTAGTATCCATGTTTTAATTATTTCTTCTGAATTTTTTTGAAACATTAGTCTATACAGGTTTAAACGCTTTTTTAGCTTATTGGGCAACAAGTCTTACTCATAAACCAATGCGGCTTCAGTGGTTAAATACCTAAAAGTTGCAGAAAAAAAACAAATGTGGAAAAAGAGACACATGGTAAACCAGTCTTTAGGCTGGTTCGTTTTGTGGCATACCTCCACGAAGAAGCAAGCTATTCCTGAACATGTCCAAAAGACAAGATTGCAATGCAACTGATGAAACTGGAACAAACAAAAACTAGACGAAGACGGGGAGTCATACTAACTCCTACGGGGCTAAAGCGTTTACAAACAGCGATTCAGACTGTAGAGACAGTAGAAAAAAGAGGGGAAACTTTTACTTTAGAAGAACTAAGCGATCGCATTAATATTTCTACCAAAACCCTGAATCGATTATGGTCATTAAGCACAGGCGTTGACCAAAAAACTTTAATACAGTGCTTTAAAGCCTTTAAGTTGGAATTGCGTAGAGAAGACTACTCAATTGTGAAGGGAGTGAACAAAAATGAAACTTCTCAAACGCTTTCATTAAGTTTAAAAAGAGCAGAAGAAATAAATTCTTTTGAATCTTTATCTGTAAATTCATTTGATCATGAACAGCATGACCAATTTAAACATCTTTGGTCATACCCAGATGGCTCTGTACCTTTAGATTCTCCTTTCTATATCGAACGTCCTCCGATTGAGGAACTGGTCTATCGGGAAGTCATTCAACCAGGTTGTGTGATTCGGATTCGGGCCCCTAAAGAAATGGGTAAAAGTTCCCTGGTATTGAGGCTTTTAGACTTTGCCCAAATGCAAGGATATAGCACTGTACATCTCAATTGTGATCAAATTGATTCTGATTGTTTGACTGACTTAAACAAGCTATTGCGTTGTCTTTGTTGGCAAGTTGCCAGAGAATTAGGCATTGAACCCAACTTGGATGATAAATGGGATAAAGAAATTGGTTGTAAGTTAAGTTGTAGTTTTTACTGGCAAAGCTATTTGCTCAAGCAGATTCAGAATCCAGTAGTTTTGGTATTAAACGAAGTCGACCGCTTTTTTGAATATCCTCATATTGCTCAGGAGTTCTTTGCCTTGTTGCGTTCGTGGTGCGAAGAAGCACGACAAGATACTAACTGGCAAAAGTTTAGGCTTGTAGTAGTTTACTCTACAGAAGAGTATGTCACCCTAAACATCAACCGTTCCCCATTTAATATTGGACTACCAATTCGTCTGAGCGAATTTACTCAGCAACAGGTAGAAGATTTAGCTAGACGGCATGGGCTAGACTGGACTGCTGGTAAAGAATCTGCCCAACTAATGTCGCTTGTAGGTGGTCATCCAGCATTGATTCGGATTGCTTTCTATTATCTTTGTTCTCAAGTACTCACCCTCGAAGAACTGCTAGAGGAGGCGATCGCCAACGGCGGCATTTACCACGATCATTTATGGCGATACTGGGTGAAGCTGCAAGAAAAACCCAGGCTGGCCAAAGTCTATGCTGAAATTGTGACAGCAAAGCTAAGTACTTCTTTTGATCCTATTGATGTTTATAAGCTCGAAAGCTTAGGGTTGATTCACTGTGAGGGCGATCGCATCTTACCGCGTTGTGAACTTTATCGTGCTTACTTTGAAAAACAACTAACTACAATTATGTAAAGATTAAGACTAGGCTAAAGTTCCTTTGTGCAGATGTCCTATTAATGACTAAAAGCCTTATTCAGCAATAAATACAGATCTTAATAATTCAATAATATTATCTATATAATTTCAAACTTTAATTTAGTATTTCTTATATATTTAGGCATTTACGGTTAAACCTATCTCAACCTGTTGAGCTAATATTTTGGATTTACGTTAATGCTCTTATTTTCAAAGGCAGATAGCAATATCCATCCACGAGGTAGAAGAAACTACTTACAAAATTCAGTATTGTAAGACCTAGTGTCTTCAAATTAGGAAAAGCGCCTGTGGTTCCCATTCGAGATAATAATCCTATTCAAATCACACCTTATGTAACTTATGGACTGATTGCTGCTAATGTCCTGGCCTTTCTTTATGAAGCTAGTCTTCCTCCCCAAGCATTAAATGGATTTTTACATCTTGCCGCTGTAGTTCCGCGAGAACTCACTTTAAGCTTTGGCGGAGTTTCTGTAAATCAACCAGTACCAGAGTGGGCAACTTTAATCACCGCCCAATTCCTGCATGGTGGCTTTTTGCACTTAGCTGGTAACATGTTGTTCTTATGGATCTTTGGCAATAATGTTGAAGAAAAGTTAGGTCATGCCAAATATTTATTGTTCTATTTGTCTTGCGGTATTTTGGCATCCTTAACCCAGTGGTTCTTTGCTCAAGATTCTAACATTCCTTCTTTAGGAGCAAGTGGTGCGATCGCAGGTGTTATGGGAGCATACATTCTCCGCTTTCCCAAAGCCGAAATTCTCGGTGTAGTGCCTTTAGGATTTTTCTTTCCCACTTTTCGCGTTCCAGCTTATTTCTTTTTAGGATTTTGGTTTATTCAACAAGCTTTCTATGGACTCGTCAGTTTAGAAGCGCCTACCAACATTGGTATGGAAAGCGGTGGTATTGCCTATTGGGCCCATTCAGGTGGTTTTTTGTTTGGGGCAATTCTCGGCCCATTGTTGGGTTTATTTAGCGACAAATCTGAAGAAGAATCGTGGTCTAGTTAATTTTTGAGGGTATCCCAAAAACTTGTGATCAACTCGCAGTAGTTTTGATATGGATAAAATAAACCACTTAGCCTCTAGTCTCTAATCCCTAACCCCTAGCCCCTTTTTCCTATCAAACAACCAAAAAGCCTAATAGGTGATTGTATGAGTGTAATTACCCAAACTGATTACTGCCAGCCAGACAGGCTATATTGCAATTAGTGAATCATTAGGAAAAACACTTGTGTTTCCCCTTTACGACCAAAATCCGACGCGAATCACCCCGTATTTCACTTACGGGTTGATTGGAATAAATATTTTTGTTTTTCTTCATGAAGTTAGTCTGTCAAATCAACAGTCAGAGCAGTTTTCCCAGCTTTATGCAGTCATACCACAACAATTAACCACTAATTGGGCTGATGAATGGACGACTTTATTCACGTCGCAATTTTTACATGCCAATTGGTGGCACTTGATATCGAATATGGTATTTCTCTGGGTCTTTGGCAATAATATTGAAGAGCGTTTGGGTCATCTTAAATATCTCATCTTTTATTTGTCATGTGGTGCTTTAGCCGCCCTGTGCCAGTGGTTTATTGCAATGAATTCTGCTATTCCTTCTTTAGGAGCAAGTGGGGCAATTGCTGGGGTTTTGGGTGCGTATATTATCCGCTTCCCTCATGCTCGAATCACAACCTTGATTTTCTTAGGCTTTTTTGTAACTACAATTAGTGTTCCTGCACTGGTACTAATCGGAATTTTCTTTATCCAGAATTTGATCTCTGGTGTTGCTAGCCTACAAGCCGCAGCTAATATGAGTATGGAAACAGGTGGAGTAGCCTACTGGGCGCACATCGGCGGCTTTATTTTTGGAATGATTCTTGGCCCCTTGTTTGGGTTATTTAAAAGTGAGTACAAGTGATAGCAGATGGGAGTGATTATTGTTTCCCATTTTGATCACCGTTAGTTTTTGCCAACACTCGCCGAAACTTCTTCTGATTCTTCTAAATGAGATGAAGAAACTGATGAGGTTTCGTCTGATTGAGGTACAAAAACCGCAATATCTGCACCATTAGTAATGGCACCCAATAACCCTAATTCAGCTTCAACTAATTGATCAATAGCTTCACCTAGCATATTTTCTTGTGTGTAGTTTGGTCGTGCTACAAGAACTATGCCATCGCTATAGGGTTGCATTAATAAAGGGTCGTTAGATAAGCTTAGAGGGTTAGTATCTAAAATTACTAAATCATAACGCTCACGGGCATCTTCTATGAGCCGCCGCATTTCGCTTGATTCAAGGATGGCAGCAGATTGACGTACAGGGCCAGGGCTGGGAATTATGTATAAATTTTCTACATCAGGAACTAAGCGTATACACTCACTTAACCTTGCATAGTAGCGCAGGGGTTCAACACTAGCATCAGGGTCAGGAGTTACTTTCAACGATGCAGCGCAAGAGGGCGATCGCAAATCTGTTTCAATAATTAAGGTTCTTTTACCAGCGCGGGCGGAAGCTATACCTAAATTATAGGCACTCACCGTCTTACCTTCTTGGTTAATGGTGCTAGTAATCAGCAGTACTTTCAAATTTTTTCCACCAATTCGGCGCAAATTGCTGCGGAACTTCTCGTAAAACTCTAAATAAGGAGAATCGTGAGAAAGCAATATTGGCATCACTGCTGGATCTAAATCATCAACTGGCATCAAAGGTAATTCCCCCAGTAAAGCAACTTCCCGTTGCTTGAAACTGTCGCGGATATCTTCGTGAGTTTTGAAGGTATTTTCTAAAGCCCCTAATAAGAATATGACACCACCGCCAACTAACAATCCTAAAAAACTACCAACGCCTAAGGTGACAACTGGATTATTCTGTTTTTTAACATCGGCAATGACAACAGGGAGTCTGGCAATACTGAGACTACTCACTGTTTCTGCTTCTGCGGTCTGAGCATCAGTTAGTTTCGCCTGCATTTGGTCATAAACGGCTTTTTTGAGTCCCACCTCCTGTTCTAAGCGTGATCGCTCTAGTTGCTTATTAGGTATCTGGGAATATTCCTGCCGTAATTTTGCTTCTTCTCGAATTTGTTCAGCTAATTGTTGTTGCAGTGTTTCTCGCTGAGTTTGCAACGCCACCATCTGGTTTGCTAGCTGCTGTCTGGCTGGGTCGAGACTACTTTGGGCGCGGATACCTGTAACACTACCAGCCAAAGGAGCCGCTGTACCGCCACCCCCTACAACCTCAGCAGCACGTTGTTGGAGTAATTCTTCAATAGCTTGTTTTTGACGCTGCAACTGAACCATAGTTGGGTGTTCAGGTCGCAAGTCTTTACGTAGCAGGGCGATTTGCGATTCTGTTTGGTAGATTTGCGATCGCAAGCTAGCCAAAATTGGATCAGCGCTCAAAGCAGAAGAAACATAAGCTTGGCCAACATTCAAACCTAGCTTGTCTTGTAAACTGCGGACTTGGGCATCAATCCCAGAAATAGTCAATTGAATTTGCCGCTGCTGATTTTGACTATTAGTCACTGCCGCTAATAAAGTACCATTTTCAGCTGCCAATATTGCAGGTCGTTGGATGCGATCGTACTGTTCTAGCCTCTGCTCAGCTGCTTGCAGTTCTACCTTAGCCTGTGGTACGCGTTCATTGATTTTTTGAATAATTGCTGTTAATCGCCTCGTGTTAATCTCACCACTCAGCCTGACCATTGCTTGCATCAATTCTTGCAAAACTTGTTGGGCACGCTTGGGGTCAGTGTCTTGATATTTCAGATTAATAATTGTGGATGTGACTTCTCCAGCCCTATTTTTTTCTGGCAAATTGAGAGCGACACTAGTGCCAATCGTTTTTGGTTGGACATTGACTTTTGCCGCCACAGATTCAATGATTTGGTCTGATAGCAAAACTTCTTGGCTCAGTTCTTGACCTTGTTGCTGAATTTCACTACCAGTAGCAGAGAATGATACTGGTGGACGATTGTAGGTCAATGCGCCGTCTGCTACATAGCTAGTTGGTGGTGGGGGCTGTATGGCAACGACCGTTGATCCTGCTACAACTAAAGCAAAACTGGCTAATCCAATCCATTTGTACTTTTCAAAAGCAATAAAATAGCGTTTAACAATTGGTGGGGTCATAGCAGAAGCATATAGAAACAGGCTACAAGTTAGTTAATAGTCAATATTTATGAATCATTTAGTCAATTTCTCCTAGAAGATATCGACTAATTTGAGCCGCCGCCCAAGAAGTCAAAAAAGCGAATAAAGCTGCGGATATCAAAGAAAGGTCGAGTAATAGTACCAAGGACATTAGTAATTCTTGCGATTAAATTTCGTCCAACAACAATCACATCATTGTCTTGTAACGCCACATTTTGAGCCGCATCACCAGAAAGTGCCTTTTTAGCATCAAGTTTTTGAGTCACAGCTCGGCCTCGTTCCGCATCGAAGCGAACCAAGGCAATATCTCGGAGGTTGGCGGCATCTAAATTGATTCCTCCTAAAGCATCGACAAAAGTACTACCATTAGGCAGCGCTTGAGTGACAAGTCCTCCCCCGGCGTAGTTTAAAACCCGGACTCTAATCTGGGGTACGGCCAAGGAAGACCGGGCGACTAAATTGCGATCGTAACTGTCATCAGTACCAACTTCACGCTTTGGTACGACTATGGCATCGCCATCTTGCAAACGTAAACTCGGTAGTGAACCACCATTTTGTAGTGTTGCATACAAGTCAATATTTTGTGAAATTGTAGAACCATCCATTAACTTTCGGCGCACTTGTACTTGCCGTAGATCTGCGGACATTGTAGAACCGCCAGCAGTAAGCAAAGCATCAGTAATACGAGGAATTGGTGATGCTACACCATAAATTCCTGGTCGAAATACTTCCCCAGTAACGGTAATTTGCACAGGTCGTGGCGATACCAGCGACACTACCAACATCGGATCGACCACAACCTGACTTAAACTCAAGCGAATTTTTTCTTGTGCTTCTTCTAAACTCAAGCCTTGTAAGGATAGGGTTCCTACCTGTGGCACAACAATATTGCCTTCTGGACTAATTTGGGCTTGAAAACTCAAATCTGGACGCTGCCCTATTAAAGATAAAACTATTACCGGATCAATTACATAACGGTTGAGCAACAAGCGAATTTTTTCTTGTGCTTCTGGCAAAGTTAAACCTTGTAGTGAAACTGTGCCAAGTAGTGGCACAATAATGTTGCCTTCGGGATTGATTGGGGCTTGAAAACTCAAATCGGGAAAGCGTTGAACCACAACACTGATTGCATCTCCCGGCCCTAAGCGATAGGGCCCAGGAGGGCGCTGAAACACAACACCTATGACATCTCCTGGCCCTAAAAGATAACGATTAAGTTGAGAAGAAGCTTCGTCATTGACACCTACAGGTGCAACTTCAGTACTTAGTGGAGGTGAGGGTAATTGCCTTTGGGCAGCACCAGGCGGGAATAAGAGAGGCTGCCCTGGCTGTGTTCCTGGAGATGGTGAACTTTGAGCATCAACAGGTCTGGCAGTAGTTGTTAAAAACACACTTGCCTGAAAACTGACAAAACACAGGGCGCTGAATGCACGCATCTGATAACTGGAAACTATAAACATTGGTGCAATAAAGCTGAATTCAGTATGGGTACCGCCGAGTGGTTATTTTACTCTGGAAGTATCTTCTATGTCTTGTTTTGTTGTGCCGCTTTTAACTTCGCACTACATTTTTTAGCTAACTGCTAGGCTAAAGAACAATTTTATAAAGTCCCTGCCATTAATGTAGCTTGTATTGTTTCACCAAGAGACTGGGCTAAAGGCCAAGTAGTTTCCACCTGTCCTAAAGGCTCCATTGGAATGAGAATATTTACGGCTACCCAAGGAGCGCGACGCTTATGCCACTGTGCCAGTTGGTCTAACAAGAACCACCGTATCGGTAATGGGTTTCCACCGTTTGGCAGAGCATACCATTGCAACGCCGCGAAGGTTTCTTGTGTTGTAGAGACGCGAAAAAATCTCGCTTCTACTTTCACTTCAGTCTTTGATTTTGAAGTTGGGGGCTGTTTAACAGTAAATTCCGCGGAGCGATATTGAGCTATGTCCCATTTCCCCCAGCGAGATCTTCCCCAGCTATTAATCTCAGTCCACTCCACCTCTGGTTGATCCATTGGCCCATTTTGTGGTAACAAAAGTAGTATGGCTTGGGCTTGGGAACCTTGTTGCTTAAGAATCTGTAACGACCATTTGTGTTCGCCAATTAGTTGTTCGGCTTGGTCAACAGTTTGCCAACCAGGAAGAGTTAACCCTGCACTACGTATCTGTTTCAATTCTTTAAGGCTAGTGACAGGCGGTGGCTGTTTCCATTCCCATTTTCCTGTCAAATATCCAGGAACCCCTCCTATTACTAACAGCAGTAACAATAATAAAAGCACTGCCACATGAGACAGCTGCTTTTTCTGAAGAAACTTAGATAAAGAAAGCATCAGTAAGAATTGCAATATTTACGCAAAATTTTACTTGAAAAAATGACACTGTGAGTTCAGTAAAATTAACGCTTGCCAAGTGTGTTTCTAAATCTGAGTTGTAGGTCATCAAAGTTGATTAATAGGGAAGAATTATGAAAATTATTGCTTATCTTCCTTGTTTTATCTAAACTCGTTCATTCAAAGTTGCCACACTAGTTCGAGCTTGGGTTTTAATTGTTACCTTCTTCTTGAGTTTCTGAAACTGCTGAAAAATAACTATTAATCCGATTAAGCAGAGGCACTAATAACAGCAGCATCAAAGCTGAATAAAGATCGCCACCCCAACCGTCATGGAGCCATTGAAAAGCCCCTTCTCGTCCTGTGCCGTGAAAAAACGTAAGTAAAGTGTTACGAATGATATTAGCAATCACACTAATAATGATCGCAACAGATAAAAACCAAGTAGTGGTGCGACGTGAAGACAATGCATCAGTCCAAAAAAGTAGCATCAAACTAACGTAGAGAGTAGTAAACAACATTTTTAACCCTGCACAGTAAGGTGCAACTTCTACAATCCTTCCACCTACATATATATTCATCTCATCGACAGTAACTTCCATCCCAAACTGATTGAGGATAAAGCCTGCTGTACCCGCAATGAAGTTTTGCAGAGGCAAGGTGTAGGGAGCAATCAGGTAAGGTAATGCTGTGGGAGTTGCCAAAATTATTAGCAACAGGGGAAATCCTTGTAATCGAAAGCCTCGTATGCCTTTGAACCACAAGCACAATGCTGCCAAGATAGTAGGAAAAGACAGATTAACCCACTCTGTGACACCACTAAGATAAAAGACTCCCCCTACTAAAAGTAAAACAGCGCCCAAGGGATTGGTAGTATCTGGTAGACGTTGCCACTTTTTACGGTTTATCCAGATGAGGTAAGCAGCAAACGGTAGACCTATAATCCCGTGGCTAAAATACTCGTGTTCTATACTGATACTTTTATACAACCACCCATTCAACCAATGTAGCAATATGGGAGCGTAGAGCAGCACCAGAACGCCTAAGATTGCTATGTTGAACAATTGTGGCGTGGTTCTGTTTTTAATCTGTTGCTGAAGTGCCATAATTTTAAGCAATTCAAAATTAACAATTTAAAAATTGTCATATTTCAGTCATTAGTGGTCAGTAGCAAAAACTGACCACTAATTAAAGACTATAAAGCAAATTGCACAATGACTGTTGTTTAGCGTGAAGCGATCGCTAGCCTCAAGTATAAATAAAAGTTATGCTACTGTGCTGCCAATAGGGACGGAAGATGAATTTTCTGCATTTAAATTCGTCGAAGTTGCACCTGCGATCGCCGCTACAACTTCTTTAATTTGACTATTACTTAAACCAGGATACATCGGTAACGATAATATTTGCTTTGCGAGTTTTTCTGCTTGGGGAAAGTCTCCCTGTTGATAGCCTAAGTAAGTGAATGCTGGCTGGAGATGACAGGGAATGGGGTAGTGAATACCAGTTTGAATGCCATCTGCTGTGAGTTTGTCCTGGATTTGCTGACGTTCTAAGGGACAAGAATCATCAACTCTGATCACGTAAAGGTGATAAACATGTCCTGTACTACTTTGGTTTTGCATCGAAATAATACCCGCAGATGATAAGGGTGCTAATTCACTATCGTACTGCTGGGCAATAGTCAGGCGATCGCAATTCCACTGGGGCAAATATGGTAATTTTTCCAGCAATACTGCCGCTTGCAATGTATCCAAGCGACTATTTGTACCCGATTCGGTATGAAAATACTTTTGGGATGCACCATAATTCCGTAAACGCGCCATCTTCTGTGCTACATCTGGATCTCGTGTCAGTAACATACCACCGTCGCCAAATGCACCTAAATTTTTACTGGGATAAAAGCTAAAAGCTGCCGCTATTCCCACAGAACCAGCCCGATATCCATCTCTTTCGGCTAAATGGGCTTGTGCTGCATCTTCAAAAATTAATAATTGATAGGTATTAGCAAAGTCTAATAGCTTTTGAGGCGATACCATCTGACCATAGAGATGTACAGGAATAATTGCTTTAGTTTGGGGTGTAATTGCCTTTGTGGCTGCTTCTAGATCAATTAAAGCTGTTTGGGGGTCGCAATCTACTAAAACTGGTTTTGCTCCAGCACGCAATACGCCAATTAATGTTGCGATAAAGGTATTAGCTGGTAAAATTACCTCATCATTTGCACCAATATTACACGCTTGCAAACCGAGGGCGATCGCATCTGTTCCTGATGCCACGCCCACTCCATAAGCTGCACCGGATGCAGTAGCAAATGCAACTTCAAAATCTGCAAGTGCTTGCCCTAAAATAAAGTCTCCTTGCTCCAATACCCCGTAAATTGCCTTTTGCAGTTGAGTTTGAATCGGTTGGTGTTGTGAGTTAAGGTCTACAAAGGGAATTCTTATAGTCATTTTATTCATTACCAGCTAGCCTCAAAAATTAAATATCAAAGCTTGATTTACCATATCACTAATCTATTTATGGCTTAATTAGGATTTTTAGACAAACTATAATTACGGAGAATTAATATTTTTTTGGATTTTAGGAATTATTTTTATTTAAAAAACAACCAAAAATATTTAAATGCATAAGTTGTTAAAATTTTATATATTTCTTGTTTTAGTGAATTAAGTATCCTTTTAGTTATTAACTATAAATACAAATACAATTATTTTTATTGTTATAACTTATGCAAATATAATGTACAGTATTTTTTGGTATTGAAATTTTATTTGATTATAAAACAATCAAAATTATTTATACAGGTAAATTCCAGATTTAAAATGAATTAAAACTTTTCTATATTTGATCACTAAACTAACTAAAGAATTTTAGAAAAATAATCCGTTTTTGTACGTAAAACTAAATACAATATTTTTCGGATGTGCAGTAATTCTGGGTAAATAAAACTCAAGGACTTAGGCAAAAAGCTTCTGGTTTGAACATGCCATGAGAATGACATAATTTTTATTTTTTATCCTTAGCGTTATATTACCCTTGTCGAATCTAAAACTAACACTGCTTAGTATTAAAATTTGAAAGAATACTGATGGTATAAGCCTTAGATAGCACAATTAGCATCAGTGAATTGCAACTAGTAGATGATTGCACCCCCTCTTTACAGAAGGAGTGCAAAATTTTTGCTCCAAATTTGTTTATCGATAGCCAAATTGGGGAATGCTTAAAAATAGAAAACCATAACCCGGAAACAGCGGTTATATCAATTACAACATCGAGCAATTATCAAGGTAGCGGTGGCAATGGTAGAGCCTGAAAACAAATTATTTTCCCTAAAAGATGGTTGGGCTTCCCAGGAAACAAGAGAACAGCAACGCCTCAAAGTATTGTCAGAATTGGGTTTACGGCAACCAGAAACAATACCCGTCTTTGAAGAAGCTACTCAAACTGCTGCCCATTTTTTGGAAGCACCAATTTCCATTTTGGGATTTGTAGATCAAGAGCGTCACTGGTTTAAGTCAGCGGTAGGCTTATCTAGATTAGGGTTAATGAATCATCTAGCCCAAAATCGTCAATTATTGCGTAGGGAATCATTCTGTACCCAGGTAGTAGAAACTTTACAAGTAGTTGTAATTAATGACACCCAAGAACTCACAGATCCAATACTTGCCGCTAGCAAGTTGGTACAGGACTATGGCATCCGCGCTTACTTAGGAGCGCCACTAATTGATGCTTCAGGATATTGCTTAGGTGCATTGGCAGTGATGGATTTGGTACCGCGGGATTTTACAACGCGAGACATTGAGTTTCTACAAATCATAGCTCGTTGGAGTATGAGTGAGTTTGAGCGCAACCGGCTGTTGCAAGACAAACTAGAAACAACCACTGTCAATAATACTCCTATCTTGTCATTCAATGATGGTAATATCAATGACATTAGAGTTACCCCACCTACTTTAGAAAAGAAATCTGTTTCTCCTAAGCAATTGAAACTGGAACTTTTAGGGCAACTTACTCAGGAATTACGTACACCTTTAACGTCAGTACTAGGCATGGCTGGTGTTCTAGGACGTGAAATTTATGGGCCTCTGACCAACAAGCAGAGAGAATATCTAGATATCATCCAACACAGCGGTCGGTATCTGCTTTCTTTGGTAAACGAAATTACTGAACTTGGAGCAACAGATGAACATGCAACTGTGGTGAATTTAACTCCTATAGATATTGAAATGCTATGTCAACAAGCTATCAATACCTTAGAAGAAGCAGCTAGTCGCCGCGAGCAAGACATTCGTCTGTCTATAGAACCAGGACGTAGCCGCATCTGGCCCTTAGATAAAGATAAGGTACGGCAAATGCTGTATCATCTGGTTTTTAGCGTGATTCAACTTTCTGCCACAGGCAGTATTGTCCGCATTCATGTTTCTTATAAGGAAAATACACTCAATATTACTGTTTGGGTTTCACATCCCTGGCTAGGAGATGGCATCACTGAAGTTGACCCTTATTTTCATCTGAGTCCTTTATCTCTGCTAGAGCTTACAGGTGAAGCAGCAAACTACAACACTCATGCAGAAAATCAGGAGGAACCAGTTAGCTGGCCAGTAGCCATAGAGAAGTCGCAAAAGTTTGGTACTTCAGACTCGGATGGATTTAGTATGAGTACTAGCACAGATTTAGCTAAGCAGCATGGTAGTTTATCACGCGAAAGCTTGGGACTATTGCTTAGCTGTCAGTTGGCAGAATTACATGGCGGACAAATTTCTATTCAAAATTCGCCAGAATCGGGACATCGCTATGTACTTAGTTTGCCATTACAGTTATCCACTTCCTCATCAGAAAGCAATATTTAACAGCAATTTACTGCCCTTCAGTACTTTTGTTTATTAAATAGCTGCTTAAAAATTAAAATTGACTGGAAACCCTTGAAATTATAGCTAACTGCTGGTAGTGATTAACAATAGCACAAATACAAATTACAATTTGCAATCTGCGTTATTACTTTTTTATAATCACCCGCATTATGATTAAGTCCAAGTTCTGCGCGGACGTGCTAGTTGATCAAAGCGTATTTTATGAATTTAGTCTGGCAACGATTTACTTTATCTTATTTACCTCTCAAAGAATATCTTGCTACCAGCTACTTACATCGTTTTTCCGTCGGGCTGTTACACTCTTGGCGGCAAAGCAGCATTTTAATACAGTGGGGAGATGCGATAGCCACTGCTTTACTTAGTCTGGTATATGCTCTTGCCCCTTTTGTATCTAGTTCCTTAGTAGGGGTGTTACTGGTGGCTTGTGTGGGATTTTGGCTACTATTGACATTATCTGATGAATCAAGACCAGCAAATAATTCTTTAGTTACCCCAATTCACCTACTGGTGTTACTCTACTGGGGTATTGCTGTAGTATCTACAGCATTATCACCAGTGAAAAAAGCGGCGTTTAATGATTTGGCAACATTGACACTTTATTTGTTACTATTTGCCCTCAGTGCTAGGGTACTAAGGTTGCCCCGCCTCCGATCTTGGATTATCACTCTCTATCTACATGTATCGCTAATTGTTAGCATCTATGGGTTGCGGCAATGGTTTTTCGGAGCTACAGCACTCGCGACTTGGGTAGATCCAGAATCTCCTCTATCTAAAACAACAAGGGTTTACAGTTATTTAGGCAATCCCAACTTATTAGCTGGATATTTGATACCAGCCGTAGTTTTAAGCTTAGTCGCAATTTTTGCATGGCAAGGTTGGATCAAGAAAGCTTTGGCATTGATCATGCTAACGGTCAATGTAGCCTGCTTGATTTTGACTTTTAGTCGTGGCGGCTGGATTGGTCTATTAGTAGCCATTTTAAGTGTGATGGCATTGCTAGTTTATTGGTGGAGTGTACAAATGCCTCCTTTTTGGCGCACTTGGTCGCTACCAATTATTTTAGGAGGTTTAATTGCGGTATTGGTGCTAGCAGTGATATTTGTAGACCCTGTACGCATCCGAGTTTTCAGCATTTTTGCAGATCGCCAAGATAGCAGTAATAATTTTCGCCGGAATGTTTGGGATGCCGTCTTCGAGATGATCCGCGATCGCCCCATTATTGGTATCGGCCCTGGTCACAATGCTTTTAACAAAATTTATCCCCTTTACCAACGTCCTCGTTATAGTGCTTTGAGTGCCTATTCGATTTTGCTAGAGGTAGCTGTAGAAACTGGTTTTATTGGCTTAGCTTGTTTCCTTTGGCTAATATGTGTGACTATTAATACAGCCTTTATGCAAGTACGAAGATTACGAGAATCCAGAAATGTAGAAGGATTCTGGCTAATTGGGGCGGTTGCAACTTTACTAGGTATGCTGGCTCACGGCACAGTAGATACTATCTGGTTTCGTCCTGAAGTTAATACCCTTTGGTGGCTTATGGTTGCCTTGATTGCTAGCTACTGGATGCCTTTAAACCAAAACCAATCTCCAGAAATCAACTCACAAAACTAGAACCTATAGTAAATTAAAATAGTTAAGTCGTCAGTTTTTTTAACAATAACTGACGACTACCAGTTCGTGAATCATAAATTAATTGAAAATTTTGAGAGGCTAGTCCCTGTAGGTAGTGGCTCCAGGGGCACTAGGATCGCGATAACGAGTTGGTTCATCATGACGCTTTTTACCTGCTAAACCAGCTAGACCAAATAAACCAATTAAGCCTAACCAACCCCAATCAAAATCATTACGTTCGTAAACCGTCGTCCTTGGAGCAGTGTCAACCCCAGGTTCAGTAACTTGGGCTTTTGCGGGTAGAGTGAGTGGCAAAGTTGCCATGCTCAACGTGAGAAACCCAGCACTCAATGCTTTGGTAATGTTACGTGTCATAGTAAAAGTTCCTTGTGCCTTCTGAAGTTACTCACCACTTTATCGATCCTCTAAAGGATCTAAATCAATCTGTGGCTATAAACTAAGCATTGTTTAAACTCACGCCGAAGATATACAACACGTTTTCTACTTCAATCAGTTTCTCACTCTGATGTGGTAGTTAGGTTTAACAAGCGCTTAATAATTTTTCATTGCCCGTTGAATATCGCGTTGATCTTGGCGACGTTTTAAGTCTTCTCGTTTATCATGAAGCTTTTTCCCCTTGCCAAGAGCTATGCTAACTTTCACCCAACCGCGTTTGAGGTACATCTTTAAAGGTACTAACGTCAAGCCCTGCTGTTCTACCTTGCCAATTAGCTTACGGAGTTCCTGACGATGCAGCAATAGCTTACGCGTGCGGCGCGGTTCATGGTTAAAATATTGCCCACTAGCATTGTAAGGGGAGATATGCACATTGATTAGCCATGCTTCACCATCACGAATTAAAGCATAACCATCTTGGAGATTGACTTTACCTGCACGAATTGACTTGACTTCGGTTCCCGTCAACTGAATTCCTGCTTCATAGGTTTCCAGAATTTCATACAAATAACGGGCTTGACGGTTGTCACTAATAACTTTATAACTTTCGCTCTTGTCGCTCATTGAGAATTTTGCGTGCTTTAAATTTTGCTTAAAAAATCGTTGAGACTATCTTGTGAAATTTATAGAGGCATATTAAACCACTATAAATGCTTAACTAGATATCACTGTTCCCCTATTAATCTAGCTTTTCTAAGTTCTTAATTAAAAGTTTTCCAGAAAATTTTGCCACTGGAAAATAATTTATCACTTAAATCTTAATTTACATTAGAGTGAAGAATAGATCAGTATTATGGTTAAATTATTAAGAATTATAAAACTCTCTATACCCGCCCAGAGCTAGAGTCTGAAGGTCAGATGAACTTCGTAAACCCTTCCTCAGGATTTAAGATTTTCTTTATAAAGAAACCTACAGACAGTCATGAGTTGGTGATCCTGTCATAGTATGAAACATAAGAATACTATTTCTTGCCTGTGTTCACTAATGAAGCTTGTAAAAGCAAAATTCTGAGTAAAAAAATGCTAGGGATGTATTGTCCATGCCCTTGACGATCCTTGTAGTGGATGACGATTTGGGCACTCGTCTGTCTATTAGCGATTATCTTGAACTGTCTGGCTACTCGGTAATCACAGCTAATGACGGTCAAGAGGCTTTGGCGATGGTAGATGAGTGTCATCCTGATTTAATCGTCACGGATATTGTGATGCCACGAATGAATGGCTACGAACTGGTGCGTCAGGTGCGTCAACAACCAGCTTTCCGTCTATTACCTGTAATTTTATTAACAGCACGCACCAAGACCCAGGAAAGAATTCTGGGCTACCAGTCAGGGTGCGATTTATATTTGCCTAAGCCTTTTGAATTAGAAGAATTAGCAGCAGCGATCCGCAATCTTTTAGAGCGATCACAAATCATTCAATCTGAATACCGCTTTTCCCATAAAGAAAACTTGGGCAATACTACCCCAATAAAAGCGATAGATGCCCATCACTCTGTGTTTACTCATACTCATAAGTCCCAATTGATATCATCTTTGACTTCCAGAGAACAGGAAGTCTTAGAACTTTTGACTCACGGTCTATCTAATGCCGAAATGGGTCAACAACTCCATCTAAGTCCGAGAACAGTGGAAAAGTACGTTAGTAGTTTATTAAGGAAGACCGAAACAAGTAACCGAGCAGAACTGGTGCGTTTTGCAATAAAGCATGGTTTAGTGGAATAAAAGTGAAAAGTTATGAGTAAAGAGCAAGAAGAGATAACTTATAACTCATAAATAACTTTCTACTTCAAACTCTTGGTTGCTGGCTAATAATGCATTTAAGCAGTCCCTCACAAGCATCAACCAGCAAATCAACCACTTGATTAAAACCTTCTACCCCACCATAGTAAGGGTCTGGAACTTCCTTGAGGGTCTGCCGAGAGCAAAATTCACACATTAAGTATACTTTGTCATGATATTGCCCTGTTGGATCAAGAGTCAGAATATCTTCATAATTTTCTCGATCCATTGCCAAAATCATATCAAAGTCCTGAAAATCAGACTTTTGAAACTGGCGAGCATGACCACGTAATTTAATTCCCAACTTCGTAGCAGCTGCTGCACTCATGCGTCGATCAGGTGAACTACCAATGTGATAGCTAGATGTACCAGCAGAGTCACAAAGGATATGTTCGCTTAAGTTAGCCTGCTCGATTAAATAAGTCATAATATTTTCTGCCGATGGTGAACGGCAAATATTACCCAGGCAGACAAACAGCAGCTTGTAACGCATAAATATTTTGCTTAGTATCTGTCAAAAGTCAATAGTCCACAGTCCATAGTCTCATGGTTTTTGACTATTGACTATTGACTATTGACTAAAATCCAGGTAGTTCCAGCCCACTAGTCAAATCTTCCATGCGTTCGCGCATTGTTGCTGTGGACTTATTGTAGGCATCTTTCATGGCGACTGTCACAAGATCGGCAAGTAGTTCTGCTCCTTGTGCTAAAGCATCTGGAGCAATTTCTACTCGCTTCGGTTCTTGGTTGCCACTGACAATTACCTTGACTAGACCACCACCAGCTTCTCCTTGAATTTCCATTTGCTCCAGTTCTTCTTGGAGTCGCTTTGCGCCTTCTTGAACTTGCTGAGCTTTTTTGAAAGCTTCGGCTAGTTCTTTCATCTTACCCAAGCCAAAACCAAATCCTTGTCCTTTTCCGGTCATAATAATTGTCCGCGTGTGCGTTGATTAACAAGTCAAATTCAATTATAGATGCGGTAGGCGATTTGCCTGTTTTGTTACCAATAATTAATCCTGTGTATGGGTTTATGGTGGAGCATGAGGGAAATTATTCCTCATTCCCTAGTCCCTCAACATACTGCTTGAAATTCCCCGATCATTTTGACTTCTGGTTCTAATAAAATCGACCAATGTTCTTGTACTTGTTGCTGGATATGATTGATTAGGCAGAAGATATCGCTGGCTTTTGCTCCACCACGGTTGACAATAAAATTAGCATGAAGTAATGCCACTTGGGCCCCACCAATTTGGTAGCCTTTCAGACCTGTTTGCTCAATTAACCACCCAGCAGCATAAGGTGTGGGATTGCGGAAAACACTGCCACAACTGGGAAAATTGTAGGGTTGAGTAGTTAACCTATGCTGTTTGTGTTCCTTGGTAATTGCTAAAACTTTTGCGGGATCGGCACCTGGTTGGAGTTGGAAAGTAGCCTGGGTAACAATGCGATCGCTGCCTTGCAGTGATGAAGTGCGGTAGCTATAACCGATCTGGGCGGGGGTGAGACTTTCTAGGGTACCGTTGGGTAAAAGTACCTGGGCGCTAACTAACATATCTGCGATACAGCTATTGTGTGCCCCTGCATTCATCACGACTGCACCCCCAACTGTTCCAGGGATACCCACAGCCCACTCTAATCCCTGCCATCCTAGTTGGGCTGCTTCCCATGCTAGGCTAGGAATTGATTCTCCCGCAGCGACAGTTAATTGGCCTGTCTGGGGGTCAAAGTTGCTATGGCGAAGATGACGAGTAGAAATGACTAAGCCTGGTAAACCGCGATCGCTAACCAATAGGTTAGAACCTGCTCCCAGTGTTGTTACTGCTAAATCATGTTCTTTTGCATACTCTAAACTTGCTTGTAAGGCTTCTAAATTGCGAGGAGCAGCGTACCATTCAGCTGCTCCCCCAACTCTATATGAAGTAAATGCGGATAAAGAAGCTTGAGACTTAATCACACAATCAGTACCTTGTAAGTAAATTATCTTACTTTCGCCTGAATTATCTTTTTTCTGCTTTTGTGTAGTCGAAACTGTGCAGACGTTTCCGGCTGCCTGGGAGATTTTCATCTTACGTCAATTTGTGAAATTTTTACATTTATCTGCTGTAGGAAATACAGCAATAGTGCGAATCGATAAAATCTTTACTGACGGCTACCTTGCCAAGGAAATAAACCTCTTCAGTACCCTCAATTAAGATGTGGCTTTAGCAGGCTCACAAAGTGTTGTAATTATTTCCGGAATTACTTGATTGAGATTTCCAGCACCCAGAAATAGCGCTAAATCTCCAGGGCGCAGCGTTTGTAGCAAGAACTCGGACATTAAAGGTAAACTGGGCTGATAAACCACTTGCGGGTGCTGTTTGGCAATTTCTACTGCCAATTGTTCACCACTAATTTGTCCTAAATTTGCTTCACCAGCACTGTATATATCGCTCAGCACAACTAAATCAGCGTGGGCAAAGGACTGGGCAAATTCTTCTAAAAAGGTCAGTGTGCGGCTATAACGATGGGGTTGAAAGATGGCAACCACTCTTTGCCCTGGTCTGGCTTGGAGGCGTGCAGCAGCTAGAGTAGCGCGAATTTCGCTGGGATGGTGAGCATAGTCATCGATAAAAGTAATACCATTAACTTCGCCTCGGAACTCAAATCGTCGTCTTGCCCCTTCAAAAGTAGCAATGCCCTTGGCGATTTCTCCAAATTCTAGGCCCAGAGCGCGACCAACAGCTACTGCTGCTAAGGCGTTACTGAGGTTATGCCGACTAAGCAGTCGCAATTTTAAAACTCCTAAAGCTTTGCCTTTCTCCCAAACAAGAGCTGTAGTCCCATCCGAGCGATAGTCAATATTGGTGACAGTGTAATCAGCTTCGGTATCTGAGTGCAAACTGTAACTGATTGTCGGTTTGAGGCGTTCGCGTACCGTTGCACAATCAATACTACATATTAAGGTTTTACAACCAGCAGCGAATTTTTGAAAGGTATCAACTACTTCTTCTAATGTGTCGTAGTGGTCGGGATGATCTAGCTCAATATTAGTAATAATGCCAATCTCAGGGGCATGTTTTACCAAAGAGCCATCTGATTCATCTGCCTCAGCTACTAAATATCGGCTTTGCCCTAGTCGAGCATTACCTTCCCAAGCGTTTACTTCACCACCTACAATAATTGTTGGGTCTAAACCAGCTTCTAATAGCATGAAGCCAATCATACTACTAGTTGTAGTTTTACCGTGGGTTCCTGCTACCGCAATACTATAGTAATCGGTAATCAAAGCAGCTAGTACATCTGAACGATGTAAAATTGGACAACCTAATTCTAGTGCTGCTTTGTATTCCAAATTGTTTGTATTAATTGCTGTTGAACAAATAACTTGGGGCAGTGCGGACTTGGTAGCATTAGATAATGGTTCTTGTGGATTTAATAATACTCCGTTAGGCGATACCTGAGGACGAAAGAATTCAAGATTACTTGCGTCTTGTCTTCCAAAAATATAAGCTCCGATAGATTCCAACTTGCGCGTAATATGATTAGGACGAAGATCGGAACCTGATACTGGTAATTGACGCTTTGCGAGAACGTATGCTAGAGCAGACATACCTATACCGCCAATACCAATAAAATGAAATGGTCTACCGCCAAAATCTACAGAATTACTCATTTATTACTCCTCTTACACCACACCATAATCACAAATGACACGCGTATCATAACAGGAATTTGTTTTTTACCGTAACTGTCCTCGAATCATGTTTATACCGAATGTTCGCTTGATTTTATACTGTTGTTTTGCTGATTGAGAATGATTTTACCTTGGTTGGAGGTTTTTGCTATTTCTAAACTGTTTTTAAGATTATTCTGAAAATTTCCGCCACATCGGGAAAGAAATTCTTGTAATGTCAAATACATCTTTTTGGATTCCTTACTGGTATCGGTTACAATAGGAAACTCTTAACAAAACAGCTTTGAAATTGCATCAAGCTTAGCGAAATGGTTGTTGAATTGCATCAAGCTAAAGCATGAATTGAGTAAAATAGTACTTTAATAGTGAAACTATTTCTCAATTGCATAGAGCCACGGCATAACTGGATGCAACAATTAGCGATTTTTGGCGGCACATTTGATCCTGTTCATTGGGGACACTTACTCTTAGCTCAAACAGCTTTGTATCAAGTACCCCTGGAAAAAATAATTTGGGTACCATCGCTAAATCCTCCTCATAAAAAAGCAGTTTCGTTTGAGCATCGGGTGGAAATGCTGAAGTTGGCCGTAAGAGAAAACCCAGCGTTTACTATCTCACTAATTGAGGTAAATCGCTCTGGTAATTCCTACGCCATCAACACTTTGATTGATCTATCTAGTTTTTACCCAAATACTCACTGGCACTGGATAGTGGGTTTAGATACCTTCCAAACCTTACCCCGTTGGCATCGTGGACATGAACTAGCACAAATGTGTGATTGGTTAATCGCACCCCGACTGCTAGGTGGTGAGAATGTAACTCAAAGCGAGTTAATCTGCAAGCAAGTGGAGCAACAACTCAGAAAGCAGTCACATAACATTCGCTGGCAATTCCTGAATATACCCTTAGTGGGAGTTTCGTCAAGTCTAATTCGTCAACTTTGCCACAATGACTCTGTTAAAACCACAAGCGATCGCCTGTCAATCCGTTATCTAGTCCCGGAACCGGTTAGATCGTATATCACAGCTCACAGCCTCTACTCAGATAAATCTGAATAAAATATGTGTTTTTTTTATGGATACAACACTTTACGGTTATGAATGCACCCCCCCTTTGCGATATGATTGGGGTCAAAGATATCAATTTATAGGCATAAATACAGAGGGCAAGACACTGTGATTAGAGTCGCAATCAACGGTTTCGGGCGTATTGGACGTAACTTTGCGCGCTGCTGGGTAGGAAGAGAAAATAGCAAAATTGATCTTGTGGCTGTTAATGACACATCAGACCCTAGAACGAATGCTCACCTCCTGAAGTATGACTCGATGCTAGGGAAGTTAAAGGATGTTGACATTACTGCTGATGATAACTCTATCATCGTTAACGGTAAGACCATTAAATGCGTATCTGATCGCAATCCGGAAAACTTGCCCTGGAAAGAGTGGGACATTGACCTGATTATCGAAGCAACAGGCGTGTTTACCAGCAAGGATGGAGCAATGAAGCATGTGAATGCTGGAGCCAAAAAGGTTCTGATCACTGCTCCTGGGAAAAACGAGGATGGTACTTTTGTAATCGGCGTGAATCATCACGATTACGACCACAACAAGCACCACATCATTAGTAACGCAAGTTGTACTACAAACTGCTTGGCTCCCATCGCCAAAGTGTTGAACGATAAATTCGGAATCATTAAAGGCACGATGACCACCACCCACAGCTACACTGGTGATCAGCGCTTATTAGACGCTTCCCACCGGGATTTGCGACGGGCAAGGGCAGCAGCCATCAACATTGTACCCACCTCTACTGGTGCAGCAAAAGCTGTGGCGCTGGTAATCCCAGACCTCAAAGGCAAGCTGAATGGTGTTGCCTTGCGTGTACCTACCCCGAACGTTTCAATGGTAGATTTCGTAGTTCAGGTTGAGAAGCGTACTATTACGGAAGAAGTTAACCAAGCTCTTAAAGATGCTGCTGAAGGTCCCATGAAAGGCATTTTGGACTACAGCGAATTACAACTAGTATCTTCCGATTATCAAGGTAGTGATGCTTCTTCGATTGTTGATGCCAGCTTGACTTTGGTTATGGGCAATGACATGGTAAAAGTTATGGCATGGTACGACAATGAATGGGGCTACAGCCAACGAGTTCTCGATTTGGCTGAACTAGTAGCTGAAAAATGGGCTTAATTAAGTTAATTATCAGCTGTTAGTGATTCTGTTGTTTAATTATTAATAGCCATTAACTATTGACTAAAATGTTGAAATCCCTGACTAAGACTTAAAACTTGGTCAGGGAATTTTTGGTATTTATCGTGTAATAGTACTTTTGACCCTGCTGTAATAGTCCCTACAATCGCCGCGCCTTGACCAAGTTGCTGGACTAATGTATTTGCTAGTTCTTTTGGTAAACACAGCACTAATTCAAAGTCTTCGCCACCGTATAAGGCGTATTTTAGTGCTTGCTCTTCTGTCAACCAGTGGTTAAAAGCTACAGGTAAAGATATTTGCCTGTGTTCTAAAACCGCACCAACCCTACTGGCGCGGCAGATTTGTAAAACAGCGTCTGCTAAACCATCGCTACTATCCATACCTGCGATCAGAATAGGAGATTGGGAAGATAAAATTTCCCACAAAAATGGTAAGACATCCAGTCGCGGTTGTGGACGCTGGTGCGCTTTGGTTAGAGCCGTTTGTTCAATATCGTTGAGGTTTTGCCTTAATTCGGGATGCAAAAGCAATTGTAAGCCAGCGTGGGCAGCTCCATGAACGCCTGTAACCACGATCGCATCTCCTACAACAGCAGCAGAACGGCGAATAATTCTATTGGGGCTAGCTTGACCAAAAGCAGTGATTGCCAGAGTAGTTGTAGGCGATCGCACAATATCACCACCGACAATCGAGGTATGGTATCTTTGCAGGCATTCTGTCATTCCTTGGTACAAGCGCTCAACCCAACTGACACTAACTTTCCCAGGAAGCCCCAATCCAACAGTAATACCCACAGGAGTAGCACCCATTGCTGCTAAATCTGATAAATTAGCGGCAGCAGCTCGCCAACCGGCATCTTCAGGGGAAGTGGTGAGATTGCTAAAATGTACGCCATCAACCAGCATATCTGTTGTTACTACCAAAGATTGCCCTGGTTCTGTCACCAGAATAGCTGCGTCATCCCCAATAATTTCAGCAGGGCAAAAGCGCTGCACTCTTTCTAAAAGACCTTGTTCACCAAGGTCTTGTACTTTTAGGGAAGATAACTCACTGTTCATAAATTGGTATCTCCCAACTCTAAAATTGTTTTTCTCAGTATGGACTAAGCTCACACCACTACTTGAAGTTACGATAAAAGTATCGCCTAGGAGTCAGTTGGGATGGTAACAACACCAGTAACCAGCATCACGTTTGAAGAGTATTTAACCTATGATGATGGCACAGGTTTTCATTATGAATTGGTGGATGGCAAATTAGAGCTAATGAATCCACCTATTATTCAACATTTTCTGATTGTCGATTTTTTGGATACTGCCTTGAAAGCAGAAATTAAACGTTGTAGCTTTTCTTGGCTGTGTTTTCGAGAAAGTGGGGTGAGAACGGGTAGAAATAAATCTCGGTTGAGTGATTTGTGTGTGGTGACGCTGGAGCAAGCAAAGGAATTGATCAATGTTTCAGCAGTATTTCAGTCATCCCCCTTATTGGTTATAGAGGTAGTCAGTCCAGAATCTGTAAAACGAGACTATCGCCATAAAAGATCCGAATATGCAGCATTGGAGGTTCCTGAATATTGGATTGTAGACCCAATGGCTGCAAAAATTTCAATTTTATTACTGGAAGAAGGACTATACGAAGAAAGCGTGTTTACTGCCAGTCAGCAAATAATATCACGGGCTTTTCCAAAATTAGCGCTCACAGTTGATCAGGTGTTCACTGCTGGAAACCTGAGCTAGCAAGATTTTAGATTTTAGATTGATTCTAAAATCTAAAATCCAAAATTGATTATGCTGCTTGGGGTTCCACTAAATTTTCTATTCCTTGAACGACAGTTGCCGATTCAATTTTGTCACCTTCTTTGAGTTGATCCAAAACTTCTTTGCCCTCGGTGAGATAGCCAAAAACGGCGTAGCGACCATCTAAGAGGTTGCGTCCCGCAGGGGTAAGTTCCGGTTCAAATAGGAAGAAGAAAAATTGTGAAGAACCGCCATTAACTTCAGTTTCAGGGCGAGCCATTGCCAATGCACCAAAAGAAGAAAAAGGCAATACAGGCATATCAAGATAACGGCCAGCTTGTTCGAGAGTAATGCCATAAGTTGGTTCTTGATCACCTTCAACTAAAACTTCTAAGGGAACGGCACGGTATTTATTAGTTTTGGGATCAATAAAACCTACTTCCTTTCCTGGTGGGTCTCCGGTTTGCAGCACGTAAGATTCTTCAGAACGGGTAAATTTTAAGCCGTTATAAAAACCTCGTTGCACTAAATCTACAAAGTTACCTGCTGTAACAGGAGCGCTGTAACCATCGACCACTAAAGTTAAATTGCCTTTAGTGGTTTTCATTTCGATAGTGGCACGACCTTTTAGCTGGGGTAGGTTACTGTACTGGGCAGGTACTTCAAAGGGAAATCCTGTCACCATTGATTCTTCTAATTGGGTAACGATATTTAGCAGTTTGTTTCTGCCTTCAAGAATTTGTTCCTTGTCTTTGACTTTTACCGATTCTTTTAGTGCATCTACACCAGATTTCAACTCAGCAATCCAAGCTTCTGCTTGGGGCTGGCGCTCTTCGGGAACGCTTGCTAGGATTTGGGAAGGTTGATCGAGAACACGGGACGCTTTGCTGAGGTCTTTGGAAATAGCGCCCCATCGCCGATTAGCCCGCAGTTGAGTAGAAATGTCTTCTAAACTGGCTTGTAGTTGCCGTACTGGTTTATTCTCTATCGGGAGTGCATACCGCAACAAAGCCTTGCCGTCGGTAATTGCATTCCCTGCTGGCAGGGCGGCATCACTGGAGAAAGTCCAGCCAGCGGTATTTATGCCTAAAAATATTGTTACCAACAATATTATCGTTAGGCTGTTCTTCAGCCAGGATTTAAATAAGTTGAACATGGGATGGCTTAAATTCAGCATCAAATTGTTGACTAGGCGTAACCCATCAATCATCTTCCCACAGTAGTAGTGCTGAGTCTAACGACAAATGACAGATGACAAATGACCAATGACCACCCCAGAAGGGTACAATAAATGCCGATTGTCTTCCAAAATTTTAAAGCTTCATGATTTCTAGTAACGACTTTCGACCCGGTGTCTCAATTGTTTTAGATGGGACTGTATGGCGAGTGATAGATTTCCTCCACGTTAAGCCAGGCAAAGGTTCCGCATTTGTGAGAACAACACTAAAAAATGTCCAGAGTGGGAAAGTACTCGAAAAAACTTTCCGAGCTGGGGAAACAGTGCCGCAAGCCACTTTAGAAAAAATTACGATGCAGCATACCTATAAAGAGGGCGATGAGTTGGTCTTTATGGATATGGAAACCTACGAAGAAGGCAGATTGACTGTAGCCCAAATTGGCGATCGCGTTAAATATCTTAAAGAAGGTATGGAAGTCAACGTCATTCGTTGGGGCGAACAAGTGCTAGAGGTGGAACTGCCCAACTCTGTGGTTTTGGAAATTGTTCAAACCGATCCAGGTATTAAAGGTGACACAGCTACTGGTGGTACTAAACCAGCTGTGCTGGAAACTGGAGCAACTATCATGGTTCCGTTGTTTGTTGCTCAAGGTGAAAGAATTAAAATTGATACCCGTGAAGACAAATATTTAGGCAGAGAATAAGTTTCATCACATCCTAAAACAAATTCTCATTTCAATCCCTGAATAGGGATTAAATTCTTGCGACAATTAATGATGATTAATTTACAGACAGGTCGAGGTAGTAAAAACTGTGCCATTGGACTTTAATGAAATTCGCCAACTGCTGGTAACTATTGCTCAAACAGATATTGCCGAAGTCACACTTAAAAGTGAAGAATTGGAATTAACGGTGCGTAAAGCTGTTAACGTTAGTAGCCACGTTGTGTCAGTTGGTCAAACAGCGTCAAGTAGTTTGGTTAGTTCGGGAACAACATCAATTTCACCGATAGCCACACAAATAGCCCCACCTCCAATATCAGAAGTAGGGACAAATCGCATTTCGGACAATGCCGTAACTGGGTCTAGTGTGCAGTTGTCAGCCAATCCTCCTTCAACAATTGATAAAAAATGGGTGGAAGTACCTTCGCCGATGGTGGGAACGTTTTATCGCGCTCCTGCACCCGGTGAGGCATCATTTGTAGAAGTGGGCGATCGCGTCCGTAAAGGTCAAACAGTCTGCATCATTGAAGCTATGAAGCTGATGAATGAAATTGAAGTTGAAGTATCTGGACAAGTAATGGAAATTCTTGTCCAAAATGGTGAACCAGTGGAATATGGTCATCCTTTGATGCGAATTAACCCTGATTAAGTATTAATGTATATATCAAATGATTCATTAATACCAAAATGAGTCGTTGCTAAAAACTGTCAGATCTGCGGGTCAATCCTGATGAAACAAGCGTTGCCTGTACCACCGGAAGTGGTGCAACAAGTGGCCGAATACTTCAGCCTTTTAAGTGAGCCGATGCGCCTACGGTTGTTACACTTACTACGGGACGAAGAAAAATGCGTGCAAGAATTGGTAGAGGCAACACAGACTTCACAAGCAAATGTGTCTAAACATCTGAAAGTAATGTGGCAAGCAGGAATCCTTAGCCGCCGCAGTGAAGGAACTTGTGCTTACTACCGGGTGGAAGATCAAATGATTTTTGAATTGTGCAATCGTGTTTGCGATCGCCTAGCCACTAGATTAGAACAGCAAGCCCGTAGCTTTCGTGTGTTAAACAGCAAGCTTTAAGTCAGTTGTTAGTTGTCAGTTGTCAGTTGTCAGTTGCTACTGAGTATAAGTACTTTAAAATAGTACTAGTTTTGGCGTTGTCAGTTGTCATTTGCTACTGACCACTGACTACTGACCACTGACTCTTACACTAAAGGGGATAGTTTTGTTTAAATTTCTCACGAGTCAATGGTTGCTGTAATTCTACGCCTTCGCCGCCTAAAACATCCAACTGTTTACCGTTCACATCAATGTACACCTTGGCGTTAGGATCTAAAGTTGTAGCAGTGTAAACTATTTGTCCTACGCGAGCAACCATTGAAGTGCTCCCACCACCCTTAGTAAAATCTTCAGATAAGTTGACGTGAACTTCATCATTGTTCATCTTTAGCCCCAGCAACTTAGTCCCCCTGGGGATGGTTGTAGAATCTGTTGCTTCTGTTGGGCCTTCTAACAAACTTTGAAAAGCTTTCTCTAAAACTTGGTTAGGCTGTGTAGCTGCTATTTGAACTGGCTGAGGAACCAAATCTACACTTTTTTCTTTTGGTCTGAGCCAGTAAATATTTGCAGTTTTTTCGTTACCTTGCTGCGTGGTTGATGGCTGTGACTGACCTGGCTTAGTTACTGTTTGAGAGGATTTTGACGGTGTAGTAGGGTTGGGGTTGGGAGAATTCCACGTTAACCAAGCTACGCCGCCACTTACGGCTACAACCGCTGCTGAAACGGCTGCAATTACACCTGAAGAAATACGGTTAGATCCTTGTTGGTCTGTCATCTTTAAAACCTTCCTGACTGAGGACTGAGATAATTTTTTTTGTGAAGAGCAGCCTGGTTAAGGACGATGCTTGCAAGTGGAGAGTTTCCCAAAACCTAAATGATGGCTCAATACTTCAAAAATGTTGCGATTATTCAAACACCGCTATATTCCAAGGGAGTTCATGTTTATATTTTAGAATTTTCAATTGTAATCCGTCACCTGCCAAATTATGTAAATCTATAAATCTCAATCTTCTCTTGAAATTTTTGACATGATCAAGCAGAGGAACGCAGAGTATTTAATCCTCTGCGAACCTATAGAAGTTCCAGCACTAGGAAATTTTTCTATGTATAAATGTATTTAGGGCGTTTAATTTTTAGCTTCTATTGCGGCTGTAATCCATTGTTGGAGTGTAGTTATAACTTCATCAATGGCAATTTCTTGGGATTTACGAGTTGCTCTTTCTACAACTTCAACTTTGCCATTAGCGATCGCTCGCCCTGTGACTATTCTGTAAGGAATACCAATTAAATCAGCATCCTTGAATTTTACTCCGGCCCGTTCATCGCGGTCATCTAATAAAGTTTCAACGCCAGCTTGATTAAGTTCGGTGTAGAGTTGTTGAGCAACTTGAACTTGTTGAGCGTCATTAATATTAGGAATTGTGACAATCGCGTGATAGGGTGCGATCGCTACTGGCCAAATAATTCCATCTTTATCGTAAGATTGCTCTACAGCCGATTGCGCTAAACGTGACACACCTACCCCAAAACAACCCATAAATAGAGGCTTTTCTTCACCTTGTTCATTGGTATAAGTTGCTCCCATTGCTTGGGAATATTTAGTACCTAATTGGAAGATATGACCAACTTCAATCCCACGGGCACTGAAGAGAGTTTGTTCAGGGTTATGAACGGCGCGATCGCCTGGTCTTGCCTTCCGTATATCCACTATTCGTGCTGGTAGTTGAAATTGCTTACCCCAATTTGCACCAACTACGTGATAGCCAGTCTCATTCGCTCCTGTGACGAAGTTTTTTAAATCAACAGTTGTTTGATCTACCAAACGGACAAACTGAGAATGAATCTGTTTATTGCCCTTAATATATTCATCGGCAATATCAGGAGCAATATATCCTAAAGGCAGAGATTTAGCTGTCCATGTTTGTTGCGTTTCTACATTCGGTACATCTAAAGCAATAATAGTTTTAGCACCATAATCAGCAGCTATTTTGGTCAATTCATTCTGCAATTTGACCTCATTCACCTCCTGATCACCACGAATGCTAACCAAAACCAAAACTGTTATCCCATTGTCGTAAACTGTTTGATAAAGAACATTTTTCACTACTTGGGTAGGAGAACATTTGAGGAGTTGGCAGAGCTTATCAATCGTATCTGTTCCAGGTGTATCGTGTTTCTGATAGGTTGTAAACCGTGAAGGTTCTGCGTCAATTGGTAAAGAAACTGCTTTTTCTACGTTAGCGGCATATTTGCCATCTTCGGTGTAAAGAACTTCGTCTTCACCAGCTTCTGCTAACACCATAAATTCTGTCGAACCAGAACCACCAATTGCTCCAGAATCAGCTTCTACGGCTCGAAAAGCTAAACCAGAACGCCGCAGCATATTTGTATATGCTTGATACATATCCTGGTAAGTTTCCTTGAGGCTAGTTTCATCGACATGGAATGAATAGCCGTCTTTCATAATAAATTCCCGCCCGCGCATTAAACCAAAACGGGGACGAATTTCATCTCGGAATTTAGTTTGAATTTGGTAGAGATGCAGTGGTAATTGCCGATAAGAGCGAATCATATCACGGGCAATTGTCGTGATTACTTCCTCATGAGTTGGCCCTAATCCTAATTGTTGCTCCCGGCGGTCAATGAGGGAGAACATAATGCCCTCGGCTTTGGTGTAAGTATCCCAGCGTCCCGATTCCTTCCATAAATCCGCTGGCTGTAACTGGGGAAGGAGACATTCTTGTGCCCCTGTGGCGTTCATCTCTTCTCGGACAATTTGGGAAACTTTTTGGAGTACCCGCCACATCAGTGGTAAATAAGCATAAATACCGCTACCGATGCGACGAATATAACCTGCACGGAGTAATAATTTATGACTGGGAATCTCAGCATCAGCTGGATCATCCCGGAGCGTAACGAATAACATTTGTGACAGTCGCATCGTTTATTCCCTTTCCAGAATTGCTAATCTCTCAAATTCGGTTAATCTAAAATCTCTAATTGCAACTTGAGGAGAAAACTACCTTGTCAGATGTAATTTATCAAGCGCAGCCACCTTTAGAATTTATACCTCCGAAGTTCAATCCCCTATTTCTACAGGCTGTGCATTTGTTGCTACCAAGTTGGATTAGTTGGCAAACAGCTATTACCCAAATTGAAGCAGACAACCTAGAGGTTTTAGTGGATCTTTATCGCCAGTTTCAAGAGGGTAAAATCCGCTTTTTGCTGGCATTTCGCCATCCCAAAACAGACGATCCATTTTGTTTGGCTTATTTGTTTTCTCAACTCGTGCCAAGGGTAGCACGAGAGCAGGGTACAGCACTACAATCTCCAATTCACGCTCATTTTATCTACGATCGCGGCATTCCTCTATGGGCTGGTTCTTATGTTGGGTGGGTAGCTTCGCGTTTGGGTGGAACTCCCATCCAGCGGGGTAAGGCTGACTGGACAGGGTTACGTTCGGCGCGTGACTTGTTTGCCAATGGCAGATTTCCGATGGCTGCCGCGCCAGAAGGAGCTACTAATGGTCTTTCGGAGAAAGTTAGCCCTCTAGAACCTGGTATCGCCCAATTAGGCTTTTGGTGTGCTGAAGATTTGCACAAAGACAACCGTTCCGAGCAGGTTCTAATTGTACCAGTTGGGATTAAATATAGTTATGTTGACACTCCTTGGAGGGCGATCGCTGGGCTTTTAAGTGAGTTAGAAGCAGCTAGTGGCTTGCCGATAAATTCAGCGAACCAAGGTAATGTTCCTTGTTTAGAGTCACTTTATCCCCGATTGTTGACTTTAGCGGAACATTTGCTTGACTTAATGGAGAAATTTTATAAGCGGTTTTATCATCAAAATTTGCCAGATGTCAAAACAGAAATTAGTGATAGAAATGAAGTCCTAGCAGTACGTTTGCAAGCTTTGTTGAATGCAGCGTTGCAAATATCAGAACAACATTTTGACTTGCAGTCTAAAGGAAAATTAAGCGATCGCTGTCGGCGAGTAGAGCAAGCTGCCTGGAATAATATATTTAGAGAAGATTTTAAAGATGTTAAAGCTCTATCGCCTGTAGAAAAAGCTTTAGGCGATCGGGTTGCTGAAGAAGCAAATGCCCGAATGTGGCACATGCGTTTAGTAGAAAGTTTCGTAGCAGTTTCCGGTAACTATATCCGCGAAAAACCGACAGTAGAAAGATTTGCGGAGACAACTTTGATTTTATGGCAGATGATTGCTCGCATTAAAGGCGATAAAACATCTCAACGCCCGCAATTAGGTAAACAACAGGTAAAAATTACGATTGGTCAGCCAATCTCTGTCTCAGAGCGTTACTCAACGTATAAAGAAAATCGTTTAGGTGCGAGACAAGCTGTTGCTGATTTGACGAATGATTTACAACAGGCGATGGAGAGTTTGATGAACCCAGAGAAATGAGTTTATTAGATGTTATGGCAGGGAACAGGGAGGAAAAGATTTCATTGTCTAGGTTTCAGCATCAGTCTTTGTCCTAACCGTTTTGGCAACTGATTACAATTTTTCCCTAGTGCTTGTCGTCGCTACTATTTATTAGTTTGATTGTCATTTTCTTCAAATTTTCCTTTGGTCAATTTTTTTGAGTTACTCCCTCTAGTTTTCAGTAGCTCTACTTTTTTATGCACTATTTTTTATACCAATTCGTTTTTTATCAAACTCTGGCTTGACTTTTAACTTTCCTTTTTAGTTTTATTTAGTGATGAACTCAAATGTTGAGATAATATTTTGAAACGCTGGTTGATATGCCTCATCGTTTTTAACAATACCAATCTTAGAAAAACTGATAACGATCGCCTGTAAATTATTAGGACTGGAAATCACTATATTTTCATTTTCATATAACCCAGTCGAGTTAAAAGCGATCGCCTTCTGACCACTGCAAACTCTCAGCCTTTTATGCTGTTGAATACACATCATGATATTTCCCATTTCATGCAATGTATTTAAATACAACAGTATTAACTTGATTTACAAATTACGTTAGTGAGTCCCTGAGTAATTATCAGGACTTACGCAAAATATCTCTAAAACTCTCATTCTTCAGTGCCCTCTGCGGTAGCCTGCGGCAAGCCACTAGCGTGTCTACGTTATTCCGTAAATAGTGCGTAAGTCCTAACTATATAAAGTTTTGAGTGTGTTGAAGCGTCTAGGTCAATTAGCGAGAAATTTTAGTTAGGACTTACGCAATAACTTTCTAAAACCTCTTTACTTTGTGTCCTTTGTCTATCTACGTTTTTTCATAATTTTGCGTAAGTCCTGTTAGTTAAGAAAGCGATAGACATCACTTAGAAGTTCTAACGCAAGGTGTGGCACTAGCAGAGGGAGGATCAGCATAAATTGCTAGGGTATGATAATCCGGGTTAGATTCTTCATACATAATTTTAAATGTATAGAGTTTGGTTTTACCTTGCCCTTCAGTAATTACAGTTAAAAGTGTATTATCAATGTCAGGCAATCCTGGAATATTTATTTTTTGAATTCGCCTGAGTTGAATGACATTTGCGGCTGAATTTTTACAATCTCCTGAGTTCATGTTGCGTTCTTGACCAAACTGCATACACATTGGGCCATCAAAATCCATAGTTACCTGCGACGGATCATTTAACCAAACTTTTTTAATAGTTTCTCCAGAGGGCAGAAAACTTAAATTTGTACCTTGTTGATACCATACATTGATAGTAGGTAATGCTCCCCCTAAACCCTGTGCTTGACAGGAAAACATAGAACGGAGAACAGCATTATTAGCTACGGCACGACCCGCCAAAAGTAACATTGCACCAGAGAAAGTCAGGGAAGCCAGTAGAAATAAATGAGAATAAACTGGGTGTTCTCCTGGTGAATTGGTGTGTTTCATGGCTGCAACCTGGGAAATAATTTAGATAGGGAACGATGACACAAATTCGAGTTGTAGATTAAGGGATTTCCTGTAAAGATTAAAATTGCATTGTTTGATTAACGTATATTTCAACATTTTTTCCAGCTGCCATAAACCAAACATTAGTTTGTTGCGACATTTGGGCGATCGCCTGCTGATTACGTTGCGAAATTTGGGGAACTAAAGAGTTCAAACCACCTTCCAAAATCCCAGCTGGAATGTTGCGTCTATTGTTGGTAGTCAAGGCACAGATATCATTATTATTATTACTTCCATTAGGAGGACATCTGTATTCGGTATCAGCACGATTAAATAACTCTGCGGCTTTCCCAATACCTCCCAAAACGAATAATCCTGCATCCATACTTGCTATAGAGCCAGATGAATTAGGATATTTATTGGCTACGAGAGGTTTACCTTGAGTTCCACGAATAATAATTGCATTGGTTGGTAAGCTTTTTTCTGTAAGATTACCATTTTGATCTTGCGAAATAATTTTGACTACTTCCATCTGTAACAAACCTTGCTCGGAAATGGCACCCACTTGAGTTAGTAGTTCTGTATTTGCAGGTAAAGCAATCTCCCCATTCGCAGCTTTTAGCGGTTCTTTTAGTTTCACAACAAATACGTTTTGATTTTCGTCTTTATCGTTATTTCTTGATCTTGTAGTTTCTCCGAATATGGCTGTTGCTAGCACAGCTTTAGCACTGGTTCCTACTTTTACTGATTTCGGATTCTGTGATTGGTTCTGGCTGACTACAGAAGGTTGTTGTTGTGGTTGTGGTGCAGGATTCGTATTCGGGTTGATTGTCTGTGATGCTGCATTGTTATTCATCCCAGGTGGAGAAGTAACGACATTAGCACTCGCTTGATTATTTTCAGATACTTGAACTTCGCCGTAGCTACCTAATTTTGCTAGCCTTTTCCATTCATCAAGGGGGTCAGGTGGGGATGGTTGAGCTTCTGGGTTCGCAGCTGGTGGCAAAGCAGCAAGAGAGTTTTGTGGACGGGGTGGTTGAGGTGTAGGTTGTTGAACAGCACGCTCAACTGTGACTATTTGAGGCACGTAAACTGTTCGTACAGGTGGGGGTGTTGTTGGTTGTATCATTCTTGGCCTCACTCTAGATTCTTGTGGAGTTGGTTTAACTTCAGCCTGAGAAACAGGTCTTGCAGCTCTGAGATTTTGCTGTGCTGCTGTCACTGCTTGTGCTTGTTCAGCTAGGGCTAACTTGGTTTTGAGAGTTTCTATTTCTTGTTCTAAAGTTTGCTGGCGAGATGCATTTGTTGGTTGTGGTTGAGCCACTGGGGAAACTACATCATTTGCTGGTCTTTGATTGCCGGTATTCATCATCTGAGATAAAAACCCGCCAGCTAACAAAACTACAGCTAAGGTAGCACTACCAACCACAGCTAATTTAGCGAAGGGATTAGATGAGAGGGGTTGTTTGGTTTGAACTTCTTCCGGCTCAGAAAGCGGAGGTTGTAAGCTAGCTGAGTCTTCTATTGCTTCGACATTGACAGTTGGAGGTTCTTGTTCAAAGCCAACCAATCGTGCCATTTGTGATTCCCAATCGGAAGCATCTACTTCAGGCTGAGAATTATCGGTACTGCGAGTAAGTAGATTTTTGGTAGGAGTTTCTGAAGGAATTGAATAAGAAGTCATGGTGTTTATGCTTTGATGTAATTTTAAGAGCAGTTTTTATCAGTTATTTCACATATATTGTAAATTTCTAGCCTAGCTTCGCCAAGGCGGTAAGCAGCTCGATGCCACGGCAAAGGAGCAACATCTGGCAGTGAAGTTGCTTGCTGATCTATGGCTCTGACTAATATTTGTTTATTAAACGCAGTTGAGGTTCCTAGATTATCAGAACTACTAAAAGCTAATTGATTGGCAAGCATTTCTACTTTCCATCTCCCTTCACCTATTGGGGTTGGTTGAGAAATTTGTTGGACTACCAACACATATTCAGTGCCCCGATTAATATTTTGTAACTGCGTAGTTGAAGTTAAATTGGTGATTTCTGATTTAAACTTTGGTTTTAAATCATCACTTAATAGTTGGGAACTAATTTCCCAGATTGTATTCGGCGGCTGTTGCTCAGACCAGGTAAGCATGAGGGTCATGGTTTCACCTACAAAGCGACGAATCGCCTCTGGATATCGTTCATAACTTGGTTTAGGGTCTACGGTTATCGCATTACCATCAACGAGTTGCACCAAACTTTGGGGTGTCAATTGCCGACTTAAATCTTGTAAGAGTGCCCCGTGGAACATTAGTAACAATAAGGTAAATAAATGTAAGCTAAATGTTCCTACAGCTAATAGCGGTAAAACGCTACTTTTTTTATTTTCTGGTTTCAGTAATTGCATAAATATTTGAGTAGATGCGATCGCAAAATTACCAAATCAAAAAAATCATTTGATAAAAGTATCAGTTGTTTTGCTATTTTCACATTGCTTTAACTGATTTTCATTCAGGTTGTTATACTCATCTATTAAACACAGATTACGAATTTCATAAATTTCTAATCTATCAGTGCGGTTACTATAAATGGCTTTTTGCAAATCGGTACTATTCTCAGATAAGGGATAAGGAAAATAATCTACGGCGCGAACTAATAAGTCTTTATTAAAAGCAGTTATTCTTCTTCTATCATCATTTCGTTTTTTTTGGATCAAATCAGCTACCATTCCCACTCGCCATTTACCTGGGGCAATTTTTTTAGGTGGATAAACCCGCTTGATAATTAACTGTGCTGACATGCCTTGGCTAGGATTGGTAGAAAAAACTTCTGCTGGGGTGATTTGTGCGATCGCGCCTAAGAACCCTTTGCGAAAATCTTCTGATATGGCATAACTAGCGACCCAACTACTAGTAGTAACTTTTTGACTACCACCTTGTGGTGTTCTCACAAGTATTCCCGGATCTGGTTGAGGTTTGGTGACTTCTTCAAAATTTGTTGGTGGTAGATTTCCAGACCAGTTAAACATCGATGTCATAGTTTTACTGACAAATGAGCGAATCGTTTCTGGATCTCTTTCTAAATCATCAGTAGAAATTATTGGTTTACCATCGATCATCTGCACAAAGTTAGGAGGTTTTCTCAGGCTCAGTTGACGAATTTCTAAGCCTTGGAAGATGAATAAAAGTAACACCAATAGATGCAAACTGAATGTGGCGATCGCAAAGGTTGTCAGAATATTTCCGGTTCGTTGTCTTTTTTTGAGTAAATTCACCATTATCTCAATTAATTACGAATTACTATATTCTCTCTCTTGCTAAAGAAGCCGTATTACTAATAGCATTGAAAACTGCAAATCCTCCAGATGCGGCTACAAGTAAAGACAAAATTGGTGCTAAAACTCCTAGAAAAATTATGAACCACATTAAATCGGGATTAGCACTAGGATTTTCGGCTGGGCCATTAACAATCACTGCGGCAGTTAACACAGCAATAATATTAAATGAAATCTTAGCAATTCCCACAGATAAAAACCCTGTCAGCCAAGCAAAAATTGGTTTACCTGCAACCGGAAGTAAAGAACCACCTACAGCTATTGGCCCCAAAGCTGCTATCAGGAGCATTGTCGCTTCTATCAAATTTTGAAAAGCATATTGCAAGGAAAATAAAAAACTTTTAATACTAGTCTGTACTGTATTTCCTAACAAAGAATTAAAAGCAATATCTGAGACAATCCCTGTACCAAATCTGATTTGATTTACCTGATTTTCTAACCTATTTATCCAAGTTTTATTTCCATATAAATCTCTGTAATCTCGCCAAAGGTCGTCAATTTTTTCGCTGGCTTTGGCGAAGCATTGAGTTTGTTGTTCACCAGTTAATGACTGACAAGGACGAAGTAAAGAACCAGCAACTTCTTCCGCAACACTCATATTTACTGCTTGCTGATAAGTTTGATTGGCATCTGCTGTAGTCACTACTTGCTGATTTACAGTGTTAATAAAGTTTCTCAGTCCCAATGTTAGGTTAGAAAGTATACTACCTTCTCCCGAATTGCTTAATAGCAAGACTACCACGAAAGGCCAAATCAAAGCCGATATGGGGCGAGAATATTCACTGTATATTAAATCTTTTAGCCATTGCATCATAAAAAACAATAGCGTTCCTACAGCGAAAAACACGCCTAAATTTGTTAGCGATCCATATAAATTATTGCTGGTATTATTTTGTAATAAATCTAGCCATTGATTATCCCAACCTTCGGCAATGCTTCTGGCAGTTGCAGCACCATTTTCGAGAGTTTCGTTGATACCAAGTTGAGCAAATAATTGCAAAAGATGAATCTGCATTTTAAGTTATTAGACTTTCTCTAACAAGAAAGGTCAATGTAAAAACGGATAAATAATAAATTAGGGCTTACGCACAAGTTAAAGAAGAATCAAACCGCAGAGGCACGGAGAACACTGAGGAATAGGAGCTAGAGAGGTATTTTGCGTAAGTTCTATAAAATGCTAGTTTTCAGTTTGTCTTCCAAATAAATCCATTTGGGAAGTAGTGCGTAAAAGCCGTGCTGCTTCTGTTGAACCATCTACTCGGCGAGCGCGATTTGCCTGTTCCATTTGCTGAGAAATATTGGCTAAATTCAAGTTAGAGTATTGCAAAGACTGATTTGTTTGTACCGTCTGAGCAAGTGTCTCGCTGATCATTTTTGATTGATCGCGTTGAATTTTAAGAGCTTGCAACTGTAACTCAACTTGACTCCGATTTGTTTGTGCTATTGCTCGATTAGCAAGTTCATTCCCAGGAATTTGACTGATAAGCTGATCAAGTATATTTCGGTTAAATTCTTCAGCTTCTTTAACAGATTCATCAATATTTTTCACTGTCATTTCAGTATTTTCCAACTTATTTTTTAATCGTGCTTGTCCATTTGTACCCATAACCCCCTCTACAGAGCTACGCGTCAGAAAACGATTAATTTCGTTACTAACTGATGCTGATCTGACTGCTGGATTATTCTCAAATTTATCTGAAATTGAGTTGAGAATTAGATCACTTTGAATTTGTTGCCCAGCCGCAATAGGATTAGGTATATTCAAGTCTCCCGTAGCACCTGTTAGAGAACTTTGAGTTCTAGTTTCTAGCGGTTTTAAAGTTTCACTAAGATTATTTCTGAGATAGTTTTGCACATCTACAGAGTAAGATTGAAAATCAGTCCAAACATTGCCTAATTGTGCCATTGCTGGTAATACTACTAGAAACGATAGACTAAATGTTAGAAGGGTAGTTTTTTGCATAAATCTATAACCTGGATTTAGTTAAGTAAAATCATGTGTGATTTTTTCAATTACTATTAACCACCTCGTAGCGAAGCCACTAACTGGCGTGCGAATACAGAAATCGCTTCGTATTTATTGCTGTAGTCTTGCATCGCTTGTTTGCGTGCAGATTGTTCATTAGGATTATTCGCAACTGCTGCTAATTGTTCGTAACCTGGATAATAGCGGCAGAAAGTATAAATGCCATTATCATCTAGTAACCATTGGCTGTAAACGCCTTCTCTGCGAGGAAAAAAGCTTTCTGTGGCATTACGTGAAATAACTTCACGGGGATATTTTAAAATACTGATAAAACTATCTACCGCAACTGGTTGAATGCGTCCTATCAATCGTGTTGTCAAGTTTTGCAAAATCTTAGATGCTGCTTTAGATTTGGCAATGGTATCGGGGTCTTGGGCTGATAAAATCACCCTAATCCCAGCTTTAGCGCCGTTAGCACAAATTCTGCCAACTAAGTCAGAAATTTGGTCAAATTCAAATAAAATTGGGGCTTCATCAATGAAGAATATGGAAGCTGGACTACTTAATGCCCGTCGTAATGCTGCGGAATAAGCACTTAAAGATAGTACTGCTGCATCTTCGTTATCTGATAAGTTTCTTAAAGCAAAAACCAAAAGTTGAGCATCTGTAGGAAAGCTAGTTGGTGCAGAGATGGATTGTCCCACACGACTAGAAAGCCAAAACCGCAGGCGTAATTGAATTTGACTGAGAGCATCTTCAACTCTGCCACTGAGAGAATCTAACAGTAGATGTTCGGGTGAGCAAAAATAGAGAAAATCTTTTAAGGTCGGGGTTTTTTGCCAAGCCTGGGAACCGAACCCGCCAGCCATTGCTTGGCGGTACCGTTCTTTGATGCCTTCATCAGCAAAAAAGGCTCCTAAAGCTAAGTTGAGTAGGGAACGTACAGTTTGCGCTAGGAGTTGATTTTCACTAGATGATCCTAAAACCATTGTCATTAAAGCTGATTCGAGGAATGCAGTGTAATCTAGCAAGCGATCGCGCTGTTCTTCTAAAGAGAGCGATCGCAAATCTGGCTGCTCAAATAAATTATTTGCTTGTTTGGAAATATCAAAATACGCGCCATTGCCCTCCATAAACTCTGTATAGTCAGTAAATGTAGAGCTACCATCTGGTTTGGGAAAATCTAACGCCACTACAGGAATACCATGAGCTAAAGCCTGAGTTAATATTCCTGATACCAAAACTGATTTACCAGCACGAGTTGTCGCAAATAATGCTAAATTTTTGTGTTGGTTAAATAAATCTAAATGTACAGGTGTACCTCCTTCTTCGGCAATTAACTCGAAGCCTTTACTATCACCAGCTTTAGTCAGTACTAAAGGCATTAATCCTGGAACTTCACTCGTTAAATACAACTGACGGCGGTTAAAAGGTTTAACTAATAAACCCTCCCAAACTATAGGTAAAGATTGCAGCCAAATTTTCCAGGTATACTCTGTTTCTCTAACTACTTGTGCTGGACGTTGAAAACAGTTTTCAATATATCTGGTAGCTTCATCTAATTTTTCTACACTAGAGCGATGGACAAAAATCGCAATACCTGTATAAATCGGTACTGCTCCTTCATATAACTGTTCTTGTGCTGCTACCGATTTCTTTAATTTTAATTGAGCGTTGACATCAATAGTTTTACTTTTATCTTGAGCCATCATCGCTGTCATGTTTGACTGCTTTAGCACTCGTTGTAGGGTCGTTTTCACAAATGCTGGATTGGCCGCAGTTAACTGACAAAAAATTTCTGTATCCACTACTGTTTCTCTAGCCAGTAGTTCCCAAAAATATCGTAGTTGGGCAAATTTATTCGACCAACCACCGGGTTTCTCTAAAAAAGTTAGCGCTCCAATGTAGCGATTTTTAACATTAATCCAACGGCGATCGGCACTAGGTACATTAGACTCCATCAGCAAAGTTGTACTGTGGATATTTTCTATCAGCAATTTGCTACTATCTAAGTCGGAAGAAACTTGTTCATGCAGTCCATTTTCATCTAAATGAATTAATTGAGGAATTTCTATTGGCTGTGTATCATTAAATCGCCTCCAGATATGTTCCCAAAGATCATCAGCCGTCAAAGGCTTGATGTCCAATCCCATTTTGTTAGATAAAAGCTGCTCCCAGCGGCAAAAACCTTGTTGGTAAGCATTTGTAATGATAGTTTCAATACGTTGATTTTCAATCTCTTCCAACTCACCTTTAAATCTTAACCACCATAATTCTGCTCTGGCTAAAAACTTCTCTATCCAATCATCTGCATGACCAGCATTTGGTTCAATAGTGTAAGTAACGTAAATCCGCAAAAATTTAGGCTTACGAATCCCAGAATTAGTTAATTCTTGCGCTCTGGCTCGTTCTGCCATCAATAAATATTTAATATCTCGTGATGGTGTCCGCTTGATTAAATCTGCTAATTCTTTTTGTCGCTGTTTATCTGAGCTAAAAGACCCCATGTGCAGTGTCATTTTTTCACCGTCAGGCATGTCTTTTAAGCCAGATTCAATATTATTAAATATTGTGTTTATTTGTTCATCTCTTAAGGTAGTATGAATGCCCCGACATTCAAAACCAAAGACAAAGCAAAACCTATCTCTTTGGACTCCTTTGGCCAAAATATAAGCACCAATATCACGTCCGCTAAGAGAGATACGTAGCATTGTCGCTAAATGTAAAGCATCTTCAAATGGTGTTAATCTTGCTTCTTGACCTGCGATGCCGCCGATGCTTTTCTTTCCGATTTTTTGCTTCATGTTTAACTTCCAGCAAGCTTTGATAACGAGCAAAGCCTCTAGTCCAAGTGGGAACTCCAATAAATTTGCTTAAAAAGCGCCAACTTCTACCACCAGTTAATATCCACCAAGTAGCTATTCCCCAACCGGCAATTAATACTGTCCATAATCCTCTTTGAAAATCATCTGGAAAAAGTCCGCCAAAAATTCCATTGACGATAAAGTAAGAAGTCAAGGCAATAACTATCCAAGGGAAAATTTGATCCGCAGGAAGTGGCCCTAATGATGGTTGCGATCCTAGAATTTGATTGACTGGACGAAAATCTTGTTCTCGTTTTTCAGACATAACAAATTTCTCAATGATGAATTAATTACTCGTATCACCAATTACAAAACCTGTGAGAACATCGGCAACAGTAACAGCAATTACAACTAATAATGGTACTCTAGCAATACTTTGCCAATCTTCATCTTTACGCACTGCGTTAATTACACCAATCAGAGAAATTGCTATATACAGTAAATAAATTCCTCGCAGTACATTAAAGATTAAACTCACTGCGGCTTGGGTTCCACTATTTGCTGTTGCGCCTTGTGTAAGATTATTTCTAAAAAAATCTTCAGCTCTCTTAAAAAACTGTGCTTGAGCCGGGGCTGCGAAGTAATCTAACCAAAATAAACTTAGAATGACGACTACTGCCAAGATTTGTAATGGAATGAGCCATCTTTTGGGCAAATCTAACTGTTGTCCAATTTTATTAATTACTATTGCGGTTAAACTGCCAAATAGCAGACAAAAAAGCAGAATAGGACTTTTGAGACTGATAACGCTTAAAAAGACAGCACAAGCAATTAAAAAAGGTATAGATTCCAATAGGCGGAAACGCCAACATTCTAGAGTTTCTTTAAAATTATGAAATATTGTTGTTGCACTACTAGTTAAAACTTGAGAAGACTTTCTGACATTATAACTTTTTCTAGACATCGGTCGATTTCCCTGTTATTTATTATGAATATCTGAATTGTACTTAACCTGGTAATTTTGACTATTTCATCCTAATCAATAACCCTTTTAAAAAGTGTTAACGCTGTTAAAGTATAGTATCTATGCTATTGTGTTCTTTATTCTTAAGATTTCGTTAATCAATTTTTAACATTTAGTTAAATCAATGCTATTGGAAAAATTTTTGTGTTTAAAAAAGGATAATTTGCTCCTTAATTTTTGTGATATTACCAATCAATAGCCAATAGGAATCAGCAAAAATCTTTCTTGCATACTAAACTATGGATTCCTATAAATATTTAATGAGTCGGCTAGACAATTGTGATATGAAATTTTATTTTTTATGCCATTTTTCTGATATTTTGCCTAGCTAGACTTTTTCTGAGTCGCTTTCTCCGCATATCTACGAGTATTTATGTTTTTTAATTGTTGTCCTCTCAAATACTGTCAGTACTAAAGGCTACAGCATTTTTGCCTTCAAATCACCACCTCCTCAACTGAAAATCCAGTTTTGATTCTAACGCCAAAAGTGAAGTTGTCAAAAACAAAACTTGCAGCAACTGATTTATTATTTCTATTTAAGGACAACTATCATACAAATGGCCTACTCGTTATAGATAGTCAGTGCATCGGTATACCTTGAACCATGCCCTTCACGGAAAAATTATTGCCATTAGGCAGATGTCAGAGTTTTTTTACAACAGCGATCGCTAATTCTATCCTATTTGCCACACAACTGCTGCATAATTAGTGTCTACTCCTACTTGGTTGCCAGAATTGTATCTGGAATTTTTTCCAGTGCAAGCGATCGCCATTGATGATACTTGGGATGATAATTAAAATCACTTAGCTCTACGTAATTAACCGCTACTTGCTTGATGTCGGGGTGGAGCGTTTGCACGTTGTGTTATGGAACTTGAACTGTTAAGTAATTTTATCAAGTTTAGCATAATCATATTTGTTTTTTTTATACAAAAATAATAATTGTTCTGACTGTTATCGAGGTAAACTGCCACTTGTGCCAATCAACTAGATGAAAATACCTAATTTTATACTTATACTTAGGATAGTTGCGATGCTTAAATCCAGGATACTCAGAAGGTGATTTTTATGTATCCTGGCGATTTCTAGTTGACCAACTCAAAAATTTGAGATGAATAATAATAATATTCGCTTACAAAGTATCTTAGTTAATACAGTTATTGGTAATGTATTACCTGCGATCGCTCAACTCAACTTGCCTAACTGGTGGTTAGCAGGAGGTGCAGTCCGTAACACAGTTTGGCATTCCATATTTGGTCAGGAATGCGGATTATTTGTTAAAGACTTTGATATTGCATTTTTTGATGAAGCCGGAAACCGTTCCCAGGAACTAGCAGCCAAGACAAGCCTCACAGAACAATTTCCTGGTGAAAAGTTTGATGTGAAAAATCAAGCTAGTTTTGCTCGTTGGCGGTCTGGTAGCCGACCTTACATGAGTACAGAAGATGGTATTACAGATTGGTTGCACACTGCTACTGCTGTGGGAGTCAAACTAGATTTGCAAGGGCAATGGCAGTTTTTTACCCCCTACGGTTTCGATGACTTGTTTAATGGCATAATTCGATCCACGCCAGCTCATATTCATAACCCTGATGCTCATAAAAAAGCATCTGAATTTTTGTCAAAGTGTCCTTATCTACTCTACGTTCATTCATTTGCAGAGGACAAAAACAATTGATGCCTTAAAACGGTTGCCTTACTAGTTCTGATTTATACACCGCTTTCTCTCCAACAATATTTTTGCAACACCAACGTTGAACTCACGTTAACGATGCAGCCTACCAATGGCATTTGAGATACTTGCTCACCCAATTGACATGGGGTAGCAATACACGATACATCATGATTCAGCCGTTAAATTTTTTAAAATGAAAAATTTCTGGAATTGCCGACTTCATCGGTATGAGGAGGGGTGGAAATGGATGCCAGCTTGATCATTTCCAACTTTTTAAATCCGCCAGTCCTCTTTTTCTTTCTGGGGATGACTGCTGTTTTTGTCAAGTCCGATCTAGAAATTCCTGCCCCTATACCGAAACTTTTTTCACTGTATCTGCTGTTTGCAATTGGTTTTAAAGGAGGAGTAGAACTGGTCAAAAGCGGAGTTACTCAAGAAGTAGTTTTCACACTTTTGGCGGCAATATTAATGGCTTGTATTGTCCCAGTTTATACCTTTTTTATCCTAAAAATCAAGCTAGATACTTACGATGCTGCGGCGATCGCTGCCACCTACGGCTCTATTAGTGCTGTCACCTTTATCACTGCTAGCGCCTTTTTGAGTGAACTAGGCATTGATTTTGATGGTTATATGGTGGCAGCCCTTGCCTTGATGGAATCTCCAGCGATCATTGTTGGTTTGATTTTGGTGAATATATTCACCGTTGACGAAAAGCGGGAGTTCTCATGGCCGGAAGTTTTGCAAGAGGCATTTTTAAATAGTTCAGTTTTTCTGTTGGTTGGTAGTCTGATAATTGGCGTATTGACAGGAGAACACGGTTGGCAAGTATTAGAACCCTTTACGCAGGGGTTGTTTTATGGGGTTCTCACCTTCTTTTTACTGGATATGGGACTAGTTGCTGCCAGAAGAATTAAAGACTTGCAAAAAACCGGAGTTTTCCTGATTTTATTTGCCATACTAATTCCAATAGTCAATGCAGGCATTGGGTTATTGATTGCCAAAATCATTGGTATGCCTCAAGGAGATTCACTCTTATTTGCCGTGCTGTGTGCCAGTGCTTCTTACATTGCTGTACCAGCGGCTATGCGCTTAACTGTTCCAGAAGCAAACCCCAGCCTGTACGTTTCTACTGCTCTGGCAGTGACATTCCCGTTCAATATTATTGTAGGAATTCCGTTATATCAGTACGGAATCAACCTATTTTGGAGGTAATGAAATGCACTTAGTCAAAAAGATAGAAATTATTGCCAATGCGTTTGAGTTGAGCAGAATTTTAGATGGTTTAGATAAATCAGGCGTACATGGTCATGCTGTAATCCGCAATGTCGCAGGCAAAGGGTTACGAGGTGTGGCGGAAGATTTAGATATGACAATGCTCGATAACGTTTACATCATCGCGTTTTGCATGCCAGAGTACGTCAAACCTGTAGTCGAAAACATCAAACCACTACTCAACAAATTTGGGGGTACTTGTTACATTTCAGATGTTATGGAGATTAGGTCTATAAAATGCGTCGCGTCTTTATAAGGAAATTATGAACCTAAATAAAAATAAGCATTTCATAGAACGCCGTGACTTTTTAAAGTTAGGAGTCACAGGAGCATTTGGGATAATGGTAAGCGATTTACTTTGGCAGATTCAACCTGCTAAAGCCGCAGAATTACCCCCGAAAACTCCTGAATCTCTTAGTCCTGATGCGGCACTACAAAAGCTAATCAAAGGAAATCAGCGGTTTATCCAGCATCAACCCCAATACCCAGATCAATCAGCAACGCGGTTGCAGGAAGTTGCCCAAGCTCAACATCCATTTGCAACTGTCCTCACTTGTGCGGATTCTCGCGTACCTGTAGAAATTCTTTTCGATCAAGGTGTAGGAGATATTTTTGATGTTCGGGTTGCGGGGAATATTGCTACACCTGAAATAACAGGCAGTATTGAGTATGCGGTGACACTATTAGGTACGCCACTGCTAATGGTACTGGGTCATGAGCGATGTGGGGCTGTTACCGCAGCTGTACAAAAAGAAAAGCTGCTTGGTGACATTGGTAGTTTTGTCAAAGCAATTCAGCCAGCTGTTACCAGGGTCAAAAATCAGCCAGGTGACGCAGTTGAAAACGCTGTAGTTGCAAATGTACAATATCAAATTGAACAGTTACAGCGATCGCAACTCTTAAGCGAACGGCTAAAATCCGGCAAACTCAAAATTGTCGGAGGTCGTTATGACTTGGATACTGGAAAAGTGACTATTATTACTTGAAAAAGCAAGTGGATGAAAAACTCCACTCTAGCCCCTAGTCCCTAACCCTATGCCCTATTTCTGCTTAATGTATGAGTAAAGACGCTCGCGATCGCTCTGGGGATTGACAATTAAGCATAGACCTTTGTCGCCCGCATCACTGCCAAGGACTACAGTTACCCGCCCCCGCGGACAAACTCCCAAACAACTAGTGCTAACAACCCGATATTCACCCCATAATCCATCAAATTTTAGTCGAGATTTCAACCAATTCTCTAAGTCTTCCGCAGCCGTTGACTTTCTACCAGTGCGATGGGAATTAGTCGGTTGTTCATTAGCACATTGTGAACATACAAGCACCAAACCAGACTGCCAACGCGGAGAAACAGTAGGAATGGGAATACTGACAGGACGAGGATTTGGCACTGAAACTAATTCAGGTTGCGGGAAAAACTGCTCAATCATGTATTGGATAATTTTCTTGAGCCGCTTGATCAGTTTCTTCATAAAAGATTTCTTGACCTACTTTTCTGCCAGCATCGCGTAAATTTCCCGTTTAGTCTGTTCTAGCAGCTCACGTACTAGATTCATTCGCTCCACATTTCCACTACGAGCCACCTGCATCACAGCAGCAGCCAACTCTGTTGCTTCATTCCGCAACTCCATAAATTCTTGAGGCTTGCCTTTGAAAAAGCTTTTGAAAGCATCTTTAGGCGAGTCTGTATTCTCCTGTTGCACACGTTCTGCTAACAGTTGTCTGCCTTGGTCTGTAATTGTATAAACTCGCTTACCGCTAATCTGTTCGCTCGTTAAATAACCTCCTTCTTCCAGCAGTTGGAGAGTTGGATACACTGAACCAGGGCTGAGGCGACGAAAACCACCATACTGATTTTCCATTGCTTTGATTAGGTCATAACCATGACTGGGGCGATCGCTTAACAATTCTAATAGCAAAAACTTGATATCACCCCGGCGAGTCCGGGACTCATCACCCCAACCACGACCAAACATTTCATCGCCAATGTGCTTACCATGATGTCTATCATGATGTTTACCGTGCTGGAAAAAATGACTGGCAAGTAATGGCTCGTCTTCACTAAATCCAACCCATGCAGGTACTGGGCGGAACCGAAAATGTCTAAACATAAGTAAATTCTCAATCAACTTTCTCTAATATACGATATATCGCGATATATCGTTATAGATGAAGATTAAGTTTTTTAAAGGTTAATGATTTTGTAAAAGCATATATAAAGTGACTGTCAGAGTTGAGTTAGCAACAAAGTAGCGATCGCATTTCCAATTCGGTCAAATGCTATTATTATGCTCAACTACAGGCTTTGACCAGATGTGTGGCTGAAATGGTTGATCAAGGGGCGTTTTAGCAATGTGGTTTGTGTAGAATTAATTACACACCTTGTTTCTTTGTTCCACATTTGCTGGTCGTCGCAGGCTTTTAAGGAAGTTGTTGATATGAGCATCCCACTTGTAGAACAGTCTACAGAAGAAAAATTGGTAACTTTAAAGGATGTTTCCTGGGAGCAATTCAAAGGAATTGAAGCGCAGCTATTGGACAACCATAATGTCCGATTGTCTTATTTGTCAGGAATGTTAGAAATTATGTCTCCAATAGGTGAAGAACATGAATCGGTGAAAAGAACTCTGGGTTATTTGCTAGAAGCTTACATGAGAGAGTTGGGTATCCGATTTTATGGTCGTGGTGGGTATACTTTGGAAGAACCAGGGTATGCTTCTGGTACACCCGATGAGTCTTACAGTGTTGGCACCAAAAGAGAAGTTCCTGATATCGTTATTGAAGTCATCATCACCAGTGGAACGATTAACAGGAAGGATTTATATAAACCCAAAAAAGTGCCTGAAGTCTGGTTTTGGAAATCTAACTCTATTAAAATATTCCGTCTTAATGAGCAGAGAGAATATGAAGAAGTAGACCGGAGTGGGTTTTTTCCTGATTTAGAACCCACTCTACTGCTACGTTATATTGCTATGCCTGACCAGTACGATGCTGTGCAAGAATTTGTTCAGACTGTCCGAAATGAATTAAACAGATGACTCCCTGACTTTAATAGCTAAAAGTTGACTTTTTGGTAATCGTTAGGCACTCTTTGTTATTCGGGACATGATGTTTTACCGAAAACAGCGTTTTGAGGAGTTCTTAGAATTTCCGAAAATTTACCGCTTTTGGGCCTTTTCCTGTAAATAAGCAACTAACTGCTCTCCTGCGGTGTCGATGTGTCGTTTTAATAACCGCACAGCCGCTTTACTATCCCGCTGACGACAAGCGTCTAAAAGTTGATAATGTTCTTTTTGCGATCGCTCTTGGTAATCCATTTGCGTTAATTGTACCCGCACATAGCGATCGCAATTGACGTGCAAGTTTTTAATTATTGTTAACAGTCGCGGACGTTCTGCACTGGCGTAGAGTGTAGCGTGAAAATCCCAGTTGAGTTTTGCCAACATTCCTGCATCGCTGGTTTGGTTAGTCGCTTCCAAAATTACGGCAGCTTTTTCTATATCTGCTGCAATTAACTTGGGTATTGCCAATTGCATTGCTGTCACCTCTAAAGCGCTACGGATTTCACAAATTTCTTGCGCCTCATTGGCTGTCAACACCGACACCATTGCACCGCGATTGAGATGCAGCGTCACCAAGCCTTCGGCTTCTAACTGCTTGAGCGCTTCGCGTACAGGAATACGACTGACTCCAAATTGAGTAGCGATTTCATCTTGTCTAAGAGATTGGCCTTCTTGAAAAATACCCTGCAAAATTGCTTCACGCAAAGCATCAGCAATTAAACCTGGGGTACTGCGTTGTTGTTGCAGCACATTGGCGGCTAATTCATTTAAATTCATATTTTATATTGTATACAATATACATGAAATTGTATACAATATCCAAAGCAAGCAACAATAATTCCCTTAACCTACGGGAGAAAGTTATGAGCATTGGATCTCAAGCAGACCGAGTTATCATTTTTGATACAACACTACGAGATGGTGAACAGTCACCAGGGGGAACCCTAAATGTAGAAGAGAAGCTAGCGATCGCTCATCAACTGGCTCCTTTAGGTGTTGATATAATTGAAGCCGGATTTGCCGTTGCCAGTCCAGGAGATTTTGCAGCTGTTAAAATCATTGCTGAACAAGTGGGAACACCTGAGGGCCCCATTATTTGCAGTTTGGCCAGAGCCATTCGCCAAGATATTCAAGCAGCCGCCGAAGCCTTAAAACCTGCGGCTCGTTCTAGAATCCACACGATGATTTCAACTTCAGATATTCACCTCAAATATCAGTTGAAAAAGTCTCAAAGCGAAGTCTTAGCGATCGCAGCAGAAATGATTGCTTATGCCAAGTCGTTTGTAGATGATGTAGAATTTTCACCGATGGATGCCAGTCGGACTGAGCCGGAGTTTCTTTATCAAGTTTTAGAAACAGCGATCGCGGCTGGTGCAACCACAATCAATATTCCCGATACCGTTGGCTACTGCACACCCAAAGAAATGGGCAATCTGATTCAAGGAATTCGAGAACATGTCCCCAATATTGATCAAGTGATTCTTTCTGTTCACACCCAAAATGATTTGGGTTTGGCAACAGCCAATGCTTTGGCAGCAATTGAATATGGTGTACGTCAGGTAGAATGTACGATTAATGGCATTGGGGAACGTGCAGGGAATGCAGCACTAGAAGAGATTGTAATGGCTTTGCAGGTGCGTAAACCCTTCTTTAATCCTTACTTTGGTCGTCCAGTGGAATCAGATGCACCCTTAACTAATATCAAAACCCAAGAGATTTATAAAACCTCATCTTTGGTTTCCCAATTAACAGGAATGCTGATTCAGCCAAATAAGGCAATTGTAGGAGCAAACGCTTTCGCCCACGAGTCTGGTATTCATCAAGATGGTATTATTAAGCACCGCCAAACCTACGAAATTATGGAAGCCACTGCGATCGGTTTACCAGAAAATCGCATTGTTTTGGGCAAGCACTCTGGACGTAACGCCTTCCGCACCAGACTCAAAGAATTGGGATTTGAACTGAACGAGACAGATTTGAATAAAGCCTTCAATCGTTTCAAAGAAGTCGCCGACAAGAAAAAGGAAATGTCAGATTGGGATTTAGAGGCGATCGTGCGAGATGAAACCCAGATTCAAATAGAAAGCGGCTTTCAACTTGAACACATTCAAGTGATCTGCGGCGACTGCACTTGCCCAACCGCAACCATTACAATTGTTACGCCAGATGGCAAAATCTTGACAGATGCAACAGTAGGCACTGGGCCAGTCGATGCAGTGTATCAAACAATCAATCGGCTAGCACAGATTCCTAATCAATTAATCGAGTTTTCTGTGCAATCGGTAACTGGAGGTATTGATGCATTAGGAACTGTCACAGTTCGTATAGGGCATCAAGAAGGGATATTTTCTGGGCAAGCATCTGATACTGATATTGTGGTGGCAGCAGCTTATGCTTACATTAATGCTCTCAATCGCCTCTATCGTTATTTGCAAACGCCAAGCCAAACACCAGTCTCAAATACTCATTTCAGCCAAAAAGCCTGATGTAGAGACGCGATTTATCGCGTCTGATAAAGACCAATTATTGCTGGCGCTTGCGCTTATGGGACTGCCAAAGTTTATCGCCAGCCCAAATTAAGATTCCTATAGCGAAGCCAAAAAGTAAACTGTAAGCGATCGCTGCGGTAAAGCGATTTGTCACTGGAGTGTGCAACACTTTGAGAATGGGGTCATATTGATTTTGGGGTGATTTTGAGTCCAATCGATTAAATCGGGTTGGGTGGCGTTGCGTAACCACTGCTGGGCTTGACAAAGTGCTTGGGCAATGGGTAAAGAATACAGATTGTCATAAAATCGAATCATTAATAAGGCGGTAGCAAAGTCATCCACCGACCACAGACTACTGACTACGCTAGAACTGCCGGCTTTAAGAAAGCCACTTGATAAACCAATATATTCATCGCTGCTACTTTTGGGGTTAGTGAGTCCGGTTTCGCTGCAACTTCTAGGTTAAGCTTTTGTTCGACGATTATTTGTTGTAACTGCTGTAGTTCTGGTGAACCTTGATTCGCCAACAGTTCTATTAAGTTACGCGTCTTGCTACGTTCAATGTATTCAACTGCTTGGTCGTAATATTCTAATTCCAGACAAACTTCTACCATGCGGCGATAAAGCGCATTCCATTCTTCCGCAAGTTTTTGCTTGATTTCATCGCCAGAGAAAATTTCACCCCGCAGAAATTCTACAGTGTCAATGGCAGATTTAGAAATGTTGTAAGCATCTGCAAACCTTTCTGCATCTATGTAAGCTAACCCCAAGTTAAAAGCAGTTTCAGCATAATTTTGTGGCAAAGCCTGACTGGTGCGAACTAGCAAAGCATCTTCGTAGCATTT
>NZ_JAECZB010000001.1:113145-113887 GCF_016056295.1 Atlanticothrix silvestris CENA357
GATCGCAAGTTCTAAATTTTCAGCCTTCTCCCCTCGGATGCGGTCACTGTAAGCAATGCCCAGGTTGTTTTGCGTCGTTGCCCAATCTATGGGAAAGCGATCGCGGGTGTATTCTAGCAAAGCATCTTCGTAGCATTTGATCGCAAGTTCTAAATTTTCAGCCTTCTCCCCTCGGATGCGGTCACTGTAAGCAGCGCCCAGGTTGTTTTGCGTCATTGCCCAATCTATGGGAAAGCGATCGCGGGTAAAAATAGTGAGTGCGATTTCATAACCTGTAATGGCAATTTCTAGATTATTCGCCCGGTTCCCCAAAGGAAAGCCTTGCATCCGGTCGCTGAAATTGATGATAACTATTACAATGCTTTGCGCTGTGTCTATTTCTAAGTCTGGTAGAGTTGCCATTGCCCAACTGCGTAAAATTTGGGCAAAGTTCATGTCTAGCTTGTCTCGGTTCGCTTCCAGCAGTGGGTGTATCACCTTAGCATCACCGTCACTGTCTGCTGTAGCTGTGAGTACCTGCAATAAAAAGTCAAGCTGGGGGTCAGATGTAGGGGTTGTGTTTGTGTCTGGGTTACTTTTAGCCAGGGATAATCCTAGCTTCTCGGTTAGCTTTGTACTAAATATTCTTCAATTTGCAAACTGGCAATTCCGTAAAACGGTCATAATATTGTATCTTGATTGACACAAGGCAATTTGCTTTTCTCAAGTTTTGATATTCGGTGACGAGTTTCAAATACTCGGC
>NZ_JAECZB010000001.1:113987-117320 GCF_016056295.1 Atlanticothrix silvestris CENA357
GACGAGATTCAAACACTCGCTCACCAGTCTCAAATACTCGGCGACGAGGTTCAAACACTCGCTCACCAGTCTCAAATACTCGGCGACGAGATTCAAACACTCGCTCACCAGTCTCAAATACTCGGCGACGAGGTTCAAATACTCGCTCACCAGTCTCAGATACTCGGCGACGAGGTTCAAATACTCGCTCACGAGTCTCAGATACTCGGCGACGAGGTTCAAACACTCGCGCGGACTAATGAAAAATCAAAGAATTTAAACCCGCCTACGCGGGTTTTGCCTGTGTAGCCGCGACTTCTAGTCGCCAGGGCTTCTGCGTTGCGGGGGTTCCCACGGCAGTCCGTTCAAGTAGGGAAACCCACCCACACGGCTGCCTCCCCGTTGTAGCAAGTGGCGTGGATTTAGGGGAAGCAACCACATTTTGCACCCATCATAAAAATGTGTGTACACGATAGCGTAGAAAAGAGAAGACTAAAGTCCTCACTACAATCACATATTTTTAACAAGGCATTAAGGCATCTAATCTTCCTAAAACTGCCATATCTTCTGCATCTAACTCTACAGGAATCCCACTGCGAATTAATTCCGAAAAATCTTCATTGGGAACCATCACAGTCAAAGTATATAAGCGATTATTACCTGTATTTTTAATTAAATGAGTTCCTGTAGGTGGTACTAATAAACTATCTCCAGCTTGGATGCGGACATTCTTACCGTCGCAAATTGCGACCCCTTCCCCCTTAAGAACGAAAAACATTTCTACTGCCCACTGATGACGGTTTGGCGGTGTTTGTCCACCAACATCAAAAATTTCTATACAACAAGTTAAAGAAGTATTAGCATTTGCTGTATCAAAAATAATTGCTAACCGATTAGAGTCGTGGGGACTGATGCGGTATACTTGGTAATCTTTGGGAGATTTGATAACAGGAATTACACAACGAGTAGCGTGCATTTATTGATCTCCTCCTGTTGATTCAGGATTATTCAGCGTTGTTAAAATCGCTTGCGAATCAGTGACAAAACCAAAACATTGTTTAATGTTGTACAACGTCGCCAACCAACAATAGTCGGGAGATGTTGTAGCACTACAGTCTTTAACTAAAATACAGTCATATCCTAAAAAATGAGCATCACAGAGTGTAGTCATTACACATTGATCAGCATTGACACCAGCAAAAAATAGTGTCGTTCTTCCAAGGTTCCGCAGGATACTATCTAAAGGCGTATCCCAAAAGCCACTCATGCGGTATTTATCCACACGAATATCTTCTGGTAGCTGTTCTAGTTCGTCTACTACTGCTGCTGCCCAACTGCCTGCCATGAGTACTCTAGCACCATTAGCAGGTAAGGGATCGCCTAAACCTACACCATCTCCTGTAGGGTTGTAGACATGGCGAGAAGCGGCACTAATATTTAACAAGTCGGGACGATTACCCCAATTTACCCAAATTACCGCCACACCAGCCTCACGCAATTCTGGCAGTAAGTTATTCAAAGGTTCAATAGGCTGACGTGCTGGAGTTACGTCCACACCGATATGCGCCAACCAGCCATCAGGGTGACAGAAGTCGTTTTGCATATCAATGACAAGGATGGCGGCTTTTGCCAAGTCTAGGCACAGGGTTTTGGTTTCTGTTGATAAAATAGCGGATTGTGGGGTCTTTTGAGGACGAGTGATATCTGCGATCGCCTGATTCACAGTCCAAGCATTTGGTGCAACTCCCAATGTCCGAAAAGGCAGATTCATAAATTACAACACCCAAAACCATTTTTTAATTTGTAACTTGAATTGCTAGTGAGTGTTCGATAACTTAATCAAGGTTAAATATTGTGAATTTCACTATCCAGAATGTTTTGATTGCCACCAATGACGATTATGCAACCGTAGATGTGCAGGTTGTTGATGGGAAAATTGCCGCTATTGCTGCTAACTTAGATGTAATCGGTACTGTCTTTAATGGTAACAATAAACTGTTACTGCCTGGGTTCTTTAATGCCCACACCCACTCATCAGAAATGTGGCAACGGGGAATTATGTCAGTATTTCCTTTAGAGTTATGGCTAGCGGAATTATATGACTTTGCCCCCCTTGATTTGGAGAAGGTTTATCTCAGCGCTTTAGGAACAGCAGTAGAAACTTTACTTTCCGGCGGTACGAGTGTAGTAGATCATCTAGTGTTAATTCCTGGACAAGAACTAGAAACGATCGCCACTGCAACTCGCGCTTATCAAGCAGTAGGAATTCGGGCTTTTATTGCACCTTTAATTCAAGATGAATCACTCACCGCAGGGATGCCTTCTGGAGAATCACAACAAAATCATGAGCCTTATTTTCGCTCAACTTTGGCAACATTAGAAATCATCGAAGAGGCGGTGAAAAAGTTTCATCGTCCAGATGAGGGTATAAGTATTTTAGTTGCACCTACCGGGATACAATTGTGTACTGATGCGTTATTTGCAGGGTGTATAGAATTAAGCGATCGCTATAATCTTTGTCGTCACTCTCACTTACTCGAAACGAAAGCACAGGAAAAACTTGCTCAAGAAAAATACGGTTGTACTGCGGTTGAACATCTTAAAAGAATTGGGTATTTGAGCGATCGCACTTCTTTAGCTCATTGTGTATGGTTAAGCGATCGTGACATCGCCATCCTGGCAGAAACTCAATCTACAGTTGTGCATAATCCCTTGAGTAACCTGCGTTTAGGCAGTGGTATCGCCCCAATTTTAAAATATCGACAAGCGGGGGTCAATGTAACTTTTGGCTGTGATGGTGCTTCGAGTAATGACTCCCAAGATTTACTAGAAGCTATCAAAATTGGCTCTATTTTACACAATGTAACCGACTTAGATTATCAGTCTTGGATTACGCCTAGACAAGCGATCGAAATGGCAGCTTTGGGAGGAGCAAAAGGATTGAATGTAGCAGACAAACTCGGTTCTTTGACGGTGGGAAAACAAGCCGATTTAATGCTTTATGATCTCACTAATTTATCATTGCTACCCCGTACAGATCCCATCGGCTTATTAGTTTTAGGTCGTCCCACCAACGTTGTTAATGGTGCTTGGGTAAAGGGTAAGCAAATTGTTGCTGATGGTAAAGTAACCACAATTAACGTTGATGAACTTTGCCAAGAGTTATTTCAACACAGTCAATGGGAGACAAAACGTAAATCTCAAACCGTAGCCCAAATAGAAACTCATTACCGCAGCGTGATGGATTTACCTGATAGCAAATGAAGTTAATTTTGCACCAAATATAATTAATAGAAATTTCTAGAAATTAAATGTGTGTTATCCAGAACTTTTGTAGAGACGCGATTAATCGCG
>NZ_JAECZB010000001.1:117420-275507 GCF_016056295.1 Atlanticothrix silvestris CENA357
TCTCTTTTTCAGATTAATCGCGTCTCTTTTTCAGATTAATCGCGTCTCTTTTTCAGATTAATCGCGTCTCTTTTTCAAAGATGTCTTGCTTCTGCCTTTCTTCGGTAAAATATTAGCAACTTAGTTCCACAAACATAATGGTTCTAGCCGCAACCCAGCACCAAGCCCCTGTCGTCACTTGGGAAAAACTCCCAGACGATTTTATTCTGCCTGACGACCCAGTGGAAAACATTCAACAGCTTTCCCTTGCAGCAGCCTTAACAGATGCTTTAGGTACAGCAAATCGTATTCAACCACAGATGCTTATAGCATCTAATTTTGGTCTTGTCGCTAATATTAATCAAAAAATCGTAGTCAAAGCACCAGATTGGTTGTATGTACCAAGTGTGTTGCCTATAAGTGGGAGGGTAATTCGTCGCAGCTATACACCTAATACAGAAGGCGAAAACGTAGCTGTAGTGATGGAATTTCTTTCAGACACTGATAATTCAGAATACTCGATTCGTCCTACCTTTCCTTACGGTAAACTCTATTTTTACGAACGAATATTGCAAGTTCCTAACTATGTGATTTTTAATCCTTATGAAGTCACTTTAGAAGTACGTCGTTTAGAAAATGGTCAATATTTTTTGCAAGAACCATCAGCATCAGGACGCTTTTGGATTCCTGAGTTGGAATTATTTTTGGGAATTTGGCAGGGAACTCGTTTAGGTTTAAATATTTATTGGTTGCGCTGGTGGGATGAAGCAGGTAATTTGTTGTTGTGGAGTTCCGAACAAGCTGAACAAGAACACCAACGAGCTGAACAAGAACGCCAACGAGCTGAACAAGAACGCCAACGAGCTGATGATGCGATCGCCCAACTAGAAATAGAACGTCAACGTCAAGCAATACTGGCTGCAAAGTTACGGGAATTAGGTATCGATCCTGACGTTGAGTAATGCGATCATATTTTTTTCAAACCCTAAAAATATTTTATTTTCAATTGCAATTGCTGATTCCTATTTAAAATAAAATCATAAATTTAAAAAAATTTTAGGGCAAAATCATGTCTCAGCTTGTAGAGCGACAACAAGCGATCGCTAACGGCAGCCATGCCCTAGTGATTGGTAGCAGTATGGCTGGGTTGTTAGCAGCCAGAATTTTAGTAGATCATTTTGACAATGTAACTGTGGTTGAGCGCGATCGCCTCCCACAGCAGCCTGAGTCACGCCACGGAACTCCCCAAGCTAATCACGTTCATATACTGCTTGCTCAGGGTGAGCGAATTTTAGAGCAGATGTTTCCAGGTTTAGAGGCGGAATTAACAACAGCAGGTGCGCCCAGTCTCAACATGGCCGCAGACTTTGCTTTTCTTGGTGTGTGGGGTTGGTTTCCTCGTTTTCATTCAAACTTATCTATCCGCGCTTGTAGTCGATTATTACTAGAGTGGGCGGTGCGTCGTCGTTTAACCGCATACAGCAACTTACAATTTTTACCAGAAACTCAGGCAATTGGTCTGTTGACTGACAATAGTAACTCTCAAGTCAAGGCAGTAAAGCTACGCTCTGGTGATGTTTCTCAAGAAAACGAATTAAATGCTGACTTAGTTATAGATGCTAGCGGGCGCAACTCCTCATTACCAAAGTGGCTGGAGACATTAGGCTACCCATCCCCCTCTGAAACAGTCGTTAATTCTTTTTTGGGCTACAGTACCCGCTGGTATGAACGTCCAGAAAATTTTCAGGCAGATTGGAAAGGTCTACTGGTAGCATACAAACCACCCCATGATAAACGTGGAGCAGTCATTTATCCAGTCGAAGGCGATCGCTGGGCGGTAACTTTATCGGGTATCGGTCGAGATTATCCACCCACTGATGAAGCTGACTTTCTGGAATTTGCCCGTAGTTTACGCACTCCAATTGTTTATGAAGCCATCAAAGATGCCAAACCTCTATCTCCTGTCTACGCCTATCGCCGTACAGAAAATTGCTGGCATCATTACGAGAAGCTATCGAGGATGCCAGAGGGTTTAGTGGCAATGGGTGATGCAGTTTGTGCTTTCAATCCCTTTTATGGTCAGGGTATGACTACGGCTGCACTCGGCGCTTCAACTCTTGATCAATGCTTAAAAGAGCAATTTCGATCTTCTCCAAACAACCTCACAGGCTTAACTCGAAACTTCCAGAAGCAACTAGCTCACATTTTAGAAACTCCCTGGATGATGGCAACTAGTGAAGACTTCCGCTGGAAAACCACTGAGGGAGCGCAACCAGATAGCATGACTCGGCTGATGCAGCGATATGGAGATCAAGTAGCGTTACTAGCAGTCAATCATACCGATGTGTACCAGACATATATAGAAGTGATACACATGATTAAACCTCCCACAGCGTTTTTTGCACCTAGTATTTTGGCACGCGTCTTAGGACAAGTAATTAAACCGCATCCAGAGAAAGCCTTACTTATTCCAGAGTTAGCTGTCCCAAAACTTTCATAGTCAATTTTTTGGCTTCTAACCTGATTTGAACTTATAGCTTTACTTATTTAAGCTTATGTTCATAATTTTTACCATGCTTCTTAGTTTACTTACTTCTTTTTTTGTGTGCCAGTTCTGGGTGCAGAATGTGGGTTCTATGCCTATTAAATAAGCGAACTCCTAAAGCACATATTAGTGAAGCAAACCCACTGATAAAACAGTGAATTGGGTTTTTCAGTACTACGAAACAAAACGAAAAATCAATGGATAGCGATACGGTACATTAGGTTGATTCAGAACATTAATTATCGCAACAATTGGCATGATAATACTGACTACCCACAACCCAATCAATAACACAATTCCAATCCCGACAACAGTCAGTAAACCAAAGATAATCCCATAAATGTAGAGATTAATGTGAAAATTGAGGGATTCTTTGGCATTTTCTTTAACAACGGGGTCGTTGTTGATTAATAAAATTGCTATAGGTATCCCAATAGAGATGATCGTAGAGCTAAAAAATATTGCTCCGTGAGATAGGGCAGATAAAAGCTTGCGTTGTGGAAAGTTTTCCATAGCACAATACCCTCCTTATCAAGACGTTGTGCATTGCATCCGGTGATCATCGCCTTTAGATTCTATGATCTCAACTCGGTATTGCCATCATTCTGCCAGAAGATATTAACACCCCATCCTAAAGCACTCAATCCTAATAATATAGGTGTCAACCAATCACCCCACCGCACATACAAAGTCTGCGTTTGCCGTCGGTAAATAATTTCGGCGTGAGTTTCATAAGTATTATATCCAGATATCCACAAGGTCTTGCCGTGAGGATTTACAAAAGCTGAATATCCTGTGTTAGTTGCTCGCGCTGTCCATCTATCGGTTTCTATTGCCCGCATAATATCCTGTGCGTGGTGTTGCAAGGGCATGGCGGCACTGTAATGGGCATCATTAGAAGAACTGAGGATAAATTGCCCGCCATTTGCTGCTTGACGGCGAAATACATCAGGAAATGCCGATTCATAACAAATACCAACGATCGCCCGCCCAAATGGCGTATCAAAAATCTGATTTGGTAAACCTGGTACTTGGTGTTCATCCAGAGGTGATAAACGCTGAACTATACCACCCAAAATGTTTTCAAAGGGAATATATTCACCCAAAGGTACTAGTTTGGCTTTATCATAACGACTGGTAATTTCACCGTTACCCGTAACGTTAAATAAGCTATTGGTATAGCTGCGTCCCCGTTCTCCAAAAGCCCCAATCCATACGACTACACCTTTTTGCTGCACTGCTGAGGCTAAAGAAGTTCTCATCAAGTCGCGCTGGAAAAAAGGTAAGGCTCCTTCTGGGGTGAGAACTGCATTTACACCTTGATCTACTAAAGTTAAATAGCCATTGGTGTAACCTGTAAGGGCACGACGCAAACCTTCTGGTAAGAGTTTAATTTTATTAGGGATATTACCTTGAATAATTCCTACTTTTAAGGCGGCTGCTGGTGGTTGGGCAATGGGGCGACTATATAAAAGTAAGCCGATGAGATGGCAAGTGATGAATATGCCACTGGCGATCGCTAAGTATTTATTTCTATACTGACGATTAATCCAGGCTTCGGCAATTAAGCCATTAATAGCTGCGATCGCGGCTGTCACAGTATTAGGGCCAGAAATTTGACCGAGGTGTAAAATTACAAGATTATGCGGCGACTGGGTGTAAGCCAAAGAACTCCACCACAAAGGGCCAGCACTCCAAAGACTTTCTAAACCGCACCAAACTGCTGTACCAATTAAAACACGTAACCACGGTTGTTGCTGGGCAACACGAGCCATAACAGTCGCCCAAACAGCAACGAATATCCCTCCCCACAGGCTAACGAATGCCCAACAAAAGAGAGTAATTGCCAAACTCGGCCACCAAGGAACGCCCAACCAATTCATGGGATGAATGCCAGTAATCCAGGATAGAGCGACACCGTGATAGCCAATACCCCAAGCTAAGGCAATTAAAAATGAAGACTTTTCTCCAGAATTTTTAATCTTTAATTTTTCATTTTTAATTATGAGAATCCAAAGGGGGGCTAAGGCAATCCAAGCTAAAAACCATGCGCCAACTGGGGCGACAGTCAGCCCCATTACAACCCCACTTAAGAACGATAAAGTGTAAAGGCTAAAGGCTGAAAACCGCTTTTTGCCGGATATTTCATATTTCATCCTTCACCCTTGATCCTTTTATTAACGTTGTGCGTGTCAGTGGTCAATTGTCAGTTGTTAGGTTATTTTTTGTCATCTGGTCTAATACCCAATCCCTTTATGGGTGGTTTTCACAAATCTTCATTGAAAAGTTACTTCTCTTGAGTAAAACCCAAGACCGTACTTTTTGCTTTGCCACTGACTACTGACCACTGACTACTAATAAAACTACATCCCCCAAGTGGGGTGAAGTTTTTTATTCTGCTTCTTCTGTTTCTGCTTCTGCTTCGCTAGCAGCATCAGGAGGAACTATGGCCACGCCTGTAATTGCGTCATCTTCGTCGAGACGTTGCACTCTTACCCCAGTTGCCGATCGCGACTGTATAGAAATTGCATTCACTGCTTGACGAATGATAATACCGCGATTTGTCACCATCATGATCTCGTCGTCGCTGTTGACAATACCTAGGGTGGCTAATTTGTCTTTGGTTTTACGGTTTTTAAATTTGGTGGCCATTAAGCCTTGACCGGCACGATTTTGCAATCGGAACTGAGCAACTGGGACTCGTTTGCCATATCCTCCCGTTGTGATTACTAGCACCCAAGGGCCTACACTAGCGTTACTTGGTAATTCTGTAACTTCCTCATTAATTTCGACAATTTCGACCTCTTCAGTTTCGATCTCTTCGATTTCAACTTCATCTGTATTCAGCGTGTCCAAAATGGCTGCTGGAAGAATATCCATCCCCACTAATTCATCACCCTTTTTGAGTTTCATGGATTTCACCCCACGAGTAGCTCTACCTAAAGGACGTAGTTGTTCATGGGTACATCTAAAGTGGATAGCCATACCTAGACGGGAACCAACAATCACGCTGTCCTCGACTTTGGCACGTCGTACCCAGCGTAGTTGGTCGCCTTCTTCTAAGGAGATCGCAATCAAACCATTCGCTCTAATATGACTAAAGGCTGCTATAGCGGTTTTTTTAATATTGCCGCCTTTGGTGAGCATGACCAAATATTCATCGTTGGTAAACTCGGCAACTGGGACAATTGAGGTGATTTTTTCTTCTCTAGGAATGGGTAGCATTTGCACAATGGGTGTACCACGACTGGTACGGGAACCCAGGGGAATTTGATAGGCTTTGAGGCAGTAGACTACACCGCGATCGCTAAAGAATAAAACGCTGTCATGATCGCAGCAAGTCAAGAAATGTTCAACGTTGTCATTGTCTTTGACCTTAGCTGCGGCTTTGCCTCTAGTCGCACGGCTTTGAGCCTCAAAGGTATTAACTGGCATCCGTTTGATGTAACCTTGCTCTGTCAGGAGAATGATTGCCTTTTCATTAGCAATCAAATCACGCTCATCTATTTCTCCTTCGGCGTGGGTGATGATTGTACGTCTGGGTGTAGCAAAGCTCGTTTTGATTTGGGCGATTTCGGTTTCGATAATTTCCAGCACCCGTTCTCGCCGTGCCAAAATATCACGCAAATCAGCGATTTGCGTTTGTAAATCCTCATGTTCTTGGCGAATTTTGTCTGCTTCTAGGGCAGTTAAGCGCCGTAGTTGCATTTGCAAAATCGCATCGGCTTGCACTTCCGAAAGCCCGTAATTTGTGATCAACTCCCCTTTAGCTGTCGGGGCATCAGGTGCATGGCGAATTAAGTTAATAATCGTATCTAAATGGGAGAGAGCAATTAATAACCCTTGCAGGAGATGGTCGCGTTCTTCAGCTTTTCGCAGTTCGTAGCGAGTACGTCTGGCAATAGATTCGATGCGAAAGTCGAGGAATACTTCTAAGAATTGCTTGAGGGTGAGGATTTGCGGTTCACCATTCACCAACGCCAGCATGTTTGCCCCAAAATTGGCTTGCAGTGGTGTTTGTTTGTAAAGGTTGTTTAGCACTACACGGGGATAGGCATCGCGCTTGAGTTCGATGACGATTCTCATGCCGTCGCGATCGCTTTCATCCCGAATATCTGCAATTCCATCAATTCGCTTGTCATTTACCAACTCGGCGATTTTTTCAATTAGCGCTGCTTTGTTGGTTTGATAAGGCAATTCAGTAATAATAATTGCTTCTCTTTCTGGCCGTCCCCGCTGTTCAATAGTTTCAATATTAGCAACACCGCGCATGGTAATCGAACCGCGCCCGGTAGTATAAGCTTCTCTAATCGATGCTGTCCCTAGAATCTGCGCCCCAGTCGGGAAATCTGGCCCTTGGATATACTCCATTAAATCCAAGTCAGTGATTTCTGGATTATGAATTAGTGCTACTAAGCCATCAATCAATTCACCTAAGTTATGGGGAGGGATATTAGTTGCCATCCCCACAGCAATCCCCGAAGATCCATTCAGCAGCAGTTGGGGAATACGTGAGGGCAGGACTGTGGGTTCTTGCTGCGAACCGTCGAAGTTATCAGCAAAGTCTACGGTTTCTGATTCAATGTCTTGTAGTAAGGCGGCACTGGTTAAAGCTTGCAACCGACATTCTGTGTATCGCATTGCCGCTGGCGGATCGTTGTCTACCGAACCGAAGTTACCATGCCCATTAATTAGGGGCGATCGCATCGAAAAATCCTGCGCCATCCGCACCAAGGCATCATACACTGCCGTATCGCCGTGGGGGTGATATTTACCCAGCACTTCCCCGACCACACGGGCGCATTTCCGAAAAGGTCGATCTGCGCTTAAACCCAACTCGTGCATGGCGTAGAGGATGCGACGATGCACAGGTTTTAGACCATCCCTGGCATCTGGCAGCGCCCGACCCACTATCACACTCATGGCATATTCGAGATAAGATCGGGACATTTCGTTCCGCAGATCTGTTGGGATAATCCTCTCCTGTGAGAATGTCATAACCTAAAAAACTCCAAAAAACGTAGATTGTAGCCCTTACAGTTGGCAAAGCGCAAAATTATTCCAAATTCCCCTTGAATAATTGCTATAATTTGATACAATTCTAACATAATAAATGTCTTTTTTTGCTTGGCTAGTTAACTTAGGCATACTGCCGAAAATCTTGAGAAGAAACAGTTAATAATTATAATTTTCTTTACAGTAAAATATTTAAATAAAAACATCAAAAAAAGATATTAATTTAAATATGAAAGTTGAAATTTTATCATCTACAAAAAATATTTTTATAACTTTAAAATTGTTATTCTATGTAGAAATAAAAGGTTATTTATAAAGTAAAAATAAAATTTCTGTAGAGTGTATTATGGCGCATATTTCGGTATGATTGGTCACAAAAAGGTGAATTTAAGCGTCTACAGCACCGACCCATAATTAAGATACGTTAGGCTAGAGCTTTAACACAACGGCAGTTTTCTCAAGTCGGGAAACCCTTGACGCTCAATGACTCGCTACCGCTGCGAAGATCGCCAGTCGCTCATGGGGAACCCCCGCAACGGACTGGCTCCCCTACTTAAGATTTACTTTATAAACCTCTAATTATTGTAAATAAATAAGCAACAATGTTTACATATGTGTTGCTAAAATTGAATCATCTAGTTTGCATAATCCACTTTAAGTTCTTCGTGGTGTGTTTTCTAATATGAAAAAAGTTATTATTTTCTCGGAGATATTTAATAAACTCTAACAATGGTTGAGTGCTATTTTAAAAGAGAGAGTAATAGTGATATAAGTCGTAAGATAGTGTTAATCTTTTTAGATAATCCTTTAAGCTTGAGTTATGAATTGGAGAAAGTCTTTGATGAATCAGGAAACAGTTCCTAATCAAGCAGAAAAAACAAATCCAGAAAGTGATGCTTCACAATTAAGCCCAGAGGTACTTGACACAATCAAACATCCTCCCAAAACGGATGATGTTATCCGGCAACAATCGCCAGCAGAACGTAAAAATAACCCGGCTTTAGTACCAGAAATGCTAGATGAACCAAACAATGAAATGATTGATGTTACGAAAGAGTAGGGGCGCAAGTTTTTAAACCAAAGCAATAATAGCCACTAAGCATTATTCACTGCGTCAAAAGTATACAAAAAGCAGTACAATCATTAATGAAAATTGATCATCTGCTAAAGCTTCGCCTAGATAGTTTGTTCTCTAAAAATTAATTTTTGATAATTTGGTGGATTATGAATGTTGCCTAATCCACCGAATAAAAAACCTTTGCTTTTCTAAAATTTGTACTCAATATTACAGAAATATACAAGCTTTGTTTGCCACAGAAGGTGGCGATCGCTTATAAAAGAATATAGTTAATAAATTTTTCTGCGATTGATATTAATATCAATTGATTTAATAAATTAATTTTATACTTTTCAAGGGGAGCATGGAATATGGATATGCAAGTCCTGAGAGAGCGTGCTGGGCTTAGCCGTGCAGAGGTTGCCTTCAGACTTGCAATCAGTGAAACCAGTGTTCGCAACTGGGAAGCGGGACGTACTGAACCCACAATGACACCAAAAAAATATTTAGATGCTTTGCGTCTGTTTAAATGTACACCTGAAGAACTGGCAGCCGCAAGCGAAAAATCAATTAATCAACGCCATAAACGCAAACCTGGAAGACCCAAACGCTTTCCAGATGACCAAGTAACTCAGTTAAGCTCGTCCCCAGGCTGAAGCATAGGGATTTTGTGGATGGGGTGTTGGTTATTTATTCTGTGATATCACTGTTATGATTTACCAATCTTGCGTTGACTTGGCTAGATCTTAAGCTGCTCTTAAATTGGTAGTTATCTCTATTGAATAAAGTAGTTGTGCAGTTATTGGCGATTTAAGAAAAGTTTTGGCTCCAGATAGCATATCAAAGATAGAAAAACCATCCAGAAACAGTAAAAAGCTGATGAACTTTTAGTTATCAGCTATTCTGAGTCTGTAACTAAAGTAGTAAATCTCTAACTAGTGCGATCGCTCACGGTATTTGCCACTGCGGCGCGATAAGATTCTAAAACAATAGTCGTACTCAAATAGTCGTACTAAAGGTCTAAATGGCAGAAACATTATTTTTTAACGCTCTGCGGGAAGCCATTGATGAAGAAATGGCCCGTGATTCCAGTGTATTCGTTCTTGGTGAAGACGTAGGACACTATGGCGGTTCCTATAAAGTTACCAAAGACCTATACCAAAAGTATGGCGAACTCCGAGTTCTAGACACCCCCATCGCTGAAAACAGCTTTACTGGCATAGCAGTGGGAGCAGCCATGACTGGGTTGCGACCGATAATTGAAGGCATGAACATGGGCTTTTTACTTCTTGCCTTTAACCAAATATCCAATAATGCCGGCATGTTACGTTATACTTCCGGCGGTAACTTTAAAATTCCAATGGTAATTCGTGGCCCTGGAGGCGTGGGAAGACAGCTAGGAGCAGAACATTCTCAAAGGTTAGAGGCATACTTTCAAGCTGTTCCTGGGTTAAAAATTGTAGCTTGTTCTACACCCTACAACGCTAAAGGACTGCTGAAAGCCGCTATCCGCGACGATAACCCAGTATTGTTCTTTGAACACGTTCTACTTTACAACTTAAAAGAAGACCTGCCAGAAGAAGAATATTTGCTGCCCTTAAATAAAGCAGAAGTTGTGCGTCAAGGAAAAGATGTCACAATTCTGACATACTCACGGATGCGCCATCATGTGTTACAAGCCGTCAAAACTTTAGAAAAACAAGGTTATGACCCAGAAGTAATTGATTTAATATCACTCAAACCCTTAGATTTTGATACCATCGGTGCATCCATACGAAAAACCCATAAAGTGATTATTGTGGAAGAGTGTATGAGAACCGGTGGTATTGGTGCAGAATTAATCGCCTCAATTAACGATCGCTTGTTTGATGAACTCGATGCTCCAGTGCTGCGGCTTTCTTCTCAAGATATCCCCACACCTTACAACGGCAATCTAGAAAGACTAACAATTGTCCAACCAGAGCAAATAGTGGAAGCTGTAGAAAAAATGGCAGCTTTGCGAGTCTAAGAGCGTGTTTGAAAAGTCTAATTTAATACCAGCTCAGGCGACTGAAAGTCGCACGCCACTTGCTTCTCCCAAGGGGAGACACTGCGCGAACAAGTCGGGGAACCGCAAGGGCGCAGTGGCTTGCCTACACAGACAGGACGCGTAGTGGCTTCCCTCCGGGAAGGCCACCGACCTGGGTTGAAAACCTTGATTTCGTGTTAGTCCGCGCAGGCGGACTTTGTTTGTGTAGTAGCGAATTGTATTCGTCTAAAACTTTTCAAACATCCTCTAAAACTCAGAAGTTAAGAGTTAGGAGGAAAAATCGTCACTCCTAATTCTTAATTTATAACTCTTAACTAATAACTCATAACTCTTTAAAAGAGCGCTATTATAGCCTTTGTCAGTTGCGAGTTATGGTATGCAAAGACAGCGATCGCTATTAGCCTTGATTTTAGTCCTGCTCATCGCCGCTATTGTGGTGATTGTGAAAATTCCTGTACCTCTGGGACTGGACTTGCGCGGAGGCTCACAGCTTACAATTCAGGTGAAACCAGCACCAGGAATGAAGGAAATCACTGAAAGAGACTTAGAAGGCGTTCAGAAAGTTGTCGAAGGACGAATCAACGGCCTCGGCGTTTCTGAACCAGTGATCCAAACTGTGGGCACAGACAAAATCTTAGTACAATTGCCAGGAGTCAACGATCCAGAGCAAGCCGAACGGGTACTGGGTGGTACAGCACAATTAGAATTCCGCACCCAAAAGCCTGGTACAGAAACTCAACTATTTGCTTTTCAATCATCACGAGCCGAACTGAGGGCAAAGCAAGAAGAGCTGAAAAACAGCAACGATCAAGCAGCAATTACTAAAAATCAAGAAGAATTACAAAAAAATAATCAAGCGATCGCAGAATTATTTGAAAGTACCGACCCACCACTCAATGGGCAATATCTAAAAGATGCCTATGGTGAACCCACTCAAGGCAATAATTGGAATGTTGCTATCCGCTTCGATCAAAAAGGTGGTGAACTGTTTGCTCAGTTGACAAAAAACCTTGCAGGTACTGGGCGTAGTATTGGTATTTTTCTTGACAATGAATTGATTAGCGCTCCCGTAGTCGGCCCAGAATTTGCCGCTACAGGTATTACTGGAGGCGCTGCTGTAATTACAGGTCGATTTACCCCCCAAGAAGCTAACGACTTAGGTGTACAGTTACGTGGTGGCGCGTTACCCGTACCAGTAGAAATTGCCGAAATTCGCACTGTGGGGGCAACTTTAGGTAAAGACAGTATTACTAGCAGTATTTATGCTGGTGCTGGTGGCTTAGCTTTAGTCCTTATATTTATGGTGGTGTATTATAGACTACCGGGACTCATTGCTGATGTAGCACTTTTGGTCTACGCCTTATTGACTTGGGCTACCTTTGCTTTGTTGGGTGTAACCCTAACACTGCCAGGAATTGCTGGTTTTATTCTCAGTATTGGGATGGCGGTTGATGCAAATGTGCTAATTTTTGAACGGACACGGGAAGAATTACAGGCAGGCAAATCCCTATACCGTTCTGTAGAATCTGGTTTTTACCGAGCATTTTCTAGTATTTTAGATGGCAACGTGACTACAGTCATTGCTTGTGCGGCTCTATTCTGGCTGGGGGCTGGTTTGGTGAAAGGCTTTGCCTTAACCTTGGCTTTGGGGGTAGCAGTAAGCATGTTTACTGCAATTACCTGTAGTCGTACATTATTGTTTTTGGCAATTTCCATTCCCTCATTCAAGAAGTTAGAACTTTACTGTCCTAAACTGCCAGTGTCGAATAATAAGGCAGAGGTGGCTCGATGAAACTGAGTATTAATAAATCGCGATCGCTATGGTGGACTATTTCTATTGCCATCATTCTTATTGGTATCACCTCAATGGTGATTTCTTGGCAAAACCCAGCAATTCGTGCCCCTTTACGTCCTAGTTTGGATTTTGTCGGTGGTACACGATTACAGTTAGAACGAGATTGTACTCAACCGGATAACTGTGACCAGCCAATTGATATCAATGTCGTCAGGGAAGTAGCTAAAGAACAAGGTCTGGGTGATAGTAGCATCCAAATTGTGGCCGACAAAGATACAGGTTTACAAAATGGGATCTTAATCAGGACAAAAACTTTGGAGGGCGAGCAACGTACCAAGTTGCAAAATGCTCTCAGTGAAAAAATCGGTGTTTTTGATCAACAAAAAAACCAAATTGACACTGTTGGCCCTACCTTGGGGCGAGAGTTATTTACATCTGGTGTTATTGCTCTAATTGTTTCCTTTGCAGGCATCATTCTATACTTGACCTTCCGCTTTCAACTGGACTATGCTGTATTCGCCATCATTGCTCTATTTCACGATGTTTTGATCACGGCAGGTATTTTTTCTATCTTGGGTTTGGTACTTGGTATTGAAGTAGATAGCCTCTTCATCGTGGCTTTATTGACTATTACAGGTTTCTCAGTCAACGACACAGTAGTAATTTACGATCGCATTCGAGAAACCATCAAAACTAACCCCAGCCGCCCAATTGCTGAAATTGTGGATGATGCAGTCAATCAAACTTTGGGACGGTCTATTAATACGACCTTGACCACGATGCTTTCATTGGTTGCCATTTTTCTATTTGGCGGCGAAACCCTCAAAAACTTTGCCTTAGCTCTAATTATTGGCTTTACGGCAGGGGCTTATTCGAGTATTTTCATCGCTAGTACTCTTTTAACTTGGTGGCGAGAACACAAAGGTCAATCTACACTGGTGGCGAGTACCGAGGCAATTGATACATCTGCTAGCTCCCAGGATAGTTAAGCTATCTTCGCATTTGACAATCGGGTGAAGCATTGTGTTAATTGCTCACCCACGTCCTGCAATTTTACTGACCTATGGATCAACCGGAACAACCGTCAATTTTTAGCAACAATACCGAGAAAACTGACCCATCTTTCGCTCAACAAGTACAAAAATTACACCAATTGACTGTTTACGGTCGCTGGTTATTTGTGGGCTGTTTATGGCTGACTGTTGCACCTCTTTGTTTATGGAATCTACGTGCAGAAATTGCTCTTTGGCAGCAATATTTTACCTGGGTAGCGTTGCGCCATGGACTCTTCTACCACCCATTGTCTACCCTCGGTTTAGCTTTTTGTATTGGTATGACTGTTGCTGTTCTGGTATGGCAAAGTCGCAATATTCTCGTAGGCTTACCACAGCCGGAAAAGGAACGCTTAGAAAAACAAGTTTGTCGGATACGCCAGCAGGGAGTCACTCATCCTTTGTGGAAATGGATTTGTCAGTAAATACTTAAATAGTTGCATGTTAATATAAGCATCTAAAAATTTGTACCACAATATAACTTAACAATAGAGATGACGCTGCCAAATTGGGGTGTAAGACATGAATTCTCTTCAGATTCAGTTTTGTGAACAGGTTTACTGCGCTAAAGGCGATCGCCACTCTCAAATAGATCTTTATCAACTCCAAGAATTATTCAACATTTCAGCCTTCTGGGCAAAAGGACGTAGTGTTGAAGATTTGGGTATAGCTATTGCCAATAGCAACCCAGTGATTTCTGTTTGGGATGGGGAGCAACTTATTGGCTTTGCTAGAGCAACTTCTGACTGCATTTATCGCGCCACAATTTGGGATGTTGTTATTCACCCAAAATATCGCGGTACTGGGCTGGGCAGCAAGTTAATAGAAACCGTTTTGAACCATCCCCGTCTCAGGTGCGTTGAGCGTGTGTATGTTATGACCACTTGCCAACAGGGATTTTACGAAAAAATTGGTTTCCAGCCCAATAACAGTACCACTATGGTATTACACCAAAATTCTCAACTCGATTCTTTAGCTACTGGAGAAATTCAGCTTCAGGAATCAGTATAATAATTCATAGTTGATAATGACGCTCGATAGCAAAACATTGATGCTTTATAAGCATCTGTGTAATTACGAATTACGTTAGCGCAGCGTTAGCGAGTCCGCGAGCGTCATTACGAATTAATAATTATTCAGCCACTAGGGGGATAGACACTTGCAGTCTAGTAAATTGCTCTGATTGTTCAACAGATGGCATGAATTCCAGTTTTCCCCCCATCACTTCTAGCAACTTTTGATTAAGTAATAGCTGCATTCCTGCTGAAAGACCAGGATAATCCTGATCAGGATGAGGAGGCTTATCTCCAGATTTGAGCAAATCAATCGATTCACTTCCAGTTAGAGCATGAGTAGGCACATCCAGACAAATGTGAATAGTCTGATTTTCAGGTGAAGGGTTACTAGAAATATGGATACTGCCTTCTTCCATTTGAGCAATGGCAGTATCTATTAAACTTACTAATATTTGGCGTAGCCAGCGCCGGTCTACCAAAACATAAATTTCTGGATCAGGAAGGAACACGCGCAAAGGGAAATTGCGGTTCGCCGCCAGCATATAAGTTAATTGATTAACTTCCTGTAAAATCGTGGCTAGGGAATGTGGCTGAATATCTAATTTATTAGTACCGTGTTCTGTTCTAGCAACACTAAGAATTTCATCGATTAAATGTAGCAACTTCAAGGCTCGTTCGTGGGCTTGGGCAATAAACTCTCGCTCTTCTGCCGGATTTTCACAAAGATCTGACAAAATTAACTGATGTAAACCAATCAAACCATTGAGGGGCGATCGCAATTCATGGGTAGTCCGTGCCAAAAAACCTGCTTTAAACTGACCCATTTCCTGTGCCATTTGGTAGGCTAACTGCGTTTGCTTGATCTGTTGCAAGAGTTTTGACGTATGGTGTTGATCTTCTGGCACTATTGGGGATAATTTAGAGGCCGTGTTTGCAGACTTTGCAAATAACCGACCCAAAATCGTTCCTACTATTAGTCCCACTCCTAGATAGACCCAGTTGCTCCAATTCATAGTTTGGCCATTATTAACTTGTTAGTTGACCACAAAGGTACAAAACAAAGTTCCGGATTTCCCAATTCATCCGTTTCTATCTCTAGTTTCGGATTCTTAACTTAGTATGCACTTATAAGCTTAGGAACAAAGCTGAGAGATTAAACTCTATACTGACAAAATTGAGATGTTAACAAGTAAGTCAACACCAAGAAAACAACAATATTATAGCTACCTATTTTGATTTACCAGTCTAAAAGTCTAATTTGACCGCACCCTGCCGCAAGATTTGCCAATTCATTCCTGTCCATTTAGCAACAGTAGAAGGTACGCCGATTCCTCGGATTTCACCCTGACATTCTGTAGCTGCCAGAGTCATAACTTCAGGGAATTGAGCCTCAATTTCTGTCAAGCTTTGTAAAGGGGGCTGTCCTGAAAAATTGGCACTAGTCGTGGCCAGAGGGCCTGTTTGCGCCAAAATAGTTTGGGCGATCGCACTATCAGGAACTCGTATACCAATTGTAGTTGGGTCAGTAGGATTCATTTCTTGTGGTATGCGATCGCTTGCTGGCAATACCAATGTCAATGCTCCTGGCCAATATTTCCTGGCTACTTCCTGCCAGATTTGGTAATCGTTCTCGCCACCTTGAACATAAGACCACAAGTCTTCTGCACAAGCTGCCATTAAAATCAAAGGTTTATCCTGACTGCGCTGTTTAGCGGCAAAAATTAATCCTGCTTTTTCTGGTAGAACTGCCAACGCGGGAACGGTATCTGTGGGAAAGCTAACTAAAAAGCCAGCGCGTGCGCTAGCTATCAAATCTCTTAAAAAAACTTGGGTCATGTTTACACAATTAGCAGTTAAAAGTTAGGAGTTAGGAAATTACTGGTTCCTAACTCCTAACTCATCAGTTCTAAATTCTATAAGCAAGGGCAAAGCGTTCAATTCCTGCCAAATCAGCATGAATTTGAATATTGCAATAGCTGCCTTGATTTTGCAACATTTCTTGCACTATATCCGCTTGTCCCGCCATCATTTCAATCAGCCACACGCCGCCAGATCGTAAATAATTAGGTGAGATTTCTATGAGATGGCGGATGCAATATAAGCCATCAACACCACCGTCCAGCGCTAAATGTGGTTCATGTTTCACCACTTCCGGTTGCAGGGTAGCGATCGCACTTGTGGGAATATAAGGCGGGTTGGATACCATGCCACTAAATTCGCCTTTGAGGGATGCCAGTGGCTCCCACCAGTAACCTTGATAAAATCTAACCCGGTCAGCAAGTCCTGTATTCTGGGCGTTTGCCTGGGCAATTTCCAAAGCTTCTAGACTGCAATCAACCGCATGAATTGTAGACTCTAATAAGGCACCTGCCAGCCCTAAGGCAATTACTCCACTTCCAGTCCCCAAGTCTGCCCAGTGTCCAGGCTGTGAAGGTGCAGCTGCCACTGCTAAATCAATCAAGCACTCTGTTTCTGGTCTGGGGATCAAAACCGCACTCGATACCGCGATTTTAAAGTGTCGCCAAGGGGTAACTCCAGCAATGTACTGCACTGGTAAGCGCTCATGTAACCGACGCTGCCACAGATGATCTAACTCTTCTAGCGATAACTTTATTTGAATCCGAGGCCAGTCTTTGAAAGACTCCAAACGCAGTGCTAAACGGTCTAACCCCGCAACCTCTTGCAGGAGCCAATCGACCTCATTTAGTGGAACATCAGTGGCAACTGCCGCATTGATTGCTTTTTTAGACCACTGCCAAAGTTGTAAACCGGAAACTACCTTTGGCTGTGTATTTTTCATGTGTTAACCCAAAGGAAACTTATTTTTTGGGTGCAGCTGGACGGGAGTTGTTTCCATTGGCAGCAGGGGTTTTAGGCGCGTTATTTCCAGGCAATGTCTTAATGTACTCTCTAGACTCTTGGGACGGCACTAAAACTACTTGTTTTAACCAATCGTCGTTTTTGTCCTGCAATGTTTTAATAACTCCGTCTACGTCTATTACTTGAATATCAGCCTTGGGAAACTTTGGTTTCACCTGATTTAATAAGCCTTGTGCGTCTTGCTTACTTAAAAACAAAGGAATTAGTTGTTCTTTGTCAGAATTCAACTTAATTGGCACGTATCCCTGATCTGGTGCAAATCTGACAGCGAAAATAGGCACACTCTTAAATTGTTCTACCTTTTGACCGCTTTGGCGAAGCAAATCCATTGCCCCTTTAATTTCTTGTTCTACAGGTTTAAAGGCAAATACAAGACGGTTTGGCTGGTTTTTGCTTTGTTGCAGCTGCTCATAAATTACCCCTAGAGGCAATGCTGTCACCTGTAAACTTTTCACCATTTGTTCCATCTTCGGATCTTTGCCTTTGGCATTTCTCAGCTCATTAATAAAAGCCTGAGCTTCCTGTCTACTGAGATAAACACCTGTTACAGAACCACCAGGTTTTTGACCGTTTTGAGCCTCTGGTAAGGGGCGGCTCAATGGTAAACCTTTCTCATTGGTAATCACATATACAGGTACAGAGTCTAATTTCTCTTTTATTTGTTGTTCTGATAATGCCAATACTGGGGCATTTCCTACAAAAACTGTCCCCAGTAAAGTACTCCCGACTAAGCCCAATGTTGCTCCCCAGCGAACCAATGCTTTCATGACAGATCCTCGCATCATATAGTTCAATTAAGTCAGATAAATCGTTGGATTTGCACAGCCCCAACTAGCTAGTTTTAGTTATATAGCAATCTGTCTGATATGTGAAAAAGTCGTGTTTGTTGTTCAAATGCTAACAGTTGATTCTCAAAACCTGTTATTTCTCAATCTGAGAGAATTGCTATGTTATCTTTGTCACCAATTGCAGTGCTAAATTGCGTTTTTTCAAGTTAGCCTTGCTGTTCACTGCGTAATATTGTAGATGCCTATTATATTTTGCTCTCAAGGGGAAAAATTTTTCTCCAACTGTTGAAGCGATCCATGCCATTTTATTGTTTTTCTCAAACAGAGTGACGCTACTACATAATTAATCGTTCCACCTGAGACTAATTTAAAAACTGCCACATAGGAGCTTAATTACAGAAGTTTCTTTGATATGTGGAATTTATTTGTTCATCTTCAAAGCACAGTCCAATGTTCAGAGCAGCCAAAATGGCACTTTTGGGTAAATTTACAATTTAGATGTAGATTGTACCAAAAAATTTTCAATAAATAACCGATTTACTCAAGAACGTGAGTTCTACGGCTCTAAAAAACCCCGCTTTCATCCTCTCCTCCACGGTGGGAGAGACTTTGAAACCTTGATTTTTTCGTCCAAAACTAGGAAAACTTATGCTCCTCTCCGATGTGGAGAAGAGTTGGGGAGAAGTTTATCGAACTCATGCCAAGAGCAAACTTTTATTTTCTAATTAATTTGTAGATACAGCAAAACCCGACAAACAAAATATGGGGTCGTAATTTATAAATCGGGATGACAGGATTTGAACCTGCGGCATCCTGCTCCCAAAGCAGGCGCGCTACCAAGCTGCGCTACATCCCGGATAAATCAATTTAACTTTGCTGCTTTTAGCTTTAGGATTGCTTTACAGTGGTATAATATTCACTGCTAAATAGCAAACAATAAAACTTTATTGTGATTCCTCACGACAGCAACACCATCATATCACCTTTTACAGATATTTACTAAGTTTTCTAATACAAAATTTTACTACTTTCCTATCACTATACTAATTTTTGCTAATATTTTGGCTATATAAGACCACATATCCGCTATCACCGAATATGCTTCCAACTGCATCAGATAGATAAACCTTGCTAGTCTTAGCTAAATTTTGTTGACAGCGACCTGCTTTTAATTTGTACTAAAAATTTAGTGTGGATACCAGAACATACCTTTGATACCTTCTGGGTCTGACATGAAGCCCATACTTCTGTAGAAATCTACAACATGGGGGTCAGCAAAAAGAGTGACGTTGCTAATTTCTTCACTTCTGAGTTTTTTAAGTACATATTTCATCAACGCCTTGCCCAATCCTTTACTTTGAAAGTCTGGATGAACTACCACATCCCAAATAGTGGCATTAAATGCATGATCTGAAGTAGCACGGGCAAAACCTATGAGTCGTCTTTGGTTTCCTCGCACTTGCCACATGGAGGCGACCAAAAAACTATGCTCTATAGCTTTTTTAACTTTTCTCAAAGGACGACGCGACCAGCCGACTGCATCACAGAGTTCTTCTAGTTCATACAGATCCAGATCTCGCTCGGTACTAAAAACGATACGAGCCTCCTTTGAAGAAGCCTCGCTAACGCTGTTGGGGCTATCCCCCACAGATGCTGCTGTCTGCTCTTCAAAGGAAGTGGTCTTACTTGTCGTTACAGATTCAGAAGTACTAAACCAAGTTTTCCAAAAACCCATGCCAACGTGGTTCGGGTAGTATAACTGAATTGGTTGCCACTCTCTTTGAGTGTTGATTCACGTTTTACAGAAGCTACTACCATCTAAACGACCCTTACACTTAAATTTTTTCAGGTGTTTTGGGATTTTCGATAGCAACAGCAACTCACAGCGTGTTTCACACCAATCATTTTCAACTTTAGCATTTTGTTGTAAAGCCTAGGAGAAATTCACCAAAAGACCAGAATATGAGAGTCAATTGTATATAGGGTATTGGGAATTGGTATGGGAAAAAATTTAGTTCCTAATCCCTAATCCCTAATCCCTAATCCCTAGTCCTTAGTTCTCAGTCCCCAGTCCCCAGTCTTCTGGTGACGAAAGCAAGCGAGTCTTACCCCCAACGATGGCTTCTGGTTTAAAATCTTCGACACTGGAACTTCTAAAGCGCTTTAACCGAGCGTTTCCCCAGTTTTATGAGCAATTTGTGAGCAGTGAGATTCAACTGCAAAATTTACGGCTAGCCTACCGTCTCTATAAAACCAGACGCGCTGTTATAGAGCTAAAGCCGGAAGGAAGCAAAAGTGCCTTACACTTTGCTTACCGCAATCAGTCGTTTCTCCTCAGTGATATTTTTGGTGTGCTGGCGGCTTACGGGCTGACTATTCACGGTCTAAGCTTATATGGTCAGATCCGACCGCCAATGTTAGTTTTTATCAAACTGTTGGTATCTCGTGGCAGTAAAGCTTTGACCGAAAAAACCGCAGAAAATGTCTGCCGCGCTATTCGCGAGGCTTTAGGAGGACGGTTTGAGGTAGAAGAGATGCTGGCAGTAGAATTTAACCTCGATACTGGTTTAGAACAAGTACAGACCGAGTTCTATGTTGACCCAGTATTCCACCTCCCGGCTCTGGTGATTGAAGCGGATAATCAACCAGGGTTATTTTATAAAGTAATGTACGCTATCTGGCAGGAAGACCTACTAGTAGTCAATGCCAATTTGTTGGTTTGGCGCGGACGTACACGCCTAATTCTCTATTTGTTGGGGCCGAATGAAAGCCTAATTCCTGAATATTTGGGACACAAAATTGCTGAAGGAGTGCGTCAGAGGCTGTTAGGTAAACAATCTATCTAAAGGATGAAGTATAAATAAAACTTTTCAGCCTTTATCCTTTCTGCACTCCGTATTTAGTCTTACCCCTCCTTAAGGGTACGATATTAAGTATGGCAACCATTGAAATCTTGGGCGTTCCACACGCATACGAGCTAACGGCTCCCACATCCTGCCCCCATGCTTTAGTATTTATCCACGGCTGGCTAAATAGCCGTGGATACTGGCAACCTGTGATTTCTCGCCTGTCAGATGATTTGCAGTGCCTATCGTATGATTTGCGCGGTTTTGGTGAATCTCAGTCCCTGCCAGAAACTGATTTTAGTCAGGCACAAACTTCCTTTGACCTGACTGCCAACTCTAGTAGTGCGCTTAACTCATCCTTTGATTCTCTTTATACTCCGGCTGCTTATGCTCAAGATTTAGTAGCCCTTCTGCAACAGCTAAATATTCATAATGCTTGGCTGATTGGGCACTCATTAGGAGGAACGATCGCTTTGTGGACAGCAACTCAGATGCCAGAGTGTATAAAAGGGGTGATTTGTATTAACGCAGGCGGCGGTATTTATCTCAAAGAAGCCTTTGAGCAATTTCGTGCCACGGGACAGCGATTTTTGCAAGTCCGTCCCCGCTGGTTGTCTCAGATGCCTCTGATTGATTTGTTATTTACCAGAGCCAGTGTAGCTCGTCCTTTGGAGCGTTATTGGGCACGCCAGCGAGTAATTGATTTTGTTGTGGCTGACCCGGAAGCTTCTCTGGGAACATTGCTAAACTCTACAACCGAGGAAGAAGTTAACCGTTTACCCCAACTTGTATCTCAACTCAAACAGCCGGTTTATTTTTTGGCTGGTGCTAACGATAGAGTTATGGAACCCAAGTATGTCCGCCATTTAGCTAGCTTTCATCGGCTGTTTGAATACTCTGGAAATAATGTAATTGAAATTCCTGATTGTGGACATTTGGCAATGTTAGAGCAGCCAAATGCAGTTGCTAGTCATATACGGTCGATAGTTAATGTTCAAGAGTCAGTAGTCAGTGGTCAGTAGTCAGTAGTCAGTAGTCAGTGGTTGTTGGCTTTGAAAAAAATAAATGACTATCAATCAGATTGGTATAACTTCATCACCTGTGTGAGAGCTAATCGAGACTCAACACCTAAGGTGATGGGGGATGTATGACCAAGGGATAAATGTTCTGCGGCAGCACAGGCAATCATGGCGGCGTTATCGGTACAGAATTCCAGGTGAGGAAACAGGACACGTAAGTTATGCTTAGCTGCGGCTGCTTGTAAGTTTTTTCTAAGACCGCTATTAGCCGCTACTCCTCCACCCACGGCAATTGTGTTAAGACCATAGTCTAGGGCACAGGCGATCGCTCTTTTGGTCAGCGATCGCGCCACTGTTTCCTGGAAACTAGCCGCTACATCTGCCACTGGCACTTGCCCACCATTTTTTTCTAACTGCTGCACTAAACGCAGTACCGCTGTCTTTAAACCACTAAAACTTCCATCGTAGGGATGATATCCTCCAGCAGGTAGCGAAACTTTTCCTTCTGGCAAGGCAAAGGCTTGGGGATTTCCTTGTTGTGCTAAGCGATCAATTACTGGCCCGCCAGGATAACCCAGCTTTAACAACCGGGCTACTTTATCAAAGGCTTCACCTGCCGCGTCATCACGGGTTTCGCCTAGAGTTTTATAGTCACCACAGTTTTTGACGTAAATTAAGCTTGTATGTCCGCCTGAAACCAGTAAGCTAAGGAAAGGGGGATCTAAAGTTGGCTCACTCAAGTAAGTCGCGTAAATATGACCTTCTAGGTGATGAACTCCCAAAAATGGTTTGTTGTGTAAAATTGCTAGGGTTTTTGCTGCTGTTAAGCCTACTAAAAGCGCTCCCACGAGTCCAGGGGCACAAGTGGCAGCTATTCCATCAATTTGTTCCCAGTTCAGTTGGGCCTGCTCCATTGATTGAGCGATCGCCCAATTTATCGTTTCCAAGTGCTGGCGGGATGCCACTTCTGGCACTACCCCACCATATTGCTGATGGACTGGAATTTGTGAAGCAACAATACTACTGCAAATTTGACGATTGTTAACAATTGCGACGGCAGTTTCATCACAGCTGGTTTCTATTGCTAAAACGATTGCCATTCCAGGGTTATGCCAACTAAGGACTTGTTTGAGAAGCTTTAACTTTTATTTACTTAAACTTTACTCGATTCCCACGCAAGAGTATGATGACTTGCTAGTCATGTAAATAAAGATTGTACAAGCCGCTTCGTTTTGTACAAGAAACTTTTTGTTTTGTAATAAAAGGAAACAACTCCATGCGACGATTGTTTGCTTTGATTTTAGGGATTTGTCTCTGGTGCAATTTTGCTCCCCCAGCCCAAGCGCTAGGAGCTAACCTTGTACCCTGTCAAGACTCTCCCGCTTTTCAAGAGCTAGCAAGAAATGCCCGTAATACAACCGCTGATCCCGAATCCGGGAGAAAGCGGTTTGAGCGTTATTCTCAGGCGCTATGCGGCCCTGAAGGTTATCCTCACTTGATTGTTGATGGTCGTCTTGACCGCGCTGGTGACTTCCTGATCCCCAGTATTCTCTTTTTGTATATTGCAGGTTGGATTGGTTGGGTAGGCCGCTCCTATTTGCAAGCAATTAAAAAGGAATCTGACACTGAGCAAAAAGAAATCCAAATCGATCTTGGTTTGGCATTGCCTATTATGGCATCAGGCTTTACTTGGCCAGTGGCAGCAATCCAAGAATTGCTCTCTGGCAAATTAACAGCCAAGGATTCAGAAATCCCAGTTTCTCCACGTTAATTCGGTTTAACTCATTCATTTGTTTTGGAGACTAAATTCATGGCAGACAAAGACGACCAATCATCCTATTTGGTTAAATTTATTTCCACAGCCCCGGTAGCAGCTACTCTATGGCTGACGATTACAGCAGGTATTTTGATTGAATTCAACCGCTTTTTCCCCGACCTACTTTTCCACCCACTTCCATAAGTGAAAAATAGGATTTTAAGACAGTTGAATTAGTTGTCTTTTGCCTAAAATTGATTGGTTAGTTTACTCAGCCTAATTAAGTGAAAATATCACTTAATTAGGTGGTAAAAACAATTTTTTGAACTCGCTAGTTGCTTTAAGCATTACAAGTTTAAGTTTTTGAAAATATGCTAAATTAATTTTTCTAAACTTATGAGCTAAAAGGTATCTTTATCTACAATTATTATTAATATAAAAATGCCACCATTCTAAATTTAGAGGCAAACATAAAAATATGGCGCAAGCAGTAGATGCATCCAAAAATCTCCCCAGTGATCCCAGAAATCGGGAGGTTGTTGCTCCAGCGGGACGCGATCCGCAGCGAGGCAACTTAGAAACCCCGGTTAATTCTTCTCCATTAGTCAAGTGGTTCATTAATAACTTACCCGCCTATCGCCCAGGTCTTAATCCTTCTAGACGTGGGCTAGAAGTTGGTATGGCTCATGGTTATTTGCTGTTCGGCCCTTTTGCTAAATTAGGGCCTCTGCGGAATACAGCCAATGCCAACTTAGCTGGTGTATTATCAGCAGTCGGTTTGGTTGTGGTTCTTACCGCTTGTCTATCCTTGTATGCTAATAGCAACCCTCCTAAAGCACTTGCTAGTGTCACCGTACCGAATCCCCCAGCAGATGCTTTTAACTCCAAAGAAAGCTGGAATCACTTTGCTAGCTCTTTCTTAATTGGTGGTATCGGTGGAGCAGTAGTCGCGTATTTGTTGACTAACAATTTGGGAGTAATTCAAGGAATATTAGGCTAATTAAGGTTCTGTTAATTGGGCATAGGGTATTGGTAATTGTTAGTTATATTTACTATTACTTATATCTCATGCCCAATTGCCTAGTAAACACTTGAAATTTTCACAATTAAGGAAAAATTAAATTTACCAAAATTATCACTCTTTAGCTATTTTTTTGGTAACTTGATGATCATAATGCTTGGTTGTGGTTTTCAGGAATTTGAAATTATTTAAATAAAGCTGCTTCGATTTCATTAAGAGCTGTTTCAAAATTGTCATTGACGATTTTAATATCAAACTCGTCTGCTGCTTTCAGTTCTTCTTGGGCACGGCACAAGCGACGTGCTATCGCTTCTTCAGAGTCTTGGGCACGACCGCGTATCCGTTTTTCTAACTCATCAAAGGAAGGTGGCAGAATAAAAATGCTGAGGGCGTTGGGGAAAGAAGTACGAATTTGTCTTGCCCCTTCTAGTTCAATTTCTAGCACTACTAATTTGCCAGATTGAACTTGGTTAAGTAAAGTTTCACGGGGAGTACCGTAATAGTTACCAGCAAATTCCGCCCATTCTAAGAATTCCCCTTCAGCAATTAATTGCTCAAACTTGCTGCGACTGATAAAGTAATAACTTTTGCCGTTGATTTCTCCTGGACGGGGAGAACGAGTCGTTACGGATACCGAATAATACAATTGGGGATGACGCTGCAACAGCGATCGCATTAAAGTGCCTTTACCGACCCCACTAGGCCCAGTTAAAACAATCAACCTGCCTGGAGACTGGTCTTTTTTGGTATTAGCACAACTCTGGATGGGTAAAACTTGCATCATCCGTTCAACCTGTGAATTAATCAATAAATATTATTCATTAGCCTGTAGATTCGTTGCCAGAGTTAAATTTTGACTAACGAATTTGTAGCGCGAGTGACAGAAAACTAGTCTAATTCACATAGTACTGCGGATGTGGTGCAAATAAAACTAGGGTTGTTGACTTATCCCTAATCAATTATCTACAACATGATGCTCGCGGGAAATCACAAAGCGATTCGCTACCGTTTCGGGTTGAATCGCCGACAGAATGACGTGGCTGGAATCCGTAATAATTACAGCCCTAGTCCGACGACCATAAGTTGCATCAACTAGCTGATTTTTATCCCGCGCCTCGGTAATAATCCGTTTAATCGGGGCAGACTCTGGACTAACGATGGCAACCACTCGGTTAGCGGACACGATGTTACCGAAACCGATGTTAATTAACTGTATTTCCATATAAAAGTGACACCAAATATGGTGCGCGAAGCTGGTAAGGAAGTTATTTCCATGTTATCCCCAAAAAATTGGAGTTACAACGCTTTAGGTTTAGCCAGCCTTCATTTTTAAATAGCAAATGCTTTTTTTAGCTATTTATTAGCCAAAATACCTTGAAATCCTCCCAAAGGCACATGTAAAACCATAACAAGAAAGCTAATCAGCAATTAAAAATGTCATCTCTATCACACGAAATTTATATAATAAAATATTACAAATTTTCCCAGAAGCTCAGAATATAATTCGTATCCTGTGAAACATGTAAACAACAAAAAAGAGGCCTGTCTTGACCTCTTTGTAACTCCCTAAAATAATTTTCGGTCTATATATAACAATTACAGCAACCCTGCATTAGTACCTTGTCTACCAGTTGCTAGTTCTACTTTAACGATTTTGCCACCCATTTTTTGAATCCGTTGCTGTTCACTGAACCAGCTATCGTAAGGAACAAGCTTGGTGAAGTAGGTATTTTGCAGTTCGCGTTGAGTGCGAATCCGGCTTTGGCTAGGAACGCAAGCAGTAATTTTAAACAACCGCGCCATATCTTAAATCTCCTGTGGTTATTGTGAAAACTTTTTTATTTCTAAACAAAAAATGGGAGTGTATATTTTATGCAAATTTTTGAATTAACCACTCCAAGGCTGGAAATCAAGTATCAATACTAGACCGCTAACACTCATCACTGAAATATTCAATAAGATAAGCGACAAAACTGTCTAGCACTCACAGTTGATTTCCAGGCCTTAATAAATTCACACCTAATATCTTAAGTGCAAACTAGCTCTTAGCTCAAGCCAGAGGAGATATAGTCTAAGTAAACACCCATTTCTTTACCGGCATCAGGGCCTACCAAGCTGGCTGTTACTTCTTTGATTGATTGGATAGCTTGTACGGTAGCACCAACAGGTACACCTAAGGAGTTGTAGGTTTCCTTCAAGCCATTTAGCACGCGCTCATCCAAGATGGAAGGATCACCAGCTAACATAGCGTAGGTAGCATAACGTAAGTAGTAGTCCAAATCGCGGATGCAAGCAGCATAACGGCGAGTGGTGTACATGTTACCACCGGGACGGGTGATATCAGAGTACAACAGGGACTTAGCTACAGCTTCTTTGACGATCGCAGCTGCGTTAGCGCTGATTGTGCTAGCAGCACGCACGCGCAGTTCGCCAGTTGCGAAGTAGCCTTTCAGCTTTGTCAGAGCAGATGAATCTAAATACTTACCTTGAACGTCTGAAGAGTTAATGACAGCGGTAATTGCGTCTTGCATTGTTGTTATTTCCTTATTTCCAACCTTATTGCAATACTTCTGTTTCAGCAGGGAAACAACTTGAGCCTACTGCATCGCACCGACTAAGTAGTCGAAGTAAGTGCCAGCTTCACCTGCATCTTCAGCAGATAGCAGAGAGGCAGCAACATTCTTCATAGCGGTGACACCACCGGCAACAGCATCAATGGGAGTGCCGAGGGACTTGTACATTTCGCGAACACCCACAACACCAATTTCTTCGATGGGGGTAACATCACCAGAAACGATTCCGTAGGTGATCAAGCGGAGGTAATAATCTAGGTCACGTAGACAAGTAGCTGTCATTTCTTGACCGTAAGCATTGCCACCAGGAGAGACAACATCAGGGCGTTTTTGGAACAGTTGGTCGCCAGCTTGCTTAACAATCCGTTCGCGATTTTCGGTCAAAATTTGAGCGATGCGGAGGCGACGCTCACCACCTGCAACAAAGCTTTTAATCCGATCCAGTTCGCCAGGGCTAAGATAGCGGGCTTCTGCATCAGCATTCACGATAGACTTCGTGACGATACTCATTAATGGATTCCTCCAAAACTAATGAAACCAGATTTTTGATTAAACAGGTGCGACTGTAATTTGGCTAAGAGTAGCTCTGTGTTCTCTTTTTTGAGAGATAACAGTTGAATGACTGCTATGGCTATTTTGTTAACAGCCTGCTTCAGTCAATCCAAGTAAACAAGCTTTCAAATTCAGCTACCTTCCGCAAAACATTTTCCGGCATTCTGTTGAGCATTTATGACTGCTCTTAACACTTTGTAATATTCTCTTTCAGATTTACAACCACAACTGCAATCTGAAGGTTGTCAAAAGCCAATAGTCAATAGCCTAAAAACTATTGACTATTGACTAAGTAATATTTAGCGATCGCTTGGCTGTCGAGTTAACGACACAGACAATCAAACTAAACTGAAAGTCTAGTCAGCAGCAGCCTGTACACTACCAAGGTAGTTACCAGTAGGAACAGATGACACACGTTGATAAGGCACCACATCTGCACCAAAGTAGTGGGTATACTCTGAACTGTTGACGATTGCTTCTACAACATCTCGTAAACCGCGATCGGACAACATTTCACTGTACTGGCTAATTTCGCCTTGAGTGGCTGGTGTACGTCCTAACAAGTGACGGAATAGGAACTCAATCACTTTGGCTTGGGGATAAGGCGTATAGAAGCGTTGGCGATATATTTCCGAACTAGCTAGTTCACGGATAAACTCCCGTACAGAAATTTCTCCATTGCCCAGTTTTTTATCTAGTTCAGTACAGCGGTAATCATCGGGAGCCTGACCGCCAAATACATCCAACACCTGAGAGTAAGCAGCATTGAGTACCTGTTGAATTTCTGACTCGTTAGTGCCTACACTCAGGCGGTAAATGCGTGCTGCTTGGCGACGGCTCGTATCTACACCCACTTCCATGGATTGTCCGAGATCGTTGTTGTAAGAACGACCTAATTCCAGAGACAAGGATTTCCCATTGTCATCTGCTGCCAAATCTGCGGTCAGTGCATTTGCACCATTAATGCCGGACTTCGTCGGCTCAAAGCTAGGCACAACCACATCATCATTTTGTTTGGTCAGTTGGTTGTACAGCTTTTCTGTATTCGGGAAGTTAGCCGCAGGTAAAGTCGGGAAGCGTCGATAAGGCACCGTATCTTCACCAAATACTTGGCTATACTCTGCACTATTCAGCAGGGCACCAATAAAGGCACGAATACCTTGAGTTGCCAAAATCTGGTTATATTTACGGATTTCTGCTTGGTCAATTGGTGCGCGTCCTAGAAAGTGTTTGGTTCCCAACTCAATGACTTTAGTGTTGGGATAAGGTGTGTAGAATTCTTTTAGGTAGAGATTTGAGTTACCCAAACCTTCAATAAATTCCTTAACGGTAATTTCACCGTTACCCAGTTTACTTTCTAGTACCGTGAATTCGTTTTTGATGATGTAAGGTGCAACATCGCGCTCGAAAATTTGGCGATAGGCAGCGTTAATCAAAGTTTTGACTGCAACTTTATCGCTAGTATTGGCTACCAACTTGAAGACTTTGGTTTGTTCCCGCTGCTTACTAACACCTTGGTTAATACGGAACTGAATATCCGGTTCTGTTCGTGTTTGGGTAACTGTACCCAGTTCCACAAACCGTAGTGCTTCTTGTTTGTCAACATTTGCAACGTCTTCACGAATACTACCAACCCGCAACTGTCGCATCGCTACACCAGCAGGAGTTAAATACCGTTCGTAAGGAACTGTATCTTCACCAAATGCCTCACTGTACTCCAGACTATCCATGATGGCATCAACCACCGCGTAGAAGCCCTTCTTGGAGGCAATGTCAAAATACTTGTTGCTTTCTTGACGACCGTAAGTGGGACGACCTAACAAGCGGCGGTGAATATACTCGATCGCTTTACAAACGTACAGCGATGTCCAGTACATCTGACGGAATACATCCGATTTAGCTAAAGCCCGAACAAACTCCCGCACAGAAATTTCGCCGTTTTCTAGCTTAATTTCTTGCACTTTCAGGCGCTGACCTTCGTAAAGATCGCGACCAAAAACTTGCAAATAAGTCGCCCGGATTACAGCCTGTGTTGAGCTTTCCGAGAATTTAATATTGGTTCCTGCTTGGGACTTCTTACCTCTAGTGCCAGGAAGTTGATCTAGCCGGAACACCTTTGGTCCCAGAGAACCAGGAAACTCTCCCCGTGCTTTGGGATTGCTATTTTGGTTATTAATTCCCGGCCCTTGGTGAATCAAGATACGCTTGGTATCCTTGCCAAAAGGAGCTGGATTGCTGCTGGGGTTGCGGGTTTCTTTCGGGAAAATTGCCCCAAACTGAATTTCCAAGGGGTCATTACCAGAACCATAGGGATGTTGGTCTGGGAGTGGCTGTTCGTAAGCAGCAAAGGTGGTGATAAACTGAGGTATTTTACGGAAAGGCGCACTGTAGTTAAACAGGTCTTGCTGCGGGCCCCAATTGCGACATTCTTGGGCTTCTTGACCCAAACCCCGGAGATACGGGACTGTCTCTTCACCAAAGTAATCGGCGTATTCGTCAGAATTTACCAAAGCATCGACTAAGGCTGCCAGACCACCATTGGAAATAATCGAGAAGTATTTTTGCACTTCTTCTCGGCTACTTGGCCCCCGTCCCAAAATGTGACGGAAAGCTAATTCGATAACTCGGCTGTTAATAAAAGGCTGGTAAAACTGTTTTTGGTAAAGAGGAGATTTTGCTAGACGACGGACAAACTCTTTCATTGAGATGTCGCCGTTTTTCACTTTGGATTCTAGGTCAGATATCGATAAGCTATAAGCACGGGTAATATCGCGCTCAAATATTTGCCGATATGCTGCTTTGATGACCTCATTTTTTTCGCTGGTTGATAATCCAGTCTTCATGACAAACTTCTGCCGCCGTTCTGACGCATTAAAGTAAATCTGCGGCAGTTGTAACCCTTGCTGGTCACTAGAAGGACGTTGGCGTAGTTTGTTTGAAGGTGTAGCTGCTTGAAATTCGGTCAGCAACACATCCATGTACTGAGACACAATCTCTGTAGCCTCAGCATCCTTACGGAAATAGGAAAGTGAAGCTGCTTTAATTTCTTGCAAAGCGACTAATGTTGCTTCGCCAGAGCAAGCATTTTCAATGATTTCCCGCAGACCTCTTGTATTCACTGCGATGATGTTGGAGTCCCCAGCAACGATCGCATAAGTTGCATAGCGCAAGAACCAGGATAAATCCCGTAAGCTCTTGGCCATGTTACTTGGGCCATAGCGGGCAACATTAATTGGTCTAAAGCCTGGAGGTGTCGGGCCGCTAGGAGATGAGTTAAAGATTGAACGTAAATTTTCTAAGAACCCACCACGGCTTTCAACGTAGGTTACGGTTCCCAGTTTCATTCCTTCTTGAACATTCATCCCGCCGCCACCAGCACTGGCCATGGCCAATTCTGCTTCTTGAGGCTTTTCTAAAAAAGCCATTGGCGAACCACCGACAAATATCCGGTTAGCAGCCCTCGACACGATAATCTCGGAATTTTCTGTGAGGGTCTGGGCAATTTCTAGACGCTTTGCACCAGAGGCAAAATAGCTTGCCAATTCATTTAGTTCACCGTTCCCCAAAAAACGGTCTTGTTGCTCCGCTTGGGAAATCGTTGCCACAGCTAGGGTTTGATATAGTTGCGGACGCGCAACAGAGCTTCCTCCACTCGCCTTAACACTCATCGGATTTGTAAAACTCCCATCATAATTATTTATGTGTTAAGTCTGGGTTGCTTTGAGGCTTGACACATTGGTGTGTCTATGCTTTATGAGCTTGAGAGTACTGCCTGCAAAACTGCCAGTAAATTAACCCAGTTAGCTTTTAGATTAGAACGTTTTGCGTTCTCAAGGCTGGTTTATTAAGAAGTGTGTAGAACCTGTAGCTTAGATGCATCTAGTCTTAAGAGTACATACTCTTGTTTGGCTGAGACAAAATCTAAGTTTTGTAACTAAGTAACAGGGTAAGCATGGTCTACTGATGCCGAAAACTTCCATTTTCATGTTTGTAACAGTGTCCACCCTACGATTATTACAATAGTTACAATAGTTACAAAATCTTAGTTGAAACAAAATTGCCTTCAGCAATGTTTAGTGGACAGTAGTCATTAGTCAAGGTTAAGTTGTTTATGCTACTGACAATAAAATAATTCTAGGTAACGACACCTGGGAATACTTCTCAATCAGCGGTGGTTTAAGCATTAACTTTCAGCATTCTCTAACCGGAAAATACGATGCATAAAAGTTATAAATTTAACTATTTATTCAATACCACTTTATCTGCGATCGCAGTTATTCTAGCTGCCACTCCTGCAAATGCGCTTCCAGGGCAAAACATTAGCACCGTTGTTAAGTGGGCAAAGACCAGACCTCTACTACCAACTCTGAGATATAACAGCGAAGCCCACGGCTATGAGGGTACAAAGGGAAAATTATATTTTTATGCTGATGTCACTTCTCAAAATGGGACAGTGACTAAAGAAGGAATAACGGTTAGTGGTGACTCAAGCATGAAATTCACCACAAAAAATGCCAAAGCAGTCAAATTATTACAAAATATTTATAATTCTAATATTGCCAATGACTTCCAAAAGTCTCGCTATATCAGCAAAGTTGGTCGCGACCAGTTTTATCGCGGGCAAAAGTTTGCTTACATTACTGCTGAGGTACAAGGTGGGTCAGCATTACAAATAATTCCCTTGAAGAATTTGCAAGAATTTATCAATAATGCAAAATATTGCCAAATTCATGAATGCGACTTTTGATTAATTATTTTGCTGCAAAGTTATAATCAATAATAAAAATTAAAACTGAAGGATAAAAATATCATGAATTTAACCGTGAAAACTTATCCTTGTAAAACAGCACCTAAATCAACTTATGACGTGCTGATTGAAAATCAATCAGATGGCACAGTTAAAGCTACATTGCTAGGTTTACCAAACTGTGAAGGTTATTACACATTGACTACCAGCAATATTCCGAATGTCTTGCCAAGTTCTTTGACGTACAACTAGCTAGTGGAGAAACCATTAGCTTAGATGGTAAAGTCCTCAAAGGTTCGTATCAGATTAAAGATAATAATCCCAATTACGATTCCCATCCAGCAATCATATTGGTCAGTGCATATATTGTTGAACGGGGCTTGATTTTAGAGCCATTTGAAGTAAAACCATAGGTAAAAACAACAATAGCCAATCCCCATAATCCCTGCCAAAAACAAATCAAACCTACCAAAAACAAGAGCAGCAAGACATAATGGAACAACACCGGCGGGTATGACACAGTACAATACGGCCATCAAAAAAGATATAACTTTAAAAGTTTTTGATTGCCGAAATTGGGATTGAGTTGGCTTGACTGTTAGAAACCCGTTTCATCGAAGTAGAAAGCCAGGCAAACAACTCACGAAAATCTAAGCCATTTAGCGTAACTGGTGGACGTTCAGGCGGAGAAATTTGTCTGAGGATATTCGTATCAGCACCCTGTACACCAACCGCAAAAAATAACAGTCGGCGTTGTGCTTCTGCTTCTCTCAATCTTTGCGCGGCTGACTCCCAAGAATCTGATGGCGCTCCGTCTGTAATCAAAAATACCCAAGGGCGATAATAGAGAACACCGTTGTCTTTATAAGTCTGTTTGCGGTGTTCTAGAAAATCCAAAGCATACTCAATCGCCACACCCATTGGAGTAACACCACCTACTTCCAATAAAGGCGGTGTAAATTGGTCAATCGTCACAAAGTCTTGCATCAATTTAACTATGGGGCCAAATGTGATCATGGCCACTTCCACACTCAGCGATGCTTGGGAATCTTTTAGTACATCTTCTTTGAAAGCAGCAAGTCCTCGATTTAACTCATGGATAGGTTGACCTGACATAGAGCCAGAAGTATCAAGCAACAGAATTACAGGGCAACGATTTTCTGGATTTTCAACGAATTCAGGCATTCCTACAGCCATTTAATGCTCCTAGACAAGTAAATTTTTATACAAAAATATAATTAAATCTTATTAGCTAATAAATACTTAAACAGTAGTGTTTTTACTGAAACAACTTTTCTGCTTAAAATATATGGGCTGATGGCGATCGCAATTATCTTCCTGAAGTGTTCAGCATTCGCTAAACTCAGAATTGCTGCAATATTGCTCCTGAAATGTCAGTTCTCAAAACTGTTAGTGCAGCTATTGCTAAACTCTACGACACCTATGCCATCTAAAGATATATTCCATCAAGCGACCCGTACTGCTTTAGAAAAAGATGGTTGGATGATTACCCATGATCCACTACATCTGAAAATTGATGACATTGAATTTTTTGTAGATTTAGGAGCAGAAAGACTATTAGCAGCGCAAAAACAAGGTCAAAAGATAGCCGTAGAAATAAAATCCTTTGTAGGTGCATCGGAAGTAACGGAATTTCATCTCGCTTTAGGTCAAACCTTGAATTATCGGCTAGCATTAAAAAAAGAAGAACCAGAACGCATTTTATATCTAGCTATTAGCCAAGATACATACCAAGACTTTTTCTCGCGTCAATTTATTTAAGATTCTTTAAAAGAGTATCAAATTAAACTTTTAATATTTAATTCCTTAAGTCAGGACATTGTTTTATGGAAGGAATAAATTACTCTAAAGTTATTCAAGAAATTTTAATTAATCATTCAGTTAATGATGTGGCGAATGGCACAGAAGTTCAATTGTTATTTGATGCAGAACGCCATCATTATCAAGTCTTAAATATTGGCTGGAAAGAACAACGGAGAATTTATGGAATCATCATTCATGTTGATATCAAAGACGAAAAAATTTGGATACAGAGAGATGGCACAGAAGTCGGTATCGCTAATGAATTAATTGCTGCTGGAGTACCTAAAGAAGATATTGTATTAGGATTTTACGCTCCTTATAAACGCCAATTTACTGACTTTGCTGTTGGATAAATAGTAGGAAATAAGCAATAGTAATCTTTGCCCTAATCATCCACTATCCGCTAAACTCAGAAATGCTGCGTTCTTCCTCATCATGTCCGATTCCCAAACTGTTAGTGCTGCTGTTGCCAAACTCTACAACACCTATCCCTTTCCGCCAGACCCCCTACTAGATGAACCACCTCCAGGCTACAATTGGCGCTGGAATTGGCTAGCCGCCCATAGTTTTTGCACTGGTCAAAAACCCCAAAAGCAAGACATCCGCATTTTAGATGCTGGCTGTGGTACCGGGGTGGGTACAGAATATTTGGTACACCTCAATCCTCAAGCTACTGTTGTGGGGATTGACCTCAGCGCTGGTGCTTTAGCAGTAGCAAAAGAGCGTTGTCAGCGTTCTGGAGCCGATCGCGTTGAGTTTCATCACCTCAGTTTGTTTGACGTAGAACAGCTACCGGGTGAGTTTGATTTAATTAACTGTGTTGGTGTTTTGCACCATACCCCCGATCCAGTTCGTGGTATTCAAGCCTTGGCGAAGAAGTTAGCCCCAGGTGGCTTGATGCATATTTTCGTCTATGGAGAGTTGGGGCGCTGGGAAATTCAACTCATGCAAAAAGCGATCGCCCTTCTCCAAGGTGACAAAAAAGGCGACTACCGCGATGGTGTGCAAGTTGGTCGGCAAATTTTTGCATCCTTACCAGAAAACAATCGTATTGTCAAGTACGAAAAACAACGTTGGTCATTAGAAAACCAACGGGATGAATGCTTTGCGGATATGTATGTTCATCCTCAGGAAATTGACTATAACGTTGAGACATTGTTTGAATTAATTGATGCTTCAGGTTTGGAATTTATTGGCTTTTCCAATCCTGGTTTTTGGGATTTGGAAAGACTGTTAAGCAAAGCACCAGAATTAGTAGAACGGGCACAAAATTTGAGCGATCGCCAACGTTATCGCTTGATAGAATTACTAGATCCAGAAGTCACCCATTACGAATTTTTCTTAGGTCGTCCTCCCCTACTACAAACCGACTGGTCAGCCGATCAGGTTTTACTAATGGCAATTCCCGAACTGAATCCTTGTATGGATGGATGGCCCAGCCAATGCATTTTTAACCACGATTACCAAATTGTCAAATTATCGCCAGAGGAGTTTGAGTTTCTGCAAACGTGTAATGGTAAATTAACAGTGGCAGAAATATTGGCAGATGTCCAATTGGGATTAAATGAAGTGCGATCACTGTGCAAGCAACAGCTGTTAATGTTGACACCCGCTTAATTGAAGTGTTGCGATCGCTGGCTTTAAAATTATTTCTGTTGGTGCTATTGACACACTTTTATTGACTTGCGGGATTGGTGTCTTCCTACTACTTTAATTAATGTAATTTTTCAACCATTACACGTTTAATTTTTTACAGTTTTGAATTGCTGATTTATTATCATTGGCGATCGCCTATAGCAACTTGAGAGAAATCTAATGTAGATTAAGAGAGTAATCAGCGATCGCTCTTGAACTTTGGTATTACATACACTACAAGTTGGAGTATTAGAGAATTCAGTCATGGTGTAAATACTCCTCAAGCACCAGCTAATCTTTTTAGCGCCGACTTTACCAAAACACCAAGAGGCTGATTATACAACAACCTTAGAGGGTATTGATTTACTGAAAATTATTTATTTTTATCTAATTCATCCCCTCAATCGCTCTCTCACTTCTGAGAGCGCCAGCTTTCTTTGGTGTCTCAACATTGGCAAGAAGTTAATTGTTTTTTTCTAAAGTATTGTTACCGGATCGTGATATGATTCAGCTGACTGAATGTGCAGTCATTATAGTTAGCTGTACTGGTTTCAAGTCCCGTGAGCTTGTCAGACGAATCAATTTCTGCTTCCACGCCGACAACAAGACAAGATGATCAATCTGGCTCTGAAAATACAGAACCAGCAAACTCTATGGAAGAGTTTTATCAACTCTACCAAAAGTTGCTGAAAATCACACTTGTCTTAACGGGGATTATTTTTATCTCTGTGTGGATTTATTACTCTCTAAACATTGCCCTGAATTATTTGATTGGGGCGTGTGCAGGTGTGGTTTACTTAAGAATGCTGGCTAAAGACGTTGAGCGACTCAGTAATGAGAAAAACCGTCTGAGCAAAAATCGTTTTGCTCTGCTTATTGGGTTGATTATATTAGCATCTCGATGGCATGAGTTACAGATTTTGCCCATATTCTTGGGATTTCTAACTTACAAAGCCACACTCCTCGTCTACATGTTGCAAATTGCGTTCATTCCTGATTCGTAACAAGTCAGGCTCACTAAAGACAATACTCCCATCCTCGCTAGTTGGGGAAAATGCTTGAAGAATGCAAATGCTTAGTGTCTTAAACGCCTTTAATTCTTTTCCCCTCGCCGAATTAGAAGTAGGTCAACATTTCTACTGGCAGTTGGGCAATCTTAAAATTCATGGGCAGGTTTTTCTCACCTCGTGGTTTGTGATTAGCATTCTAGTAGTAGCTTCACTAGCTGCAACTCGCAACATACAAAGAATTCCCAGCGGCATCCAAAATTTAATGGAATATGCCCTAGAATTTATTCGGGATTTGGCAAAAAACCAACTGGGTGAGAAAGAATACCGTCCCTGGGTGCCATTTATTGGCACACTGTTCTTGTTTATTTTCGTATCGAATTGGTCGGGTGCGCTCATTCCCTGGAAGCTGATAAAGCTGCCATCGGGTGAATTAGCGGCTCCCACTAATGACATCAATACGACCGTAGCATTGGCATTGCTAACCTCTTTAGCGTACTTTTACGCAGGTTTTAGCAAACGTGGTTTAGGCTACTTCAAGAAATATATAGAGCCAACACCCGTTCTCTTGCCGATCGCTATTCTAGAAGATTTTACCAAGCCCCTCTCCCTAAGCTTTCGTTTATTTGGCAATATATTAGCGGATGAATTGGTAGTAGCGGTGCTGGTTCTACTTGTTCCTCTATTTATACCTCTGCCTGTAATGGCTTTGGGTTTGTTTACCAGTGCCATTCAAGCCTTGGTTTTTGCAACCCTAGCCGGAGCTTATATTCATGAGGCAATGGAGGGACACGGTGGAGAAGAGCATGAGGAGCATTAGAGTTCCTCAGTAGATAGCACAGTTCCAACGAGCATCTTGGCTCAAAACAAAGAACTCGGTGCAGCGTGAAAAACACGTCTTTACTAGTTAACGTACTTTTGTAAGTTCTGTAATCAAAGCAAGGAAAATCAACATGGATCCATTAGTTTCTGCTGCTTCAGTTCTGGCTGCTGCTCTAGCAATTGGTCTAGCTGCAATTGGCCCTGGTATTGGTCAAGGAAATGCCGCAGGTCAAGCAGTAGAAGGTATTGCTCGTCAACCCGAAGCAGAAGGTAAAATTCGGGGTACTTTGCTCTTAACCTTGGCTTTCATGGAATCCCTGACTATCTATGGTCTAGTGATTGCCCTGGTGTTACTGTTTGCTAACCCCTTCGCGTAATACCTGAAAGTTTTTGTTAACGTAGAGACGTGAATCATCACGCCTCTACAATCAAAATATTTTGGGTATTTATTCTTGTAATGTTGCTTGACCCTTGTTGGCTATGGGTCTCTAAAATACGAAAGGTTGGATGATGTTGCTAGCCATGAAAACTGCTACTCCAGCCAAAGAGGAGAGAAATGTTTGATTTCGATGCTACCTTGCCCTTCATGGCATTGCAGTTCCTGCTGTTGGCAGCTTTGTTGAATGTAATTTTCTATAAGCCACTGACCAAGGTACTTGACGATCGCGATAATTATATCCGAACAAATACCCTTGAGGCACGAGAACGTTTGGCGAAGGCTGAGCGTTTAGCTCAAGAATATGAGCAGCAACTAGCAGAAGCTCGTAGACAGTCGCAAGCTACTATAGAAGCAGCTCAGACCGAAGCTAAGGAAATTACTGCCCAGAAAATCGCTGAGGCGCAAAAAGAAGCTCAAGCTCAACGAGAACAGGCTGCTGTTGAAATAGAGCAACAAAAGCAGGAAGCTATGCGCTCTTTAGAGCAACGAGTTGATGCTCTAAGTCGGCAAATTCTAGAAAAATTATTGGGGCCAAGTCTAGTTTAGATTCAGCTAACAAGACTGGTTCTTTGAAAGCATACGCGCAACTGGGCATTAGTCCCAGAGCGCTTAATTAAGTGTCAAAAAAAGGCACTTTTTTCCCTTCGGGAAAAGACACCATAATTTCCCCTTGGGAAAATACAATGTATTAGCAAGCGAGCAGCGCACTTGTAGATGAGTATCATGGGCACATTCTTATTACTTGCCGCAGAAGCGAACGCTGTTCACTCTGAACTGGCAGAAGGCGCAGCAGAAGGTGGTTTCGGTCTTAATTTAGACTTGTTTGAAACCAATCTCGTTAACCTGGCGATTCTGGTTGGCATACTATTCTACTTCGGACGTAAAGTTTTAAGCAATATCTTGAACGAGCGACGTTCCAATATTGCAACTGCAATTCAAGAAGCGGAAGGGCGCTTAAAAGAGGCGCAAGCTGCCCTTTCCCAAGCACAAGAGCAATTAACCCAGTCTCAGGCTGAGGCGCAACGCATCCGTAAAGCTGCACAAGAAAACGCCCAAGCTTCTAAAGAAGCTATGTTGGCGCGGGCAGCCCAAGATGTAGAACGTTTGAAACAAACAGCAGCAGCTGACTTAAACACCGAAAGAGACCGAGCATTTGCGGAGTTGCGGCAGCGGGTAGCGGCGATGGCACTGCAAAAAGTCGAATCACAATTGCGGGCTGGGATTGCTGATGATGTTCAACAATCAATAATTGACCGCAGTATCGCGCAGGTGGAAGTAAGCTGATGAAAAGTAATGTAGAAACCGTTGAAGTTGCCCAACCTTATGCACAGGCGTTGATGTCAATAGCGCAATCAAAAAACCTGACAGAAGAGTTTGGCGAAGATGCACGCTCTTTACTGAATTTATTACAAAATTCTGAACAGCTGCAAAACTTCATTGATAACCCTTTTGTTCAGCCTGAGAACAAAAAAGGAGTTATCAGCCAAATAATGGGTGAAAGCGCTAACGCCTACTTACGTAATTTTTTGCTGCTGTTGGTAGACAAACGACGCATTTCGTTCTTAGAACCGATTTTACAGCAATATCTAGCGTTATTGCGGCAGTTAAATAAAACCGTGTTAGCGGAAGTTACATCTGCTGTTCCTTTGTCACAAGAGCAGCAACAGGCAATTCAACAGAAAGTAATTGCGATCACCAATGCTCGCCAGGTAGAACTAGAAACCAAGGTAGACCGCGAGTTGATTGGTGGCGTGATCATCAAAGTAGGTTCGCAGGTAATTGATGCCAGTTTGCGGGGTCAATTACGCCGCCTTTCTTTGCGTTTAAGCAGCTAGAAAATCGAGAAGAAGTTAGGGGTTAGAAGTTAGGAGTTAGAAATAAAGTAATTTACTTGAACTTTTAATTTTTGCTTTTTTAACTCTTAACTATTAACTCTTAACTATTAACTCTTGCACCCTTCCGTCTCGAAAGCAAAAAAATAGACACATGAGCATTTCAATTAGACCTGACGAAATCAGTAACATCATTCAACAGCAAATCGAGCAATACGACCAAGAAGTCAAAGTTGCTAACGTTGGCACCGTTCTGCAAGTCGGTGACGGTATTGCCCGGATTTATGGTCTAGAAAAGGCTATGGCTGGGGAACTGTTAGAGTTTGAAGACGGCACAGTAGGCATCGCCCAGAACTTAGAAGAAGACAACGTGGGCGCAGTGTTAATGGGTGAAGGTCTAGAAATTCAAGAAGGTAGCTCCGTAACCGCCACTGGTAGAATTGCCCAAGTACCAGTAGGGGAAGCCTTGATTGGACGGGTTGTCGATGCTTTGGGTCGTCCCATCGATGGTAAGGGAGACATCAAAACTACTGAAAGCCGTTTGATTGAATCTCCAGCACCAGGTATCATCGCTCGTCGGTCTGTACACGAACCCATGCAAACGGGTATCACAGCTATTGACTCCATGATTCCCATCGGTCGTGGTCAACGGGAGTTGATTATTGGCGATCGCCAAACCGGAAAAACCGCGATCGCTATTGACACAATCATCAACCAAAAATCAGAAGATGTAGTCTGTGTCTACGTTGCCGTTGGTCAAAAGGCTTCCACCGTTGCTAACGTAGTGCAAACCCTACAAGAAAAAGGCGCAATGGACTACACCATTGTTGTCGCTGCCAGTGCCAGTGAACCAGCAACCCTACAATACCTCGCTCCTTACACTGGGGCAACTCTTGCCGAGTACTTCATGTACAAAGGCAAAGCAACCTTGGTGATTTACGATGACCTTTCCAAGCAAGCCCAAGCTTATCGCCAAATGTCCTTGCTGCTGCGTCGTCCACCAGGACGGGAAGCTTACCCCGGAGACGTATTCTACATCCACTCTCGCTTGTTAGAAAGAGCAGCTAAATTAAGCGACGAATTGGGTAAAGGTAGCATGACTGCCCTGCCAATCATCGAAACCCAAGCAGGTGACGTTTCCGCCTACATCCCCACAAACGTAATTTCGATCACCGACGGTCAAATTTTCCTATCTTCTGACTTATTTAACGCTGGTATCCGTCCCGCAGTGAACCCCGGTATTTCTGTATCCCGCGTAGGTTCTGCGGCTCAAACCAAGGCAATGAAGAAAGTTGCCGGTAAGATTAAGTTGGAACTAGCACAATTTGACGACCTCCAAGCCTTCGCTCAATTTGCCTCTGACTTGGATAAAGCTACCCAAGACCAGTTGGCACGGGGACAACGGTTACGGGAACTGCTCAAACAACCACAAAATGCTCCACTCTCGGTATATGAGCAAGTGGCAATTCTCTACGCTGGTATTAACGGTTATTTGGATGATATCCCTGTAAACCAAGTAACCAATTTCACCAAAGGTCTGCGGGAGTACTTAAAGACTGGCAAACCTCAGTACACCGAATCAGTACAAACTAAGAAAGTACTAGGTGACGAAGAAGAAACAGCCTTGAAAGAAGCGCTCACCGAATACAAGAAGACCTTCAAAGCAACAGCGTAATTTAGTCATTAGTTCAGTGGTCAGTGGTCAGTAGTAATAGACAACTGACAACTGACCCTACGGGTGACGCTCCTAACGTCGCTACCGCTACGCTAACGCCAGTTGCTTTAAGTCGGGGAACCGCAAGGGCGCACTGGCTCACAACTGACAATCCATAAAGAATATGCCCAATCTTAAAGCAATACGCGATCGCATTCAGTCGGTCAAAAACACTAAAAAAATCACAGAAGCGATGCGCTTAGTAGCTGCGGCTAGAGTGCGTCGGGCCCAAGAACAAGTTCTATCAACCCGCCCCTTTGCCGATCGCTTGGCACAAGTATTATATGGTTTGCAAACTCGTCTGCGGTTTGAAGAAGCCAACCTACCACTGTTAAAAAAACGCCAAGTTAAATCCGTAGGGCTGTTGGTTGTTTCTGGCGATCGGGGCTTATGTGGCGGTTACAACAATAACGTTATCCGTCGTGCCGAAAACCGCGCCAAAGAACTCCAGGCAGAAGGTGTAGATTATACGTTTGTGATTGTCGGGCGGAAAGCTACACAATACTTTCAACGCCGCGATCAGCCTATTGATGCCACCTACAGCGGCTTAGAGCAAATTCCCACCGCAGCCGAAGCTACTCAGATTGCTGACCAACTACTTTCTTTATTCCTATCGGAAAAAGTAGACCGCATCGAGTTAGTTTATACCAGATTCGTTTCCTTGGTTAGCTCCCGTCCTGTGGTACAAACTCTGCTTCCCCTCGATCCTCAAGGATTAGAAGCCGCAGATGACGAAATCTTCCGCCTCACAACCCGTGGTGGTCAATTTGAGGTGGAACGGCAGAAAGTAACTAACCAAGTCCGGCCTTTACCCCGCGACATGATTTTCGAGCAAGATCCAGTGCAGATTCTCGATTCTCTGTTACCCCTATATTTGAGTAACCAACTCCTACGGGCATTACAAGAATCAGCTGCGAGTGAACTAGCGGCGCGGATGACAGCCATGAGCAATGCTAGTGATAATGCTGGGGAACTGATTAACACCCTCACTCTTTCTTACAATAAAGCTCGCCAAGCTGCAATTACCCAAGAACTTCTTGAGGTTGTAGGTGGTGCTGAAGCGTTGACTTAAATTGGTAATGGGTAATTGGTGATTAGCGCACACAATGATTTTTAATAGGTATACGATGTATTCGGTTACTTTTCATCAATAAGTTATGATTACCAATTATCCATTACTAACAATTTTATTTCTTACCCAGTCTCTAAATTCTCTAACTAATTCAAAATATTTTTTACTACCAGCGTTTTTCAAGAAATTTGAAATTTCTGTTAAAGGCAGATTTGGAAAAGCTAAACTTTCGTTAACGACTATATATTTACTATGTTCTAAAATATTTATAGTAAATAATTTACCATCATATCGCCAAATTTCTGGGACACCCATTTCTGCATAAATCGCAAAACGATCCTTTGAACTGCTAGTAATATCAATCTCTACAATTAAATCGGGTGGAGGGTCTTCTTGTAAATCAATTCTAGTTTTACCTTGAATAGAATTAACATTTTGGATGTAAAAACATTTATCTGGTTCTACGCCAGTTAGTTCTAATTGTTTGAAAGTAGTAGAACCAAGCGGCTCGATTTCTAATTCTAGTTCTTCAGCTAAAGTTTCGACAAATCTGCCAGTAATTTCTTTATAACGTTCGTGTTCCAGTGAAGGAACCATAATTTCTAAATTACCCCGATAATAAGTTAAGCAAAGACGACGATTAATACTTAGTTCATTTAGTAAACTCTCATAGGTATGCCAACTAATACCTGATAAATGGATAATTTCTTCTGGTTGAATCAGAATTTGGTTGCGCTCACCGATTACTTGTCCCGATGGTTCAATCATCCTTTTGCAATCTACATCTCGTATAGACTGGCTCAATCAACTCAATACAACAGTGATTCGCTACGAGAAATGGAAGCACAGTAAACTCGTCGCCACAGAGTTACAAGATTTGCCCCTTCATTGGTTTGGGCGCGATGAATTTATAATGTGTTTGCAGGAAAATGGCTATAAAGACATCACTCTCTGCGCCAACTATACCGATGGGTTACAGCCAACTTCCTACAAAGATACCTTGTGTTTCTCAGCAGTACTGGCATAAAGCAGAAAACGCCAATATAAAATTATAAGTCTCAAATTTTCTATTTTAATAACACATTTGAAAAACGACGTATTATAATTGAAGTATTGAAGTACATGGGTCCGTAACGGTTTCGACAGGTTGGCGAACGCTACTCTGTGATTCAGGTCGAGAGTGAGTCTCCTCTCGCAAATCAAAGGCTCAAAAAAAAAGTAAATGCGAATAACATCGTTAAATTTGCTCGTCGGGAAGCTCTAGTAGCTGCCTAAAACACCTCTTACAGGTTCGAGCGTCTCTAGTTTGACTCCGTTAAGGATTAGAGACCAACCCCCAACGGATGCTCTAACAAGCGTTCTCTGGTTGGCTTGTTAGCTAAGATTAAATCAGAGCATCCTACGTTCGGGATAATGAACGATTCCCGCCTTGAGGGTCAGATAGGCTAAACCTGTGAATGAGCGGGGGGTCAATACCCAATTTGGACAGCAGTTCGACTCTGCTCGGATCCACTAAAAGATAGTTAACAAGTCCACTTGACATTTTTAGATGTAAGTGGACTTTGTTTTATAGTAATTCGTAATTCGTAATTAAACGTGAGTTCGGCAGAGCTAAAAAATGGTAGGAGGTAGCGCAGGTAAATCTTTTGGATAAATATCAATCGAAGGTTTTTTAGGCAAATAAGTATAAGCAGCTAAACCAGCCATCAAATTAACTAAAAAGTTAAACGGACTGCGATGACGAGAGTGTTCGATTTGACATATATTTTTTAGATGGTCATTGACTGACTCAATCACAGCACGTTTACGTAACAGTATCTTATCAATCAGTTTTACCAAACGATTTTTCATTTTCTAACCCTCGCTCATATAACTGTTCAAATAATTTTTGAGAGATATAGCCTCTATCACCAAACAATTTGCCAATTAAGTCCTTAGTCATATCTGGGACTGGTTTTCGGTCATCTACGTTGGCTGGAGTTAGTGAAAATGCTAGTAATTCTCCAGAATCATTAATAATTAAATGAAGTTTGAATCCAAAGTGCCAGCCCACAGAATTTTTGCCCCATTTCACTAATCCTTTAAATACCCTGTGAGAATGTGCCCGACAGTTGTGACAAACATTTATCGGTGTAGAATCGATAAAGCTAATCCCAGTAATTTCTCCTGTACGTGTATGTAAAAAGCAACATAACAACATTCAGCACCAGGGCATCAGTTCTACAAACCGAGTGTAACTAACCAAGTTGGGGAATGCTTCATGCCAACCTGTCAGCACGTGCAGGGTATAGAATTCCTTGAAAGTCTCATATCCACTGCCATGAAATGCAATGACTATTGTCATGATTTCTGATAAATGCATTCTTGACTTGCTGCGCCGTTCTCCTGTTGTCGATGGTAATTGTGGTACTTGTTGCCAGAGATGATGCCATTGCTTACAGAAATCATCTACGTCGCAGAAAATTTGTGTGATATCGAGCCGAGATACAATGGTAGACATAGCGGAAAGTCTGAGCGGAGGCTTCCTCCGATCAGAACTTTCCAAGACAGCTGAGACACTTATTTTTGTTAGATATTCTTAGTCTCAGCTTTTTTTGTGACTTTTTTACCGATTCTCCATCAATGGTAGCGAGCGCCTTTGTGATGCCCAGTTGCCCAAATACATACAGAGCAAGCTTTTTTGGCTTTTTCTAACCGTCGAACTCACGTTAATTAAGAAAGCCAGATTTTAGTCTCGCAGCTGTTGCCTAAAACCAATGACAATCGCCATGCCAAAATTTATAACTATATTATCTAAGGTAAAAAAGCACGGTCAAGAACTTCTCTCACAAACTGATAAACTTCTGGCTCATTTGAAGCTCTTGGCCCAGCAACATTAAGGTTTACTATTCCAAAGTTTGAAATAAATAATTGAAATTGACTGACAGAATTTATATCAGTTAACTTTTTACATATATGTATATATGGTTTTTCATATTTTTTAGCTAATTCAACAGTCAATAAAGTGCCTGCAAAAATTGTTGGAGAAATCGAAAATATAACAGTTCCATCAGAGTCACGGACATTCCATTCAGTCCGCTGAGAATATTCAGAAGATGGTGTTTCAGTTAGGTCATAACGTACATTAAGAATACCATCTTCTGCTTTACGTCCTTTGGGACACCAACCTCCGTGGTCAACTTGATGAGCCATAGCCCAATCAAGAGCTGCGCGGTCTGCTCCTGTCTGACCACCAGATATTATTTTTAAGTTGCGAGCTAACAATATTGTTGTCTCCATCAGTAACCGCCACTTCGCTCAACAGAAGAAAGCGAAGTGGTTCTCCAACCTACACCAGTTTTAGTTTTTAAGCTTAACTAAACTGTACTGTATTGTGTTTTATGTTAAAAGATTGACAGCGAAGTTAAGTTTCCACTAAATCCAGTAATTTCAATCATGGCATCTGTGGTGGCTGAAAATCCTTTGGCAGCATCATTTAAAGCCAAGAATGTGCGTTGCTCATTACCCGTACCTAAGCTGAACGTCGCCGCCCTATTCGCAGCAAAAGTAGATTTATTTAATAAGTTTTGAATTTCAGACTCAGTTAAGGCGTGGATTTTGCCGAGATTAGCAACTTTAGTAGCTGAAACTGCTTTTGGCCCATCAATCTTATCTAAACAAATATTGAAATCACTAATCACATCAAAATTGGACAGTAAGGAATCCGTGAGATGTTGAAAAACAAATTTATCATGACCACCGCCACGACCACCGACCAAGATATCAGCGCCAGCACCACCAATTAGAGTGTCATTACCATTATGACCATAGAGTTTGTCATTACCAGCACCACCAATGAGTTTGTCGTTTCCTTCTCCACCGTAGAGAGTTAAGCCTTGTAATAAATCATCATTTATAGATTTAGATATGAGTTGACCTTTGTCACCATAGATGTAGCTGACGAGAGTATCATTGACTCCATCATTATTATTGTCGATGTATTCAGATATGAGGCGATCGCTAGCATCGTAAATGTATGTGGTGATTTCATCAACGATACTGTCGTTATTTTTGTCAAAGTTTTTGGTTGTTAACTTTCCATCAGAATCATAGCTATAATTTGCGATCGCATCTATAATGCCGTCATTATTTTGGTCAATTTGTTCGGATGTCAGCTTACCGTTAGTGTTGTAGCTGTAGATGGTAACTTCATCAACAATACTGTCATTATTCTTATCAAAATTTTTGGTTGTTAACTGACCATCAGGATTGTAGCTGTAATCTGCGATCGCATCTATGCTGCCATCATTATTTTGATCAATTCGCTCAGATATCAACTGACCACTGCCATTGTAAATGTAAGTTGTAACCCCAGCATCACTATAGCTGGCGCTAATACGTCCGTAGCTATATTTGGTAATATTTTCAGCCTCGCCATTGCCGTCGTAATCATAGCTGATGGATGTCAGATTACTATAGGCATCAAAAGTATAATTAGTGATTCTCTCAGCTTGACCATCACCATTGTTATCATAGCTTTCAGATATCTTGTTACCTTTGGCATCGTAGGTATAGGTAACGACTTTATCAACCTGACCATCACCATTATTGTCATTGGTTACAGATGTTAAGTTGCCACTGGCATCATAAGTGTAGCTAGTGACGCTATCAACTTTATCATCGCCGTTGTTGTCATAACTTTCGGATGTCTTGTTACCTTTGACATCATAAATATAGTTAGTGACACTATCAATCTTGCCATCACCATTGCTATCAATGGTTATAGATGTTAATTTTTCTTGTGTATTGTATGTATAAGTGCTGCTATAATCAGCCTTACCATCAGCATTATAGTCAATACCTACATAAGTTAAATTACGATCAGTGTTGTAATTGTAGGTATAGATTGTATCAACTGTACCATCGCCGTTGTAATCATAGCTTTCGGATATGCGATCGCCATTGGCATTATAGGTATAAGTGTTGATATTATTGGCTATACCATCCCCATTGTTGTCATAGCTTTCGGATATGAGATTGCCATTGGCATTATAGGTATAAGTGTTGATATTATTAGCTATACCATCACCGTCATAGTCATAACTTTCTGATGTTTTGTAACCGTTAGCATCGTAAGTGTAAGCATTAATGCGATCAATAATGCCATCACCATTGTCATCAAAACTTTCAGAAGTTTTGTTACTCTTGGTATCATAAGTGTAAGCGTTGATGCGATCAATACTGCCGTTGCGATCGTCATCAAAGCTTTCGGATATCCGATTATTATTAAGATCGTAAGTATAAGTATTAACTGAATCTATTATAGCGTCACCATTATTGTCGTATTTTTCAGATGTCCGGTTGCTATTGGCATCGTAAGTATAGGTAGTAACTGAATCTGTTATATCGTCGCCATGATTGTCGTATTTTTCAGATATCAGGTTGCCTTTGACATCATAACTATAGCTATAAACAAAATCAGGCGTGCCGTCGTTATTATTGTCAACACTTTCGGATAACTTGTTACCGTTGACATCGTAACTTAAAGTGCTGATAGACTCAGCTTTGCCATCACCATTGTTGTCATAAGCTATGAATGTGAGATTGCTGCTGGCATTATAAATATAAGTATTGATACTATCAGCTACCCCATCGCCGTTGGTATCATAGCTTTCGGATGCTACATTGCCATTGGTATCATAGCTATAGATTGTGCTACGGTCAGCAATGCCATCACCATCGTCGTCAAAGCTTTCGGATATGCGGTTATAACGGTAGGTTATGACTGAATCTGCTATGCCATTACTATCATTGTCAATGTTCTCAGATATGAGTTTACCATTGGCATCGTAGGTATAAGTTGTGGTAGATCTCAGTGAAGTCATAATTTTATATGAAGAGTTTAACCTGTATGGCAACCATAACGATGCACCCTAATATTTTGCAGGGGTGAATATACTTAAAATTACAGATCAATTAGTTAAGAATAATCGCAGTTTTTGATTGTTGAACAAGACTCGGTATGCATCGATTACCCGTGTTCCCTGTCTATCGTGCTTCGCGCACCACGCCAATAAATTCAGAAATAAAATCGAATTTTTATAGAGAAGTTATATTTTTTATTACGAAAATCTTGTCAGAGAAACAAGATGTGTATGATGAATTGAGGATTTTAAATTATGCTAATAAATATCAATTTTTTCAACGTAATACTTTTAACGAAATGAATTTTTAGTAGATTTTTGGAGTTAAAAATAATGCTAATAAATGGCAATAATTGATACAACTTGATTTTTCCGAAATATCATCTTCATTACAACTTTAAAAATTATTTATAGGCACAATGGGGGCAGAGAAACAATACTGTTTATTTGCGCTCGGAGACGAATAATGGTAGCGATCGCAGAAAATGTTCAGCATCGGCTAACTATACAGACTGTAGAAATTGCCCCTAACACAACGGCGATTCGCTCTCTTGATTGGGATCGCGATCGCTTCGATATCGAATTCGGACTGCAAAACGGTACGACTTACAATTCATATCTAATTAGGGGTGAACAAACAGTTTTGATTGATACTTCCCACCAGAAGTTTCGTCAGCTGTATTTAGATACACTTAAAAGCATTGTCAACCCCAAGACTATTGATTACATTATTGTCAGCCACACAGAGCCAGACCATAGCGGCTTAGTGGAAGATGTCCTTCAGTTAGCTCCTAGAGCGACTGTATTGGCTTCCAAAATTGCGCTCCAGTTTTTGGAAGGTTTGGTACACGATCCCTTTTCTAAGCGGATTGTAAAAAGTGGCGATCGCATCGATATTGGCAAAGGACACGAAATTGAATTCGTGAGTGCGCCTAACCTGCACTGGCCTGACACCATCTTCAGCTACGACCGCAAAACCCAAACTCTCTTCACCTGCGATGCTTTTGGGATGCACTTCTGTGATGATCGCACCTTTGATGAAGACTTAGAGGCGATCGAAGCTGACTTTAGATTTTACTATGACTGTCTGATGGGGCCTAATGCTCGTTCTCTATTGAATGCCATGAAGAGAATGAGTGAACTTGGCAAGATTAACATTATCGCCAATGGTCACGGGCCTTTGTTGCATCATCATCTAGATGTGCTGACCGGGTGTTACGAAAGTTGGAGTCAAAGACAAGCTAAAGCAGAAACCACCGTCGGCTTGTTCTATGTTTCCGAATATGGGCATAGCGATCAACTGGGTATGGCGATCGCAGAAGGCATCCAGAAAACTGGAGTTGCGATAGAAGTTATCGATCTCAGCACCGCTGGACTGCAAGAAATTCAAGAACTCGCAGGTAGAGCAGCTGGCCTGATTATTGGGATGCCTCCCAGTACTGCCGTAGCTGCTCAAGCTGGTATCAGTTCCCTGTTATCAGTTGCCAAAGACAAGCAACTGGTGGGGCTATTTGAATGTTACGGCGGAGATGATGAACCCGTCGATACAATTCGCAGAAAATTCATCGATTTGGGTGTCAAAGAAGCCTTTCCAGCGATTCGGATTAAAGAAGCTCCTACCGCCAGTACATTTCAGTTGTGCCAAGAAGCGGGTACAGACTTAGGACAATTGCTAGTGCGCGAACGCAACATCAAGCAGATCAAGTCTCTTGATGTGAACATGGAAAAAGCGTTGGGACGGATTAGCAGCGGACTGTACATTGTCACCACCAAAAAAGGTGATGTGTCAAGTGCCATGTTAGCCTCTTGGGTATCGCAAGCAAGTTTGCAACCTTTAGGATTTACAATTGCTGTCGCCAAAGACCGCGCCATCGATTCCTTGATGCAAGAAGGCGATCGCTTCGTCCTCAACGTCTTGGAAGAAGGAAATTATCAAGAACTGAAAAAGCATTTCCTCAAGCGCTTGCATCCTGGTGCTGACCGATTTGCTGGTGTCAAAACCCGAACCGCAAAAAATGGTTCCCCAATTTTGACAGATGCTTTAGCATACATGGAATGTGAAGTGCAAAGCAGCATGGAGTGCAGCGATCACTGGATTGTATACTGCACCGTTCAAGAAGGTCGTGTTTCTAAACCCGATGCACTGACAGCAGTTCGCCATCGCAAAGTAGGTAACTACTACTAAAAAGAGGAAATAGGGAAGAGGGAATAGGGAATAGAAAAATTACTTCTTCATCTGCCCCTGCTTCCCCTGCTTCCCCTGCTTCCCGGTCACTGAGCGTAGCCGAAGTGCTGCCTCCAACTCCACGCCAGCATTTCACAACTCCCATGAGCTTCTTAAATTCTCTGACTGGCTTCATGCAATCGGCTAAAAACTGGGCAAAGTCTACCCGGTTTTTCCATTTTTTTTCTACCCTTCACCGAAAATCTATGACCGATTCCAAACCCCGTGACGTACAAGTTCTCCCCATTGCTACAAATACCAAAATTCTCAGAGCGCGTAGTTGGTCACGTCTGCGGTTTGAAATTGAATATGCACTAGAAAGAGGTACTACCTCCAATTGCTATTTAATTGAAGGTGATAAAACCGCAATTATTGACCCACCTGCTGAAACCTTCACTGAAATTTATTTAGAAGCATTGCAGCAGACCTTAAACTTGAAAAAGTTGGATTATGTCATCCTTGGTCATTTCAGTCCCAACCGCATACCAACCCTCAAGCTACTTCTAGAACTAGCACCGCAAATAACCTTTGTCTGTTCTTTACCTAGCGCTGCATATTTAAATAATGCTTTCCCAGATAACACACTAAACATTTTAGTGATGCGTGGGAAAGAAACTTTAGATTTAGGCAAGGGTCATGTTTTAAAATTCTTGCCTATTCCTAGTCCTCGTTGGCCAGAAGGACTTTGTACTTATGATCAGCAAACCCAAATTCTCTACACAGATAAACTCTTCGGCACTCATATCTGTGGTGATGAAGTATTTGATGATAACTGGGAATCCTTTAAAGAAGACCAACGCTACTACTACAATTGTCTGATGGCTCCCCAAGCGACCCATGTGGAAGCAGTCTTGGAGAAAATATCAGATTTACATGTGAGAATGTACGCTGTTGGTCACGGGCCTTTGGTACGCACCGGCTTAATTGAACTTACTAAAGCTTATGGAGAATGGAGCCGTTCTCAAAGAAATCGAGAAATTTCTGTGGCTCTACTTTATGCCTCAGCTTATGGCAATACAGCAACTCTGGCACAGGCGATGGCTTTGGGGCTAACCAAGGGCGGAGTTGCAGTACATTCAATTAACTGCGAATTTGCCTCACCTGATGAAATTCGCACTGCTGTGGAACAGTCGGATGGCTTTGTTATTGGTTCTCCAACCATAGGCGGTCATGCACCTACTCCTATTCATACTGCTTTGGGTATCGTGTTAACCATTGGTGACAACAACCAACTAGCTGGGGTGTTTGGTTCCTACGGCTGGAGTGGCGAAGCATTAGACATGATTGAAGGTAAACTGCGGGATGCAGGATATCGCTTTGGATTTGAGACTTTGAAGGTGAAGTTTAAGCCTGACGATGTTACTCTCAAATTCTGTGAAGAAGTCGGTACAGACTTTGCCCAAACACTGAAAAAAGCTAAAAAAGTACGCGTACCACAACAATCTGCTACACCTTTAGAACAAGCCGTGGGTAGAATTGTTGGCTCAGTGTGCGTGATTACAGCTAAACAGGGAGATGTTTCTACCGGGATGCTAGGCGCTTGGGTATCACAAGCAACCTTCAACCCACCTGGTATTACTGTCGCGATCGCCAAAGAAAGGGCAGTTGAATCTCTCATGTATCCAGGAGGTAAATTTACCCTGAACATCCTAGCTGATGGAAATCATTTAGATTACATGAAGCATTTTCGCAAAAATTTTGCCCCAGGAGAAGATCGGTTTGCTAACTTTAGTACTACAGTTGCAGATAATGGCTGTACTGTAATCACTGACGCTCTAGCTTATGTGGAATGTTCAGTCAGCCAACGCATGGAATGTGGCGATCACTGGGTAGTATATGCAACAGTTGACAACGGTAAATTAATTCAACCTGATGCAGTTACTGCCATTAACCACCGCAAAACAGGTACTCATTACTAGAAACTTGTAGCGGTTCTCAGTTAAGTAAGTTACAGTTTTAAAATTTCCCCCTTCCCACATCGGTAAGGGGGTTCGATTTTATCTACATACCTCACCCCTGCTAAAATAACGTGAGTTCGACAGACCTCTCCCTCCCGGCCTCCCTCTCCTAAAAGGCGTACTCTTTTGGAGAAGCAAGCTACGCGTAGCGTCTCCGTCAGGAGAAGCAGGAGCAACGAAAAAATCATGGTTTTACTTCCCTCTCCTACGAGGCTACGGTGTACACACATCTCTATGCTGAGTACAAAATGTGGTTTGCTCCCCCTAAATCCACGCCACTTGCTACAAGTCGGGGAACCGCAAGAGCGCAGTAGCTCCCCTTCAAAAGAGGGACTTTGATTCTAGTTCCCCCTTTTTTAAGCTAGGGGGGATCGGAACGATACGGGATAAGGTTATCAGACTTGTGTGTACACCGTAGCTCCTACGAGGAGAGGGGCTGGGGGAGAGGTCAGAACAATACTCATCGAACTCACGTTAAAATAATCATGCCTTTTTTCAGGATGATTCACTTTTAGTAAACGGCTATAGGCCTAGTTATAGGCAATTTTAATCCTCATTAGCTTGCCCCTTCCTACTCCCGTTTTGACCATCAACTGATGAATAAAATCAACCTGATGCCATTTACCGTATATCTACGTACTTTCGATAGCAAAAATTTGATTGGGAACTTTCCACTTAACGGTTAGTCTAGCGAATGTGGCAGAAATATTTAAGTAAGATTCCGCAATTGCCACCAAGACAACTGAATCAGTAACATGTCATCTTGAACTAGAAAATCAGTAATTGGCAATTCTTACACAAAATGCCAACTACTGCTGCCACGCTTTCATATTAAATTGTTCTTCCTATGACCGCACAACACAAGAAAATTAAATTTCCTATTTGGCAGTATCTTAATCAACCCTTGTTTAGTGGCGATTCTCAATTAGAATTGAATCCCCGCCGCTTTGCCCACGGCTGGCGAATTAAGCTTCTCAAACGTTGTTGGACTAGGGAATGTGATGCGAAGGGGCCTCAACAGCATTAGATTTACAAACCCAGCTGCACTGAATTTCAGCCATTAAACTAAGCCTCGTCAAGAACGTGGCTTTTTGCCGTCTATTAATATATTGACGGTCATTTTGTCAATAAAACTAAGTAAGTCAGTGCAATAAAACCAAACTGTGTGAATAAAAGTAAATAAGGCTCAAACTCTTTCTCCCCCTGCTCCCTGCCCTGCTTTATCCCAGCAATAATTATTTACGCCGACCGACTTAATTGCATTGCGGCAGCTATCCAAAAGCCAATCTACAGTTCCTAATTGCGTGGCCAAGCCTACAAAAGCAAAATTGGAATACTTGTTGCACCTACCGATGTCAAAATGGATGTAAGAATAACAATTAACTGTTGTCTCAGATTGAGATGTATCCCCAGAACTTGGGAAATAAACAACGCAGACATTGTTTTATAAGGGGCAGTATCATGATTATTCCTAGATTCTAAGTAATTTAACTGTTGTAGCTATTAAAACATCTATTTCGGAAGTGAAATTTTCGCAAACAAGTTAATCTAAGATCCCGTTGCTTTACAAAATCCTACTCAAAGGGGTACTCACCAGGGATACCCCCAGAGATATATTTGGCTTGTGCTTGGAGACGTATATGTCCTTTGTGCCATTACATATTCACAGTGACTACAGTTTGCTCGATGGAGCAAGTCAACTGCCAGAGTTGGTAGATCGAGCGATCGCACTAGGCATAAAAGCGATCGCCCTTACGGATCATGGTGTCATGTATGGTGCTGTTGAGTTAATCAAGATTTGTCGTAGTAAGAATATTAAGCCAATCATTGGCAACGAAATGTATATTATTAACGGCGATATTGAAAAACAAGAACGCCGTCCTAAATATCATCAAGTCGTTTTAGCTAAAAATACTAAAGGTTACAAAAATTTAGTTAAATTAACTACTATTTCTCATCTCCAGGGTGTGCAAGGTAAAGGAATTTTTTCTCGCCCTTGTATCAATAAAGATTTGCTCAAACAATATCATGAAGGTTTGATTGTCACTAGTGCTTGTTTAGGTGGTGAAATTCCCCAAGCAATTCTTAGCGGTAGGCCAGATGCAGCGCGTAAAGTTGCTAAGTGGTACAAAGACATATTTGGTGATGATTTTTATCTAGAGATTCAAGACCACGGCTCTCAAGAAGACCGAATTGTCAATGTAGAAATTGTTAAAATTGCGCGAGAACTAGAAATTAAATTTGTTGCTACAAACGATTCTCATTTTATCTCTTGTTTTGACGTTGAAGCACATGATGCTTTGTTATGTATTCAAACTGGTAAGTTAATTGCTGAAGATAATCGGATGCGTTACAGCGGCACCGAATATCTCAAATCTGCTGAAGAGATGCAGATGTTATTCCGCGATCATTTGCCAGATGATGTAATTACTGAGGCTATAGCTACTACTGAAGAAGTTGCCAATAAAGTCGAGCCTTACCATATTATGGGTGAGCCTCAAATTCCTACTCCTCCTATTCCCTCTGGCCACACTCCAGATACTTACGCCGAAGAAGTAGCTTGGCAAGGACTTTTAGAACGATTAAATCGCAAATCCCGCAATGAAGTTGATCCAGTCTACAAGGAAAGATTGGAATACGAACTTAAAATGCTTCAGCAGATGGGTTTTTCCACATATTTCTTAGTTGTGTGGGACTATATCAAATTTGCCAGAGATAATAATATACCAGTAGGGCCAGGCCGTGGTTCGGCGGCTGGGTCTTTGGTCGCTTATGCAATGCGAATTACCAATATTGATCCAGTACATCATGGATTATTATTTGAGCGATTTTTGAACCCAGAACGAAAATCTATGCCTGATATTGATACAGATTTCTGCATTGAAAAAAGAGATAAAGTTATTGAATATGTAACTGAAAAATACGGTAAAGATAGAGTTGCTCAAATTATTACTTTTAACCGTTTAACATCTAAAGCTGTTTTAAAAGATGTCGCCAGAGTGTTGAATATTCCTTATGGCGAAGCCGATAAAATGGCAAAATTAATTCCTGTAGTGCGGGGTAAACCTACTAAACTCAAGGTGATGATTTCTAATGAAACTCCTGAACCAGAGTTTAAAGAAAGATATGACAATAACCCTCATGTTCGCCATTGGCTCGATATGGCAATGCGAATTGAAGGAACTAACAAAACTTTTGGTGTTCATGCCGCAGGTGTCGTAATTTCTGCTGACCCACTCGATGAAATTGTGCCACTACAAAGAAATAATGATGGTTCTGTGATTACCCAGTATTTCATGGAAGATCTGGAATCGATGGGCTTGTTGAAAATGGATTTTCTGGGCTTGCGTAACTTGACATTGATTCAAAAAACTATTGATTTAATTGAAGAAACCAATGGCTATCGTATTGACCCTGATGAAATTACAGGTCAAGAAAGGAAAGCTCAGAAGATATTAGCGAAAGGTGAACATAGCACTTTACCAAAAGATGTACAAAAATCTTATGAACTTTTAGAAGCAGGTGAATTGGAAGGAATATTTCAATTAGAGTCTTCTGGAATGCGTCAAATAGTACGAGATTTGAAGCCTTCTAATATAGAAGATATTTCTTCGATTTTGGCACTTTACCGACCAGGCCCATTAGATGCGGGTTTAATTCCTAAATTTATTAACCGTAAGCATGGGCGGGAGGCAATTGATTATCAAAACCCTATTCTCGAACCAGTATTGAATGAAACCTACGGAATTATGGTCTATCAAGAGCAAATTATGAAAATTGCTCAAGATATGGCTGGATATACTCTAGGGCAAGCTGATTTGCTACGCCGTGCAATGGGTAAAAAGAAAGTTTCGGAGATGCAAAAACAGCGAGAAAAATTTGTTGATGGAGCAGCCAAAAATGGGGTTAAGAAACAAGTAGCTGATGAATTATTCGAGCAAATGTTGAAATTTGCTGAATATTGCTTAAGTTATGACACGGAAGTATTGACAGTAGAATATGGCTTAATGCCTATTGGGAAAATTGTAGAAAAAAATATTGAATGCACGGTGTACAGTGTTGATAGTAATGGCAATGTTTATACGCAACCTGTCGCACAGTGGCATAATCGTGGTCAACAAGAAGTTTTTGAATATTGTTTAGATGATGGTTCAATAATTCGGGCAACAAAAGACCATAAATTTATGACTACTGATGGTGAAATGTTGCCAATTGATGAAATTTTTGAACGGGGATTGGATTTGATACAAGTTAAGGGATTACCAGAATAACTAAATTTTTAGGTTAAAAAGAAACTGCAACCCGAAAACCGAGGATATTACCTCGACCATCCTGGGGGTTCCAACTGCGATATGAAGACCGACACAACCTTGCAGAACTTTTCCAAGAACCCCCTCGAATCAGACGCGACTGACTGTCATCTTTAGACAACCACACACTACTATCACAAGGTGCGCCTTTATAATTTTCATGCCAATGATCAGCGCACCATTCCCAAACTAGCCCATGCATATCGTATAATCCGAAGGCATTTGCCGGAAAACTGCCCACTGGAATAGTTTGGCCATAATTTGTTCCTTGAACTCCAGCGCTGTAAGTAGAGTTGTTGTTATAACTTGCCAAGTTAGGAGTGAGAGTTTCACCAAAATGAAAAGGGGTAGTAGTTCTAGCACGACAAGCATATTCCCACTCGGCTTCGCTAGGAAGTCGATAGTTTCGCTCTGTTTTTTGACACAGCCTGGCACAAAATTCTACTGCATCGTCCCAAGAAACTTGCTCTACCGGGCGGTTTATTCCTTTAAAATTAGCCGGTTCAGGATCAAGATTGCGGTTAATTAACGGAAGTTCTGCAACAGCCCGCCATTGTGCCTGGGTAACTGGAAATTTACCTATGAAAAAAGGTTTAATTGTTACAAGGTGCTGAGGACTTTCAGCATCAAATCGTTTTGCTTCATCGTCTGGTGAACCCATCAGGAACTGCCCACCAGGAATAGATACCATCGCCAAAGTGATATCATTGCCTAAGTTTTCGGTAAAGCCTTGAGTTGCTTGGCGACTACGGTTGATGTCATAAGTAGCTGTAGAAGTAAATGATCGCTCTACAGTCGCAGTCTCAAACTCAAATTGCTCTAGAGGTAAAATCACCGTCTCTAATTCAATTTGAGTTAACTCAGACGAATTGAGAGCAGATTGCTCTTTGATTGTTGATTTGGGGTTTGACGGTAGAGATGATGAAGATGAAATTAGCAACGGCAGTGATAGCGATAACACTGAAGTTGAAGTGAGTGCTTGCAATGCTTCAACTGCTGACGGATAGCGAGCGTTATAATTATCACACACCATTGTGTCTAGAATATCGGCAAAGCGATCGCTGGCCCGCACATAATCACGCCACAGAGGTTGTCCAGTTGGGGAATCTTCTTGTAAAAGATAGGGGGGAATTCCTGTCAAGGCTTCAATACCCATCATGCCTAAAGCGTAAATATCACTGCATAAGCGAGCCTTACCTCTGGCTTGCTCTTTGGGTACATAACCTGGAGTCCCAATAAACATAGTGGAATTAAGCACCCTCTGAAGATTCATCCAGAAGTTGCCAATTTCTTTCACACAGCCAAAGTCAATCAGAAAAAGCTTGCCATTGTATTTGCATCGCATCACATTTTCTGGTTTGATATCTCGGTGAATTACATTATGTTGATGAACAAACACCAGTACTTCTAAAATATCCTGCAACAGCTTTGTGACAACGCGCTCTCTCAGTGGCTTTCCCCGTATAATTTCTTTTCTGAGCGTATGTCCTTCTACATAATCTTGGATAATGTACAGTTCATTATCGACAGTAAAATGAGCCAGTAGCCGCGGAATTTGAGGATGTTCACCCAATTTCTCTAGCATTACTGCTTCTTGCTCAAAAAGTTCTAGTATTTTGGGATGGGTATACTTGGGCTTAAGTCGCTTAACTACACATATAGGTTTACTAGGACGTTTCTCATCTATCGCTAAGTAGGTCTCCCCAAAGTTGCCTTCAGCTAGTTTTTTCAGGATTTTATAGCGTCCATCTAGAGTTTTCCTATCAAGCCCATACTCAAGTGTCATCTCTGTAGTAACCTCCATGCCTAAGAATGATACATAAGTAGATTCAGTAGTTAAGTTTCTTAAATATCTATTATCTCGTTTTGTAAACAAAAATTAGGATACAGCAAAAATTATGTTGTCGTAAATGTTGCATTTTAGTTTTGTCAGTGGTTAGTAGTCAGTAGTAAAGAAACAACTGACTACTAACCACTGACAACTAACTACTGACAACTGACCCTCATAGCGTAAGTAAAACTGGCATCTTTAATTTTCTGTATGTTATGTTCACAAGAAACAGTTCACTCTTTGTTAGAAGCTACAAAGCCTTAAAAATACATTAATCCGCAGGACTAAAAATTAAGTACTGGCACTGTTCCTTAGAAAAGAAAAATTTCAACTCAAAAACTGATTACACTTATGTCCAGGAATGCTAGAGTTTCAGGAAATTCATTGCAACTTTTCAGCGGGTATTCATGCTGAAGAAATTACAAAACAAACAAATTCCTTTGATTGCTGGTGCAGCGTTGTTTGCCTTTTCAGCGGGAGCAATGGTGTCTGCGCCTGAAATCGGAAAATCCCTAGAACAATGGTTTGGTAAAAATCAGCCTGAGCAACTATCAGAGACAGCTAAAGATCAATCAGCCGTCTTTCCTTTAGTATCGCAATCACCAGTAGAACGGGCCGAGAAACTAGCACAGATAGTCCAAAATTCTCGCTCCCTAGATCGAGCCAGGGCAAGTTATTTGTTAGCAAGTGATTACATTGAAAGAACCCAAGGCAAAAAAGCGCTGGTTCTACTGGAAGGACTCGAAAAAGACTATCCTGTCTTAGCGCCTTACATTTTGCTAAAACAGGCTCAAGCACAAGACATGCTAGGCGAGGCGGGTAAAGCTTCAGATCTGCGGCAAAGGGTGCTAAAACAATATCCCAAAGAGCCAGCTGCTGTGAAAGCGATGTATCTGATCGCTCAACCACAGCAACACGAAATGGCGATCGCTCAATTTCCTTCCCATCCCCTCACCTGGGAAATTATCCGCAAGCGATTGCAAGAAAATCCCAATCAGCCGCAATTGCAGTTAATTTTGGCAAAATATGCCTATAGCCAACCAGGAATAGTCGGTGTATTAGATCAGCTAGTCAAGCAGCCAAATCTGAAACCCCAAGATTGGGAAATTGTTGGTATAGCTTATTGGGCGAACAATCAATTTACCAAAGCTGCGACTGCTTACGCCAAAGCACCCCAAACACCCCGCAACCTCTACCGTGCGGGACGGGGTTTGCAAGTAGGTGGCAAAAACCGAGAACAGGCGATCGCCACTTACAATCTATTGGTGCAGAAGTTTCCCGATGCTAATGAAACTGGAACTGCTTTGTTGCGTTTGGCAGAAATGGCAAAAAACCGTAAAGATGCCATACCTTATCTTGACCAGGTAATTACCAAATTTCCCGAACAAGCTAGCCAAGCATTAGTAGCACAAGCCCAAATTCTCCAAGGCCTTAATGATCAAAAGTCGGCTCAAAAAGCTTGGGAGCTACTGATCACTAAATATAAAAATTCTAACGAAGCAGCAGAGTATCGCTGGAAAATTGCCCAAGAAAAAGCGAAAGCCAAGGATTATGCCGCAGCGTGGAAATGGGCAGGGCCAATTACTACCAATAACCCTAACAGCATTTTGGCTCCCAGAGCAGGTTTTTGGGTAGGCAAGTGGGCTACTAGCCTAGGGAAACAAGAAGATGCGAAAGCTGCTTATGAGTATGTAATCAGTCAGTTTCCTTATTCTTACTACGCATGGCGATCGGCAGCAACTCTAGGGTTAAATGTCGGGAACTTTAATACTGTGCGTCAAATGACACCAGAAATAATTCCACGTCAGCGTCCAGTACCAACCGCGGGTTCGGAAACCTTTAAAGAATTGTACCTGCTAGGGGAAGATCGTGATGCTTGGTTGCAATGGGAAACAGAATTTCAGAATCAACAGCAGCCTACGGTAGCAGAGCAATTTACCGAAGGTTTAATGCGACTAGCCAAAGGAGAAAATCTCTCAGGAATTGACATTATTTCTAAGGTGGAAGACCAAGAAACCGCAGAAGGAAAAGCTCAATATGCAGCTTTGAGCAAACAAATCACCTACTGGCAAGCTCGTTATCCCTTCCCCTATCTCCAGAAAATTGAAAAGTGGTCTACAGAACGTCAACTTAATCCTCTATTAGTAACAGCCTTGATTCGTCAAGAGTCGCGGTTTGAGCCTAAAATCAAATCTGTGGCTAATGCTACTGGCTTAATGCAGGTATTACCAAGTACAGCTGAGTGGATAGCTCCGCAAATCAAAGCAAATAGCAAAACCATTAATTTAGAAGATCCCAACGAAAACATCATGTTCGGTACGTGGTATTTAGATCATACTCACCAGCAGTATAATAATAACTCCCTGTTAGCGATCGCTAGTTATAATGCTGGGCCGGGTAATGTCGCCAAATGGCTGCAAATAATACCTACGCAAGATCCAGATGAGTTTGTGGAAGTAATCCCCTTTGACGAAACCAAAAATTACGTGCGGCAAGTATTTGGTAATTATTGGAATTATCTGAGACTTTACAACCCAGAGATTTCTGGAATAGTAGCAAAGTACTCAACTACACACCCAAAATTGCCACAGCAGTAATTATGACTAAATCAAAAATATTTTTCCCCCCAGATCTCTGCCTCCTGATATAAATTAAGGCGATGTTGTAGTTAATTGAGGTTGTGATAGTTTTTCAGAACGGAAAGTTGACCCCTTTATTATTGGTGTTAACTGCTCTGCCGTTAGTGACTGGATTAAACTGAGATTGAGAGGAGCTTGGCTCAGGTATTGAGCATAAGATGGCTGTAAATAAGCACGGTATTCAGGTTTGTTGAGGAGATGGCTTTCTAAAAAAGCCACACTCAGCGCCTTAATATAGCCATAAGCTGGAGTGCGGTCTGGGCCAAGTAAAGTAGATGGCACTGGTAATACATCGCTCTCAGCATCTAGCTCATCGATAGCGGTAAAGTGGGTAGCATTTTCAATTAAGACTAAGTATTTATTGGGGTTAGGAAGCCAAGTAAAAGGGCGAATTTGTTCTAGTACTGCTGGGGCGAAAATATCTTGACTGCCTGTCACCAACATGGTAGGAACTTTAATTTGACTAATTCCAGCTTGTCCCAACACAGAACTGTCAATAGGATTAATGGCAATAACTGCTTTAATGCGATCGTCTTGTAGCGGATAATTTATTTCTGGTAACTCATCAGCACGACACTGTAGAAATAAAGATAGATTCAAGGATCTGTTGGGATTACAGTCTTCGCTCAATTGAGCAAAGTTAATCTGTCCTCCGGCTAAAGTCAAAGCAGTATAACCACCAAATGAGTGACCAATTGCCCCGACTTTTTGGAAATCTAATTTACCCCGAACAGCAGGATCAATCTGTTCTAAACGCTGGAGAGAATCAAGTACATACTTGACATCTAAAGGTCTGTTAATAAATTCTAAGGGTTCTGGTGGCCCTGCCAAGCCGGCAAAGTATAGTTCAAAACGTTCGGCATTACTACCAGGGTGTTCTAGCACGGTGACAGCAAAACCGTAAGATACGAGATGTTCAGCCAAGTAGGTAAAAGCAGTGCGGTCTGAGGCTAGACCATGAGAAATTACAATTAAGGGGAAAGGTGCTGAAGGTAAGTCTTGTGTGGTTTGTGATTTGGCCACAGGTAAATAGAGATCTACTGGCAAACGGCGATCGCGTTTAACATCATTGAGAGGAAAGCTGATTTTTTGCAAATCAAATGGCCCTGGCTGGCGTAAATCTGGCTTGAAGGCGAAATTAACGTTGGCAGTGGTAGCTTTTATGAGCGTTTCTTTGATCGCCTCTCTTTGAATAAAACTTACAACCGCATCTCTAGTTCTCAGCAATTCTGAGAAATTATTGACTATCTGTATCCCTTCAGAAAAATTAAGTCGCACAGTGGAGGAGGGAAACTTACGCAGTACATTGACAACAGTCAAGCCTTGTGGATCGGCAGCAGCTATAATCAAAGCACTCCGCAAAGCGTAAAAACCATTTTGGCGAGAGTCATTTAAAAGCAATTCGCCTAAACGTCGCACCACCTGTTCACCTATAGGAGAGTAGGTAAACTGAGATACCAAGGTAGGAGTGATATTAAATCGCTGCTGAAGTAATTCCCGCAGTTGAGCCAGCTGTTCGGGAGTGGCGCGGCTAGCGTACAATGCTAACTCATCAGTGATTTTGCCTTCTTTAGCAAATGTTTCCAAGGAATCAGCAGATAAGGAAAATTCCCCAAAAGGAGGATAGAAAAAGCTAATGCGATCGGCGGCTATTCCAGGAGTAGCCGTTAGCAACGTAGATAGCAGACCAAAACTCAGGTATCTTAACAATTTTTTCATTGACAAAACCCACTGTCTACGATTTTCAAACTTGTTTGAGCATCAAGAAAAGTAGGGCGGAATTTGTACCGCTTTCCTCTATTCCTTAATTTAGATGCATCAAAATAGGCTGTGACAAAGTTTAAAGCAAGTTCTTACATTCACAGTCTTGCATATACGCAATAACTTATGCTGAAACCTAAAGATTCTCGGTTGTATATACTACACGGTAAAGAACGCTTTGCACCCCTACCAAGATCTGTATTCAACTTGATTGAAAACTGGTAAAAATTTTGTGCTAGTCAAATCAGCAGTGCAATAATAGATATAAAGCTCAAATTAACTGATATGTCCCTTGCTTCTTGTGCCTGTTGTGTTGCTGTTCTTAACCAACAACATGAGCAAAATATTTCCCATCAAAATCAGTGTCAAGCTGTACCAGTCGCCAACAGCAAGAGTTTGGTAAAAAATTGTACTGTAGTTGAAAATGGTCGGGTAATCGTAAAGCCATTACAATTATCAGTGAATGAATCTTCTAGCGAAGCTTAGTTTTTCGAGTGTTAGTTAGTAATATTTCGTCAATAAAAAGTTGCAGTATAGAAGATATAGTTCATAGTGAGTTTTCTCGCTTGCCATCCGTAGCAATCTTCAAAAGAAGCCTTATTAGATATTTATCTAACTGATTATTCGGCGATCGCATAGATTCCAAACTCTTGGGAATGTACTATCCACGCGTTAAGCTGGATAAAAGTAGCAATCTATTGCACTTTGTTATATCAAATTAGTGATTTTGTTAATTTTTAATTTTCCCTGCTTGAGAAACCTGGAATGCTAGACCGTATTTTTGATTATCTTCACTTTAATTTTCACGTTGAAGCCCCCATAGTCCTGTTGATCCTGGTTTTTTTAGAGGCAGTGCTATCTGCTGATAATGCGATCGCTCTCGCTGCGATCGCCCAAGGATTAGAAGACAAAGAACTTGAGCGTCGGGCCCTCAATTTTGGTTTAGTCGTTGCTTATGTACTACGAATTAGTTTAATTTTGACTGCTACTTGGGTGCAAAAATTCTGGCAGTTTGAGCTATTAGGTGCGGCTTACCTACTGTGGTTGGTATTCCAACACTTTACTTCACAAGAAAGCAATGACGAGCATCATCACGGGCCGCGTTTTAACTCCTTATTGCAAGCGATCCCGGTGATTGCATTCACAGATTTAGCATTTTCTTTGGATAGTGTGACAACTGCGATCGCTGTTTCTCAAGAAAAATGGCTAGTCTTGACGGGAGCAACAATTGGGATTATTACCCTACGATTTATGGCGGGATTGTTTATCCGTTGGCTAGATGAATTTGAAAACTTAGAAGACGCAGGTTATATAACTGTAGCGTTAGTGGGCTTGCGCCTATTAATAAAAGTGGTAAACGATGATTTAGTACCACCAGAATGGATCATGATTGCTGCCATTTTCTTGATTTTAGGCTGGGGATTTTCCAAGCGTACTTTAATTGAATTACCCCAAGTAGAACTGGAAAAAAGTGAAGTAGGAACTAGGGAGTAGAACAGAGGCAGGGGAGGCAGAGGAGCAACAATCTTGGGAAAAGATTAAAGGGTAAAGGATGAAGAAATAAACCCTTTCCCCCTTACCCATTCCCCTTTGCCCTTCTTATCCATGCCCCAATGCCCCATGCTCAATTTTTTAATTTACTCGTGCAACCAAGGCGTTAAGTGTGGTTGCCAATTAACTAATTCTTCTTCTTTAAACCACAGACCTATTTCGCTTTTTGCAGTTTCTGGAGCATCAGAACCGTGGATAATATTGCGACCAATGTTAATGCCTAAATCGCCACGAATTGTTCCTGGTTCTGCTGTTAAGGGGTTTGTTGCACCAATCATTTTTCTCGCAGCAGCAATTACACCATCACCTTCCCATACCATCGCCACCACTGGCCCAGAAGTGATAAATTCGACTAAACCAGCGAAAAATGGTCTTTGCCGATGAACAGCATAGTGTTGTTCAGCCAATTCCTGACTAGGTTTAAGAAACTTCAAACCAACTAGGGTAAAACCTTTAGTTTCAAAACGACGGATAATTTCACCTACTAGTCCGCGCTGTACACCATCAGGTTTAATTGCTAAGAATGTGCGTTCCAAAATTATCTCCCAAAGCTTAATTTTTTATTTACGCTATGCGTGTCAGTTGTCAGTTGTCAGTTGTCAGTTGTTAGTTGACTTGCGGGGAACCCGCGCAAGGCACTTCTGTTAGCAGCACTAGACTCATCACCTACGAGACTGGCTCTACTTTTCGCTGTCTTAAAAAGTTGCTCCTCTTGGGTAGAACCCAAGACCGCACTTTTCGCTTTGCTACTGAACACTGATTACTGACCACCGCCTATTGTAACTGGTAGATATTACCAATTCACTTTTCGCTTTGCTACTGACCACACTCAGTGCATCACTGACCACTGACCACTGACCACTGACCACTGACCAATCAGAGTTTATCTCAGAAATTATCTCTAGGTGCATATCGATTACCAGATTAATGAGTTAAATTGTTTTTCGTGGGTGAAACACAGAGGTCAGGAATCAATGGATGTTGAGTTAACTGCTACATCTGAAGAGGTGGTAAAAGTACCGTCCAATGGACATAAATCTGAAGTGAAAAATCATAAGCACAAAAAGCTGTTACCACCTAGCACTACCAAAGGAGATTTACCTCGCTCCTGGAAAATTGAGGACAGCGAAGCTTTGTACCGCATTGAAGGATGGGGACAACCCTATTTTTCGATTAATGCTGCGGGTCATGTGACTGTTTCTCCCAAAGGCGATCGCGGGGGTTCTCTAGACTTGTTTGAACTGGTCAACTCTTTGAAGCAGCGTAATTTGGGGCTTCCCATCTTGATTCGCTTTTCCGATATTTTGGAAGACCGGATTGAGCGATTGAACTCTTGTTTCGCGAAAGCGATCGCCCGTTACAACTACCCTGGCGTTTATCGGGGAGTGTTTCCTGTCAAGTGCAACCAGCAACGGCATTTAATTGAAGATTTGGTACGTTTTGGTAAACCGCATCAATTTGGTCTAGAAGCCGGTTCTAAGCCAGAATTAATGATTGCTCTGGCTATCCTAGATACACCAGGAGCTTTACTAACTTGCAATGGCTACAAAGACCGAGAATACATTGAAACGGCGATGCTAGCCCAACGGCTAGGGCAAACGCCAATTATTGTCCTAGAACAGATTGAAGAGGTAGATCTGGTAATTGATGCTAATCGCCAGTTGGGGATTAAACCAATTTTGGGAGTCCGGGCTAAATTAAGCACCCAAGGGATGGGACGTTGGGGAACTTCTAGCGGCGATCGCGCTAAATTTGGTCTGACAATGCCAGAAATTATTCAGGCCGTTGACAAGTTGCGAGAAGCTGACTTGCTAGATTCGTTACAATTATTGCACTTTCATATTGGTTCCCAAATCTCCGCAATTAACATCATTAAAGATGCCATTCAAGAAGCTAGCCGCATCTATGTAGAATTAGCCATGCTGGGAGCAGATATGAAATATCTTGATGTTGGCGGCGGCTTAGGTGTAGATTATGACGGCTCCCAAACCAACTTCTACGCCTCGAAAAACTACAACATGCAGAATTATGCCAACGATATCGTGGCAGAGTTAAAAGATACTTGTACAGAGAGGCAAATGCCTGTACCAACGCTAATTAGTGAAAGTGGAAGAGCGATCGCCTCCCATCAATCGGTGCTAATTTTTGATGTTCTCAGCACTAGTGATGTCCCTCTTGATCCACCAGAACCTCCTCAAGAGGGAGAATCCCCAATTATTAATTATCTTTGGGAAACATACCAATCAATCAACCAAGAGAATTACCAAGAGTTCTACCACGACGCTGCTCAATTTAAAGAAGAAGCTATTAGCCGCTTCAACTTGGGAATTTTACGCCTCAGAGAGCGAGCTAAGGCAGAACGGCTCTACTGGGCTTGTTGTCAAAAAATTCTTAACATTACTAGACAACAAGAATACGTACCCGACGAATTGGAAGACCTAGAAAAAATTATGGCTTCCATTTACTACATCAATCTTTCAGTGTTTCAATCAGCACCAGATTGTTGGGCGATCGATCAGCTATTCCCCATTATGCCCATACACCGCTTGGATGAAGAACCAACGCAGCGAGGCATCTTGGCGGATCTTACCTGCGATAGTGATGGTAAAATTGATCGCTTTATTGATTTAAGAGATGTCAAGTCAGTTTTAGAGATGCATCCCTTCAAGCCTGGGGAACCTTACTATCTGGGCATGTTCCTCAATGGAGCTTACCAGGAAATCATGGGCAACTTGCATAACTTATTTGGTGATACCAATGCAGTTCACATCCAGTTGACCCCTAAAGGCTACCAAATTCAACATGTCGTCAAAGGCGACACTATGAGCGAAGTAGTGAGTTACGTACAGTATGACTCTGAAGACATGGTGGAAAACATCCGCCAGCGTTGTGAGAAAGCTTTGGAAGAAAAGCATATCACCCTAGCAGAGTCTCAACGACTGCTGCAAACTTTTGAGCAGAGTCTAAGAAGATACACGTACTTAAATAGTTAGAAGTTAGTGGTCAGTGGTTAGTAGCAACTAACAACTGACCACTGACCACCGACAACTGACAACTGATTAAATTGCGTTTGTCCCTAATAATTCCTCAATCGCTTGTCGCTCAAGAGGCGTATGTTCTGGTGGTGTCTGACGAGCATCAGTAATCAGCCAGTCTAAAGCAGCAGCTTGGACATCTATAGCTGCACCTGTTTTATCTACGCAGTAACGTCCAAATACCAACTTATCAACCAACCGTATTCCCGGCCCCAATCGCGACCATTCAAAAATGACGCTTTTCTCGACTGTGGCTCCACTACATATCCAGCAATTGGGGCCAATCATTGCCGGGCCGACGATTTTGGCTCCATCTTCTATTCTGGTCATGCCACCAATGTAAACTGGGCCTGTAATATCTACTTTGTCCCAATTCACCGCCACATTTAAGCCAGTGTAGATACCAGGGGCGACTTCATAACCTGGAATTTGCACGTTTTTGATTTCGCCTTCTAGCACACCATGAATTGCCCGCCAGTAGTCTGGTACTTTACCGATATCCACCCATTCAAAATCCATCGCAATAGCGTGGAAGGGGGCACCAATTTCTACAAGTTTGGGAAATAGCTGACTACCAATGTCATATTCAACTCCAGAAGGTATGTATTCAAATACCTCTGGTTCAAAAATGTAAATACCTGTGTTGATGTTGGTACTTAGTGCTTCTTCTGTTGAGGGTTTTTCTTGAAAAGCTTTGATGCGGCCATCTTCGTCGGTGACAACTACACCGTAACTAGAAACTTCTTCCCGTGGAACAGATTTTGTAATGATGGTAGCAATTGAACCTTTAGATTTGTGCCATTTAACTGCGGCGGATAAATCCAGGTCAATTAAAGCATCACCACACAATACCACAAAGGTATCGTCAAAAAATGGCGAGAAGTCTTGGATACGGCGCATACCTCCAGCAGAGCCAATTGCTTCCCCTACTAATTTACCGTCGTCATCAATTTTTCCTTCAAAAGAATAGGCAATCTGTACACCAAACCGCTGACCATCACGGAAATAGTTTTCTATTTCCTCAGCCAAATGACTAACGTTGACCATAATTTGGTCAAATCCATGTTGGCGTAAAAGTTCTAGGAGAAATTCCATCACTGGCTTTTGCAGGATGGGAATCATTGGTTTGGGAATTGTATAGGTAATCGGACGAACGCGAGTACCCTTACCAGCTGCGAGAATCATCGCTTTCATAAAATTTTATTCCTCAACCACAAGCCAGTTTACTTTCATTGAGTGATACTTAACCATCAGTTTCTATTTATGCTCTAAGTAACCCTTAACAACAGGGATAACAGGAATTTGCTATTTATTGCAACCAACAGTATTGCCAGATGATAAGCGAGTAGTCATATTTTCAATTTACTCGGATTCGGGATTTTGCTAAAGCGATCGCTTGTAAACTATCCATAGTGATGATTTAGACTGCTCTAGTTCTGGGGCTGCTCTAGAGGTTTATGGGTACTAGCTGAATCTGTGAGTAAACGAATTTTAATCTCCTGGTAAAATTCTTCTTGAAATAGCTCTACTTTAGATTGAGCCGAAAGTAGTAATAGTGCCCAAAAAACACTAATTAGGTGGCTGTGTTCTGAGGCGTGGGCAGAACCATTAAGCTGTGGTTGCTTTGTCTGAGTCCACAATTGTACAAGTTGTTCTAAATTTAAACAATTTTGTTCTAGAAGTAGTTCTCTTGCCGAAATATGCAGTACTTGCTCTAGCTCTTTAGCTACTTCCGTTAGATTTTCCTGGTGAGCTAACTCTAGTGCCTCCCGCATACTTTGGGCACTAGGCTGACGTTTGGAGCGAACAGGTTTGCTGACTTTTTGTACAAGTTTCAGCTGGTTCGCCATAATTTGCAATTGTTTGACCAACTCTTGCAGGGTAACGCGGCGCTTGGACGGTGGCATTGCTGCTGGACGGCGACGCAAGTGTCGCTCTAATTGTAAACGCTGGGCTTGATGTAATGCTCCGTCTTCACTTTCTAGCAGTGCATCATCTGCTACACTTTCTAAACTTTCTACTGTTGATAATTGCATCAAGGTGTTAGCTTTGAATAACACTAGCATGGATGCGGATAAAAAAGCCTGTCCAGATTGAGACAAATCAGCTTCATAGCCTCTAATTGTTGCCTCTGGTGCCATTAGTTCTAAATAACGGTCAATTACTTCAATTACTTGGACATCCCAAGGATCTATTTCTCCCCGTTCTGCTTGGTCAATGAGGAGTGTTATTGTTTTTAATAGCTCGGAAGCATCCATCCTGATTTGCGGTTTTGCAAGTTTGAGTTGGAGGTATTGGAAAAATTACACATCCTATATCAGTTGTGAATCCAAAACGTTAATATAACATCATATTTTTATACGACATGTTAAGTATAAATTCTTAATCAAAATGCTTTTGCTATGACTGAACCTCTATAGAAAATCATAGAAATGAGATTTCAACAAGAGTTATTAGGATAATATTCTTATCCTTACTCCCTGCTCCAATAAAAAAATTGGGGTGAGGGTTACAATCATGAACAATCGCAACAGCAGCTGACTAAGAAAAAAGTTCTGGAAATTTAGCTGCAAGGATACAGTCAAAGGAACTCCGAGATTAGTAAAAAAGCGAGAATCGCTGCAACACTCAAAATAGTAATAGGATGCTGGAAATATCGAAAAAGCACCGACCGCAGCCAGACGTTGAGAGCAATAATCGGGCCGCTCAGACCATAAATTAATAGACTTTGAAGGGAGGCCGAACGGCGCATCTGAGGCAATCGATTTTCAAGCCTTCTAGATAAAATTTTTACAACTGGTGTTAGTGTTGCTCATCATCATAGATATTTTTATCAAAAACGTGTATAAGCGTATCTGATCAAAAGGAAGAAAATCACGATGGAAAAAACTATAGCTGACCTCCGAAAAGATTACACTTTAGAAGGTTTGAGCGAAACTGAAATTGACCCTAATCCATTTATTCAATTTCAAAAATGGTTTTCTCAGGCACTATCTGCCCAACTTATTGAACCCAATGCTATGACTCTTGCCACTGCTACACCAGATGGTAAACCCTCGGCAAGAATGGTGTTGCTTAAAGATTTTGATGAACGGGGTTTTGTGTTTTTCTCCAACTACAATAGTCGCAAAGGGCAAGAACTGGCAGAAAATCCCCAAGCTTCTCTGGTTTTTTGGTGGGCAGAACTAGAACGTCAAGTCCGAATTTCTGGACATGTGGAGAAAATTTCCGAAACTGAATCAGATAAGTATTTTGAGACTCGTCCTGCCAAAAGCCGCTTGGGTGCGTGGGTATCTAATCAAAGCGAGGTAATTGCTAACCGAGAATTCCTAGAGCAAAGAATGCAAGAATTTCAGCGCAAGTATGAAAATCAAGAAATTCCCCGACCACCTAACTGGGGAGGCTTGCGAGTAATTCCTTCAGAAATCGAGTTTTGGCAAGGACGCTCTAGCCGACTACACGATCGCCTGCTCTATACTCACTTAGAAGAAGGTAGTTGGAAAATTGAGCGATTGTCGCCATAAGGGTAGGGTGTTGACTATGCTCTGGAAGCATCTTGTATCTGTTGTTGAAAAAGGGTGATGGTGTTAGCGTCTAACTCTTGCTCAGGTGGAACTAGCTCGCGTTCAGCTAATGCTTCTGCTACTTCAGTTGAAGAGGCTTGTCCTAGTGCTTGCAACAACGAATTGAATGACAGTTTTTGTTGCTGAACTTCTTCTTCAGAAACTGAACCAACAGAATAAGCAAGTGTTACCTGCCGCGTCAGAGCATAGACAATGTATTGATTTAGGGAAACGCCTTCAATTTCTGCCAAATTAGCTAGTTGCTGGTGTAATGTTTCCGATAATCGAACAGTTAATCTACTCATGCTTGACCTCCATTTTTTGCCAGTTTGATGACTAACTCAACTGGGTTCATTACTTGTAAGCCTAAAGATGTTTCAGCACTTTGAAAGTCACGAAGATTGGACGTAATGACTGTTGCTCCGGCATTCATAGCACAGTCGACAACCAAATCATCACCTGCATCTGGTGAAGTAGGTCTCCACGATTGGAAAGGGATCTTGTCCGTATCGACTTCCCATCTGAAGCCACCGAATCCGGGGAAGTCTGAAAGTACTATCCATGAGATGTCGCTGGGTGCATGGAACTGGACACGTGCCTGATATACATTCGAGATGGTGGTGGGTTCCGTACCTTGAGGGCATCCCTTTGGGGATTCAAAATTAAACATTAAAAATTAAAAATGAATGAGTAAAGCATGGGAGATTTATTGGTTATTCTCCCCTACTCCCCTGCCCCCCTGCTTTTCCTACTCTGTAACTGCTGCTTTGGGAGCAAACTGAATCCTGGGATCTGGCATGAAAGTATATCTGAGATAAAATCCTCCCCAAACAAACAGAAGAATTAACAGACTACCAATACCAAGAGGGCTAGGAAGCCAGAAAACTACTTCTATATGGTTGAGTTCACCAGTTTTTAACTGCCACACCAACCCCTTGCCTTTCTTTTCTGGCTCAATCGCATTTTCAGCTATGGGAATGTTCTTAGCTCCCCAAGGGGTCTTTAAGCTAAAGTCTAAATCGAGAATGGAACCAGTATCAGATAGAACATTACCTTTGCTGGCGATTATTGAGAGCGATCGCAAGTCTAAATCATAAATCAATCGATTCTTCACTAAAAGCAAAAAGTTTTTCTGCTCCAAAAGTAAGTTAGATTCTATTTTTGGCAGTTCAGAATCAGATTCACTTTGCACAGGCTCAGCCTTTTGATTGGCATGGGAGTTAAAAAATTTATTGAACTTTGTTTGTAACTCCTGACCATTAGTAAAGGGAATTGTCACAATCAGTTCTTCTTTAGAAATCCGCCGCACTTTACCTTCTAGGCTGCGGGCACGGCTTTCTATGCTGTTTAACCAAGCATATACATAGTCGCCACTAAAACTGGTAAGCCGTTCTCCCAATTTAATATGCTGTACCATTTCACCGCTATTTGAGTTGTCAAAATTCACTCCCACATCGTATTGAACACAACCAGACAGAAACAGCGATGTTAACAGCACCAGCCACAAAATAGATTTTGGGATTTTGGCTTTCCTTTTTTTTAGTTGCATCTGGGAGAGCGAATTTCGACTAGTCTGTGGCATGATCAATGCAATTTTTGTCCCCATCAAACTCAATGGTCTGATGAGCCACATTAAAATCTTTCCGAAAGTAAAAGAATTCATTACTATATATCTCCCAAAAAGTCAAATATAGAGATTTTGATGATCTCTAAGACATTCGTGGTTAGGGAGGCAGAAGCCAGAATAAGCATATTTCCTAACTCCTGTCTCCTGTAACTAGATGTATTTCAAAAACTTGACCAAACCAAGTATGAAATGGTTAAACCCATAGCAACTAGCGCTACCCAGATAAAGCGATTATCTCTGGTATTGACCTGACTTAGGTCAACAAATTCTGGTTCAGCCGTCTTTTGACCAGAAGATTTCCGGGGATTGACAGTTACGCGAATTTTGGATTCATTGTCAGGCAGCGTACCCAAATCCGGAATTTCGGTCATCCATTCGCTCGGTCTTTGAAGCTTTGGTGCTTGTAAAATGTAAAGCAACCGCTTTGCCTGTTTACTAGTTTCTGCAAAGGGATGGTGTTTAAGTTGTTGGCAAAGGGCGATCGCCTCTTCTGTGCGCCCAGCTGCTTCATAAGCTGTTACCAGCCAAATTTCTACTTCACCCCCAAGGCGAGAATTACGAGCCAACAGGGCGCTTGCTTTTTCTAAATTTTCCACAGCTTCTCTGTATTGCCCACTTTCAAAGGCAAGTCTTCCAGTTTGGTATCTAGCTGTGGCTTTTTCTAAACTTTCTGCACTCACGTTTTATACACAAATCAGCACTACTTTAATTTTGCCAATATCAGTAATCTTTTGAGCTAATTCGCTGGTTACAGTCAGTGTAAGAATATCTCACTGTAACTACTAGGCGGAAGTTACTAAAATCAGCTAACCTAGCTGCATTGAACAGAAATTGCATCTCGCCAACTACTCGGAGCCAGCCTGTGAACCTCGGTCAATGGATCGGCTTAATCGCCTTAGTTCTGTCTTTATACATTTTGTGGCAAATCAAAGAAGTACTTTTATTGATGTTTGCCGCAGTTGTTCTAGCTACTACCTTAAATCGTCTTGCCCAACGATTTCAACGTTCAGGAATGAAGCGTGGATTGGGCGTTCTATTATCAGTGGCAATTTTTTTTGCAGGCGTTGTAGGTTTTTTCTGGCTGATTGTGCCGTCTTTTGTGCAGCAGTTTCATGAATTAACCTATCGAGTTCCCCAAGGGATAGAACGCTTCAATAGTTGGCTAGATCAACTAAAAACTCTAGTTCCTACTCAGTTGGTTCCCTATGTACCTGATCTCAACAGCCTCATTCAACAAGCACAGCCCTTAGTCAATCGGGTACTGGGAAGTTCTTTCGCCTTTGTATCCGGCTCCCTAGAAGTTGTACTAAAACTTTTACTGGTATTAGTTTTGACGGGAATGTTGTTAGTTAACCCGTTAGCTTACCGCAAAGTATTTGTACGGTTGTTTCCCTCATTTTATCGGCGGCGGGTAGATGGGATTTTGGATAAATGTGAAGTTTCTTTGGGGGGATGGATAACAGGGGCTTTCATTGCCATGTGTGTAGTGGGGCTAATGAGTGTTACTGGCTTATCCATTTTGGGTGTTAAGGCGGCACTAGCTTTAGGGGTTTTGGCGGGATTTTTGAACTTAATTCCCAATTTAGGGCCAACACTCAGTGTAGTTCCAGCAATGGCGATCGCTCTGTTGGATGCTCCCTGGAAATGTCTTGCTGTTTTGATTTTATACTTTATTATTCAGCAAGCTGAGAGCAATTTCATCACGCCAGTTGTCATGGCGCATCAGGTTTCATTACTGCCAGCAGTAACGTTAATTTCCCAACTATTTTTCGTTACTTTCTTTGGCTTTCTAGGATTATTTCTCGCCCTACCTTTAACCGTTGTCGCCAAGATTTGGTTACAAGAAGTGCTGATTCACGATGTTTTAGATCAGTGGGTAAATCATCATGCAAACGAGACTGAGTTGGTTATAGTGCCTGAATCTCCACCATTAGATGAGGATTGGAAAGCAGAAACTACGGGGAATAATCAAGAGCAATTAAATAATGATGCTTGGGATCAAAAAGATTAATTAAGGGTTATTGGTGTAATCTGATCAGACGCGATTTATCGCGTCTCTACATGAGGCTTTTTGGCTTAACGTAACGGTATTGATCAAAAAAACCCCCATAAGGGGGCTTGTTTTAGTTATTCGCGTGGAGTGAATAACTATCAATTAATACTCAAAGTAGATATAACAATCCGAACAGAATAATCCAAATCACGTCCACAAAGTGCCAGTAGATTTCAGCAGCTTCGATGCCAAAGTGCTTTTCGCTACTGTAATGATCTTGCACGCGCGATCGCCACAACACAGCAAGAATTGCGAAAACGCCGATGGTAACGTGCAGTCCGTGGAATCCAGTCAACACATAAAATGCACTAGCAAACAAATTGGTAGTCAGACCAAATTCTAAGTGGGTATATTCATACACCTGACCTACCAAGAAAATAGCACCCATCGCCGCAGTAATTGCTAACCAGATTCGCGCACCCCGCGCATCGTTCTTTTTAATAGCAGTATCGGCATTGTGCATGACAAAACTACTGGAAATTAGATTGATAGTGTTAACTCCAGGTAGCAAAAGTTCTAACTCTGGTGTACCTGCTGGGGGCCATGCAGGCAAGGTAGCACGGAAAGCCAGATAGGCTCCGAACAACCCCAGAAAAATCATCCCTTCAGCAATCAAGAAGACAACTAACCCAAACAAACGATGGTCTGGATGTTCTTCGTGATGACCAGCCGCTGCTTCCGCTGCGTGGTGATGATTCAGTTCAGTTTGAGCTGGATCAATTGTTTGACTTTGCATGAATCTTTAATGCCTAGAGGACAAGTGGGGAGCAGGGGGCAGGAGGAGGCAGGGAGCAGGGGAGCAGGGGAGCAACAATCTTGGGAAAAGGTTAAAGGGTAAAGGGTAAAGGATGAAGAAATAAACCCATTCTCCTTTGCCCTTGTTATCGATGCCCCATGCCCTATCCCCTAGTCCCTAATCCCTAACACCTAGCCTCTAGTCCCTATCTATTTACGGTCTTCGGGATTGGCAGCAACCGCTGGATCGGGTTCTGCTCTTAACACTGAGTTGGGGCCGCCGGACAAGACTGGATTGGGATCAGATAAAGGTACACCTTCATTAGCCTTTTCCAAGCCGTAGTCATAAGGGCCTGTAGCTAGTACTGGGGGTTTGTCAAAATTTTCGATCGCTGGTGGTGAGGTAGTCATCCACTCTAAGGTAAGTGCCCTCCAGGGATTATTACCAGCTTTTTCACCGTATAACCAACTCCAAATGGCATTGATAATAAAGGGAAATGTCGAAACTGCCAGTATATAAGCACCTATAGTGCAGATTTCGTTGAGAAACGTAAATTTGGGGTCATACTGGGCAACACGGCGATTCATACCCATCATTCCTAGCTTGTGCATAGGTAAGAAGGCCATATTTAGACCAACAATTGTCAAGGTAAAGTGAACCTTACCCCAAAATTCGTTGATCATCCGTCCCGTCATTTTGGGGAACCAATGGTAAATCGCTGCATAAATGCCGAGGACACTACCACCAAATAGGACGTAGTGCAAGTGTGCTACCACAAAATAAGTGTCATGAACGTGAATATCAAAAGGCACTGCTGCCAACATCACGCCACTGATCCCGCCAATCACAAAGGTACCCACAAAGCCCATAGCAAAAAGCATGGCACTGTTGAGTTGGATTTTTCCACCCCACATAGTTGCCAACCAGCTGAAAATCTTAATTCCTGTAGGTACGGCAATAATCATGGTGGTGATCATAAAAAACATCCGCAACCAACCAGGAATACCGCTGGTAAACATGTGGTGTGCCCAAACAATGAGCCCCAAAAAACTAATTGCTAGAGATGAATAAGCGATCGCTTTATAGCCAAAAATCGGCTTGCGAGAATGCACAGGGATCACTTCCGAAATTGCCCCAAAGAAAGGCAAAATCATAATGTAAACGGCTGGGTGGGAGTAGAACCAGAACATGTGCTGGTAAACTACCGGATCTCCACCACCGGTTGGGTTAAAAAATGTTGTGCCGGCAATCAAATCAAAAGCTAGCAGAATTAAACCTGCTGCCAAAACTGGTGTTGATACCAGACTCAAAGCTGAGGTAGCAAACATTGCCCAACAAAATAAGGGCAACTGAAAGAAACCTAGTCCTGGGGTACGCATTTTCAGCAGTGTCACCAGGAAATTGATTGATCCCAAAATAGATGATGTCCCTAGCAAGAGGACGCTCATAATCCAAATTCCCTCACCCACTTGGCCTGTTACCAAGCTCAAAGGAGGGTAGGAAGTCCAACCTGCATCCGGTGCATCGCCTACTAATAAACTAGCAATCAACAACAACCCAGCAGGGGGAATCATCCAAAAGGCAACAGCGTTCAAGCGTGGGAATGCCATATCCTTTGCCCCAATCATCAAAGGGATCAGATAGTTAGCAAAACCCGCACCAGCTGGCACAATCCACAAGAAAATCATGATTGTGGCGTGCAGCGTAAATAAGCTGTTGTAAACTTCAGGCGTAACAAAATCTACTTCTGGTGTTCGTAGTTCCGTGCGAACTAAGTCAGCTAATACGCCACCAATACAGTAGAAAATGAACGTAGTGACTAGGTATTGAATCCCAATCACCTTATGGTCGGTATTAAAACCAAAGTAGTCTTGCCATTTTCTGATCCCTGGCTCCTCAATACGGGCAGGGATGTTGGCGGTTTCTTGTAACTGAGCTTGTGTCATAAGAGTTAGTTGTTAGTTGTCAGTTGTTAGTTGTTAGTTGTCAGTTGTTAATTTTTATTTGCCACTGACTACTGACTACTGACCACTGACAAAAGACTAATGGTGATGAGCAGGGTGAACTTGAGTAAGCATTTCTGATTTAATTCCCATGTCCTTAGTGTAAGGAGCAAGAAATTCATCCGGGGATTGATCAGCAGGGTTGAGAGCAACAGCTTGGTTTAGCGTTTCTTTGCTGGCAACTTGCTGCTCTTGCATCCATTGATCAAAAGCCTGTTGGGTTTCGACCACTATTTGTGATCTCATTGCCCCGTGGTAGGGGCCACAAAGTTCAGCGCAAATGAGATCATAAGTACCTGCTATTTTGGGCGTGAAGCGAATTTCGCTCTGTCTACCAGGAATGACATCCTGTTTCAGGCGAAATTCTGGAACCCAAAAGGCGTGGATGACATCGTTGGCTGTCATGTTAACTTTCACCTCACGCCCAACGGGAACGTGCAACTCGCCCGTGGTGATCCCAGTTTCTGGATAGGTGAAAATCCAGGCGTACTGGAGACCTGTAATATTGACCAGTAATTCTGGTGGTTGTCCTGCTTTATCACGACTGCCCCCAATAGTAGGAGCAACACTACCTACACCAGGAGCATTCCGTTTTTGGGGAATTTGATCAGCATTGCGGACTGCCGCTGTAGCAGGATCTTGCATTGCCTCATCAGATTTTTCTTGATTGAGGTTTGGTTCTGTGCTGAAAGGGCTATCGTTTAAAGTTGCTGCAATCGCTGCCCCAGGCATGGTCATCGATTGCTGAGTAATTGGGGCTTCATGGACGGCATGGGGATCGAAACCACCGATTTCATTGTATACATCAAAGCTGTAAACAGAAATACCGAGAACTATAATTGCTGGGATCGCCGTCCAAAGGATTTCTAAAGGCACATTGCCTTCAACTGGTGGGCCGTCTTCATTGTCACCTGCACGTCGACGATATTTAAATGCAGAGTAAATTAAAACACCTTCGACTAACAGGAATATACCTGTAGAAACGATCATCATCGTGTTAAAAAGACCATCAACTAAGACGGCTTCATCCGAGGCTGCTGTTGGCAACAGACCGTGATTTTGACCGTACCAAAAGCTGACTAGTGTTAGCACGATGCCAATGAGTAATGTCCAGATTGAACTTGGAATCTTCACGGCTTACTTAATTGAAATTACTACGTTATTTTAAAGCGGCTCACTTACTAAGGTAGTCTAGGCTGCAAGACATAGAGACTAATGGTCTGAAATTTTTATTAATTTTTTTGGCTACATTACTAATCTTGAGTAAAAGAGATTTATCAAATACTGCCAAAAATAGATGTAAATCAATGAAAAAATTCAGAATAGTCAAATTGATTGTCATTTCTCAAATGCTAACAACTTGAAAAATACCTAAAGCTTCTGGCTAAAACTGGCTGGAGTGATTCAATGTATAAGTGAAAGCCAATCTATAAAATCCTAGGCTATACGCTAGGGTAAAGATGGGTCAGTACTAATTTAGATAGCTACTACCAAAAGCGGGCAACAAGGTATTGTTCATGAACGAATTTGTCCTAGAACAACAAAATCAAGCGGCAGCAGAGCAGCAAAAGCCAAAAGAAGTGATTCGTCGCTTGGTTTGGAGGATGTGCATAGCCACATTAATTTTGATGGCAATAGGCAGTGCCACCCGCGTCATGAATGCTGGACTCGCTTGCCCAGACTGGCCATTATGCTACGGGGAACTGGTGCCAGCCAAGCAAATGAATTTCCAAGTATTTTTGGAGTGGTTTCACAGGTTAGATGCGAGTTTGATTGGTGTCAGCGCGATCGCCCTTTTTGGTTTATCTTGGTGGCATCGTCGTTTCTTACCCACCTGGCTGCCTTGGGCATCGACATTCTCCTTGTTTTTAATTGTCTTTCAAGGCGTTTTGGGAGGACTGACTGTCACTGAACTGTTGCGCTTTGATATCGTGACCGCCCACTTGGGAACGGCACTGTTGTTCTTCAGTACCCTATTAATTATCGGCACGGCACTCACCCCCTATCAGGGAACTGGAAACGTTGGTAAGTTGCCTTGGGTAGGTTTAACTGCCACTATTTTGGTTTACCTGCAAAGTCTATTAGGTGCTTTGGTCGGGTCACGCTGGGCACTACACCAGTGCTTTGGTGGTTCTCAGCTTTGCGGCGTGATGTACAGCCATATTTTAGGCTTAGTGCCGCCAACTGTTGCCACCTTAGGAGTGGTATTAATTTCCTGGCGAACACCTGCACTGCATCCAGCTTTACGGCGACTGGCAAACATGGCTGGTGGATTGTTGGTTCTACAAATCCTTTTGGGAGTTGCTACTTACCGATTACACCTGCAAGTCGAGCCTCTTACCGTTTCTCACCAAGCTGTGGGAGCTACTTTATTGGGTACTTTAGCTGCTTTCACAGTTCTGGCAATGCGTGACTGGATTGGTAGCCGTGAGATCAACGCTTACTCTGTTGGTCTAACATCACCTGCTACAAGTACAAAAGCAAATGGCTTGAATCCATAACGTAGCTCAAGTTCGTTGGAATATTGCTGTTACCCTTACGGTTACTGATGACTAATAGCTATTAGCTATTAGCCATTGGTTGTTTAGCAGTGAAACGAACTTGACATCACATCTAGCACGAACCCCTAGCAACTAGAAGTGGTGGAATCATCTAAACCCTCACCTTCACCTGCACTCTAAAAGACTACAAGTCATTGACTCTACAAATCAAGTTGTGAGTAGCACTCTTTCATGGAAGCCCCAACGGCGAAGATTGCGACCCAAGCAGGTGTAAGAAGTCTGTGTTTTTGCTCGTTAAAAGCCAGATTGAGCAGGGGCTGCATATTAAGTTGTTGAAGAAAAATAAGGAACTAGAGCCAACATGATTGAGACTAATGTCTCCCGCCACCACCAAACATTTCTACAAGTAATTCAAAGCTACTACCAGCTAACAAAACCTCGGATTATTCCGTTGCTTTTAATTACTACTGCTGGCAGTATGTGGATTGCTGCTAAGGGAGAAGTAGACCCATTACTGTTGCTAGTAACTCTTACTGGCGGCACCTTGGCTGCTGCTAGCGCCCAGACAATTAACTGCATCTATGACAGAGATATTGATTATGACATGGATAGGACGCGCCATCGTCCCATGCCTTCTGGGAAGGTGCAGCCCCGTGATGCTCTAATTTTTGCGATCGCTTTAGCTGTGATGTCTTTCACGCTACTAGCAGTATTCGCAAATTTACTAGCTGCTTCGCTAGCATTTTCTGGCATCGTTTTTTATATTTTGGTTTACACCCACTGGTTAAAACGCCACAGTACCCAAAATATTGTGATTGGCGGTGCAGCTGGAGCAATTCCGGCTTTAGTGGGTTGGGCAGCTGTTACCGGGACTTTAAGCTGGGCAGCATGGTTGATTTTCGCGATCGTCTTTTTGTGGACACCGCCCCATTTCTGGGCGCTAGCGCTGATGATTAAAGATGACTACGCAAAAGTTGGGATACCAATGTTACCTGTAATTGAAGGTACTACGGTGACAGTGAAGCAGATTTGGTACTACACACTAATTACGGTAGCTGCAACTCTGTTGTTGGTTTATCCCTTGCACGCCAGTGGAGTTGTCTATGCAGCAGTCGCTGTGAGTTTGGGAATATTATTTATCCACAAATCTTGGCGCTTATTGCGAAATCCAGAGGATCGCACTGTAGCTAGAGATTTGTTTCTCTATTCCATCTCCTACATGATGCTGTTGTGCTTGGGCATGGTTGTGGATAGCCTGCCGATTACCCATCATTTAATTAGTGCAGCGATCAATCTAATTGCTTAGGGTTTGGATCAAAATGCGATCGCGTTGGCTTTGATGGCGCGATCGCGTTTTCATAAATCAAAAATTATTTATTAAACAAAATTCAGTTTTGTAGATTCGCAATTAAAAATAAAATTTCATTCATAGGGAAATCGAGCAAAAAGCTAAATGAACTTCTAAGAAAATAGAAATGTTAACTAATTACATCCATACAGCTATGCATAAAGCAACTTACGAGTTGCTTGAGGATGGAACTTTCTATGGTGAAATTCCAGAATGCCAAGGAGTGTGGGCAAATGCTATGACGCTAGAAGCTTGTCGAGAAGATTTGCAAGATACTCTTGAAGGATGGCTTATACTAGGACTGCGTTTGGATCACACTCTACCGATACTGGATGGCATTGACTTGAATCTCAGCCAAGAGGTTGCCTAATGCCACCCTTTGGATCAATTAATCGGCGGGATCTGATTCGTTACCTAAAAGATGTAGGTTTTGATGGGCCTTATGCAGGTGGTAAACATCAATATATGATAAAAGGTGAATTAAAACTGACAATTCCCAATCCGCATCAGGGAGACATCAGTTCAAGCCTACTAAATAGAATATTACGTCAAGCTAATATCAGTAGAGATGAATGGGAAGCAATATAAATCAGATGTTTAGGACATGGATAAAAATGCGATCACTTTGAGAATAAGGCGCGATCGCATTTCTGTAAATTACTCCAGAAACGATTTCTAAAATAACGCTTTTACATATTCTGTTGAGGATTTACTGCTTCTTTAATTTTTTTACAAATGTCCACCAGCACTCGATTTAGTTCTGATTCATTCAAGCTATCTAAGGGTTGATGAAGAGGGTGTGCTGATTGATACTTGTCAATTTCTGTTCCTTCGTAGCTACTAAAACTTAACAGTATCCAGATGATAATGAGTCCTTCTGTTTTAGGTATACTTTGCAATCACCTGCAAAAACCGAGCATTTGGTTTTTTGGGTGAAATTCTTTATCTGCCTAAGAATAACTAGAAAATACCCAGAGTATCAAGCTGGTTCCTAATACACATGTAATCCCTGCTACCCCAGCTAGGGGTTTTTTGTTTTTACCTGTGAACCACTCAGAGGCGTTACCTGTGTAGGTGATTAACTGTGCTGTATCTACGGTAGCGATCGCCCATACTAATGCGGCGTGCAGCCCCCAAGCCATGCCCAAACTATCACCATCTGCTACTCTTGCTAATACCAACATCATTCCCATCAACCACAATCCAGGGACTTGAGGTAAGGTTTCATGTTGCTCCCAAACTAAATGCAGAACGGCAAAAATTAAGCTGGAAGTTGCGGCTGCTAACCAAATTGGGTAATTTTGTTCTAATTCAGTTAACAGAAATCCACGAAAAACTAACTCTTCTATGCCCCCCACAAATAATCCTATCAATAAAATGGGCAGCAATATAGATGGTATTAACTTTATATTTGATTTTTCAAAATAGCACCAGCCCAGCCAGAATTGACAGGTAAACATTATAGCTAGACTTAGCACCCCCAGCCCAAAGCCTACTACTAAAGAACTGAGTAGAGAAATATTCACTACTAAGCCATAATCTAAAAAAGATCTATTACTCAACCAAATAACTCCCCAAAGAACCAGGGGAGCTAATAGGTAGAGTGACACTAATAAGGGCAACTTCTGCTCTGGCTGCAAAGGTTTATTAGGTTGCCAATCGAGCGCGATCGCCCATACTGCTGCTACTGGCAACCAACACCCTATCCAACTCATGAAAAATGCCATCACTACAACTATTACTGGCGCATTTTTCATAAATTCCATAAGGGTATAGACGGCTGTACCAAAAAAGGTTTTCTCAACCAACAAAAAAAACACGATAGACTTCTTGCCCAATAGATTTCTTGTTTACTTATCAAGACTCTACTAAAGTTTGTGACTTTTGCAACGTGTCTAATCGTATTTTGTAGTGTTAAAAAGCTATTTCAATAGAGCTGTAATTGCTGTAGGGGTAGAAACAAGTTATGAAGTATTCATCTTCAACTTCTCTCTACCACTAGCAAATTTACTCCTCGTCTTCTAAATCTTCCTCTGATTCATCGGGATCTATATCTTCCAGAGTTGATTTTTTATCAGTATCACCAAGTTGAATGAGATGAATATGCTTGTAACCAAGCCTAATTTCAAACTCATCTCCCGACTTTAAGCCCATTGCTTTAGTGTAAGTAGCACCAATCACAATTTGACCGTTTTGATGAACGCTTACTCGATATGTCGGTTCACGACCACGGCCATCTTTTGGTGCTTCTGGACTAAGAGGAATTCCTCTAGCCGATAGCAAGGCATCATAAAAATCGGTGAGATTAACACGAACTTGATTATTCTTAGTAACTGTGTAATAGCCACATTGCTTGGCTCTTTCTCGGCGTGGCAAAGTGGAAAGTTCTTTTACTTTAGCCAGCAGTGCTTTTCCAGTTAATGGCGCGGTTGCAGTTTCAGTCATTACGCTCAATTTTTCCTTACTCTCTCCAAATTGATAAACAATGTCATTTCATGCCAGTATTTGACTTTTTAGCATCTGCTATAGAGCTACTGGTGGCTCTAGGGTGAGGAATGAATTCCTGCTTCTAGAAAATTCAAGTGCCTCTATTATGGTTGCCCAGAATAGATTAGAAGTCGTGGTGTCACAGATATTAATTTCGGTGATTTTACGGCACTTTTACCCAGTATTCGCCATCGGAAATAAAATTATTTTCTCTTTTGGCGCTACTGTAGCGGTGTAACTTTAAGACACCTTTACAAATTGGGGAGGCAAAAAGCGGAAAAAGCGTTGTATTAGCGAAGCGGCACCTTTGATGCGGTTTCCTCCTAAGCTATTTTCCCAGACAACGGGGTGAATTCTCCTTCCGATTTATTGCCGTTTAGTTCTACTACAAATAAGTTGCAGACCCAATCAATTGCAGGTTTGCCATGTTCAACGCTTACCTTTATTGCCTTTGAGTTATAGGGTTTTAACCACTCTCTCAAGCTGAGGACAGCATCATATTTGAATATGGTCTTATGGACATACACCCTTTTGTCCTACCTGTAGAGTCAAGAAATTTCATGTCTCTACATTACAAAGTAACAAACCAGTAGTAGCCGCGCTTATACGGCTATTGATTCTGATTTTCTTACTTCGTAATTTTATATTAAATACTAGCATGGACTAATAATAGCAAAATAGTTGTTTAATTTTTAGTTTAAATGGCTGGTAAAGTTTTATCTAAATTTTTGAGCTATGAGAAGCAAAAAGCAGTGATGATTTTTCTCCCACTTTATTACCATAGTGAGTACCATCATACGTCTTTTATAAAAATTAATCTAAATTTAGATGATTCAATTTTGATGAGTGAGTTACATCTAAAGATTGACTTGATTGAGACTAGACAAAAAGCAGTGACGATTTTCTCTACCCTTTTCTTGTGACAAGACAAAAAGTAGTCAGCTATTCTGTACGTCTGTCTGTGGTAAGAATAAATCTTAGGCAATCTGCCAAGTCTTTTATTACCACTACTAGATGCTTATGATCTGTTTTAACACTGTTATATAACCCGAAAGTTCTCTTTCTTGTAAATATTGGTGGAATTTTGCCGAGAAATAGCTATGAGTACTGTTGGCATCAAGATATATTAAGAAGCTAAACTTCCTTAAATTTGGATATTTTCCCTATATAGAGGATGAATATAATTTACTTTCTAGGCAATACCTGCTTTTGCACTTACCAACAGGTTAATTAAATATGAAGCTGCGATTACCTTGTTAGCGATCAGACTGAGAACTTGGTAAAAATCTTGCTTGTGATGCTAATAAAACTAAAATTTTAATGGTTATCCTTAAATTAGGATCAGTCCCTCTTTAATTATCAGCCTATTAACCCCTAGGTTTGAATTAAGGGCAATAAGAGTGTAAGTGTAGCTCACTTTTTGCAACCACCTGCCTAAATTCATGATTTCTGAGACTGGTGAAACAATTTTAAGATTCTAGTTGGTGATAATGGAAGTTATTTTTAAGATCATTCGACAACCAGAAAATTCCTCTCCTGTTGTACAAACTTACGTTGTAGCGGCGGAATCTAGCAATACAATCCTGGACTGTCTCAATCGTATTAAATGGGAGCAAGATGGAACATTAGCATTTCGCAAAAACTGTCGCAATACCATTTGTGGTAGCTGCGCTATGCGAATTAATGGACGTTCTGCTCTAGCTTGCAAAGAAAATGTTGGCAGTGAACTTGCTAGATTACAAAATATTCCTTCCCCAGAAGGTAAAGTAAATACGATTCCAGAAATCACGGTGGCTCCTTTAGGTAATATGCCCGTGATTAAAGATTTAGTCGTGGATATGAGTAGTTTCTGGAATAATTTAGAAGCGATCGCACCTTATGTAAGTACAGCCGCACGACAAATACCAGAGCGAGAATTTTTGCAAACACCACAAGAGCGATCGCGTCTCGATCAAACTGGTAACTGTATTATGTGCGGCGCTTGCTACTCCGAGTGCAATGCTCGTGAAGTTGATCCAAGTTTTGTTGGCCCCCATGCCTTAGCCAAAGCCTACCGCATGGTTGCAGATTCCCGCGATAGTGATACAGAAAATCGTTTAGAAAGCTATAACGAAGGCACTAAAGGCGTTTGGGGTTGTACCCGTTGTCTTTATTGCGATTCAGTTTGTCCAATGGATGTAGCACCATTAGAGCAAATTACTAAAATTAAGCAAGAAATTCTCGCACACAAACAAGCCAACGACAGTCGCTCAATTCGTCACCGGAAAGTGTTAATAGATTTGGTAAAAGAAGGTGGTTGGATTGACGAACGACAATTTGGGTTGCAAGTTGTCGGAAACTATTTTAAAGATCTCAAAGGATTGATCGCTCTTGCACCTTTAGGTTTACGGATGTTATGTCGAGGCAAATTCCCCTTATCTTTTGAATCTTCTCAAGGAACGTCACAAATGCGATCGCTCATTGAATCTGTAGAAAAAGAAAAGGGACTAGGGATTAGGGATTAGAGATTAGGGACTAGGAAATATTTTATTTTAGCCCCTAGCCCCTTTTAACGTGGATCTTGAGGTATATTCAAAGGCTGCCCAGAACGGTTATAAACTAAAATATCCCAGTGTCCATTGTTACTAGACTCAAAAGCAATCCTACTACCATCAGCGCTAATAGTAGGGTTGCGGACTTCTGCTTGCAAATTAGTCGTTAAACTTCTTGATTGGCGAGTTTCGCGGTCATAGAGAAAAATAGCCGATCGCCCCTGACGACTAGCTGCAAACACAGTGTAACGGCCATTTTCTGAAACGCTAGGATGAGAGGCGATCGTATCTAAAGAATTTAAACCCGGTAGCTCAATCAAACTACGGGTCAGTGTGTCAAACATATAAACATCTTGACTACCCCGCCTGTCGCTAGTAAAAACAATGTATCTTCCAGAAATTTGTGGGTTTAATTCCGACGCTAAACTATTAATACTGCGTCCCCCTGGATCAAAGGGATAACTTACTAAGCGGGGATAGCCAAAACAGCCAGTTAATAACCCTAAGCAAGCAAATATAGGTATAAAAATAATGCGATTAAGCATTGGACACTTGTACTGAGCGTAGTCGAAGTATTGGGCATTGGGTATAGGGGGCATTGGTAATTATCCCTCTTTTTTGTTCCTCTGTTTACTCCCCCTGCTTCCCCTGCTTCTCCACTATGGCGATGTTGGGGGGCTATCTACGGTGGCACCATTGGGAATATCTAACTCAAGATTGGGGCCTCGATCTAATACTTCAATATCCCATTGACCCCGACTGGCGGTTTCAAATACAACATAACGCCCATCTGGGCTAATACCAGGATTTCTGACCCAGCCACGATAAGTTGGGGTGAGGATTTGTGACTGTTGCGTAGCGCGATCGTAAAGTGCCACCACAGGTCTACCTTGGTCACTAGTAATATAAGCAATATAACGCCCGGTGTAGCTCAAACTAGGGCTTTCAGCAATTGTCTCCGGTCGATTTAAACCTGGGGTACGAACAAAGCGTTGCTCGCTTAAGTCATATACTAAAAGTTGGTGACTACCATTGCGATTGGAAATAAAAGCTAAGAAGCGCCCGTTTCCACTCAATCCTGGTTGCTCCTCAGTGTAGCGACTGTTGAGAGAAGTAGGCCCAATAGGGATATCGTTAGAACCGCAAGATATCAGCAAACTTGTCAGACTAAAAACCAGGCTCCAATGAATAGGTCTTTGGAGCCAAAATCTAGGCGTAAATTTTTTCACCTCAACTATTGATTATTTTTTGTCGCCTCTAAGCTTACATCCATCCGAGGTGGTTTAAACATCGTCAAAATTTGTAGAATTGTCCGGTTCCTCATCTGACTTTTCAATTGGGTTGTATGGTACATAGTCAGTTGGTATTGCCTCATCATCTTCGCGTCCTCTTCGAGGAGCTGAGTCAGCAGGAGGTCGCCGCCTTTTTTGTCTAGGAGGAACATCCTGATCACGACTTTCTGGACGCATAGGGTTATTATTAGTACGGCGAGAAGGTTTTCTCACTTCTCCACCTAAATTTTCCCAATCATCAACTTCTTTAGAAGCAGAACCCCAATCCTCTTCTTCATACCTTTCAGGAGTACGACTTATTGAACGTCCAGAACTAGGGCGACGTTTTTTGTCTGCTGCTTCTGGTTTTTCCCGATTGTTGCGGCGTTCAGAACGACGGGGGGGTTGATCTTCGTAATAATCATCACGAGAAGAACGCTCATCCCTAGTACCTCGAATCCGGGGACGCACAGGGCGCTCTTCTTCTTCATAAGGTAATGGTTCTAAGTCTGCTTCCATCTCCGCCTGATATTTTCTGCGATCTGTGTAGCTATAGCGATCGCTTACAGGTCGGTCTTCGTCCACAATCGGCGTGTTACGCTTAGCTTGTTGCGTAGCAATACCTCGTAGACGAATACTTTCAACGGCAAAAAACACAGTTGTACCAACTAAAAGCAGTTGACCAAATTGCAAAATCGGATCTAAGCGCCAACCTTGGAAAATAAGAATGAAGCCGCAGAGTAAGCCAACTGCTGCAAAAAAAATATCTTGATCTCGTGACAACTCTGGACGTACAGTGCGAAGAAAATACAGTGCTGCCCCAGCCACAGCCAGGAAAATTCCCAGAATACTGGCTGAGTTTGCCCCAAAATTGACCTGAGCCAGAACACTGGCTGAGTTCAGCCCAAAATTTACCATTGCTCTTTTCCCAATATCAAATCTATGTTAGCGAGCCACAATTAAAATCACTACTCTAATCAGTCACAATATATTGAAGCTTCAAAGCATCTGGTAAAGAAGCTCTGAAGCTGTTCACCTAAAACTAAAAAAGTCTGTGTCTGTCAGTTAAGTATACCTTGTCCTAGGTGGGAGGATTGGTAGATCGCTGACAGACAATGGGTTGTGAGAGTCGAACTGACTCCCCCTCCCAAAATTATGAACGTTGGATTTTATCTTTCTGGCTAATGAAAATCAAACCAACAGTAGCAGGGATAACGACAATTGCAGCACCCCAAGCCAGACTCCAAAGAAAATTTGCTAAAGAAGGCGTCATAGTTCTCAACCTTTTTTTACACACTTCATCCTAATTCTAGTATGGTGTATCACTTCCTTGATAAGCCTTTAGCTATGAGGTACCACACTGAGTAATTGTCCTGACAAAACATTAGCTTAACTATTTCAGGTAATTTGCTTGCTTGTGGTGATAACGGCTGATACGTGAATAAAATACAATGCACCTAAGTCAGCAGTACATAATTACCGAAACACATCTTAAGGTTCTAGCATTCCAGGACAAAAACAGTTCTGTGTTAATCCATATCAGGGATTGAAATAAAATATATAGAGAGATTGCTTTACAAAGCTTCAAAGTTTCTGGCTTTTGCCCAAACGTTTTCTTTACTCACAGATGGTAGTTCAAGCCGATGACTGGTGTTAATTTGACTATTTGGATTTTAGGCCCTGTTTTGGGACTGATGACTTTTTTGTTTATTTTCCGCATCATTCTCACTTGGTATCCGCAAGTGGATTTGAATCGTTTGCCCTTTAATCTTATAGCTTGGCCTACTGAACCTTTTTTAGTGCCATTGCGAAAACTAGTGCAACCTATAGGTGGAGTGGATATTACCCCTATTATTTGGGTTGGTATTTTCAGCCTGCTGCGAGAAATTCTTTTAGGTCAGCAAGGATTGCTCACTATGTTATCTCGTATGAGTTAGCACATGGGGCATGGGTAAGAAGGGGCAAGGGGTAAAGGGGAAGATGGGGCCCCCTTTGGGGATAAGGAGCAGGGTTAAAGGGCTTGTTTCTTCATCCTTTACCCTTTACACTTTAACCCCCTCTTGTTGCTCCCCTGCTCCCTAGTTCCTCAAATATTCATCTCCTGTACAAAATTGGTGTAGACATTACCCTGCAAAAATTGTGGGTTTTCCATAATTCTTTGATGAAACCCAATTGTGGTAGGCAGTCCTGTGATGGCACACTCCCGCAGTGCGCGCTTCATGCGGTTAATAGCGGTCGAGCGATCGGGGGCCCAAACAATTAATTTACCAATTAGGGAGTCATAGTAAGGAGGAATCTGGTAATCAGTGTAAACGTGGGAATCAATTCTGACTCCAGGGCCACCAGGAGGTAGATAGCCGGTGATACGCCCTGGTGCAGGACGAAAATCATGGTCAGGATCTTCAGCGTTGATACGGCATTCTATAGCATGACCCCGTAAAACTACTTGATCTTGAGTCAACTTAAGTCTTTCTCCTTGGGCAATTCTGATTTGTTCAGCAACCAAGTCTACTCCGGTAATCATCTCTGTTACAGGATGTTCAACTTGAATGCGGGTGTTCATCTCCATAAAGTAAAACTTGCCACTTCTATCCAAAAGAAACTCGATAGTGCCTGCTCCAGTAAAGTTGATGAATTGGGCAGCTTTGACAGCAGCGTACCCCATTTTTTCACGTAGTTCTGGGTCAAGGGCAGGGCTAGGAGCTTCTTCTAATAACTTTTGATTACGACGTTGAATTGAACAGTCTCGTTCGCCTAAATGAATGACATTGCCGTAGTTATCAGCCAAAATTTGAAATTCAATGTGGCGCGGACGTTCAATAAATTTTTCTATATAAACGCCAGAATTACCAAAGGCAGCTCCTGCTTCCCCTTGAGCAGCTAAGAAGAGTTTGACAAATTCGTTTTCAGAATGCACCAAACGCATACCCCGTCCGCCACCGCCAGCTGTGGCTTTAATCATTACGGGATAACCAATATCTTTAGCAAATGCTAATCCTTCTTGCTCAGACTCTACTAGTCCATCACTACCTGGTACCGTTGGTACACCAGCTTTTTGCATAGTTTCTTTGGCGGTGGATTTATCCCCCATTAGCCTTATAGCCTCAGGAGTTGGGCCAATAAAAGCTATGTGATGGTCAGCACAGATTTCCGCAAATCGGGCATTTTCTGACAAAAATCCATAACCAGGATGAATGGCACTAGCATTGCGGGTCAAAGCGGCAGCGATAATATTGGGAATATTCAAATAACTTTTAATGCTCGCAGGTTCACCAATGCAAACTGCTTCATCAGCAAGTTGAACATGAAGAGCATTACGGTCAACGGTGGAGTGAACCGCAACCGTGGCGATTCCCATTTCTTCACAGGCGCGGAGAATGCGAAGGGCGATTTCGCCTCGGTTGGCAATTAATATTTTGTCAAACTTCATTTTTTAGCTTCGATATTAGTACCAGTAGATTGACATTGTCTCCCATCCGATTGACAACAACGCTTTCGCTTTATCTCAAATTATGACAGGAGGTTCCTTAACCTCATCCCCAGGCGAGTTGAGATGCTCTCTGTAGGATTTGATTTTTTGCCTCTACGGGTCTTAACTAGACTAACAACATTGCAGGCAGTTGCTGTTCTTTAGTTAGTTTGCCGAACTAGGCTTTAGGCGATCCACGAGCTGGTTTGTGGCTCAAACAGCGTTACCGTAGTAACGACAGCTTTCCTGCCCGCAGCCTGCTAATAAATTTCACACTAGCCATACCCTTATTTAATATCGCTTGTAGAGTTACTATATTTCTGTCTGTCTGATATCCACCTTCGGGAAATGTATGAACGCTTAAACTTAAATTTTTGGTAAATTTTGACAAATTCGGTATTGCCTTAAAATATATTTATTTTTTTGTGTTATAATCTCTTTTTAGACAACTCATGCGGATGTGGCGGAATTGGTATACGCGCACGTTTGAGGGGCGTGTGGCTTTGCCTTGCGAGTTCGAGTCTCGCCATCCGCATTTTATAACTATATAGTCAACGGTCAATGGTTAAAAACCTGAAGCTGTTGACTTTTGACTATGGTTATAGACTTAGTACTGGTCTTTTGTGCTTTTATAGAAATAGGTGAACTTTTGTAAAGAACATTGACTGCAACTTTTACTCCATCAAACAACTCAACACTGCCAGCAGCGTGGCATCGCCTCACTCCGATTTGGCAAGGTGGGGAGGAAGTTATTCAACAAGGTTTGCCTCATTCTCAGTTGGCACCAACTTGGCAAATGCTACTTTTAGGCGATGGCTCACCAACTAGGCACTTAGAATTGCTTACAGGTGAACCAACAGAAGTAGATGTAATTGACATGTCTTTAATTGGTACGGATTTAGATTATGCGCCAGATTTAATTCAAGCCGTACCAGGGCCACGACTCAGAAGACAGGTATGGTTACGTACTGCTTCAGGTCAGCGCTTAGCCTATGCTACTTCTTGGTGGGAAGCTAGTCATGTGGATGAATATTTACAAAACCGTTCATTACCGATTTGGGCAAGTTTAGCTCGTCTCCGCACAGAGTTGTATCGGGATGTACGAGGAATTTACTATGGTTACTCAGCTGCGCTCCAGTCAGGCTTTAATGAGACTGGGCCGTTCTGGGGTCGCCACTATTTATTTTGGCATCATGGACAACCATTAACTCTAATTTATGAGGTTTTTTCGCCTTATTTAACTAAATATTTAGGTAACATGCAGGTAGATTCCACCAATGGTAAAACATAAGATCATCTCCAAGCAATAATTTAAAACTTGTAGTAGTTTTATTCTCAGAGTGTTGGGAATAATATTCATTTGCCAGGAAATTGCTATTTAAAGAGAGCCATGCTAAAAAATGTCCTGTAAAATTCAACAAAGCATGTTAAAAAGGTTAACTAGCTATAAACACACTGCTTTGGAATGAATCTTAGGGATATTAGGAAAGTATTATTACCTAAGTATCATTCAGAATTGAGGGTGTAAAAATTAAGTAATTGACTGCCCTAGATAAAGACAAACCTGTTGGTTTACATAACCAATCAAGTAAATAATGAGTTCGCAAGTATGAGGTAGAGGTTTTAATGGCACTGCCTGTTGTGTCTGTTCCAATGAAGAAAAAGAAGAAACCATCTCTGGTGCTGACGCTCTCGGCTACTGGGTTATTGATTGCTGGGGGAAGTGTAGCGTACCGATTGTTCAACCAGGGACAACAACTTTCTAGAGATTTGCCAGTTGGTGCAAATATTATTCCTCAAGATGCGCTGTTTGCAGTTTCTCTCACTACAGATCCTCAACAATGGCAGCAAATGCACGAATTTGGGACAAAAGAAACCCAAGCCGCACTTGATAAAAGTATATTCCAGCTGCGCGATCGCTTTTTGACTCAAAATGGTTACAACTTCGAGAAAGATGTTCAACCTTGGGTAGGCGATGAAATCACCCTGGCAATTCTGGCTCCTCAAGGAAATAAACCTGCCGTTAAACCTGTGGCTGTGAATGGAGATGCTGTTAGCGCTCAGCAATCGATGGTTATGGTATTGCCTGTAAAAAATCCTCAAACAGCCAAAAGCATTTGGGCAAAAGCGAAAAATCCCAAACAAGGCCAATGGATTGACCGCACATATCAGGGGTTTGCCATCAAACAAACAAACGGACAAGCCGGAGAAAATCTCTCTGCAACATTAATAGACGAACGTTTCTTAGTTATTACTGATAGTCTCAAAGCCACAGAGCGAGCAATAGATGCCTATAAAAATAAAGCATCTTTAGCTAATACAGCAGGATTTACCGAAAATTTTCCTAAAATTTTTAGTGACCAACCTTTTGCACAATTTTACGTTAATGTGCCAACAGCTGCCAAAATAGCTACTATCTCTCCCAACCGTCCTTTACCAGCACAAGTTTTAGCTCAACTGCAAAATAATCAAGGTTTAGCAGGCACAATTGCCTTAGAACCTGGAGGTATACGTTTAAAAGGTGTTTCGTGGCTTAACCCTAATAGTCAGCGCGTGCTAGCGGTAGAAAATAAAGCTGGAAAAATGCAAAACCGCGTACCAGCTGAAACCTTAATGATGCTGTCTGGCGGAAACTTAAAACGGTTATGGGGAGACTATGTTTTAACATCCCAAGGAAATCCCTTATCGCCTATAACACCAGAGCAGTTACGATCTGGCGTAAAATCTCTGACTAATCTTGATTTAGATCGAGATTTTCTCAGTTGGATGAAAGGCGAGTTTTCTGTGTCAGTAATTCCTAATAAACCAAAAGATGATACCCCAGAGGATTTTCGAGCAGGTTTAGTGTTCATGGTACAGGCAAGCGATCGCCAATTAGCTGAAACATCCTTAAAACAACTGGATGATGTGATGAAAAATCAATATCAGTTCCAGATACAACCAGGAACAGTAGCAGGTCAACCTGTTGTTAACTGGGTTTCACCTTTTGGGACTTTAACCGCCACTCACGGCTGGTTAGATAAAGATATTGCTTTTTTGGTAATTGGCGCTCCCATCACAGATAAAATTGTTCCCAAACCCAACAATACCCTAGCTAATACTGTTCCCTTCCAGCAAACAGTGCCGACAGAACCCAATCCTACAAATGGTCAATTTTTTATGGATGTAGAACGCACCGTAAAAAATTTCCCTTTACCAAATCTGATTTCTAATCAACGTACTTTACTAGCTGCAACACGTTCAATTGGGGTGACAGCTGCTGTCAGTGACAATCGTAGTACCCGCTATGATATCTTTTTAGCACTCAAAAAAGTCAGGAACTCAGGTGTACCTACACCTGCTATTACGCCATCTCCATGATGTTTATGGGAAAAGTTGGGAGTAGGGAGTTAGGATTTATGGCAATGGACAGGTAGGTTAGTACATCAACTAATCAGAAAACCTGGATAGCAGGAGACTTTCAAAGCTGTTCCCTGTACCCTGCTATATAACTCCTAACTCTTTTTAGCCCGTTAGCCTGTAAGCAGATAGGATCAGAACAGTCAGAAATCAATATTTTAAGAAATCTACTGGGGAGAGTGCTTTATGAATTTGGTTGGACTCCAGAACTGGCTGGACAATGCCTCCTTTGCTGTCTTATTCCTGACTATGTTGGTGTATTGGGTAGGAGCAGCTTTTCCGAAGCTACCAGCAACTGCTGCGTTAGGGACAGCCGGGATGGCGATCGCCAATTTGTGTATAGCAACCCTATTAGGGGCAAGATGGATAGAAGCTGGCTATTTTCCTCTCAGTAATCTGTATGAATCTCTGTTTTTCTTGACCTGGGGAATTACTACCATTCATCTGATTGCCGAAAATACCAGCCGTAGCCGCTTGGTAGGAGTGGTTACAGCCCCTGTGGCTATGGGAATCACTGCTTTTGCTACCCTGACATTGCCATCCACAATGCAAGTTGCAGAACCATTAGTACCTGCATTGAAATCAAATTGGCTGATGATGCACGTCAGCGTCATGATGTTAAGTTATGCTGCTTTGATGGTGGGTTCATTGTTAGCGATCGCTTTTTTGATTGTGACTCGCGGACAAAACATTCAATTACAAGGCAGTTCTGTTGGCGCTGGTGGCTACCGTAGTAACGGTTATCGCTTACACAAAGCAGGGGAGCTAGTTTCTCCACCCCCAACACCTCCTGTAGAAAACAATGGTTTTGTTCGCTTTGAAAGTAATAACAACGGCAACGGTAACGGTAACGGTAACAGTAATACTGCTGTTTTGGGAGCAGTAATCACAACTCCAATTTCAAGTCAACAATCTCTCATCCAAAATTCTGAACCTTTTTCACCCCAGCGCCTTAGCCTAGCTGAAACTCTCGATAACATTAGCTATCGCGTCATTGGGTTAGGATTTCCCCTATTGACAATTGGCATTATTGCTGGCGCTGTTTGGGCTAATGAAGCTTGGGGTTCTTACTGGAGTTGGGATCCTAAAGAAACCTGGGCATTAATCACTTGGTTAGTTTTCGCTGCTTATCTCCATGCTCGAATTACTCGTGGTTGGCAAGGTCGTCGTCCCGCAATTTTAGCAGCCAGTGGCTTTGTCGTTGTTTGGACTTGCTATTTGGGTGTGAATCTTTTAGGTAAAGGTTTGCATTCTTACGGCTGGTTCTTTTAGTTAAAAGGGGGCTAGGAACTAGGGGTTAGAGGCTAGGGTGTATATTTTATCTGATAAATTTCATTAAAAACGCGCCTATATTGATAGCGAATTATTTTTGATGATTTTTACAATTTGATGAATATCGAAATAAACTATCCACCAAAGCTAAAAGCCATTAGTATCCATGCTCCATTCGCTTATGCCATCTGTATGGGTGAGAAAAAAGCGGAATATCGTTCACAATCAACGCATCGTAGAGGATGGGTGCTAATACACCCATCTCAGTCAAAACAAAATGATGATTATTTTGCTGATTATGGCATCGACCCGACAACAGTCAAACGCGGTGCAATAGTTGGTGCAGTAAAAATTACTAGTTGTGTTGGTTCTCCAGGAAATTATGTTTACCATCTGGTAAATCCTATAAAGTTTAACCGTCCTGTAGAAGGAGTGAAGGGAAAGCAAGCTATATTCTGGAGAGCAAAGACAGATGCAGAAAAAGTAGCTTTTACTTTAGCATCGGAACAAATACGAGAGTATTTACTTAATACAACATTTCATTAATTACTAACTCTGCGTCACTTTGCGTTTAAAAATATGAATTGATCTCACGCAGAGTCGCAGCGAAAAGTTGTCAGGAGGAGCCACTGCTTTGGGCGGGTTTCCAAGGCACTCCGTTGGGCGGCTATGCCGACTTGAAGGAAGTGCCGCCGACTTGTAGCAAGTGGCGTTGGTTTCCCTCTGTAACAAACTTTTCAAGACAGAGCCGCAGAGAATAAGAGTTGAGAAGACTGAATTTTTGAATTTTATATCATAATTCAGCAACGCCGTATTTTGAATATCTCAACTAAACTTTCTCCTTTGCTAGCGGTACAATTCCAATTTGATTTAAGCCCGTATCGATGGCTTTAAGTAGTTGAAAGTCTTCCTCCGGCAAGGGAAAACTGCTACTACTATGCTTTTCTAAAAAAGAAAATGCTTGGCGAAACTGATGCGGCTCTGCTGGAATTGGTGAGTCAAAATGGCAGGGAATAATCGAATGGAAGTCCCAACTTGCTACTTTATCAGCCCAGTCAATAGTTTCTTGAGGCGCGCGGTTGAGAATGAGCGTCTGTAAAATTGGTGCTACAAAAAAACGACCTTTCCCCCGCAGTGCATCAAATGATTGCTGCCACTCTGACTGCCATTTGAAGGGAAATAACCCGAAATAAGCTTTTTTAGAGCGTTCTGGTGCTTGAATGGCATTGCGAAAGACTTTACCCCATTCGACAATCTCTAACATGCTAGGCTGAAAATATAAAGCAAATAGCGAGATGCGCTGCCATCCTTTGCGACGGTTAGCTTGATTATCGGCGACTAGATCAGAGGCTTGATCCTTGGCATGAAATAGTAGAGGATATGAATCTAATTGAACGATCGCAGGTGGATCTTCGGGTATAGAAATTATTGAGTCTGTGACTAAAAGTGTATGCGATCGCTTGTGGAAGAATGCTACTTCTGCAAACCTACCAGGCCCTAGTTCTATAGGGCCAAGAATTGCGTAGTCAAATTCATCAGCAAAGGGTGATTGGCTGCTGTCTTCAGGAAGAACCTGGGTACGTTTGGGAGGTAAACCCAGCCAACTTAGGGGTAGGTTTAATGGAAAACTCCATTGTTTGGGAGCTACAAACACCTGTGCATTAGGAAAGCGCCTAGCAAAGGGGCCAACAAACACCTTATGTTCTAGCCCAGAGACAGTAGGCAAAATAATATATTTAACATCATCATGTTCTGCCACGATTTCATTGACCAACCTGAGGCACTCTGGAGTTGGCGCTACCGGGGCATAAACCAGCAGACCTCCAGTGTCTAACTTAACTACGGTCATGCGAATAGGCACAACAACGTAGAAGATACCCTGGAGTTGATCAAAAGTCCAAATTGTGTCTTTAACTACTTCTTTACAGATTGTCCGCCGCTTGCCATAGGGATAAAGTGGCAACGTGAACCAGAAAGACCAAGAAAAGTCTCTCAAATGAATTTTTTCTCCGATGGATTGATACATTCGAGATGATCACAACCAAAACGTTGAGTCATCATTGCAGATAATTGCTGGGAAGCTTGACCATCAAGATTTAACTCTTGCTTGATAGATTCATAAACCTCTCCTTGAGTTATTCGCTTCGCTATTTGCTGAAATTGTGCCCAAGTTAAATTACTCTCAACAAACGCTTTGGCAAGGGTAATTACCAGTTCCTCATAATCATTGTCTTCTAATTTTGTCATCATTCGGTGTTCAATGTGAAGCGAATCGTCAAAGCAGTAATACCAAGATTTTGGTTGCTGACTGAGTACTTTTGTAAAAAAGTCCTGCTGTTTCGAGCGACTAACAGCTTTATCTGCCTCGCTGCATACCATTAATATCGGGGCAAGAACGCACGTTTGTGCCTGTTTTGAAAGCTGCTCTCCCAATTCTAGAAATATTCGTAACGCCTTTAAACAAAAACCTTTATAGCCAAAATTGCCAGGTGCATCTTTGTTGAACCATTCAAAGTAAATTGGTAGAGTTTTGATTAGCCAATCAAATAATAAATAACGACTACCTAAAAAAGGTGTGAACAATAAGGCGCGGCCAATCTCCTGGGGATGCTCTAAAGCTAACCATGCAGCTAGGGTTCCACCCGTTGATAATCCCCCGACTACGACTTGTTGACCTAGTGTTTTGGCAATCTGTAACCACTCCAGTACAAATTGTTGATAAATTTTAATGTCTGTTGGCAATGGTGGAGGATTTTGATGATTCCATTTACCTGAGCGTCCATGACCCGGTTGTAGGGGAACCAGAACGTTGTATCCCGCTTTAAAAAAAGCTTCGCCAATTGGCTCAAACTGGTAAGGGCCTGCTGTAAAACCATGCAAGAATAGACAAACTTTTGGTGTGGAGTTGGGATAAAGGAAGAATTTTGACCGACAGGCTTCATTTTTCAGCCCCAGCGCCAACTCTGATTGATGCACTTGCTCAATTATCTGTGCTGTCTTGAGAATACCAACTTCCATTTTATGATTTGTCGTACTTCTGCATCTATTCGTTATTTTCTTAACTCAGTGAGCCTACCGAATCTAGCAAATGGTATATTGTTGATTTTCTCTGTGATCACTGAATTTAGCAAATAATTACCGTAAATAACTAGCTCCATTCACATCTAAAATAGCGCCCGTGAGCATTTCAGCACCTTCAGAAGCGAGGAAGAGAATAGTATGGGCAACTTCCTCTGGATTTGCTACACGATTTAAAGGGCTTTGCTGTCGAATCGCTTCACCCGCAGGACTTTTTAGTGTTGCTTGAGACATATCAGTTTCTACCCAACCAGGAGCCACAGCATTCACAAAAATATTATGAGGGGCTAGATGTAAGGCGAGAGATTGGCTAAAGGCATTAAGACCCGCTTTACTAGCTGCATAAGCTGTAGCTCTAGGTTCCCCTCGAAATGCACCACGAGAAGTCACATTAATAATTCGGCCGTTGTGGCGTTCAATCATGTGTTGAGCAACACAGTAAGATACATTGACTGCACCTAATAAATTAACATTAATTGTTTGTTGCCAAGCAACTTGCCAATCTTCATAACTGGTTGGCTGAAGGGGATGTTCTTGATAGATACCAGCATTATTAACTAAAACGTCAATATGTCCCAACTCTGCGATCGCTTGATTGACCATTTGCTCGATAGCAACAGGATTCGCCAGATCAGCTTGTACCAAAATGTGCCCTGTACCTACCAAGGATTGGTGAACCTGCTGGGCAGCTTTTGTTTGCTGATGGTAATGAACTGCTACACGCGCACCTGCTTGGGCAAAAGCAGTGACTACGGCCTTTCCTATACCCCGCGAAGCACCTGTAACCAGTACATTTTTTCCTAGAAAATTGAAGTTGAGCATTAATTTATTTTGCCTTCTATCCAGCCGCAGATGCCCTTAAATGCCTGATACAGCTTGTTTGCGATTTTTTGAGGTCAGTTTTGAAAGTGACGCTAGGAGAATCATAGGAAATCGAGCCATTGTAGGCAACAGGATTAAGCGAGATTCCAAGGATTGAGTTGTTGAGGTGGATATCGCGCTCCATGTCGAGGGAACACTCACCCCATGAAGTGGTATGACGCTTAAGTTTTTCTACTTGGAAGTAGCCTTTGCGATCGCTTGACTTTTAATACACTTGCTACTTCAGAAAACATTTTCCCAATCCTCAATCTTACTCATATCGCCAATTCCACAATTACCGGTGCATGGTCACTGGGTTGGGTCAGTTTTCTGGGTGTTGCATCGATAATGCAACTTTTTGCACGTTCGTATAGCACTGGTGTCAAATAGTGATGGTCAATCCGCCAACCTAAGTTGCGACGAAAGGCGGCGGCGCGATAATCCCACCAGCTGTAGTGTCCACCTTCTGTAGTAAATTTGCGAAAGGCATCGGCAAATCCCATTGCCAGAATATCGCGTAAGGCTTGGCGCTCTAGTTCGGAAGCCATAATATGATTGTCTGGACTCACTTGATCGTGAATATCTTTGGCTTCTAAGGCAATATTGAAGTCGCCGCATACACAAATATCAGCTTGTAACAGCAACAGACATCGCAAATACTCTCGTAGTATTTTCAACCAACGCAGTTTGTATGCATATTTTTCAGTTCCTACTGCTGCGCCATTGGGAACATACAGATTTACAATCCGAATACCATCAATTACACCTGTAATCACGCGCTTTTGCTCATCCCATTCCAGCTGTTGATCGCTCAAAATCGCTGTGAAACCAGTTGTTACATCTACAAGGGGTTTACCACTAATTAGGGCTACACCGTTATAAGCTTTTTGTCCTGATAAATAAACGTGATAACCCAACTCTTCAAAAGGCGATCGCGGAAAATCGGCATCTATAACTTTTGTTTCTTGTAAGCAAAGGACATCAACAGGATTTTGTTTGAGCCAATCGATAACCTGTTCTAAACGAGTACGAACTGAGTTGACATTCCAAGTAGCGATTTTCATTAGTTAGTTAGCAATATCCATATAAATAATGAATTTTCAATGATTACTTGTTCATGATTCTTTAATATTTGTAATCTTTCTCCTTTTACCCTGATTTTCCCTTATTTGACTTTGCAATAAATTGATCCCGTCCTATATTTTAGTATTTACAGCTACAAAATCTACCATTTTGTAAGTTTCGCTACAAAAAATTCTAACTAATTCTGATCCCCGCGATAGATGAAACTCGTAAAAGGTAAGTTATATTTTATAAGGTATGGTCGCTAGGTTGCTACGGCTGTTGGTCTTAAATATATCAGTAGTGTTTGACAGTACAGTTAACAAATATTGCGCTTTTAAAAGTCAATTAGGTTAATTTAAATGTCAAAAAAGTAAGTACAAATGCTTGTCCTCATAAAATAATGTTCAGTCTTTACTTTGAGAACCAATTTAACGGCTGAACCCCAACAAATTTATGAAAATCGCTCAAGTTGCCCCCTTATGGGAACGAGTTCCACCTCTTAATTATGGAGGAATTGAACTGGTAGTAAGTCGCTTGACCGATGAACTAGTTCGTCGCGGTCATGAGGTAACTTTGTTTGCCTCTGGCGATTCTCAAACTTTGGCTTATTTAGAAGCAGTTTACCCGCGTGCATTGCGCTTAGACCACAATGTCCAAGAGTATGCAGTGTATGAAACGCTAGAACTGAGCCAAGTTTACCAGCAAGCTGCGGAATTCGATATTATTCATTCTCATGTAGGGATCAGGGCACTACCTTTAGCGAATTTGGTATCAACTCCCACAGTACACACTCTGCACGGCAGTTTTACCAAGGACAATCGTCACATATTTAGTCAACACCAACACCAATCATACGTCAGTATTAGTAACGCCCAGCGTCAAATCAAATTAAACTATGTTGGCACAGTTTATAACGGGATTGAATTAGCCGATTATCCATTTGTGGCTCAACCTCAAGAATCGCCCTATTTAGCATTTTTAGGACGCTTTTCTCCAGAGAAAGGGCCCCAACATGCGATCGCTATTGCTAAGCAAAGTGGTTGGCGCTTGAAGATGGCAGGAAAGGTTGATGTAGTAGATTCAAAGTTTTTTGAACAAGAAATTGCCCCCCACATTGATGGCCAGAAAATTGAATATTTAGGCGAAATTAACCACGCCGAAAAAGCTGAACTTCTGGGCAATGCTGCAATAACTCTTTTCCCTATAACCTGGCAAGAACCTTTTGGTTTAGTAATGATTGAATCTATGGCAAGCGGTACACCAGTAATTGCCATTAATTTAGGTTCGGTAGAGGAAGTGATTGCTCATGGCAAAACAGGCTTGATCTGCCAAAGTTATGCAGAAATGGCAGCAATGATTCCTGCGGCGTTAGAACTCAATCGTCAAACCTGTCGTGAATATGTAGAAAACAAATTTAGCGTGAACCAAATGGTTAGCGATTATGAAGCGGTCTATGAACGTCTTATCAAAAGCCGCATTGATTTAAATGGTTACATACACGCCGCTAAAATCCGGTTTTAATTAAAATTTTTTTGTCTGTTTTAAACAACAACTTTTCTTTAGGAGGACATTGGAATGAGTATGAGAGCCAATATCTGTCCGTGCTGCGGTGGTTCCCTCCTGCGTCATGTTCGTCATAGCGAACTGTACTGGTTTTGTATATCTTGCCGACAAGAAGTACCACTTTTAACTGTCAATCGCTTGCCTAATATAGATACTCGCAATACGGGAGTAATTCCTCAAACTACTACTAATGTGAGTTGATCAAGTAGGAAAAAATTTGGGCACTAAGTTTGTTAAAATAAGGCGAATTTTCTAATCTGTTAGCTCTACTTGGTAAAATCAGGTGGAGCTAATTGATAGGTCAAAAGCTTGTTAGCAGCATTACTGTACGGTCAAGAAGATTTACGTTTAGAACAGGTTACTGACCCCACTCCAGCAGATGGGGAAATAGTGATTCAAGTAAGGACAGCCACTACTTGTGGTACAGATTTAAAAGTCTGGCGGCGCGGTGGTCATGCCAAGATGCTGAAGCCGCCGACATTATTTGGTCATGAGGCAGCAGGGCAAATTGTAGCATTGGGAGCAGGCGTTAATGGTTGGCAAATAGGCGATCGCGTCGTAGCTAATAATTCAGCCCCCTGCATGAAATGCTTTTTTTGTCAACATCAAGAATATTCGTTATGTCCGAATTTGACATGGAATAACGGGACTTTTGCGGAGTACTTAAAAATTCCCGCAACCATAGTACAGCATAATTTATTGCGAGTTCCCGATGAGTTGCCGTGGGAATTGGCAGCCATGACGGAACCTTTAGCTTGTGTACTGCACGGTGTAGCCCGTTCTAACATTAAACCCCAAGACAGAGTAGTTGTGTTGGGAGATGGAGCCATTGGGCTGATGTTTGTGGCAGCTTTAGCTGAAATTACTGAAGTGTTGCTTTGGGGAGGAAATGACCATAGATTAGAAATTGGTCAAAAATTCGGTGCAGCTAAAACCTTTAACTATCATCAAATTTCAGATATTGCCGGTGTGGTAAAACAATTCACCCAAGGCTGGGGTGCAGATGTGGTGATTGAAGCCACTGGTGTACCCAGCGTTTGGGAAACTGCGATCGCTTGTGCCCGTCCTGGTGCTACTGTCAATTTATTCGGTGGCTGCCCACGAGATAGCACTATTACAGTTAATACAGAACAGCTGCACTACAGCGAACTTACTCTTAAAGGAGTATTTCACAACACTCCCAAATATGTGCGGGCGGCGCTGTCACTAATTGCGAGTCGTAAAATACCTTTTGAATTACTCATCAGTGAACAGCGTAAGTTAAAAGACTTAGAGCAGGTGTTTTGTGACATGAAGGCACGAAAGGTAATTAAGGTAGCAATGATTCCTTAGTGTTTTGCAGGCTCCCCAGTCTTCCAGAAATTAAGCCTCATCAGCCTTAACCAGCGTAACCAAGTTTGTGCCGGCTGCTCAAAGAAAGTAAAAATATCACCGTAACCCAAGCTAGTTTTGTGATGGTGTAACCAGTGCCTCTCAGGAGTAGTAATAAATAAAAGCTGGCATAAGATATTCACCAATTTTGGAGTTTGCCAACCTAAGACACTTATATGTCTCCACCAAACGTGAAACTGACCAAGTAATAATCCAGCAATTACACCGATGGGAGAGAAAGACCACAGAAGTACAGCCATGATTAAATAAGGCAATGCTCCCAGTATCCCATCTAAAAGAACCTGAGAATTAAATGTCAAAATCGCGTAGTGGCGGAAATCTTTTTTCCAGGAGTGGTGTGTTCTGAGGTGGAGGCTACCAAAAACATGCTCAGGTACGTGGTAGCAGAAGGTCGATAGAAAATCGCCAAAAAACAATAACAGCCAAGCAACAGCTATAGCCTCAAGCATTTACAATCCTCACATTCAGTAAGAAAACTCCACAAAAAAGATGCAGATATAATGCTGGGTGCATCGACACCTATAATTTTTAGACTCTCTAAGCAGCTGTGCAGCTAGTTCGGCTCAGAGTACTAAGTAACTTAGGCAGTTGCAGTTTCAAGAATCTATAATCCTCAATTTAGGAAACAACAACTTGTGGGAGTTTGTGATCTGGCTTTTGGCTTTAGATTTATGAAATTGATACATCTAATTACTGATAGGTATACCGTACTTTGTTGTCTTCACATCATAATGTTCTTACGAAGACATACGGTATAAGCAAAGATTGAGTTAAAAATAGTACAAATTTAGGTTAACGGCTAGGGGCTAGGGGCTAGGGATTAGAGGTTAGGGAAGAATTTTCCCTACCTATGCCCAATTCCCTATGTCCAATGGCCTATCTTCTACAACTTATTACCGCACTCAGAGCAGAAGTTATGGTTGGGCTGATTTGTTGTACCGCAATGGCTGCAATAAACTGGTTCTACTGCGGCTTTTGGTAGTTGTTTAGGCAAGCCAATCATCTGGGCATTGCTCTTACCTGGTGCTACCATTGGATAGCAGTTTTCGTCTCTGGTAACTCGCACATCTACGATTACTGGGCCTTGGTGTGCTAGCATTTCGGCGATCGCATCTTTTAACTGAGCGCGATCGCTAATTACCATCCCCTTGATCCCATAAGCTTTAGCCAACAATTCTATATCTGGCATCCCTACTTCCATATTTGAGCAGGAATAACGCTCGCCGTAAAAGGCTTGTTGCCACTGACGTACCATTCCCTGCCAGCCGTTATTCATAATCACGGTCTTGACATTAATACCATATTGTGCAAGTGTACCAAGTTCCTGCAAACACATTTGGAAACTAGCATCGCCGCTAATACAAATAACTTCTTCATCAGGGAAGGCAACTTTAGCACCCATTGCCGCAGGTACGCCGAAACCCATTGTTCCCAAGCCGGCACTAGAAATCCAGCGTCTTGGGCCATTTTTAAGGAATTGTGCTGCCCACATTTGATGTTGACCGACATCTGTGGTGTAGAAAGCGTGGGGCGCTTGGCTACCAACTTCTACAATGACTTCTTGGGGTGAGATACTGTCAGAGTGCTGCGGTACTTCTAAAGGATAATCTTGCCGCCAGCGGTTAACTAGGTTTAACCACTCTTCGGTTTGATTGGGTCTATTTTTGATTCCTAATTGTTTGCACCGACGCAACAATTCAACCAATACATGGCGCACATCACCGACGATAGGAACTTCTGGAACCCGATTTTTGCCAACTTCTGCGGGGTCAATATCGATGTGAATGACTTTAGCGTGAGAAGCAAATTCATCTAATTTACCAGTCACTCGGTCATCAAATCTGGCTCCGACGCAGATTAGCAAATCACAATCGGTAACAGCGAAGTTGGCGTAGGCTGTGCCATGCATTCCCAACATGCCCAACGCCAAGGGATGATGCTCATCGAAAGCACCAATACCCATCAAAGTTGTAGTAACAGGAATTTGGAATAACTCAGCTAGTTCTTTAACTTCTGCGTGAGCATTAGCAGCGATCGCACCCCCACCCACATACAATAATGGACGGCGACTTTCACGAATCAACTGAATTGCACCATTTATTTGGCGAGGATTTCCCTTCAATGTCGGACGATACCCCCGCAACTTGACTGAGCCTGGTTCTACAGGTACATAGTCAAATTCTTCTAATGCCACATCTTTAGGCACATCAATTAAAACTGGCCCCGGTCTTCCAGTACTGGCGATGTGAAAGGCTTCGGCAACAATCTGTGCCATATCTTTGGGGTCACGCACTACATAAGAGTGTTTGACTACAGGTAGGGTAATCCCATAAATATCGGTTTCTTGAAACGCATCCGTACCAATCGATGCCCGTGGGACTTGTCCTGTAACCACAATCATCGGGATTGAGTCCATATAGGCTGTGGCAATACCTGTCACCAAGTTAGTTGCACCGGGGCCTGACGTACCAAAGCAGACTCCAACTTTGCCAGTGGCGCGGGCATAGCCATCAGCGGCGTGGGCTGCACCTTGTTCGTGCCTCACTAGGATATGTTTAATCGCGCCAGTCGCTTCTACCTTGTACAGGTCATCGTAAATCGGTAGGATTGCCCCACCTGGATAACCAAAAATATATTCAACGTCGTGGCGCAGGAGGCTGTCAAGTAGAGCAAAGCCACCAGATGCCCGTTTGGGTGTTGTCACATCTGATGCTTTGGAAACAGCAGACTGGACTTGATTCTCGGTCTGTGAGGGACTAGTTAGGGAAGGCAGGCGCACTGTCACGGTCAAACCTCAGACGATAGCTAAGTTAACGCTTAAATTCTGTAGTTAAGATTTCATTTTAATTGAAAAGTTAAATCAAATGTTGATGTAACTTTCTATTTTAAATATGAGAACGGACTATTATTTTAATATTATTTGGTTAAAGTACATCTTGTAAGACTCTACGGGTATTTTGCCAAGCCCAAACACCCACAACTACCACCACAACACTCATCCCCACCAATACAGTTCGCAAGCCTAAAGCATCAGTTAATGGCCCTGTAATCGCTAAGGGTGCTGATAGGGCAATATTAACAGCATGATTTTGAAAGCCGAATACTTTACCGTGCATATTAGGCGGTGTTTGCTGTTGAATTAAGGTTTGCATAGGTACGCCAATTAAGGAAGCTCCTAAACCCAAAAAAGCACAAAGTCCTAAGGCTATTAACAGGTTGTGGGTAAAAGTGAATAATCCTAAAACCAGTGCCATCATTAAAAATCCTAGTAGGGGTAAAGGTTTGTGATGAAATTTTTCACCCCAGTGCCCTAAAATAGCTGCACCCAATACCATACCTACCCCAGCCGCTGCCAAGAAAAAGCCAAATTGTTTTTCTTTTAAGCCAAACTCTTCTGCTAATCTAATCGTTAGTACTGTTAATGCTGCAAATACGCAATACAGAGTTGTTAGTTGCAACATGGCGTTTAATACTAAACGATTTTTCCGCAGATAGCGCAAACCCTGTTTAAAGTCTGTCCAAGGATGGATTACCGCCTGATTATCGCTAACGGATTTGTTTTCTCGAAAATTAATCGGTTGCATAATCCCAGCGGATAAAAGATATAACACCCCGACTACAAGCTCTTGACCATAGTTCGGCCCTAACCAATTTTTAGCTGCACTTAATATTGGCTCACCGATCGCAAAGCCGATAATTAAGGCTCCCATCATAGTGCTGCTAAAAAGGGCATTAGCTGCTAATAAATTCTCTTTTCGTACCAAAAGTGGGATGGCGGCTTGTTCCGCTGGCGCAAAAAATTGCGTCAAGGAGGAGATGATAAAAACAAATATCAGCAGAACTACGAACTCTTTGGGAAAAAGAGGAATCCCTAATATCATTAATCCCCGCACTACATCAGAGCCGACCATAATGAGTTTTTTCGGGAAGCGGTCAACAAAAACACCACCAATAGAACCAAATAAGATCGCTGGTATTGTAAACGCCACCATTAAAGTTGAGTACATGGAGTTTTCCGTCCCAGGAGGGTGCGGATAATTTTCCAGCAAAGCAACCATTAAAACGAAAAAGATTTTATCTCCTAACTGGGACACTAATTGTCCAATCCACAGGAGCATAAAAGAACGATTTTTGAGGACGGTGCCAAACCCATTATTAACAGCAGCCGGTTCAGTTGGAAACATTTAGGTACTTAGGAATTAGTGACTAAGGTAGATGGGGAACTAAAGTCAAGCGGTAGGTGGGAAAGTATAGCAGTGGAAAAATTTCACCCTATCACTTGATCGCCTGAACACTCCACCGTAAAATCCCTTTTATTTCTCACTCCTGTTGGCTCATTCTGTTTTCCGGACTATTTTTCTTCATAGTGTTTTATCAGTAAATGTAAAAATTCGGCTGCACTCAGGCGAACTTGTATGGGAGGAATATTAACAGATGAATCTATGCACCAGCCTGTGACTGTTTGTGGCGATCGCCACAAAGATAAATGGTCTACTGGTGGTTGTGCGTAAAAATTATTTTGCCCACTACCCAGCAGTGCAGAACTCCAGTGTGTGAAATAATCATGACTCAAGCGATGAATCGGAAAATTACCCCATAGTGGTACTCCCCATCCATCTATAGCAATAAATGCTTTGACATGACCGCCTAAAAGTTGCCACTTCCAAGCCGCAGCGATCGCTCCAACCACACCAGCACTAAAGCTAATGAATATAATTGGCGATTCTAGCTTATCCCCTAAGCGATCGCGCAAAAACTGCAAAATGTGCAGTGATGATAAAGCCAACAAACCTTGTCCTGGAAGAACCACTATATTTACTTGATTCTCACAGATTGAGTCATCAGCATCTGAATCTAACCATCCTGATATAAAGCTTTGGGTTAGTTCTGCATCATGGATTCCAGGACAAATGATTATGCTTGTTTGTGATTTCGTATTTAAAGATTTCACAATTCTACAATTAATTTATTGGCATTCAATTTTACTAAGTTTATAAGTGTTTTTTGGTAGATATAGTGCAGAAAAAATTAGCTCATGGATTCAAACTTGCCACTTAATTATATAAAAATTTCATTTTTGTTTAAATCAGTTAATAGATACAGGATATGAAAAATTTTATTTTCCAATACTCAGTATGTAGTAATAACCCCACGTATGTCTTTCGAGATATTGTTATCATTCTTATAGTCATCCTATCCCCCCGGATAGGATAGCAGTTCACGAGTCAGAGCAAAAATAATGCTATGTTCTAGCTAAATATGCTCTCCACTCTGGTTATATTGAGTGAGGAATTAATTGTGGTTGCCACGCCGGAAAAACTGCACGCCACCCACGAGCATCTATCAAATCAGGATCGAGTAGCCGTATTACTCATGGGCTACGGCGAAGTCGAAAGCTACGAAGATTTCGCTAATTATAATGAACAGGCTTTAAATCTACTAACAGCAAAATTTGCACCAGTACCAACTTGGGTTTATCCTCCCTTAGCCAAACTACTGGCATTATTTGATCGCCATGAGTGGGGACATACACACCATGATTTTATTTCCCCACATAATGCTATTTTTGAACAGCAACGCGCTGGTATCGAAAAGCAATTACAAGCCAAGTGGGGTGATAGCGTCCAAGTTTTCAAAGCCTTTAACTTCTGCGCTCCTTTTTTACCAAATCAAGTTCTGGCAGAAATTCAAAGCCTTGGCTTCGATAAACTTCTAATTTACCCACTATTGGTTGTTGATTCTATTTTCACCAGTGGAATTGCGATCGAGCAAGTGAACAATGCTTTAGCCGATATGGCTGATGGTGAACAGCATTGGGTGAAAGCACTACGTTACATCCCTTCGTTTTTCAACGAACCAGCCTATATAGACTTGATGGCTCATTTGGTTGAGGAGAAAATTAACGCTGACTTAGCAACAGCTTATCTACCTTCTCAAATCGGTATTGTATTAATGAACCACGGTTGTCCTCACAAAGCCAAAGGTTTCACCTCTGGGATTACCGAAAGTCAAGCACTGTACGATTTGGTTCGTGACAAATTGATTAACCGCTATCCTTTAATTTCTGTGGGTTGGCTAAATCATGATACACCTTTAATTGAATGGACGCTGCCAAATGCAGAGCAAGCAGCTAATAACCTCATTCAATTGGGGGCAAAAGTAATAATCTTTATGCCAATTGGCTTTGCTACAGAAAATCACGAAACTTTACTGGATGTCCACCATATCATCCATGCTTTAGAGAAAAAGCATTCTGGTGTAGACTACGTGCAGATGGCGTGTGTCAACGACCACCCAGAGTTTTTGGCAATGGCCGCTGAGTGGGCGAATGCTCATATTGCTGAGTTGAAGAACGAGCAAGCTGCAACGGTTAACCCGCAGTTAGCAGCCACTCATCATCATCACCATCATCACTAAAAAATATTGACGCTACGCTGGTCAGTTGTCAGTTGTGAGCTATTACGGTCTTCTCTCGAACGCAGTGGCTTCCCAGCGAGTAACTAATCCTCGCGTAGCGTATCCGCAGGATTCACCCTTAAGGGTCAGTTGCTTTTGATCTGATTTAATACATCAACGCCACTTAATGCCAGTTGCTAACTGACAACTGACCACTGACAACTGACAAAACTTTAAGCAACACCTCGTAGCTTACGAGTGTTATCAACTAAACTTTGAGCAAACTGATCAAATCGTTGGGAAAGTTTTTCATCCAGCAGTTTGCCTTCAGGATTAAAAGCACCCCAAGCCTGCCCAATTGCAATTTGCTCTGGAATTACCCATCCGTGTACCCATCTCATAATTAGCCTAAGGTCATTTAGGGCGTTGCTATTAGATTGACCACCCAATACACTAATTAATCCTGTGACTTTCGCAGACAGCTCATCAAAGCTCATCAAGTCAAGAGCGTTTTTGAGAACACCACTAACGCCACCGTGATATTCAGGTGTTGCCAAAATTAATCCATCGGCGTTACGAACAGCATCACGTAACCGCTGAACGTCTGGGTATTGTGGATACTCTTTTCCACCATCACAAAATGGTAAATTTAGCTGCCGTAGATCTAATATTTCTACCTCTGCACCTAAAGCTTCTACCCGTTGCGCTGCGACTTGCAAAGCTAACTGGGTATAAGATTCGGGTCTTAAGCTACCACCAAGTCCAGTAATTTTAACCATAATTCACAATTCACCCAGCAATATTAACTAAATTGGCTACCATAACCAGAATTTTTAAAATGCGTAGTCATTATGACTATGTTTATAGTAGCGATTTATCTTTTCATAGTCAAATTACAATTCCATTGAGCTTGTTCCCCAATTCTGATTTATGACTTCCCAGTCATAAACGTTATAATTTCTAACCTAACAAGTTTTAATTTGTAATCATCTAACCAAAGATGAAAATTAGCCTCAATGAAAGTATGCATTCCTTGAGTAGCATGAAGAATGTTTTTGCGTAGAAGTTAGACTAGATTAGACAATAGTGATTTCCAGTTATTGCGATTTTTGCTAGAAGAATAGGCATAAAACCAGCGCTTGGCTGATGCCACCAGACAAAGGGTAATTATTATGAAAAATTTCGGGAAAAAGGCATTGATAAAACAGCACTCACCAAAGCGTGTTGCTTGGGCTGGAGCATTAGCAGCAAGTTTGATCATGTTGCCGGGTATTTTTGGTGGTACTCCCGCCTTGGCGCAGCAAAAAGCAGAGCGCGATTCTTTAACTTATGGTGAACTGATCCAAAAAACTGATAAAGGAGAAGTTAAAAGAGTAGAGTTAGACGAAACCGAACAAATAGCAAAAGTATATCTCAAGGGACAAAAGCCAGATACTCCACCGATACAGGTGAGGCTTTTGAATCAAAATACAGAATTAATTAATAAATTAAAAGCAAAAAACGTTGATTTTGGTGAAATTTCGTCTGCCAACAGTAGAGCTGCTGTTGGGCTTTTGATTAACCTGATGTGGATTCTGCCCTTGGTGGCTTTAATGCTTTTGTTCCTTCGTCGTTCTACTAATGCTTCTAGCCAAGCAATGAACTTCGGCAAATCTAAAGCCCGCTTCCAAATGGAGGCCAAAACCGGAGTAAAGTTTGATGATGTAGCAGGTATCGAAGAAGCAAAAGAAGAACTACAAGAAGTTGTTACCTTCTTGAAGCAGCCAGAAAGATTTACTGCTATAGGTGCGCGTATTCCTAAAGGAGTGTTGTTAGTTGGGCCTCCCGGAACTGGTAAAACTTTATTAGCAAAAGCGATCGCAGGGGAAGCAAGCGTACCATTCTTTAGCATTTCCGGTTCGGAATTTGTGGAAATGTTTGTTGGTGTGGGTGCATCCCGCGTCCGCGATTTATTTAAGAAAGCCAAAGAAAATGCTCCTTGCTTGATATTTATTGATGAAATCGATGCTGTCGGACGGCAACGAGGTGCTGGTATTGGTGGTGGTAACGATGAAAGAGAGCAAACCCTCAACCAATTACTCACCGAAATGGACGGCTTTGAAGGTAACAGCGGCATAATTATTATTGCTGCAACCAACCGTCCAGATGTGCTGGATACAGCCTTGTTGCGCCCTGGACGCTTTGATCGACAAGTGATTGTCGATGCACCAGATCTCAAAGGGCGACAAGAAATTTTAAAAGTGCATTCTCGCAATAAGAAAATTGATGCTAGCGTGTCTTTAGATGCGATCGCTCGCCGGACTCCTGGTTTTACTGGTGCAGATTTAGCTAACTTACTCAACGAGGCAGCAATTCTTACCGCTAGAAGACGCAAAGAAGCAATCACCATCCTCGAAATTGATGATGCCGTAGATCGGGTAGTAGCCGGCATGGAAGGTACAGCCTTAGTAGATAGTAAAAGCAAGCGATTGATTGGCTACCATGAAGTCGGACACGCTTTAATAGGTACATTGCTTAAAGACCATGACCCTGTGCAAAAAGTTACACTTATCCCACGGGGACAAGCGCTAGGATTAACTTGGTTTACCCCGAATGAAGAACAAGGCTTAGTTTCTCGTTCTCAACTCAAAGCCAGAATTACTGCTACTTTGGGTGGTCGCGCCGCTGAAGAAATTGTTTTTGGCAAGCCTGAAGTAACTACAGGTGCAGGCAATGACTTGCAACAAGTAACAGGGATGGCACGACAAATGGTGACAAAATTCGGTATGTCAGAATTAGGCCCATTGTCTCTAGAAAGTCAGAGTACAGAGGTCTTTTTGGGACGCGATTGGATGAATAAATCAGAATATTCTGAGGAAATTGCTGCCAAGATTGATTCCCAAGTGCGTGAAATCGTTAACAATTGCTACATCAAGGCAAAAGAATTGTTACAAGAACATCGCATAGCATTGGAGCATCTAGTCGATTTATTAATAGATCAAGAAACAATAGACGGCGAATTATTCCGCCAAATAGTCACCGAACATCTTCAGTTAGATGCTCAGATGACTGATGAAAAATTACCTGTATCTCATTAGAAGTTAGCCAATAGTAAATAGTGATACTTATAGGGTGGGCATGTAATGGCCACCCCAATACTTCTCGGTTAAAGGGAAAAGGGGAAGGGGGAAAGGGAAAGAAAAAACCTTTAACCCTTCCCCTTTAACCTTTTCCCAAAACCCGATTCCGAATTAAAAATGCACAAAGTGAGAAGTATTGATGGCCACCCTACTGTTTTGCTGTATTGCGAGCGCCCATAATTAGCTGTTGATTCTCCGAAAAAAATCGGGAGATTGGCACAGCAGTAGAAATCCTGTTAGTCTTTATGCTTAAAATTGCTTAAAGGGTCAATTGATCATCGCTGAGAAATCAAGTTGACCATTTGCAGGACTCATCCAAGCCATGCTGACTGAAATTTTTCCTTTCCGTTTTGAATTGGACACGATCGCGATCGCTGGAGCGAGTTTGTGGTCATTGGCGCTGTATCTCGCCTTTTCGGGACTTAGTGAATGGGTAATCGAGCAGCTAAACCGCTGGTTTAACTTTGCCGAGCGATCGCTTTACACCAGTCAGTCAGAATTTGAAAAGACTCGTAAAGCCAGAGAATCCCAAAACGCCTTTTACGCCTCACTGTTTAGCATCATTCCGTTTCTAGTTATTGGCGCTTTATGTAACTGGGGGTTGGAAATCAGTTTAGGTCAAAGTTGGGCAATTAGTACAGGTATACTTGCCTGTATTGGTTCCGGTATTTATGAACTCGGTCGCCGGGATGGACAATCTTCAGATTAAGACAGATGAAGGGGACGAGGGAAAAACTCCTTACCTCCTCATTTCTCCCGTGACTGAGTAAAACGCCCATAAAGCTGGAAAATACATTTATATAAGTTATTTTATTAAAATATGGAGCAATACAAGTTATTAAAAATACAATTATGAAAAAAGCTTTAGTCAGCTTGGGATTAGTTTCAACTGGTATTTGGGCGATATCATCTGTAGCTGCTTTATCAGATCGTTGTTTAATTCAGAATCACTCTAGCAATATTCCCCCTGAAATACTCAAAAAAATATTTCCTGAAGAAAACAATCGATTGACTATATTTCAAAAGCGTCCACTAACTTCAGCTTCGGAAAAAGAAATTAGGCAAGCTGCCGTAAACTATACCCTTGCAAAATCTTGCCAATTCAAGATTCTCAGTGGTATACCTGAAGCAATATTTGCCCGTCCAATCAAAGTTGCTGAAATTCCTGCCACTGGATTTGGTGAATTTGACTTTGGGGGTAAAGAACCGCCAATGATATTAGTAGTAGTCAAAGGAAATTTTGACATTAGCGGTTCTGGTTCTGGGTTTCCTGGCTTTCAAACTTCCAATCCTCCTCGTTCAACAAAATACACTGCTTATATTTTTGACCTCCAGGCTGGTACCCCTATTTTTTCAGCAACCGGACTGACAGGCAAATACTTTCGTAATGCCCTTAAAGACTCAACAATACCAGATGATTTAGAATCTGTTGACCTTTAATTGTTGTTCGATTTCCTCACATACAATCTGTGCAATCTTACTTGCTGCACCACTTTCACCACGGACGCTGTGTAGCTTAGCTCGCACTTCGTCCAATTTTTGTGGATGAGACAACCAGTCTAAAACTATTTCCCCAACTTCTGGCGCTTGGAGTTTACCTACAAGTTCTGGCACAATTTCTTCTTGTGCCCAAATGTTCGGCCAGGCTAATAAACCTTTGCGTTTTAATGCGATCGAGTTAATCATCTTTGCAAAGGTTGAACCCACTCCTGGTAAATTAGCTAGTAATCCTGGTAAACCATCCCAAGAACGCATGGCATCAAGTTGTTGCATCGGTAGCAAAACAATCATAGGTATGCCTAAAGCACCTAGTTCAGCTGTGTTTGCTCCTACTGTAGTCAGACAGATACGGCATTGGGATAATAATTCATAAGCAGGGTTTTTTTGGCATAGTTCCACTTCTAAGCCCGTGGCTGTTTTGAGTACATAAGGATAATTACTATCTTCTGGGGTAATTAAAGATGCACCAGTAGAGCCAAAAGTGTTAACTAAAGAATTTTTTTGGGGATCGGCAAAACTAGCTAAAGTTTGTAAATCCAAAGTTGGGGCGACGGGAAGCACAAACTTAGTTTGGGGTCTTTTGGCGTAGACGTATTCTGCGATCGCTAAAGTTAATGGTACACCTTGAGCTAATTTTGCTGCTTTTGAACCAGGCAGTAAACCAATCAATTCAGTTTTAAGTGATGGGGAATTTAAATCTGGTCTCTCGGCGGCTTCTAGCATCAAGTCGCCAACGACGGTGAATTTGTGAGCATATTTTAAAGAGACACCTTTAACAACTGTTGCTTTCATCACACCAAAGCGATCAATCCAATTATGCCAACGTGCCTCCCATTCAGCGTAAACAACTGTGCGATAGCCCAATTTTTTGCCGATGACTACAGGAAAAATTTGATCGCCACCGAGAAAAACCACTACACCGCGACTTCTCCAGTCCCAATTTTCATCAGTTTTTCCCCTAAGCAAAAATTGCCAAAAATGCTCTGCTTTCTGGACTCGATCTACTTCTGGATAAGCAAGGGCGATCGCAGCTTCTTTGCCAGTAGCATTTGGACAAGGGGACAAAATTACTGAAATCCTCACTACAGAACGGTCATCTCCTAATTTTTGCCGCAGTGCTTTGACAACTGGACGCACCCAAGTCGTTACCTCACCAGGGCCATTCGAGAGAATTAAAATATCAAATTCTTGTTTAGTCATTTGTCAATAGTCAACTGTCAATAGTTATATATATTAAGTTTTTGTTACAAATACTGAGTAATTACTTTTGCCATTCTCAATATTCAATAATAAATATTTCATTTTTTATATCGATTTGTGTCAGATAGACGATAAAATTCCCACTGAGTAAGGTTTTTCTGATAAAAAACTCTTATTGCCGAAGAGAAAAAGTCATTTTTAGCGTCTAATTGCCGCTAAAAACTTTTAGTAGAGAACACGCATCAAAGGAGCCGAGGAAGCATGTTCACCCACGTCAAGTCCACCATTAGACACATTGCGCCTGATAACTTACGCGGACGTAATTTAATCAAGGTGGTCTATGTCGTGCTTGAGTCCCAGTACCAAAGCGCATTGTCGCAAGCAGTTCGGAAGATTAATTCTAATCACCCCAACCTGGCGATTGAAATCAGCGGGTACTTGATTGAGGAACTCCGCGACCCAGAGAACTATGAAGAGTTCAAACGGGATATGGAGAGCGCAAATATATTTATCGCCTCACTTATTTTCATAGAAGACTTAGCACAAAAAGTAGTTACAGCAGTTGAACCATATCGCGATCGCTTGGATGTCGCTGTTGTCTTTCCCTCGATGCCAGAAGTAATGCGCCTAAACAAAATGGGCAGCTTTTCTCTGGCACAGTTGGGTCAGTCGAAGAGTGTGATCGCCCAATTCATGCGGAAACGCAAAGAAAAATCCGGTGCCGGATTCCAAGATGGGATGCTGAAGCTTTTGCGAACGCTACCCCAAGTGCTGAAGTTCCTCCCGATGGACAAAGCACAGGATGCGCGGAATTTCATGCTCAGTTTTCAGTATTGGTTAGGGGGTTCTCCAGAAAACCTGGAAAACTTCTTGTTGATGCTAGCTGATAAATATGTATTTAAAGATGTAGAGAAACAAAATTTTGCATCTGCAGCATATCAAGCGCCAGTGGTTTATCCCGATTTAGGGATTTGGCATCCTTTGGCTCCGAATATGTTTGAGGATGTCAAAGAGTATCTCAATTGGTACACAGCCCGCAAGGATATCCCTAAAGATCTCAAAGATCCCCTAGCTCCTTGTATTGGATTGGTACTACAACGTACACATCTAGTTACTGGTGATGATGCCCATTATGTGGCGATCGTGCAGGAGTTGGAATCTTTGGGGGCAAAGGTACTGCCAGTATTCGCTGGTGGTTTGGATTTCTCCAAGCCTGTGGATGCCTACTTTTATGAACCGAATACTAATACACAGTTAGTAGATGCAGTGATATCACTGACTGGTTTTGCTTTGGTCGGTGGCCCGGCTAGACAAGACCATCCTAAAGCAATTGAATCACTTAAACGCTTAAACCGTCCTTACATGGTGGCGTTGCCCTTAGTGTTCCAAACCACAGAAGAGTGGATGGATAGCGATTTAGGGTTACATCCGATTCAAGTAGCATTGCAAATTGCGATTCCCGAATTAGATGGGGCAATTGAGCCAATTATATTATCAGGTAGAGATGGTACTACAGGCAAAGCGATCGCCCTGCGCGATCGAGTTGAAGCGGTAGCCGAACGCGCCTTAAAATGGGCGAACCTCCGCCGCAAACCGAAGCTAGATAAAAAAGTCGCTATTACCGTTTTCAGCTTCCCACCAGATAAAGGCAACGTCGGAACCGCCGCTTATTTGGATGTATTCGGTTCCATCTACGAGGTGATGAAAGCCCTCAAAAATAACGGCTACGACTTACCAGAATTGCCAGAATCCGCCGAAGCGTTGATGCAAGAAGTCATCCATGACGCTCAAGCGCAGTACAACAGCCCAGAACTGAACGTTGCTTACAAAATGTCGGTTCCTGAGTATGAGGCGCTGACACCCTACTCTCAACGCTTAGAGGAAAACTGGGGCCCACCTCCCGGACATCTCAACAGCGACGGGCAAAATCTGCTGATTTATGGTAAGCAATTCGGTAATGTCTTCATCGGTGTGCAACCCACATTCGGTTACGAAGGCGACCCGATGCGGTTGTTGTTCTCCCGTTCAGCTAGTCCTCACCACGGTTTTGCTGCCTACTACACTTACCTAGAGCAAGTGTGGCAAGCTGATGCTGTACTGCACTTTGGTACTCATGGTTCCTTGGAATTCATGCCCGGTAAACAGATGGGCATGTCTGGTGATTGTTATCCAGATAACTTGATTGGCTCAATTCCTAACCTGTATTACTACGCAGCTAATAATCCGAGTGAAGCGACAATTGCCAAACGCCGGAGTTACGCCGAAACAATTTCTTACTTGACACCGCCGGCAGAAAATGCTGGTTTGTATAAAGGTTTGAAGGAACTCAGTGAATTAATTGCTTCCTACCAAACCTTGAAAGATAGTGGACGCGGTGTTTCCATTGTCAATAGCATCATGGATAAATGCCGAATCGTGAATCTGGATAAGGATATTGACCTGCCAGAAACCGATGCCAGAGACATGAGTGCTGATGAACGAGATAATATTGTTGGCAACGTCTACCGCAAGTTGATGGAAATTGAGTCGCGGTTATTGCCTTGTGGTTTGCACGTCATTGGTAAACCGCCAAGTGCAGAAGAAGCGATCGCAACTCTCGTCAATATTGCTAGTCTAGATCGTCAAGAAGAAGGACTTCAAGGCTTACCGGGAATTATCGCCAACAGTATTGGGCGTAATATTGACGATATTTACCAAAATAGCGATCGAGGCATTTTAGAAGATGTCCAGTTATTGCAAGATATCACCTTAGCAACACGTACCGCAGTTGGTGCATTAGTGCAAGCACAAACTGATGCTGAAGGACGAGTTTCTTTAGTCTCCCGGTTGAATTTCTTCAATATGGGTAAAAAAGAACCTTGGGTGGAAGCATTGCATAAAGCAGGTTATCCCAAAGTGGATACTGCTGTGTTGAAACCACTGTTCGAGTATTTGGAATTTTGCCTCCAGCAAGTTTGTGCAGATAACGAACTAGGAGCCTTACTCAAAGGCTTAGAAGGCGAGTATGTCCTACCTGGCCCTGGCGGCGATCCCATCCGCAACCCGGATGTATTGCCTACAGGTAAGAATATCCATGCACTCGATCCGCAATCCATCCCCACAACAGCAGCAGTCCAATCAGCCAAAATCGTCGTAGATCGGCTTTTAGCACGTAATAAGGCAGAAAATGATGGAAAATGGCCAGAAACCATCGCCTGTGTCCTCTGGGGAACCGATAACATCAAAACTTACGGCGAATCCCTAGCGCAAATTATGTGGATGGTGGGCGTGCGTCCAGTTCCCGATGCTTTGGGACGGGTGAACAAGTTGGAGTTAATATCTTTAGAAGAGTTGGGACGACCCAGAATTGATGTGGTAATCAACTGTTCTGGTGTATTCCGCGACTTGTTCATTAACCAGATGAACCTCCTAGACCAAGGGGTGAAGATGGCAGCTGAAGCGGATGAACCTTTAGAAATGAACTTTGTTCGCAAACATGCTTTGCAGCAAGCCGAAGACATGGGAATTAATCTGCGTCAAGCAGCAACGCGCGTTTTCTCCAATGCTTCTGGTTCTTACTCGTCAAATATCAACTTGGCGGTAGAAAACAGTACTTGGGATAGTGAAGCCGAGTTGCAAGAAATGTACTTGAAGCGGAAATCATTCGCCTTCAATTCCGATAACCCCGGTATGATGGACGAATCCCGGCAGATTTTTGAAAGTACATTAAAAACTGCTGATGCAACTTTCCAAAATCTCGATTCTTCCGAGATTAGCTTAACGGACGTTTCTCACTACTTTGATTCAGATCCCACCAAGCTTGTGGCAAGTCTGCGTGGTGATGGCAAGAAACCAGCATCTTATATTGCAGATACAACCACAGCTAACGCCCAAGTGCGGACATTATCAGAAACCGTGCGTTTGGATGCGCGTACCAAATTATTAAATCCCAAATGGTACGAAGGTATGCTGTCTCACGGTTACGAAGGTGTGCGCGAACTCTCCAAGCGGTTGGTGAATACAACAGGTTGGAGTGCGACAGCCGGCGCTGTAGATAACTGGATTTATGAGGATACTAACGAAACCTTCATTAAAGATGAAGAAATGCAGAAACGGTTGTTGAACCTTAATCCCCATTCTTTCCGCAAGATTGTATCAACTTTGTTGGAAGTAAATGGACGCGGTTATTGGGAGACTAGCGAGGATAATTTAGATCGTCTGCGCGAGTTGTACCAAGAAGTTGAAGACCGGATTGAAGGGATAGACTAGGATTACATGGGCAGGCTTTATGCCTGCCTTAACTTTTCAATCTGAAATATGACTATGAATGCTTTAACGGTCAACCTTCAATCAGTATTGGAACTGACAGATGAGCAGTTTTTTAATCTATGTCAGGCAAACCGTGACTTAAGGTTTGAACGCACTGCAACCGGAGAATTAATTATCATGCCACCTACAGGGGGAGAAACCGGAAATAAGAATGCCAGAATCACTCAACAATTAATGAATTGGACGGATGCTGATGGTACTGGCATCGCTTTTGATTCTTCTACTTGTTTTAAATTACCTAATGGTGCAGCTCGTTCACCTGATGCTTCTTGGATAAAGTTAGAACGATGGGATGCTTTAACTGAAGAAGAAAAACAAAAGTTTCCTCCAATTTGTCCTGATTTTGTTGTTGAGTTACTTTCACCAAGTGATAGTTTGAAAGTTGCACAGGATAAGATGAGGGAATACATAGATAATGATGTGCGTTTGGGTTGGTTAATTAATCGCAAATCGCGGCAAGTGGAGATTTATCGGCAAGGACAAGAGGTTGAGGTGTTGGAATCGCCTGTTACCTTGTCAGGAGAAGATGTTTTACAGGGTTTTATTTTAAACCTTGAGGCGATTTGGTAACTGAAATAAAAAATGTATTGCAAACTAAAAAATAATAAAACAGTATGAGTATTACACCCAAAGGGATAAGTATATTGGAATTATATCGTCTTTATAGAGAAAATAATCTTATTGTAAATCGTAGATACCAACGTAAACTTGTATGGGCGAAAACAGAGAAAGCATCTTTAATAGAAAGCATACTTTTAAAATATCCTATTCCACTAATTTTATTTGGCAAATTTAAAAAAGATGGGAAGGATATGTATGAAATCATTGACGGAATGCAACGATTAAATGCCATTTTTTGCTTTATCGAAAACCAATTTTCAATTGATGGTAAGTTTTTTGATGTTACAAAGCATCCATTAGCTAATGAGCTAAGTAATCAGGGAGTATTTAAACCAATAGAAACAAGCATAGAAAATTTATTAAATGCTCAAGAATGTATAGATTTTTTAGAATATTCATTAGCCGTTACTATCTATGAGGCTAACAGTAATAAAGAAATTGAAGATGTATTTAATAGAATTAATTCCAATGGAAAACATTTATCTGCTCAAGAGGTAAGATCAGCTGGAGTTACTAGCAATTTTGCAGAATTAGTTAGATTATTAGCTTGTGAAATTCGAGGTGATGTATCAAGAGAAATTGTTCCTCTTTCAGAAATGCCTGAGATTAGTATTGATTCTAAATCTATTAATTTAGGATATGGAGTCCTTGCAGAAGATACATTCTGGTGTCGTCAAGGTATTATAAGTAACTCTGATTTGCGGGAGAGTGCAGATGAACAATTGTTAGCAGACATAATACTTTCTATAGCTTTAGGAAAACCTTTTCCAGCAAGAAAAGAAAACTTTGATAATTATTATGGCAAGGGAGACGTAGATAAATCAGATGAAATAGAATTAGCTGTTACACGATATGGAACAGATAACCTTAAAGAAGATATTAAAGCGATACTATCGCAGATAAAAAATGCTGTAAATTCAGTCTCATTAACAGACTCAGGAAATGATAAAAACTTCCTCAGAAGGATTCTTAGTCGTGATGGAGGAGTTAGCAATCCAGTTAAGGAGCCGTTTTATACATTATTTATGGCTTTTTACGATCTAATTATTCAAGAATCTAAAGAACCTTTTGATTATCAGGCAATTTTTAATGCGGTAATGGGACTTATGACAAAAATAGAAGTAAGTGCTAGTATTACAGCAGATAAAAGAACAAGAAATATTGGTCTTACGAAAGGACTAATTCAAAATTATTTTAAATTATCAACATCAACAACTCGTAGTAGTGGTTCTTATGCCATAGACTTGGAGAACTATTTAAGACGCTCTAAAACAGAAGCACCAAATTATGATTTTAAACAAGGATTATTATCATTAAACCGTTCTAATCGAAGTTTCGATAACAATTGTTTTGAAAAAATTTGTCAAAATATTGCGGCAATAGCAAATCTAGGCAAAGGAAAAAGAGGATATATATTTTTGGGAATATCTGACAAAGAAAAAGATACTGAACTTATTGAAGCACTTGATCAAATATCTGCACCTAGATTTTTCCCATTCGGTATTGTTGGAATAGAAAGAGAGGCTAAAATTCAAAGCATAACGCCCGATCAATATATACTAAATATTAGTCGAAAAATTAGGGATTCTAAATTACCAGAATGGCTAAAAACCTGCGTTAATACAGCATTAACACCCATAACATATCATAATCACACAGTATTAATGATTGAAATACAAGCAGGAAAAGAGCCTGTATGGTATGAAAATAAGCTCTATATAAGAGATGGACATGAAAAACAACCTCAAGAGTTATCTGGTGAAAAAATTAGTGCGGTATATAACTTGTTTCAATAGAAAAATATTATTGGCAACTTCGTAAGATTGGGAATTTAAAGCCTAAATAAAACGATATCTTCGGTGAGCTTCGCTAACGCACTCACTCATCCAAACAGGCGATGTCTAACGACAAGCCGCTACGCGTCTACGCTTTATTTTTGAGATTTTCTGTAAGGCGATCGCACTCACTCTTCCACAACAGCGATCGCTTTACTTTTGAGGTTTTCTGAAAGGCGATCACTCTACTCTTTCACAACAGGCGATCGCTTTGCTTTTGAGGTTTTCTGTAAGGCGATCGCCTAAAATGACATCATACAATCAGCGATCGCTTTGGTAATGGGGGAGTGCGATCGCTTCTATATTAAATTTTATGGGAATATTCAAGTTTAATTTTTTTTATGGATGCGTTAACTATTAACTTTGCTCCTGTTATTCAAATAACAGATGAGCAATTCTTCCAGTTATGTCAGATAAATGAATTAATCAGATTTGAGCGTAATGCTGATGGCACATTGCTACTAATGCCTTTAGTAGGAGGCTTAACCAGCAACCGCAATGCTAATTTAACTGCTCAACTTGGAGTGTGGAATCGTGATGAGTCACTAGGTATAGCTTTTAGTTCTTCGGTTGGGTTTATTTTACCAAATGGGGCAGTGCGATCGCCTGATGCATCTTGGTTAAAACGTGACAGATGGGATTGTCTCACACAGGAGCAAAAAGAGAGATTTCCGCCTGTATGTCCTGATTTTGTAGTGGAATTGCGTTCTGATACTGATTGTTTAATAAGGCTACAAAATAAAATGCAAGAGTACCGAGACAACGGTACTAGATTAGGTTGGTTAATTGATTTAGAAATTCGGCAAGTAGAAATTTATCGCTTTGGTAGAGATGTTGAAGTGCTGCAATCTCCTGATACTTTATCAGGAGAAGATGTGTTACCGCAATTTGTGCTTAATCTTAAAGGTATCTGGTGAATTGATTAAAATACGAAATGCGTTAGCGTAGCTCACCATAGGTATCGCATTGTTTTTGAGATTTTCTGCAAGGCGATCGCTCCCTGAAGTATGCGAAGTGCGATTTCAGTTATCATAAGCATTTCAGGTAAAAATCATAAGTTGTGAGCCAACAAGACAAACTCCTAGCTAAAATTTTATTGGGTACATCTGATGCAAACATTTCATTTACCCAATTACGTCAACTGTTATGTGATTTAGGGTTTGATGAACGTATTCGCGGAAGTCACCATATTTTTACCCAAGAGGGAATAGAAGAAATTCTTAATTTACAACCTAAAGGTTCTCAAGCCAAAGCGTATCAAGCTAAACAAGTTCGTGCAGTAATTCTTAAATACCAATTAGGAGGTCAAGATGACACTTCATTATGAAATAATTCTCTATTGGAGTGAAGAAGACCAAGCATTTATTGCCGAAGTACCAGAATTACCTGGATGTGTTGCTGATGGTGAAACTTATATTAAAGCACTGCAAAATGTAGAAATTATTATGCAGGAATGGATTGAAACTGCTCAAGAACTAGGTCGTTCAATTCCTCAAGCAAGACAACGTTTGATCTCTGCCTAATTTATGATAATACAAAGCGCGATGTCTAACGACAAGCCCTTCGGGTTCGACAGTTCGCAACCGACGGAAACCGCCAGGATTGCGACTGCCTCACCGCTATGCGTCTACCCTTTGTTTTTAAGGTTTTCTGTAAGGCGATCGCACACTCTTACACAACAGACACTTGCCTTAATGTTGAGGTTTTCTGCAAAGCGATCGCACTCACTCTTCCACAATAGGCGATGTCTAACGACAAGCCCTTCGGGTTCGGCAGTTCGCAACCGACGGAAACCGTCAGGATTGCGACTGCCTCACCGCTACGCGTCTACGTTTTATTTTTGAGATTTTCTGTAAGGCAATCGCTCACTCTTGGACAACATGCGATCGCATTTATAGCAATTCTCGATTAGGTGCAGTAAAGTTTTGACCTATCTCCTTTTAGGAGATAGGCTTTGAGTGTTACTCCCCTTACTTTCTAGGGAAGGGGCTGCGGGTTAGGTCTGCATTCCATGCAATTAAGAAATGCTTACATAGGATTATAATCTTGTTGATTAGCGATATCCATTGGAGGTCGATCGCTACTCCATGCCCACCAAACAAAACCACAGTTACAGCTGTAGAACTCTTGCCATTTGCGACGATGATCTTCTGTCATCACAGGCGATCGCCGATTGATCCAAACTTGCAGAGCTTCTAGGCTACTTGAGTGACATTTAGGACAGCAGAATTTATCAGCGTGAACTGCCTCGTTTGTCCATTTAGGTGGGATGGGAGCAAAAGCGTCCATGTAGTTAAAAATATAGTCTTAATGGTTATTCAAAACTTTGAGGCTTTGAACTTGGAATAAATGGGTACCATAGAATCCCACTACACAATCAAACTGCTCAAAGATTAGCACAAAAGGGGAATAGAAAATAGGGCATGGGGCATTGGGAAGAAGGGGTAAGGGGGAAGGAAGGGTTAAAGGGTTTGTTTCTTCATCCTTTACCCTTTTCCCCCCTCTTCTTACTCCCCCTGCTCCGGTTGTTGAGCGTAGTCGAAACACTGCTTCCCCTGCTTCTTCCCTAGTCTTAATCTTTTTAAAATTATGGAGCCAAACTTTGAAATTCGGCGATTGTTAGATGTAATGCCTGCTTCTGCTCGGATGACTACAAAAATTGTTAGCAAGCCAGAGCAAGCAAAGGTAATTGATGCAGTTTTTCCTTTGCCGTGGAATCAGGAGCGACCGATATATATTAATTTTGACTTATGGCATCGCTTGACGAAACCACAACGGGATTTACTACTATTGCAAAAAGTTAGCTGGTTAGCAGGAGTGAAGTGGTTTAAACCCAATATTTATCAAGGTGTAGTACTAGCAGGTCTATTGGCTGGATTAATAGAATCAGCACAGTCAGATATAGTGGGTGTAGCTGTCGCTGGGGGATTAAGTGCGATCGCTTTAGTTCGCATCTGGCGCATTAATAAATCTCAAGAGTCAGAATTGAATGCCGATGTCACAGCCATTAGAGTAGCCCAACGGCGGGGTTATTCTGAAACTGAAGCTGCCCAGCGTTTGTTATCTGCTATTGAGGCGATCGCTAAAATTGAAGGACGTACCAGTTTTAGTTTTACCGAGTTGATGCGTTGCCAAAACTTGCGGGCGATCGCTGGGTTATCACCCGTTGGCATACCAAAAAATTAATTACGAATTACGTTAGCGCAGCGGTAGCGAGGTGTAAAAAGTCATATCTGAATATCTCATCCCACCATGATATTGATAGGATGAACGAGCAATACGAGGCGATCGCTTGCATCACCCTATTTGTAGTGTTTACGCGATAGCAGTCGATAAGCAGCGTTTATGAGTGTCTGAGAAACCATCAAAGTAGGCTTGGAGATCGTTCAAGGAAACATCTGTGGAGATCAATCCAATATAGTTGTCAGGTCTTAACAGTACCTGGAAAGGTCGGTGAGTGCCAAAGATTTCTCCGACTATTAAATAAAGGGGAATGACGTTGAAGTCGATTAAATTGCCGTATTTATTTTCGAGTTCCGCCTTCAAATCCTCATAATCGTGTTTCCCATCTGAGAACACAAGCAGGTGAAATTTTGGATCACGAAGTCTGTCGTAAATATTCATTCCATCAACTAGAAAATAAGGCATTCTATCCCCGGCTTTGACCTCAAACTTTTGATCGCCCTGATGCTTGCTTAAAGAACTGTGGCGGTAGTTCAGTCCGATTTGAGAAACCATTGGAAAAAGAAACTCTTTTGCTGCTCCCAACTGCGTCACAAAACCAGCAAGACTTGGCAAAATGCGATCGCGGAAAAATCGGAAATACCACTGGTCGCCCGCCGCGACTTCAAAAAACTGGTCGGTAGTCTCCAAGAGCCGTTTCGCATTCGCTAGGCGTTCCTCGTTGTAACTTTGCAAAAGCGAATCCTTAGCATTGCCGCGCAAAACAAACGCGAGCTTCCATGCCAAATTGTAAGCGTCTTGGATACCCGTATTCATGCCCTGACCCCCCGCAGGTGTATGGACATGTGCGGCATCGCCCGCCAGAAAACATCTGCCAACGGAGAACTTCTCGGCGCGACGAGTATGCACTTTGTAAATCGAAAACCAGCGTACATTCGTAATCTCTAGTGGACGCTGCATCAATTGCTTGACCTTGTTTTCGATTTCATCGTAGGTCACTTCTCGATCCACTTTGTCATTGTATTCAGGTAAGTTGCCAATAAATCTCCAATGTTTCCCGCTTTGCATGGGAACGACTAACACAAAAGAGTCATGCCCTAAGGAAGCGTAAAATGTGCCTTCTTCTGCTGGGAACTCCATCTCCACATCCGCGACATAAAACAGGCGCGGGTAGGTCGAACCTTCAAAGTTGAGACCTAGGAAATGTCGCGTTGGACTGCTTGCACCATCACAACCCACTAAATATCGGGCTTCAACCGTCTGCGTTTCGCCGTTTGCAGCTTTAAGAACCGCTGTTACACCCTCCTTATCTTGTGTCAGGCTTTCCATTTCGGTCTGCCACTGAACATCTTTCCTGTTGTGTTGGAGATGTTCGTAAAGCAGATGTTCGTTTTTGCTTTGTTCATAAACGAGCATAAAAGGAAAAGGACTCAGTTGTACGCCGAAGTCCGAAAAATCTATATTGCTGCTGACTTTACCGTCATGCATCAAGATACCTTTCTGTACGATCTCCCCATTTTGGACGGCTTTTTCTGCCAAATTAACTTGGTCGTAAATCTCCAATGTACGCGCATGAACTACTAAAGCCTTTGACAAATCGGTGACACCTTCTTTCTTGTCAAAGATCACAAAGTCAATGCCGTAACGCATCAATTGTACGGCCAACGAAAGCCCAGTCGGGCCGGCTCCGACGATAATCACATCTGTTTTAATTGTTGTCTTCATAGTTTCAACCTCAGTTTTCAAAATTAGTCTTAGTTAGGGTGAGCGCTGATGCCGTGCAGCAGTTGAGTAACTAACTCCACCCACGGGCGAATCGGCAGACGTGCTAAGTGTGTGGTTAACACTGTTCCAAGCAGCATTCTGGCAGTTAAGGCTGTATTGTGAGGACGTAATTCTCCTAGTTCAACACGCGTTTCTAAATAAGCCCCCAACGCTGTAATTCCTTCTTCTACGATCGCGTGCAGACAGTCTGCAACTTCAGAGTTACTCTGGCTTTCGCGCACCATGAGGCGAAACAGTGACTCTTTGCGATCAATCATTGCTGAAAAGCGCTCTGCCACTTTCTGCAATACACACGCCGCTGTCTCGCCATGTTCTACTAAAAGCAAAGCGCGCAACTCCGGCAAAAAGCTATGTCGCTCCCAGACCGCCCTAAGCAGTTCGCTTTTACTCGGAAAGTAGTGATACAGCAGTCCTACTGCTACGCCCTCCGCCGCCGCGATTTGCTTGATACTTGTTGCGTCGTAACCCTGCTGGGAAAACAGTGCCAACGCTGTATCTACCAGATGCTCACGCCGCACGATCGCTTGTTGCTGCCGGGAACTTTTTGCTTGCATGTTTATTGATTGAACGTTCATTCAATAAGACCATAACACAACTTTTTGGTAAAAGGAAAGGCAATGCAACAATGAAGATTAGCAAAAAACAGCCATGTCTCTGTACTTCAGCAGAGTAGGAAATGCCATATCAGGCTAATTTAATTTTGATTACAGTGATAAATTCTGTATTCGTAGCCGTTGACTGCTGGTAAAGATTGGGTCTCAAGAACACATTTTTTAACTTCTTCGGCTATGGGAGCATGAAAGTTCACAAGCCATAAATCAAACGGTTGCGGCAGTGTCTTTAATGTATTTTCTAAGGTAGTGGTAGAAGTCTGAGGATCTTGATCTTGATGAGCAAGGAGAAATAGAGGAGATGAAGAAGGATAATTTTGAATTTTCAACTCCCTGGCTATGCCCATCATTTCCCCAATTTGGACATGGGTAATTTGGGTAGTAGCAATGAGTACTGGGACTTGGGATGTTTTTTGAATTAGTTGTAAAAAAAGGTCAGGACGATAGTATTTTTGATAGCCAAGATTACTGACAACTGTCACAGCGCTGAAAAATCCCATTAGCCAAATGAGGATTACGGCTTTTTTACCATTAATTCCCCATCGTCCTATTTCCCCGGTTGATTCTTGAGAACTTTGCCAACAAACTGCAAGACTCGCTCCTAGTAAAACGATCGCAGCTGGGAAGTAAACGAAGTTATAACGAGCGCCTCGTGTGAGATCTATGCCCAAAAAGTAAGTAAAAATAAAGAATAAAGCGATCGCTCCTACAACGAACCCAGACAATACCTGAGTCATCAACCGATTTTCTGGTTGTTGTAGTTGCATCTTAAACCCACGAACTAAAATTGGTGCTGCCCAAATCAAAAACACCAACATTACCAGCCCAGAGAAAATAACAATTGCTAGTTGTGGGGCTTCAACTGGTAGCAGGTAAAGCATGGTGATCCATGCTGCGAAAGCTTGAAAAATTGGACTTAACCAAGCAAACCCCTCCCGTGGTTGCTGTATCCAATCTGTCAATTTGCTACCGTAGCTATTCTGCAAAAACATTGGTAGCCAAACCGCACCTGCAACAAAAGTACCAGCGGCTACGGCATAGATGCGCCGCCAGGGAAGAAAGAATAGGGGAGAAAATTTTGTTCCATTCTGGGTTTGATGCCAAGCTAAAGCAACTAAAACTAGAGCTTCCGCACACAAAGTCAGGACAAAAAAGTAATGAGTTGCGATGCCTAAAGCATTAATTCCTACCCAAGAAAGGGCTATCCAGATGGGTAGTTGACTGCGGTTTTGAATGTGACGTGTAACAACTACCAAGCAGGCTAAAGAAGCAATCACCCACAAAATTGCCAAAGTGTAGTGACGAGCTTCTTGTGCTAAAAAAATAGCGAAAGGTGATACTGCCATCATGGCAGCAGCTAAATGCCCAACTAAGCGAGAGCGAAAAGTTAGCCAGCCTAAAGCATAAATAGCTGGGACAGATGCAGCGCCAAAAATAGCAGCCAGCGATCGCGCCCCCCACAAAGAAACTAAACTGTTTTGTGTAGGAAATAACTGCATCCACCAGTGAGCTAAGACAAAGTAAAGTGGAGGATGGTTCGTTTCACTACTAAGATGTGCCCACACATCAAAGATGTTAGCGCCGGGTTGTGGTTGCAGTGGTTGTAATAAAATATCAGGTGCGATCGCTTGATCTAGCGGTACTGGCAAAAAACTATTGCCTAAACTAAACACTAAAGTAGAAAATTCATCAGTCCAAGGAGACTTTCCAGTCAAGTTGGCTAAACGCAGACACAGCCCGATGATAAACAAAATCAGGCACAGCAAGGGGTGAAACCAGCGATGAAACATGCTGGCATATCGATTAGATAAATGCATCCTTTATAAGATAGGAATTTCCCTTCCCAGAAGCAGACGGTAGGTAATATTAGACTTGATATTTGAAATTAAGTTCAATGGCAACTGTGTAATTATTTTACGTCGGTTACACGCCAGCTTAATTTTAAGTTCACCCAAAAATTCCAAATAGTAGCAACGGCGATCGCAATCAAGTTAGCAATGTAGCGGTTAGGAATAATCAAATTAAACACTAAGTTCAATACCAGAACGTTTAAAAGCAATCCAGCCAGGCAAATGAGATTAAATTTTAAAAAGCGTTTCAGACGTTGATGCCATTCTTGCTGCTTCATGCTGACATCAGCAAAAGTCCAAGCGTCATTCCAAAAGAAATTATTTAAAATCGCAATTTCACCAGCAATAATTTTGCTACGTGTCAATGGCAAGGCTAAAGTAGCCGGGTCACTGAGTAAATACAGCATTGCCATATCTACAAATACCCCACTTAGTCCCACCAACCCAAAGCGCAAAAATCGACCAATTGGGAACCCGGTTTGTTCATTCATTTTTCCTAACACGCCTTTAGACAACCGTAACCGTAACAAGTGGTGGAGATATTCTATATATTGTTTCCATGTCACTTTGCTTTCGCCCTCTTGGCGTTCACAAAACACATAACCTGCTTCGGTAATTTCGCCCACTTTTCCGCGTCCAATTACCTCTAGGAGAATTTTGTATCCTACAGGGTTTAGTATTACCCCGGCGATCGCACTCCGGCGTACCATAAAATAACCACTCATAGGGTCAGAAACTCTCCCCAGTACCCCCGGTAACAAAATTAATCCCAACACCTGAGCGCCACGAGATAAAAAACGCCTGACAACACTCCAACTACTGACACCACCACCTTCGACATGACGGCTAGCTACAGCCAAATCTGCACCTTCTTGAATCCCCCATAACAGTTGTGTCAACACCTCTGGCGGATGCTGTAAATCTCCATCAATTACACCTAACACATGCCCTCTTGCTACTTGCCATCCACGAATTACCGCCGATGAAAGTCCCTTTTCTTGTTGACGGCGCATTACCCGCAGCTGCGGGTATTCTCTCGTCAAACTTTGTGCCACTTCCCAAGTGCGGTCTGGGCTATCATCATCAACTACAATCAGTTCGTAGTCTTTTGGTATCAACTCATCCAATAACTGACTCAATATCTTAATTACATTCTGGATATTGTCACGCTCTTTATAAGTGGGAATCACTAGAGATAAATAGATAGCTTGATCATCTCTATCCACGCTGGTAGGTAACAAATCAGAAATTTGCAATACACCAGTGGGAACTTTTAACAGCGTGTCGAATGAATTGACATTCATAAAATAAATTGTGGATCTTAAAAAGAGATTGTATAAATTCTGACAAAAATTACAACTAATTATTTGTTGTTTAAGTTCAAAAGGCAAACAATTTTTCTATATTTTTGCACTCATCTAGTATGTATTTTTATTTGTTATGGGATATTTCTTAAAGTTTAATTACTGCCTCATTTAAGCAATGATTTAGAAGATATTAAAATGTTGTTCAACAAATTTATTAGATTAAAAATATATACTACATTTCTGTGTTAACAGCAAGCTAAATATGGTAATTTTAGCATGAAGATAAATTATGGCTATGTTTTATAAAAATTGATGAAAACTTATACTTCTCCAGTCAATACTTTACAAAATTTAAAAAATATTATTCCTCCTTGGTTTAGATTTTTAATTATCGTTTTATTAGTTTTGGGGATATATTTTCGTTTTGTTAACCTGGAGAAAAAAGTCTACTGGCATGATGAAGCTCATACTTCATTACGGATTTCTGGTTACACGAAAACAGAATTTGTCCAACAAGTGTTTAATGGGCAAGTCATCAATGTTGATACTATCCAAAATTATCAGCGACCTCATCCAGAAACAGGTGTAATTAGTACAATCAACTCTTTGGCAGTAGATGAAGCCCAGCATACGCCGCTGTATTATGTGATAGTCAGATTATGGGTACAACTTTTTGGCAATTCAGTAGCGGCAGCAAGAAGCCTGTCGGCCATTATTAGCCTCCTAGCCTTTCCTTGTATCTATTGGCTGTGTTTAGAGTTATTTGAGTCACCAATAACAGCATGGATGAGTATAGCACTTTTGGCAGTCTCGCCCTTACATGTGTTGTACGCTCAAGAGGCACGACAGTTCAGTTTGTGGATTGTAACTATTTTGCTAGAGAGTGCTGTCTTGCTTAGAGCAATACGCCTGCGAAAGAAACGCCTGTGGGGAATTTATGGAGTTACAGTAGCACTCGGATTATATACATTTTTATTTTCTGGATTGGTGGCGATCGCTCACGGCATTTATGTAATTGCTATAGAACGTCTGCGATTTACCAAAACAGTTAAAGCTTATTTGAGCGCAACTAGTCTAGGGTTTCTAGCTTTTGCACCTTGGATTGTTACTATCATCAATAATTTATCTCAAGTTGATCGCACAACAAGTAGCGCTCAAACTAGACAATCTATATCAAGTTTGGTTTCAAATTGGGTTACTAATATTGGGGGCTTGTTTGCAGATTTTTGGCGTTACGAACCATTTTTCCCAGATTTTAATTTACCTATTTTGCGTTGGGGCAGATTTTTAGTTCCTCTGCTTTTATTTTTAGTAATTTATGCATTTTTATTTCTTTATCGACGAACAGCACCCAGAGTTTGGTTATTTGTTTTTACATTGAGTGGATTTACTGCATTAGCCCTCATATTACCTGATGTGATTATGGGAGGACAATTAAGTACTAGGGCTAGATATGTGATGCCATGTTACGTAGGCATTCAGTTAGCTGTTGCTTACTTATTAGCAACTCAAATTATTGCTGCTAAATTGATAGTTCATAAGTTTTGGCAATTAATCATAGTTATAGTAATTTCGATTGGATTACTATCTTGTGCTATTAGTTCCCAAGCTGAAACATGGTGGAGTAAAGGCAGTCATGCCAATCCCGAAGTAGCTCGGATAATTAACAAAACTAATAATCCACTTGTAATTAGTAGTAATTCTTCCTTGAATATTGGTGATTTAATGTCTTTAAGTCATCTGCTCAATAAAAACGTAAAACTGCAATTAGTAATTGAGCCAAAGACACCAAATATTCCCAACAATTTCAGTCATGTATTTTTATTTAATCCATCTCAAAAATTTAAATCAAAAATAGAGGAAAAATATAACCTGACAATGATTTACAAAAGAGGGAGATTGTGGAAGTTAGAACAAAAAAATAACTAAATTGTTTGTTTGGGCATTGGGCATGGATAAGAAGAGCAAAGGGGAATGGGTAAGGGGGAAAGGGTTTATTTCTTCATCCTTTACCCTCTTAACCTTTTCCCAAGATTGTTGCTCCCCTGCTCCCTACCCCTTGTTATTGCCGCTGACAATTCCTGACCACTGCACTTTTTTCTCTTTTTCTCGACGGTAAGAAAAGAAATGATCGGGAGTTTGAAAAGTACAGTAAGGAGCGATCGCCACTTGTTCTGCACTAATCCCCAAATTTTCCAGTTGTAAAACATTCACTCGCCGCACATCCAGCCTAACTTTACCTGGATTGGGATCTTCCAGTAAGGGAGAATTAGGTAACTCGTGCAATGCATCGACAATCTTTTGTGCGTCTTCATGGGGTACGATGCTAGACCCGATTTCCGCAGCTACCTCAACAGAAACTTGGTAAACTTCTCCGGCGATCGCAGGGCCCATTGCAATACGTAAATCATTCAGTTTGCTACCTTGTGCTTGCAGTCGGGCGATCGCTTGGGGAACAATTTTTGCTGCTGTACCCCGCCAACCCGCGTGTAGTGCTGCTACCTGTCCAGTTATTACATCCCCAATTAATACAGGCGTACAATCGGCGCTAGCTACCCACACCGCTTGTAGAGGCTGTTCACTAATTAGACCATCTGCCGGGGCTAAATCATCCTCAAGAGTGCTTACCTTGTGATCAACTTCTTGGGGAGTCAGAACTGTATTGCCATGAACTTGTTTTAAACGATAGACTGATGCTTCTGGGTGTAATACGTTTGTCAACTCCTGTGGTGATCGCGGCCAAAACTGATGGGTAAAGAAGCCGTGATGCCAATGTTCTAAAAGACTACAACTCAGGTAGGGTAGTCCTTGCCAATTGTGCCAATGCCAAATGTGCATCTTTAACCAAATCCAACAGAAATCAAAATCAGCCAATTCATGCTAACTTGAACAACGGAATTTGGGCTAACTATTGTGGCACTTGATCAGCAATTAGTGGAAATTGGCTTGAAAAAAGGACGTGAGTCTAATTATTTACCATTTTCTCTACATATTTTTGAAAGCGTTTCCTCCACTAACCAAACCCTCTGGAATTTGCTTAACCAAGGAACTGAAAGTGGCTCTGTAGTAATTGCCGCTCAGCAGACTGCCGGAAGAGGACAATGGGGTCGCCAGTGGATTTCTCCCACCGGAGGATTATATCTTTCGGTGGCGATCGCTCCTAAACTAGAAGCTACTGCCAGCTACCAACTAACTTTAGCAACTGCTTGGGGAATTGCTTCACAATTGTGCCAGTGTGGCGTGAATGTGGGGATTAAATGGCCTAACGATTTAGTCTTAAATGGTCGCAAATTAGGCGGTATTTTAACAGAAACGAAAGTAAACAATGGATGTATCACCCAAGCAGTGATCGGCGTTGGCATTAACTGGGCAAATCCAGTACCAGAAACTGGAATTAATCTAGAATTATGGCAAGCTACCCAGGCGAGTAAATCTATTTCTTGTCTGGAAATGCTAACCTCCACCGTTTTGCTGGGAATAGAATCCGGTATGCAATGCCTTTGCCAAGAAGGAGTAAGCATACTCTTGTCTCGCTATTGCAATCTACTGACTAATATGGGTGATAAGGTATGCGTCAATAATCATTCAGGGATTGTAGTTGGGGTAACAGATCAGGGAAATCTCCGGCTAAAAATGGTAATAGATAATACAAATGAACTAGCGATACCAGAAATTTCTGTTGAACCCGGTATAATCAGTTTGGGATATAGCAAGACTTCTGTTTAACTAGAGGTTTGTTTAAAATTTTGCTCTTAGGGCGAGACAAACCACCAATTGAAGAAAAAATGAAGAATAAAGGACGAAAAAAGCCAAAAATGAAATGCAAGCCACCGAGATTACTTGGTGGGGTCTTGATTTCATATTTCTCCTATCGGAGACACTACGCGAACATCCCTAACACTTCATACTTTTAAAAAAACTTCAATTGAATTGGCACAAATGTAAATACGTCTATCTTTGGATTACTCTAAAAACAACTGAGAGAACAAATGACGCAGCGCAATAACTCTGCCCAAAACCGTTTGCACAACTCAAAACAGCAAGATTTGACGACAAGACGCTTCTCTTGCGGGAAACTACTCCGTATTTATTTATCTACCTTGCCAGCACAGAGTTTCTGTTTGTTAAGTAGTGTCAGCTTCCTCAGTGGTGGCTTGGCGCTTGCCCAAACAGAATCATCAATAGATAACATCGTTCCCACTATTGAAAATTCTCAGCCAACAGCGGCGACAATTCCCGTAAAAAAAGATACTGCTGCTTCTAAAGCAGTGCGATCGCAGCCGAGTGTTTCCCAACCACAAACCAAACTCAGGCAGAAACTTCGCAGACCTGAAGCTGCTCAATCAGCAGCACCAGTTAGACAATTAAAACCTAAAGTTGAAACTGAGCAATCAGCGGCACCAGTTAGACAATCAAAACCTAAAGTTGAAACTGAGCCTGTTGTAAATATCCAACGCTCAGGAACCCAGGCAGAAAACTTGCGGGTAAGTCCAGTCCGTATTAGTGAAGAAAAACCCCAAGTAGAATTTTCTCAACCCAAAGCAAGTGTTGCAGATAGAGAAGAAAAACCCAAAATCGAGGTAGCTAAACCCACTGCTCCTCGCTCTTTACCAGAAAGACTTCCTCAAGTTGCCCAACCATCAAAAAACTCGAACAATCCTGTTAGGGCGACGGCAGGGAAAACCAAGGATTATAATAACGCCTATATTGACCCCACCAATTACAACACTGATACGGCCGCTACTTATCAAGCACCTAATTCTGTAATACTCACAGAACGCTCTAGTGGTTGTCGAACAACTTTATCCACAGGGCAAGGTGTATCAGGTGGTAATTGTGCCAAAGCACCTCAAACTCAGCGTTTAGCTAATCAAAAGCCAGCACCTAATTGGCTCAAGAAAAGTCAAACTGCCCAGTTAGCAAGCACTCCACCAGTCCGACAAGTGGCTACTACTGGCAACAGCAGTAAATGGCGTGCTACTGGTAATAGTTCTACTGGTGTCACCAAGACTGCATATCGTCCTAACAGGTTTATCCCCAACCCTAGCAATTTCGCTACCACAAGAGTCAACGCATCCCCCATTGCACCGAGTGGTGGTACTTTGCCCCCACCAATGGCTGATGGCAATATTGCTCCTCGCCCCAGCACAGTGTCTTACGACTTCGCCCTAGCATCAGTATTGCCACAAATACCTTTCAGTGGTGCGATCGCCTATCGTGGCAGTACAGGAATGGTATATCCGCTTTCTGTAGCTGCTCCGATTACTTCATTGTTTGGTTGGCGGGTACATCCAATTACAGGCGATCGCCGCTTCCACGCTGGTACAGATTTGGGTGCGCCTATGGGTACACCAATTTTGGCAGCAGCAAAAGGTCAGGTGGAAACTGCTGACTGGAAGGGTGGTTATGGTTTAACCGTTACCGTAAATCACACTTCTGCTCAACAAACCCTTTACGGTCACATGTCAGAAATCTTTGTTCAACCCGGTCAATGGGTGGAACCAGGAACTGTCATCGGGCGAGTTGGTAGTACCGGCAATTCCACAGGGCCTCACCTCCACTTTGAAGTCCGTCACCTCACACAAAAGGGGTGGGTTGCTGTTGACCCAGGAGTCCAATTACAGATTGCCCTTGGTCAGTTAGTACAAACCTTACAAACTGCTCAACTACCCCAGCAACCAGGCTCATAAAAAGAGGGGTAAGGGGCAAAGGGTAAAGGGAAGTAGTTATTATTTTCTTTATCTACCCCTGCCTCCTGCCCCCTGCCTCTTCTTATAAATACCCGTGTTCTGCTAAAAATGCAGGTGTAACTACACCGAGACTGATATCATCTGCGGCTGTGTGCTTGCTTTGGCTAGGATAAAGGAACTTTTCCACGTACTTGCCCAAAATATCCCCTTCTAAATTTACCCAACTCCCAGGAGCAAGATAGCGGAGATTAGTTTCGGCATAAGTGAGAGGAATTACTGCTACTGTGAACTGAGATGTTTCTGGCTCGTATGCAGCTACCGTAAGGCTGATGCCATTCACAGCAATGCTACCTTTAGGGACAATGTACCGCGCGATCGCTTCGGATGCCATAAAAGTCATTTCCCAAGAACTAGCTGTTTGTTCAACCTCTAGCAATCGGCCTATGCCGTCTACATGACCCATCACGAAATGACCACCAACTTTGCTACCTACCCGCAGAGAGGTTTCTATGTTGACATATCTCTGTTGTGTTTCTTCACCTCCCAAAGTTGTGCGGCGGAGAGTTTCCGGTGAAGCAGTAGCGATAAACCCGTCTTTTAAGACTTTTTCTACAGTCAGGCAAACACCATCTACAGCAACGCTGTCACCGTAAGCCAAATCCTGCATAATGACAACAGATGGCTGACTCATACAAGTAATTTGCCAAGAATCGCCCTCCAAGGGTTTCATAGTTCCTAAGGCTTGGATTAATCCTGTAAACACGGCTTTTTTGTAAAACTAACTCTATTTATTGCCTAATTTCCCCTAAAATCCACTGGTAATTCTCACAATAATCTCAAACAATCTAAGTATAATTTCTGACTGCATTAATTATAGGAATAATAACACATTCGCATCCTTCACAAGGCATACTTGGTTAAGAAGCTTATTGTCTAAACGAACCAATTTGACTTACTCTGGTGTTCACAACAAGTTCGGAGTTTAATAGAAGCAATTATAGAGAATAATGATTATGTTTATTCGTGTCCCAGACTCGCCGAATAAAGAGTTTTATTTGTTACATAGCACCCAAGCGCTCAAAGGATTGTAGAGGCTTAACCAATGATTGAAATGAAAGTCGCTGGTATAGCATTAGATGCCATAACCCGCAGCCCGATCGTACTTTTGAAAGATGCTTCTGATCGGCGTGCTTTGCCAATTTATATTGGTCAGGAACAAGCAAGGGCAATTATGGGTGCGCTGGAGAACCAAAAGCCTCCTAGACCCTTAACCCACGACCTAATTGTGAATATGTTAGAGACATGGAATATGGCTTTAGAAAAGGTCATTATTCATTCCTTACAAAAGGATACATTTTATGCAGCTTTAATTGTCCAGCAAGGTGAAGTCAAAAAAGAAATTGATGCACGTCCTAGCGATGCGATCGCGATCGCTCTACGTACTAATACCCCCATTTGGGTAATGGAAGAAGTCGTTGCTGATGCTTCAATCCCTGTTGATCGCGACGCGGATGAAGCAGAACAGCAAGCCTTTCGTGAATTTATCTCTAATCTCCGTCCTGAAGATTTAATCAAGCGCTTTGGTGATGGCGACAGTTAAAAAAGTTGTAAGTTAAGAGTTATGAGTTATTTCAACTTTTAACTGTTAACTTCTAACTCTGTTCAAGATGCAATACCGACGCTTTGGCAAAACAAATCTACGCCTCTCGGTTTTTTCTTTGGGAACCATGCGCTACCTGGCTGATGTCGAAAATGCTCAGCAGACGATCGCTAAAGCCTTGGCGCTAGGAATTAATCATCTAGAAACAGCTAGAGGTTACGGCAAAAGTGAGGAGTATCTTGGCCGTGCAATCAAAAGTGGGTTGTTAGTATCTCGTTCTCAATTTCACATCACCACTAAAATTCCGCCCACAGCTAACGCTGATAGTATGCGTCGGTGCATCTGGGAATCCTTAGAAAGATTCAATCTAGATTATCTAGATTGTCTGGGGATTCATGGCTTAAATACTTGGGAGCATCTAGAGTGGGTGCAAGCCAAAGGTGGCTGCATGGTAGCAGTGCAAGAAGCCGTTGCTGATGGCCGAGTGCGACACGTTGGTTTTTCCACCCACGGATCATTAGAAGTTATTCAAGCGGCAATCAATACAGATTTTTTTGATTTTGTCAATCTGCATTATTATTATTTCTTTCAACGGAATGCACCAGCGATTCAGTTAGCTGCCCAGAAAGACATGGGCATTTTGATAATTTCTCCTGCTGATAAGGGAGGAAGGCTTTACACCCCGCCTCAAACTCTAAAAAACTTGTGCCAGCCATATTCGCCTTTAGAGTTAAACTATCGTTTTTTGCTGAATGATCATCGCATTACTACCCTCAGTGTAGGGCCAGCAAACCCAGATGAATTAATCGAACCTTTGCAGTTTGCTAATAGTGATAGTGAACTAACACCAACAGAAATTTCTGCTTTCCAGCGGTTAGAAAATTACCAAAAAACTATTTTAGGAACTGATAAGTGTAGCCAGTGTTACGCTTGTTTACCCTGTCCAGAAAATATTAATATACCAGAGGTATTACGATTACGAAATCTCGCCGTAGCTTATGATATGACCGAGTATGGCAAATATCGCTACGGAATGTTTGAAAATGCTGGACACTGGTTTCCTGGGATGAAAGCCAATCGCTGCACAGAATGCGGTGATTGCTTACCTAGATGTCCAGAAAATTTAGATATTCCAACTTTATTAGAAGACACCCACGAAAGATTAAATGGCAAAGCAGGTAGGAGATTGTGGGGATAATTAATTCGTGAAGCAGTCTACAAATTTTATGGTTTTAGCTGCTTCTCTTGCCTTAAAAATTGCTGAGCGCAAAGAATTTACGACACTTTACTTTATTATTCTCTCATGAGAGTGATGAAAGAGCGATAAATAATGACAAATCGCAGACTTGATTTACATTATCTAGGTTTAGCTGGGGCGATCGCACTGGGTGCTATTTTGCGTTTTTGGCATTTAGACTTAAAACCCCTGTGGATGGATGAGGTAATTACTGCCATTTTTAGTTTGGGTAAAAATTACCATGATTTACCTTTGAATGTAGCGTTTCCTCTTGAGCGCGTGCAAGAGATTTTTACATTCCAGCCTGGGGTGAGTTGTAATCAAATTGCCGAAAATGTTGCTAATCAGTCTACCCATCCGCCGCTGTTTTTTTGTGGGATGTACAAATGGCTGGGGTGGATGACTCCCTTGGGTTTCGAGTGGGTAGAAAAATTGCGATCGCTACCGGCTTTATTTGGTGTAGGTGCGATCGCGGCAATTTATGGTGTCAATCGCATTGCCTTTTCTCCTACATCTGGAAGTATCGCAGCATTGATGATGGCTGTTTCACCTTTTGCTGTTTACCTTTCCCAAGAAGCACGGCACTACACCATGCCCATGTTCCTAATAACTTTATCATTATTGGGACTCATACAAATTCAGCGAGATATCTTTGAGAGTCAACGTTTAAGATTTTGGGTTTGGATTTTATGGGCAATTATTAATAGTATCGGTCTTTATGTTCATTACTTTTTTTTGTTGGCTTTCATTGCTGAAATTGCCACACTAATTTTGTTGATGTTCTGGGGTGGAAAAAAGATAGTAAATCCACACAAAGTTTGGCTTGCTCTTCTTCTCTCAATTAGTGGAGTAGTAATTAGCTTTGTTCCCTGGTTAATTGTGATATTGAATCATTTTCAAAGTTCTGAAACCAATTGGTTGCCTTCTCCCAATTTACTTGCACCCCTATATCAAACTCTCATTAGTTGGATGTTGATGATAATTGCTCTACCTGTGGAAAATCAACCTATAATCATTACAGCTATTTGTGGATTTTTAATGGTGATTTTTGCTATTTGGGTAGGGCGGCAAGTATTTAAAGGTTTAAAAATACTGTGGTTACAAAAGAAAACTCATCTAGCAACATTTACACTTATAAACTTCACTATTTTTGTAATATTACAATTTTTTGCTATTGTTTATTTATTAGATAAAGATATTACTGCTGTTCCCCGCTACACTTTTGTTTACTATCCTAGCTTTTGCGCCCTTCTCGCAGCTACTATCAGCACAAGTAAAAATTCTAAATTCATACTTTTAATTATTGGTCTTATTAGTTGTATTTTTGTAGTTTCTAATTTAGCTTTTCAAAAGCCATTTCAGCCAGAACAAGTCGCCCAAAACATCAACTTAGAAACTTCTTTACCAGTAATGTTAGTGGTAGGATACAGCAATTACCAAGATGTAGCCTTGGGATTAAGTTTTGCCTTGGCATTAGAAAAAATTAGGATTACTACAAGCACATCTGTAATTAAATTTGATAGTTTTGCCTTGTTAGATAAAAAACCTGATTTATCTGTTTTATGGAATAAACTTTCTCAGATGCCTGTACCAAAAGCCTCTAAATTGAATTTATGGATAGTTGGCCCTGGAATGAGAAGACGAGACTATCCAAAGCAGGTAGCGCTTTCTGGGCAAACTACCTGCACTATAGATCCCGCGCAGCACTATCGCATAGGTATTCCCTATCAGCTTTATCGGTGCAGTCAACCCCTTTCGGGGAATTAAAAATTAAAAATTAAAAATAATCAGTGCTGGCTTTTAACCCACCACTGATTGTAGTCCGCTGAATGAACTTCAGTGAGAGCCTGTACTCAAAATTAGCCAAAAAGCCTCATGTGGAGACGGCGATTTATCGCGTCTTTTGCCTTAACCAAGAAACGATTTATTTATTCGTCAATTTGCCAAGCATCCTTGGTGATTTCTTCATCAAAGATTTTCTTAGGACGCACAATGACAATAATTTTGCCTAACAGAGGAAGTTCTGCTTCAGTTTCAAACCACTGAAAATCTAATTCACCGTCGTTGTTAACGACAAAGTAGCTAGAATCATCCCATTGTCGTTGGGCGCGATCTATTACTACTAATAATGGTTTGGGTGGATTTGTTGGTTGGTTCGGGAGGCGATCGCTATTACACAAAACTACCACTGGATCTTCTGCACTTAGCAGCACTTGCCAACCTGGTAAAGGAACCCAGGCTTGCTCTCCTGCAAATTTGACTAAGCGAAATGGCTGAATGTCTTCTACCAAAGGCACATTTTGCAAGTCTTTGGGTGTTAATGGCAACTCACCTACAACTGGCAGAATGCGAGGTAATTCCTCATCAGATTCAAATCGATAAAAGGGTAAAATCGGCGCTGGGCGCTTGGAAACAACCGTAAAATCAACTAGTAACTGTTCTATTTGTTTCCTAGCTTCGGGCGTTTGAGCAAATCGCAAACCTTTGGCAATTAGACGCGATCGCTCTTGTAAATCTGTATATTGGCGTGCCAGTTTCCACGATTGATAAGCAACAGCATCACCTGGATGGTTAGAAAAACCTTCCGGTAAATTGCGGAAACGAGAGAAATCTTTAATTGCTTTGGCTATATCTCGTGCTTCATCAACATCGAGTTTATGAACAAAGGCAAGTTCAGCGGCTGCGGCTCGTTCTTCTTGAGTAAGCAGACGTAGCTCATATAAAATGTCACTGCCTCTTGTAGCGTAATGCGATCGCGTCGCCTCCGATACTCCACCATTTTCTAAAGAACCATAAACTTGGGAACCAACAATCACCTGATTTTGTTGAATCGGTTCAAATCCAGTTTCTTCAAAGATCTGTTGGGGATTGTAACCAGATTTTTGTAGGGAAGCGATCGCCATTCCCCATTCCACCCAATTGCCTTGCTTTTGCCGCAGCTTTCGCAGCAACTCTTGTGTATCATCATTGGCAGGATTTTGAGAGTTGGGTGATAAGTCAGTCATATTTATGGGGTGGGAGCTTCAATTTGCAAAGGTAATTGATACCTCGTCAGCAAATCTTATTGTAATCTTTAACAGCGGACTATCTCTACACTCTACCGCCAGACAAAATTATGAGTTATGAATAATACACATAACATAAGTGGGAGCAAATAGATCAATATAAAAACTCTACCCTCTTGTGGTTAGTGGTTAGTTGTTAGTTGTTAGTGGTTAGTGGTTAGTGGTCAGTGGTTAGTGGTTAGTGGTTAGTGGTCAGTGGTTAGTGGTCAGTAGTAAAGATCTTTTTAAGAACATGGAGTATTAAACCACATAAAAAACAACACTTCTCTTTTCTACGAGAGGCTGCGCCCTAAGCATAGCTATGCCGCAGGCTTTACGACAAGTTACTTCGGCTGTGCGGCAGTTGAGCGTAGTCGAAACTCAGTACAAGTCAGTGCATCGCTGACAACTGACAACTGACAACTGACCCGATAGCGTAAATTTACGCAAGGCTGAACACCTATTCTCAATTAACCTGGGTATGGAATGTAACAAGATGATGAATATTGATAACAATTATCTTATGGATAATCCCACTTCCGAAAATCATACAAGTCGCCGTTCATTAGCAACTCTAGAGCGACCAAAAAAGCTAAAAATATTAGTCGTTGATGATGAGCCAGATAACCTAGATCTCCTGTATCGTACCTTTCGGCGAGACTTTAATGTTTTGAAAGCCGATAGTGGCATGAACGCCCTAGAAGTTTTGGCCGTAGAAGGAGAGGTAGCAGTAATCATCTCTGATCAACGGATGCCAGAAATGAAAGGCACTGAGTTTCTCAGTAAGACTGTACCTCAATTTCCAGATACGGTAAGAATAATCCTCACTGGGTTTACAGATATTGAGGATTTAGTAGAGGCAATTAACGCTGGGCAAGTATATAAATATATCACCAAGCCTTGGGATCCAGGAGAACTTAAGGCAGTAGTGCAAAGGGCGGCAGAAACTTATGATTTGCTTAAGCAACGGACAGAAGAATTGCGCCGTGCTAATGCCCAAATGGCGCTGCTGACTGTTTTGGTGGAGGTAACACAAGCGGCTCATAGCTTAGATGAAACTCTAACACCAATTGCTACAGCTTTTAGTGATAGTTTTGACGCAGACGGTTGTCTTTTGCAGCTAATAGAGGGAAATACCTTAGTTGCGACTCAAGGATCTTACAGTTCTAACGGCAAGCTAGATAACTGGTTAGCTCAAGACCCTCTAACTAGTGAGGCGATCGCTACTGGAAAAATGCAAGTTTCTTTGAATGTAGCCAAAGATGCCAAACTAACGGGTGTAGCTCATTATCAAGATACTGGTGTACAAGCACATTTAGTTATTCCAATTACCTACCGAAATGATATGTTAGGGGTATTGTCACTACAGTGGGAACAACCGTGTTCTTTGCGAGAAGATGAATTAACCCTAATTCATTTATCAGCAGAACTAGTAGCGATCGCTCTGACTAGTAGCCGTTGCCATCAAACAAAAATATAGTCATTAGTTAAGTGGTCAATGGTCATTAGTCAAAATAAAAAACAACTGACCAAAAACTATTGCCTAATTAATGTCTACTGAAATCCGTGCCATTTTCGACCGTATTGCTCCAGTTTATGATCAGTTAAACAATTGGTTGAGTCTGGGGCAACATCGTATATGGAAGGAAATGACAGTCAAATGGAGCGCTGCTAAACCAGGAGACACATGTTTAGACTTGTGTTGCGGCAGCGGCGATTTAGCCTTATGCTTAGCAAGGCGTGTGGGAGCGACAGGACAAGTGTATGGTGTAGATTTTTCGCCTAACCTTCTAGCAACTGCCCAAGAACGCTCCCAAAGGCATTACCCTCAACCTGTAATTTCTTGGATTGAGGCTGATGTACTAGATTTACCCTTTGAAAATAACCAATTCGATGCCGCTACAATGGGCTATGGCTTAAGAAATGTTGTTGATATTCCCCGTAGCCTCCAAGAATTACATCGAGTTCTCAAACCAGGTGCGAAAGCAGCAATTTTAGACTTTCATCGACCCAGCAATCCGCAACTACGCGCTTTTCAACAATGGTATTTAGATAGTATTGTTGTACCAATGGCAAAGCAGATGGGTTTAAAAGATGAATATGCATACATCAGTCCCAGCTTAGAGCGCTTCCCCACAGGGAAAGAGCAAGTAGAATTAGCTCGTCAAGTTGGTTTCGCCTCAGCCACACACTACCCCATTGCGAACGGTATGATGGGAGTATTGGTAGTCAAAAAAATGAGTGATGAGTAACGAGTGAAGACTTAATGAATTTATGAACTATGAGTAATGATAAATTTTCATTTCTCATTTCTAACTTCTAACTCCTAACTTTTAATTCCTACACTCTTAACTTTTTTAATTCCTCCCTTGGACTGGTCTCATCTTTGGCTTTATGTGTCTCCCCCTATCCTGGGTGGAGTTATCGGCTATTTCACCAATGATATAGCCATCAAAATGTTATTTCGTCCCTACCGAGCAATTTACGTTGGGGGACGAAGAGTGCCGTTCACACCTGGATTGATTCCTCGCAACCAGGAACGTTTGGCTCAAAACATTTCTAATACAATCATGCGATCGCTGCTAACGCCAGAAGAATTGCAAAATCTGGCGCGACGTTTGTTGCAAACAGAACGCGTACAAGCAGCAATTCTTTGGTTGCTGCAAATGGCGATTGAACAAATCAAAACAGATCAAAATGAAAAAAGCACCAAAATTGTGGCGGGGATTTTGCGTGATTTGTTAGGTGAATCTTTACCACGTCTGCTGAAAGTTTTAGCTCGCCAAGAAGACTTTTTAGAGGTGCAGATTAATCAAATTTTTGATCAAGTATTGCTGGAATTGCAACTAAGTGAAGAACAATCTACACGTCTTGCTGATTGGTTATTACAAGTAGTTATACCACCAGATGTGTTGCGTCAGGCAATTGTTGATTTTTTAACTGATCGCACAATTGGGATTGTTGATGAAAGCTTTCGAGAAAAGACTAGCGGCACATATTGGGTAGTAGCAAATCTGTTTGGCTTACGTAATACTCTGACGAGACTGCGAACTTTTTGTTTGGATGAAAAAGAAGCGACTAATCAGCGTTTACAAGAATTGATTCAAGATTTGCAAATGCGCGATCGCCTCAAGAAAATCTTGCAAAATTTATCATTGCAAAATTTGCCAATTGGTACTGTACGCCAATTACGAAAAACTACACGCGAAACTGTACGCCATTACGTACAAACTAGTGGTGGTGAATTACTGCAAGGATTAACAGACTCGGTTAACTGGGAAAATATTGCTTCGTTGCTACTCAATCGTCTTAGCGCTTCACCTGTAGTAAGTTCTTCTTTAGAAGTGGTAAGTCAAGAGTTAGCTTTCATTTTAGAACGGTACTTGGAAAAAGATTTAGAAGTAATCGTAGCGCAAGTAATTCCTATTTTGTCGATAGATCAAGTAATCGTTGATCGTGTAAAGTCAACTTCACCCGCTGATTTAGAAGCTGCTATTGAGGGAATTGTCAAAAATGAGTTGCAGGCGATCGTGACTTTAGGTGGTGTTTTAGGTGTTGTTGTAGGATTATTTCAAACAGTATTCTTGATCTTGAATCAGTTATAACTAAAGCAATTTAAGATTTTCAAGAATACAGTATAACCACACTACAGGGCAGTCGATTTTTCTACTATAGAACTCCTCTTTGATTGTGTAAAAAAACTCGGTACAACTCGAATTTCTTTTTCTCTATTGTCTAGTTATATAAAAACTCCACCCATGAAGGGATGGAGTTTTGTCAGTAGTTAGTGGTCAGTGGTCAGTTGCAAAGAAAGCGAAAAGTCAAGCCAGTCTCGTGGGCGGCTTTGCCGACTTGAGAGAACTGGCGCTGTGCGTCCCGGTTTCCGGGCGCAGAACTTTTCAAGAAGATTTGTAAAAACCACCCATAAAGGGATAGGGTATTAAACCAGTGGCTAAAACAACTGACAATTGACAACTGACACGCGAAGCGAAATAAATCAAAGCCGATTGCTTCAGGTGACTTTTTACCTATTCATTGGTGTTTTTGTATTCCACACTTGTTCAAATTCGGCTTTGGTAATACCAAATTCTTGGATATCCTCTTTACCTAAAGGTTTATCGCATAACATGCCATAGTTATCTAAAAGGTGGCTGTCATCATAAAATAATACGTTGCCGTTTTCGTAAACCTCTATTTGTCTAACAGCACACAAATCGTGGCCAACCTCCATAAAGTAGGTGCTAGTACCCCAAGTGTCATAATCACCTCCTAGTGATTCATCCCAAAACCATTTGCAGTATTGCTTGATCTTTTTTGATAGAGACATAATTTTTTACTCATCTAAGGAATTACTAAACTGTTAAGCATACATATAAGAAAGCCCATTGGAACCGCAGGGGGGCAGGGGGCAGGCAGCAAGAGAGAGGGTTTGCAACTTACTATGAAAATGGTGCAATTTAAAGGACGATTAGCTTACTTTGTAAGTTACTCTACAAAAATGTGCTTCTCGTGAGTTTAAGCAAGAGTACTTTGAAAAGTTAAATACAGAAAAATATTTGTGTCAGCCAACACACTACTGGAAGTCACTAGTTATCAATAAGTTAGTTTTAAGCTTTTAGATTGCTTTTACCTAAATACCTTGTTTAGGTGTCCGCAGGAGTAAGCATTAACGGTAATAGTGTTATTTTACCACAGTATTTTCAACTCCTTGCATCGTCAGTATAACGCAGTATCTCTTGCATTTTCATTAGAATTATTCCCAGCATATTTTTATCACTTCCATCAGACCCACAACCCCAAAATCTATACAATGGGTGAATTGTCTAATATTTCTTCATTTCCGTAAAAAGTACAACTTCTCGAATATTTGCATGGGTTTCAAATTTACGTAGCACTGCTTTGTGGATAATTTATTCTTTAACTTGTTCTCAATCTTGACGTAGAGGACGAGTTTCTTCACGCCCCATTTTGGCCGCATCTTTAGGCATTTTTACTAATTGAATTAGTTCTAAATGAAACGTTAAAAAAACTTCTGTGCTTGAAAATAATGTTCGCTACTATACCAACACAAATTATCTAGCTCAAGGCCGTGTAGCGAAAAGTTGGAAAAATAACGATATTGTTCACAAATATAATACCTGGATTTAGTAACGTCAAAATTATGATCTAAACTCTTTGTTTTTCTTATTTGATTGAGACTTTAATTGCTCAAGATTGTTTTTCACTACCAGCTAATTCTCTTGATTCATAGTAACGGCAATTTTGACAAGGGCCGCTGGGGTTGACAGCACAACGAATGTAGCCAGACTGGGCATTAAATTTGCAACTGATGTCACCAATGAGGTAGCCTACTCCTTCTAAATAGTAGCGATCGCTTTCAGGAGGTCGAATATTTTGCCGTACCCTTACTCCTGACAAATTCAGCGCAGCTTGCCTCAACCGTGAGCGTGTCCGTAACTGGGTTTTGCGGATCACCCACAGAGAAATTAGGGACGGTAAAAAACCAACAGCAATCACTAAAAGTGTCTTTAACACCTTTCTTTACCTCTTTTATGCGCTGATTGATCGTCCGTGATGTTGCACTCTCAAAAAAAAATGAAAGTGCAACTCCTAGGGCAGTTTTGCCTCTTCGCTTTCAAAACCAACTGTTCCCAATGCTATGAAGTTGGGATAGTTGATGTGGATTGTGGCAGTATGGCATCTCAAAACTTAGCGCCATTCGTACCAGATACCACTTCCATCAGCATAACTGTTACAGCCTAAAGCCTGATCTATGGTTGAATCTTCATAATTTTAAGATTTGTTGATTCAGTGTTCCTGGTAAAAAACGATTGGTAAGCTGTCACATATCTAAGTTGCACATCTTTTCGTATGGACTGTTAACTGTTGACTGTTAACGGTCAGCAATCAACAAACTTAGGAAGTGATTGTGTCATTTAAAGGCGTAATAGTTGATCAGCATCAGCCATACTCTTGTTTTTTATATGTTGCTGAGAGGCTAATCTTTTTCTTTTAGTTTGCTGACGAAGTTTTTGGGCTAAAAGTGCAGCTTCCTTTTCTGCTCGGAATAAATCAACTTTCCGTGTGGTGATAATCAATGATTTATCTGGCTTTTGTCTCACCCAAGGGACACTAACTGTCAAATACTTGCAAATGCTTTTGCAAGGTTTACCATTTGCTTGAGTGTTGAAGGTGCTGGCTATTGCCTTCAACTCTAATATTTTTACTTCTAACTCTGCTGCCATTTGATTGATGCGCTGCGCTTGTGCTATTAAATGCTCCCATTCGCTGGTTATAATTTCTTGTTGAGGTTGCAATGGCACTATTGCACTATTGACCTTGGTAGGCTGTGATAAGGACAATGGAAGCGAGATGTTATTGTTGTAGCTGTGTTCGATTGTTTTCATAGTTTTTCCTACAAGGCTACTGAGCTTGTAAGGCATTCTATCAAACAAATAGTACTTTTGTACTAAAACGGGTGTTTAAAGCTTGTACCTGTTGTTATATCGTCGATGTTGGTTTAAATGCTGATGTAAATATGACTTTTTTATTGTTTAGAGAACTTTCTTAGTTAAATATAGATAATTTCAATATAAATTAATAGACATTTAAATTAAGATTATAAGCGTGGTTTAAATTTAAAAATAGTTACTTTATATTATAGTTTTTACGCCATCTTTCAAGATTATTAATAGATATTGATTGAGTTATAACATTAACACCATTTCCTCTCCATTCAACTTCTGAATCAGTTGTAAAAACACCACATTCTAATTGTTCAAGATTAATATCCCAATATTCACTAAATCGGCTTTTTAAAGTAATAACTTGATCAAATACCTTATTTCTATGCTTATTTCTTCTTTTTCTTTCTGTTGCTCCTGTTGCCTCTGTATCAATAAATTTAGTTTCAATTAAAAATAGACTGCCTTTAAATGTGAGATAGACAAAATCGCATTTACCTAAATCTGTATAATCCGCTATTGGAGATTTTTCAAATAATAGTAATTCACAACATGAAGGAAACAATGATTTAATATTTAAAAATAAATAAGCTTGTAAGAGAAGTTCATTATCATAAGGAAAAACGATTACCCCCTCAAAAAATTGTTTAATATCTTGTTGAGTTTGAGGTTGAATTTTTTTACAGTAAGAAACAAATTGGTATAAATCGTTTGTAATCATCCAGTTTTAGCTCCTTTCCCTAGCGCTAGTCTAAGTCCTTATGGCATAACAAGATATCATTTTATACAGAAAAGCATCATCCGCATAAGTAACTAAAAAAACTATTAAAGACTAATATTTCTAAGGCAATTTACTGTTGACTTAGTTAAAAAAATTGTATTAATAAAACTATTCTTATTAAGTAGATATACGAGATTTGTTCTCTCTTTAATTAGCACTGCTATTTTAAAGCTAGCCACATGCTAATTTATGGAAACACTTTTACAACAATATTTTCATTAGACAATAAAACAAGAATATCTATTTATTAGGTACTAATCAAAGGTTTTAGGTGAGCAGTAAATCTAGCATTTTGTAGAGCTTGCACTGTTATTCGAGAATCTTGCACGCAAAATTGCCAACCTAAGCGAACTAGTTTCCGAGAATTTTCTGCTTGTACAATTCCAATTACTGGCATTTTGGCTTTTTCTTTGTCCCCTGACTGTTCTTGCAAAATTGTTTTCAAGCGGTGCAATTCTTCAATATCGCCAGCTTGTTGGGGATTTAGTTCCACCATAACCATTTGCACCGTTTCTACCGGTTCTGCATCTTCAACTATCAATTGAGTTTGGTCATCTCGTCGGTCTATTTTACCCCAAATAATCAATCTAGTATCGACTTGAAGGAGAAAATCTATGCGTTCATAAGTTTTAGGAAAAACCACTGCTTCAGATTGTGAAGTCAAATCTTCTATTTGTAAAATTGCCATTGGATCGCCTTTTTTAGTCATGACTTTTTTCACATTATTCAGCATGACAACTGCACACAGCTTTGTATCTTCTCTTTGTTCGCCTAGCTGTGAGAGGTTAATTGGCGTGAGGAGTGGTGTTATTTGTCTTAAAGATTTTAGTGGATGATCTGATACATAAAATCCCAATAATTCTTTTTCCATCCGCAACTTTTCTTGGGGAGGAAAATCGAGAACAGGGTTAGCTTTAGGAACAGATTCAAAAGCTTTACTTTTTGTTTTATTATTAGTACTAGTATTCGGAAATTCGCCTAATAAATCAAAGAGATTTCCCTGACCGCTAGCTCTATCTTTGGCGCGGGATTGTGCCCAATCGTAAACGAGTTCTAGGTCTTTGATTAATTGTTGACGATTTGGTTCAATTTTGTCAAAAGCTCCACAATAAATGAGCGATTCTAAAGTTCGGCGATTGACTGCTCGCAGATCTAAACGATCGCAAAAATCTGCGAGGGATTTAAACTCTGCTCCTTCATTTCTTGCTTCTAAAATAGAGGCGATCGCGTTTTGTCCCACATTTCGCACTGCTGAAAATCCAAACAAAATCTTTCCTGCGGCTGGGGTAAAATCTAGACCTGAGCGATTAATATCTGGTGGATCTATTTGAATACCCATATTGGTACAGTTATTAATATATCTCTGTACCTTGTCTGTATCGCCACTGTTAGCCGTCAACAGTGCCGCCATATATTCTAATGGATAATTAGCTTTTAAATATGCAGTTTGATACGTGACATAACCGTAGGCAGTTGAATGGGATTTATTGAAACAATTGGCAGCTACGAAATTATTTTTGATGGCAAAGTTATGGTCATGTTGAACACCAATGTCATAAACATTTTCTTGACCTACATATTTACGGGTGATTATTTTAACCATCTTTACCAACTCCCTAAATCAAGTCTGTAAAATTAATTTATAAATTTACCAGGATTGTATTCTAGCCCATACCCAATACCCAATCTTCTGCAATATGTACTAAAATCAAGGACTTGAGTCACAAAGAGAGCAATCATGGCATCCATCCGCGAGCTGCACGAACAGCTAATTAAAAAAGAACGTTCTGCTGTTGAGATTACCCAAGAAGCTTTAGACCGCATTCAAGTGTTAGAGCCAAAATTACATAGTTTCTTACATGTAACAGCACAACAGGCGTTAGAGCAGGCTAGGGCTGTGGATGCCAAAATTGCTGCTGGAGAAAAAATTGGACTGCTTGCAGGTATTCCCATTGGTATTAAAGACAATATGTGTACCAAAGGGGTTCCTACCACTTGCGCCTCCCGGATTTTAGAAAATTTTGTCCCACCTTATGAATCAACAGTGACACAAAAACTGGCTGATGCGGGGGCAGTGATGGTGGGCAAAACCAACTTAGATGAGTTTGCAATGGGCGGTTCCACAGAAAATTCTGCTTACCAAACTACAGCTAACCCATGGGATTTATCACGGGTTCCGGGGGGTTCTTCTGGAGGTTCCGCAGCAGCGGTGGCGGCGGAAGAATGTGTTGTGTCTCTCGGTTCTGATACCGGTGGCTCGATTCGCCAACCTGCATCTTTCTGCGGGGTGGTAGGGCTGAAACCGACTTACGGGTTAGTTTCTCGCTACGGTTTGGTGGCTTTCGCATCGTCCTTGGATCAAATTGGCCCATTTGGACGTTCAGTAGAAGATACTGCAATATTGTTAAATGCGATCGCAGGTTACGATCCTAAAGATTCCACTAGCCTCAAAGTTGAAATTCCCGACTACGCCGCTAGTTTAAAGCCAGACCTCAAAGCCAGAAGTAAACTGCGAATTGGTATCATCAAAGAAACATTTGGTGAAGGCTTGGACTCTGTTGTAGAACAAGCTGTTACCAAAGCGATTGATCAATTACAAAATTTGGGAGCCGAAATTCATATAATTTCCTGCCCTAACTTCCGCTATGGCGTACCCAGTTATTACATCATCGCTCCATCAGAAGCATCGGCTAACTTAGCTCGTTACGATGGCGTTAAGTATGGTTATCGCGCTCCTGATGCAGAAAATCTGCTGTCTATGTACACTCGCACCCGTTCTACTGGTTTTGGTGCAGAAGTCAAACGCCGGATTATGATTGGAACTTATGCCCTTTCTGCTGGCTATTATGATGCCTATTACCTTAAAGCGCAAAAAGTCCGCACCTTGATTAAGCAAGACTTTGAAAAGGCTTTTAAGCAGGTTGATGTACTAGCCTGTCCTACTGTTCCTACGACAGCTTTTAAAGCAGGGGAAAAAAATACTGACCCTTTAAGCATGTATTTACTTGACTTGATGACGATTCCCGCAAATCTTGCTGGTTTACCGGGTATAAGTGTGCCATGTGGTTTTGATAACAATAACCTGCCTATTGGATTGCAACTTATTGGTAAAGTGCTGCGGGAAGATCAATTAATTCAAGTAGCTTATGCTTATGAACAATCAACTACTTGGCATTTGCGGCAGCCACCATTTTGATGAATGATGAGTGATGAATTGTAATTCGTCATCAAAAAAGTGCCTTTAACTTTAACTTAACCATATTGTCAATTAGATTATGGTTGATGGTTGCTAAAATTAAGCTGGTTTTAGCAAATCTTGGGCTGAGGATGAAGGTGAATTAGTATTCTTTTGAAGCTGCGCCACAATTTCCAGAGTAGAGATTTGTTTCTGTAACCAATCTGTAAAGAAATCACCAATAATTTGCAGACGACGCTGTTCATCTAATTGTGGTTTAATTATCTCCTCAACTGCAATTATATGTACTCCTTTGGGTGTAATTATTGGCTTCAAAATCTGTGGGGGAGTGGCGGCAAAAACTGCCGCTGCAATCTCTGGTCTAAAATCAGTACGGTAGCGAATCCCTTGATAACCACCAGCACGGCGGCTTTCTAGATTTTCAATATATTGGCGAGCAATTTCTTGAAAACTAATTTCACCTTCTTGCAAAGCATAAAACAGTTCTAAAGCTAAGTCCTCATCATCCAAAATAACTTCATAAGTTACGGCTCCAGAGTAATCAATTTGGTGAGCATAAAAAAATGGTTCAACTTTATCTGCAAATAGATGACTAGCTAGCTTTGCAGATAAGATGGTGATTTTAGCTATTTCTTCAAAATCATCTAAAGAAAGATGATGTTTTTCTAACCACGACCAGGTATCTTCGGCTTTGACCAAGTTGTTGGCTAAGCGCATATTATCTGCTGCCTGTTGCAGTTCTTCTGTATCAACTGTAATTTCTGCTGCTTCGGCTGCCTCAACAATAACTTTTTTAGAAGCGATCGCTTCTAACATACCAGGAATTTGACAAGACAATTTTATATGGTAAATAATGTCTTCGCTAGAAATGTTTAAAACATTTGACATTATGCCATTCCTCCAAAAATAAATTAATTGAAAATTACTTATGGGATTTTTTTGATAGGTAATTAACATTTTTATTATATTCTCTTATTTTCTTAATTCCTGTCTCTATCTAATGGTACTTTTAATATTTAGTGCGATAATAATGTATACAATTTATTTTTAATAGTGTAGCATTGCTTAATCTATAAACATAGATAAAAAACCAATTTTAAAGACAAAATTTAATTACTTATGTCTTGATTTTATAGTATTTAATATTTTTTCACATCATATCTTTAATTTTAAAATAGCTAGTAATGTCATAATGTAAAAGCTAAATCTGCTTTCGATTTTCAAATGAGCTTGCTAATGATGTCTTACTAAAAAGACAAAAGTATTCCGAGTATAGCTCATCAGTTTTGACTAAAAAACCTGACCTGGAAAAGTAATAAAATGGCTAAAATAGTAATTTCTGATTTACATCAAACCGATGTAAACATGTTTTTGCATGACTTACATATAATGGAAATGAACACCATATTAGGTGGCTTCCTTCAAGGATTATTAGGTGGTTATAGTGATTCACTATTAGCCACAATGTATGATAGTTTAAATCAAAGTTCAAATAGCACTAAGAGTTTAGCAGGTGTAGATGAAAACAAAATTTTTACTGTTGATTTTTCTGAAATAGCTTTCAATTTTATAGTTGTATAAATTACAAATTAATGACAACTATGATTGGATGAATAATACCAATTCAAATAATATTGGCAACACATCAATTATTCGTAAGGGCACAACATTGTTTGTGCCCCTACCTATCTGTCGCATTTTTTTTCAAATTGATCTAAAAGGATGTTTGTAAAGTCTAGTTTATTACTTACCTGGGCGACTAGAAGTCGCGCGGCATTTCCTTTAAGTCGGCAAAGCCGCCCAACGCAGTGCCTTGGCTACACAAACAAAACCTGCTTCCGCAGATTATCCCTCTTTTATCACTTTGGGAGAACCCAATCGCTGAAAGCCTTTCGAGGCTTTAATTTCTAAGTTTTGGCTATAAATTTTAGTTACTGTTAGAAAATAAAGCCTCAAAGCTTGGCTCAATCAAAGTTTCAGAATATTGCTTCGATTATTGTTTTCCGAGAGTGACAGAACAGGGTTATTGATTATGTTAAGTAAGTCGGTGGGAAAAAACACAATTATCTTAAGAAAGGTAAACAACGCTAAAACCCTCTTGCTTCATGCCTCATCCCAACTACAAATATTTACGCCGTTCTACTTAGTAGCGAATTATATTCGCTTAATACTTTTAAAACAAACATCCTTTAAGTATTGAACAACAAAAAATAGGGCAGGCTCATAACCTGTCCTAGTTCATAATTCAAGATATATTTTCTAATTAGTAGGCAATTCGAAACTTAACTAATCCCTATAGTTCCAGACCACCTTTTTGCAACTTCTTGAATGGATCTAAGATAAAGTCAATCACTCGACGCTGGCGGATAATTACTTCTGCGGTTGCTGTCTGTCCAGGGGTTAAAGTAATCTGCTTGTTACCGGCTTGGATGTATGGATGATCCAAGATGATATCCAACTCATAAGTTTCTGTTCTGTTGTCGCCGTTTGTCTGAATTTTTGAGTTAGGTGAAACCCAACTAACTTTCCCTTGTAGCACACCATAATCTTGGAAGGGATAAGCATCAAACTTGACTTTGACTGGCATTCCCACCTTCAAGAAACCACTTTGTTGACTAGGCATCTGAGCTTTGAGAATCAAAGGAGTATTTTCTGGGGCAATTTGGGCGATCACCTGTCCTGTTTCTACTACTGGCCCTGGTTTTTGGATGGGCAGTTCAAAAATTACCCCATCAATAGGCGATCGCACTACTCGTTGCTGTAGCTGGAGGTTTAAGGATGTAATCTGACTACCTGTTTGAGCTATTTCTGATTGCAGAGTACTAATTTGTGTTTGTAGTTCTTTGAGCTGTTCTTGATTTCTGAGTACTGCCAGTTTACCTGCTTGCACAATACCTTGATAGCTACTTTGCTGCTCTTGCAGACGTAGTTTTGCTTGTTGAATATCTGCCAAAGCTTGACTCATAGTCCCCTGATAACGACTTACTTCTTCTTGTAAACGCAGTCGAGCTTGTGTGATATCAGACTTTGCTTGTTCTTGGGAGCGTTGGCTTTCTTCTGCTATCTTTTCCAATTCCACAACTTTAATTTGAGGAATTGCACCTTGTCCCAAAAGATTACGATAACGTGCAACTTCTGTTAAATCTCGCTGTAAACGACTGGTAGCTAACTTTTGAGCAATCGAAGTAGAGTGAATATTTTGCCTAGCTTGCTCAACTAAAGCTAGTTTTTCCAATTTTTGTAAGTTATACGAGCTTTGCTGGGCATCCAGATGTTGCTGCGCCTGATTAACTTGAGCCATTTTTTCCAATTCTTGGGATTTGTTTTGTTGCTCTTGAGTGCTAATCATCAAGATGAATTGGTTTTTTAATAGCTCTTGTTGCGATCGCTGATTAATTAATCCTTGCAGCCTTGTCTGCGCTTGTTGCAGTTCTGTTCGCATTACATCAGACTCTAACTCCAGTAAAACTTGTCCAGCTTTAACAGTCGAACCTTCTTGAACTTTCACAGAGACAACACTACCAGGAACCGCAGCGCCCAAGGTTTGCGTCGCTCCTTTAGGTTCTAAACGCCCTCTAGCACTTCCTGTTTCATCAACTTTAGAAAGCATCGACCAAGGTAAGATGATCGCTGCAAAACCTGCCAAAAAGTACAGCATTGAGCGTGTCCAGATCCTTGGTAAGGCATCTAGCAGTTCTTCCGTGCCGTAATACCATTCTTTAGTCTCAGTTGCTGCCTTTTTTCGATAATCAACAATGGCATTAGAATCTTCAACTTGATGAGGCTCATCTTGCTGTGGTTTAACGAGTACAGATGATAAATTGTGATATAGGTTTGGCATAAGTAATTCAACTTGTTGGTTAGGGACATTGGGTATGGGGAATGGGGCATGGGGCATTGGGAAGAAGGGGTA
>NZ_JAECZB010000010.1:0-2374 GCF_016056295.1 Atlanticothrix silvestris CENA357
CCCAGCCCCAGCCCAAGGCCTAGCCACAGCCCCAGCCCAAGCCCAAGCCCAAGCCACAGCCCCAGCCCAAGGCCCAGTCAGAGCCAGAGCCACAGCCACAGCCCCAGCCCCAGCCCAAACCATGTACGGAGCGTTAGACGCTGCTAACAAGTATCCTATTGATAGGTAGCTTAACAATACACCAACTAACCAGCCCCAGGGAATAACAACTTCTGTTCTATGAACTTGAGCAACAGATGGTGGAGGCGTTGCTTTTGGTACTTCTAACATTGCCAACCATGCCTGCATTGACCGAGGGCGGTCTTTTACCTCCAACTCCATACCCTTGAGAATTGCTTGATTTAATCGGTCACTAATACTTGAAATAATTTGTTTTGGTGGAGTTAGGCGAGTATTCTCAAGCTTACGAGCTAGAGAAGTTGTAGGGTGTTTACCTGTCACCGCATAATAAAGTGTGGCAGCTAAACAGTAAATATCAACTGTCGGCTCTCGACTACCTCTGGTCATCTACTCATAAGGTGCAAATCCCCGATTACCTGCATTGCCTGTTGAACTCAAGGTTTTAGGTACGAGTTCTTTGGCGATACCAAAGTCAATCAGAACTGCTTTTTTGCCATTTCTCCGCACCATGATGTTTCCAGGGTGTGCATCTCGGTGTACTAATCCTGCTTGATGCACTACACTCAAAGCTTCCCCAATTTGGCGGATGCAGGGTAAAATCTCCGCTTCTGGTAAAGCCCCCCTACGCCTCACCGCTTCAAATAAATTTTCTCCCTCAACAAAGTTCATCACCAAACAGTGGTTAGCACCTTCTCGAAACAAGTCAATCACTCCCACAATGTGAGGATGGGGGTCTTTTGATAAGCGTGCGAGTATCTGCCCTTCTTGGATAAATCTCTCTATGTACTCTTCATATTCCGGATCGTGACTGAGATATTCATTTGGTGTCTTAATTACAACTATCTGGTTTAGTTCAACATGCAAAGCCTTGTAAGTAATCCCAAATCCCCCCTGTCCCAGGACTTGCTTAATTACATATTTGCCACTTTGCAATTGTTGTCCTGCTATCCAGGGCATGAATACCTCTAAGTAAAGAAAAATCCCTTAATCTAGCATCCTGATGAGAGTGTACCTAAATCTACGGAGTTTTGCTAGATGAGGGACTAGGAGATAGTGACGGTGGGCTAGGAGACGCAAATGGTTTAAAAATCGGAATCAAACCGGCCATCCCTGAAAACAAGGTTCCAATAGCTGCAATTAAGGTTGCAATGGCAGTAACGGCAATCCAATTAATTTTTGATTCCGGTTTAGGAGGTACAGGTGTCTCTGTCTTGCTAGTTTCCCCTATTAACCCTAAAGAGTCGAGCCATTCCCGCATCGATTGAGGGCGCTGTTTGGGATCTAGCTTCATACCTGTTATAATTGCGCGGTTGGTGCGATCGCTAATTTGAGGATTCCATTCTTTTGGAGACACTAAATGTTCGCCGTCCACTTTGCGCTTGACTGCATCGACAGGTGTTTTCCCCGTCAGAAGTTTATACAGAGTAGCTGCAAGTGAATAAATATCGCTATACGCACGAGTTATAGTACCTTTAGCGTAAAGTTCAGGAGGCGTAAATCCATCAGACGTTTCCTTGGTTCGGCTTGTAGTTAAGATATGGTCAAAGTCCAGAGCTAAACCAAAATCGATTAGTACTGCTTCTAGCTGTCCCTCTCGGTTCCGCAACAAGATATTTCCTGGATGCACATCCCGATGAATCAGTTCATTTTCATGTACAACTATCAGCGCTTCTCCAATTTGCTGAATGTAACGTAGTGCATCTGATTCCGAAAGTGTTGGTGGGCGCAGATCAGCCAAACTCACGCCATCCACATACTCCATTACCAAACACAAACAGTCTGCTTCCTCAAAGGAGTCTACGACCTCTACAATATACTTATGCTTACACCTCTGAAGCTTTAAAGCCTCCCGCAAAAACATTGTCTTTAGCCGTTCACGTTCCGACTGGTTAAGGGATTTGAGCAAGTCATCATTTAAGGTTTTAATGACTTGGCGATCGCCATTCTTATTTTTGACCAAATAAGTAATACCAAAGCGTCCTCTTCCCAATTCTCTCTCAATGGTGTATTCTCCACCTTGCAAGCGATCGCCAGCTATCCAAGCCACGTTTGCAACTCCCAAAATGCTTAGATTAATTCTCACACAAGAGAGCCTTAATAACTTGAGCCTCCCTTGGCAGAATTAATGCGATCGCCTAACTGCCCAAATGAATGCGCGATCTACTGAAATTATTAAATAAACTGCGGTTTGTTTACAGAATCTTTTGAAATGAATACGCGATCTACTGAAATGAGTAAGCAAAAAGAACTTTTA
>NZ_JAECZB010000010.1:2474-86481 GCF_016056295.1 Atlanticothrix silvestris CENA357
CTTTCTCAAATCCCAGTTTGCTTATTCATTTTGGTGTTTTCCGCAAGCAAAAAGAACTTTTACTTTCTCAAATCCCAGTTTGCTTATTCATTTTGGTGTTTTCCGCAAGCAAAAAGAGGTTTTACTTTCTCAAATCCCAGTTTGCTTATTCATTTTGGTGTTTTCCGCAAGTAAACTGTGCTAATGCTTACTAAATTTAATTTTATAGATTAAGCAATAAGGTAAAGACAAAAGGACGAATATTATTCTTTTCTGAGCGAAGCCTTCTCCTCATTATTTTTTAATTAATATTTAACTAAGTATAAAATTATACTTAATTGCTTAAATATGAGAAAGGCGATCGCCCCTTCTCTCCTTGTATTGCTAAACTAAAAAACAATTCTTACCCTTTGCAAAGGTAGTCTTATGACCTCTGCAACCAATCCATCCACCGACGAACTCACTCCTTTCCCAGACCATACGCAGTTGCCAGAGTCTGATGGTAAATTTGTGAAAAATTGGCAAGAACATCCGCAAAGCATTTTACTAACTGACTCAATTGCTCCCGTATTGAAACAATTACATCCTGATGGGCAATATTGTATTGGTCAGGACTTGGGCATTTACTGGCGCTTAACTGACCCCCCAAAGAAAGGCGCAGAAGCACCAGATTGGTTTTATGCAGGAAATGTACCGCCCTTGCTTGATGGTCAGACACGGAGGTTTTATGTACTGTGGCGAGAATACATTGCCCCGTTGATTGCCTTAGAATTTGTCTCTGGAAATGGTATGGAAGAACGAGATAAAACTCCTTGGAAGGGGAAATTTTGGATTTATGAGCAGGTGATTCGTCCTCCTTTTTATGGCATTTTTGAAGTGAAAAAAGCCAGTGTGGAAGTTTATAAATTCATTGGAGGACAATATCAGCCTTTATCAACAAATGAGCGCGGACATTATCCTATCACACCCTTGGGAGTTGAGTTAGGCATTTGGCATGGAGAATATCAGAATGCGGAATTACCTTGGCTGCGCTGGTGGGATTTGCAAGGTAATTTGTTGTTAACTGGCGATGAAAGAGCTGATCGCCTGACTGCACAATTGCGCGCTCTTGGTGTAGAACCAGAAGTATAAAGTTTTGATAACTAAGCGATCGCCATTTTTATTTTTGACCAAATAGGTGATGCCAAAGCGTCCCCTCCCCAATTCTTTTTCAATGGTGTATTTTCCACCTTTCAAGCGATCGCCAGTTCCCCAAGCTACATCTGCAACTCCCAAAATACTTACATCAATTTTCACACAATAAAGTCTGGGGAGCCTGAGCCTAGCTTTGTAAAACTTGTATAGCCAATCTAGCGATCACACTGAGTATTCTTTCCTTCTCTTTCAAAGAGAGACCCTTGGCAAACACAAAAAGTCACAATTAGGTAAAATTGTGTAAAGTAATCTCTGCGTATGTTAACTAAAGGTCTCAGCAAGCCCATGCAACTGAAACTCAGTGCATCTCGACTTCCCTTCGCTCCCCTATTGTTAATTGCCCCCTTTTTCCTGTGGGGAACGGCGATGGTAGCTATGAAAGGAGTAATACCCCACACCACACCCTTATTTATGGCTGGTGTGCGTTTGTTGCCGGCGGGGGTATTAATTCTGATTACAGCCGCATTGATGGGTAGACCCCAGCCTAAGGGTTGGGCTGCATGGCTGTGGATCACCTTATTTGCTTTGGTCGATGGCACGCTGTTTCAAGGCTTTTTGGCCGAGGGATTAGTCAGAACTAGTGCTGGGTTAGGTTCAGTAATGATTGATTCTCAGCCCTTGGCTGTGGCTTTGCTCTCGTTGTGGCTATTCCAAGAACACATCGGTTTTTGGGGATGGCTGGGGTTAGGATTGGGCGTTACAGGTATTAGTTTAATTGGCTTACCGGATGAGTGGATTTTCCATTTATTCGATTCAGGTGTGAATGTCACGATTGGCACTTGGCAAGATTTATTTGCTAGTGGTGAATGGTTAATGCTGTTAGCGGCGCTGTCAATGGCAGTGGGAACAGTTTTGATTCGGTTTGTGTGTAAATATACAGACCCTGTGACAGCTACAGGATGGCACATGATCATTGGGGGATTGCCATTATGGGGAATTTCATCAATTTTAGAGTCGCAGCAATGGCAAAATCTCGTATTTGCTGATTGGATGGCTTTGAGTTATGCCACAATCTTTGGTAGTGCGATCGCTTACGGGTTATTTTTCTATTTTGCCTCTAGTGGTAGTCTTACCAGTCTCAGTTCTCTTACCTTCCTCACCCCCGTTTTTGCTCTACTATTTGGCAATCTATTCTTGTCAGAAGTACTTAGTTCGCTACAGTGGGCGGGAGTTTTCTTGACTTTAATTAGTATCTATCTCATCAATCAACGTGATACCTTGTCAGGAAAACAAAACATGGTGATTATCGAGGAAAAAACGACTACACAACAGCCAACAATTTTAGAAGCATCTGCTAAGAAGTTGAACCCCGTAACCTTATCGGTCAGAGAATCGGAGCCAGACATTTTGCCCTGACTCGGTAGAGAACAGGAAAGCAAGAATTTTCCAATACTCAATGCCTTTGACAACTGACAACTAACTACTGACTACTGACTACTGATTTTTGTGTCACACTAAAAGTTAACATTTGGTCAGCTTGAAGTTATTGTAATATCCATGACTTCAAAAGCACATTCAGGCTGCAACTTCCAATATGAGGCAATGTTATTCCTCAGTCTTAATATTTACCTGTTTGACTTGCCTGGGATTTTACCCAAATCGCGCAAGCACAGCTACCCCTAACTTATTACCGCAAAAAATAGCACAAGCTAGTTCTAAAGTTCCTACTCAACAAGGTGTCCTTAAACCTGGTAGTCAAGGTTTAGATGTAAAAGTGCTACAAACCCAATTGAAGAACTTAGGATATTACAATGGCTCAATAGATGGAAAATACAGCCTAAGTACACAAACTGCTGTAGCTAAATTTCAGAAAGGCAAGAATTTAAAAAGAGTAGACGGCATAGCAGATTTAGCGACTAAACGCAATCTGCGAACGGCTATGGCAGCCAAATTTAAGCCTGTCAACTCTCCGGTAATTGCCCCTTTTACCCCAACGCCCCAACCAACTGCAAATACCACGCCCCAGCCAAATCAAAGAGGGATCATCTGGTGGTCTCTATCTGGTCTGGGAATTTTAGGAAGTATTGGCGCACTCTTGTTTTTGATGAGATGGTCTCGTCAGCTAAAACAAGGGCAACAGCCCCAAACTTCAGAACTGAAAGCTTTAAGTCCAGCAAAGGAAGACTTCGTCGTGACACCGCCTTTACAAGAATTGCACAACACACCAAATCAGCAGGGAAAGACTGCATCTGTGATCAATCAAGAAACAACAAAAGCGTCAATTTCTACAGCAGTAGTGCCACTAGAAAAAACTTCTCGTATACCTAAAGTCAATGTCGTTGAAGAGTTGATTAAGGACTTACGCAGTACTGACCCCAAAACGCGGCGCAAGGCTGTTTGGAGCTTGAGTCAGCAAGGAGATTCGCGGGCGATTCAGCCACTAATAAATTTGATGATTGATGCTGACTCTCAAGAACGCAGCTTAATTTTGGCAGCTTTAGCAGAAATTAACGTTCGCATACTCAAACCATTAAACCGGGCTTTAGCAATTTCAATGCAAGACGAAAGTCCCCAAGTGCGGCAAAATGCTATCCGTGACTTGACTCGCGTCTATGACGTTATGAGTCAAATGAACCAAATGTTGAGCCACGCCTTAGAAGATCCAGATGCTGAAGTACAATCAACAGCAAAGTATGCTTTGACTCAAATGAATAAAAGTAGCTTGCCGACTCAAGCAAGTTTACCAGAAGCTATTGAAACAGATATCTGGCAGGATGACGAAATTAGCTAAAGTTGCGATTGCAAAAAGAGAACTATGCGTCCAACAATTCGCTTCCACAATGGTCGAGTAGACCAATTTGCCATATTAACTAATCGACTGCGCTCAATCCAGTGCGGAAAAGCTGGTTCATATCTTGCACCATCTAATAAAATCAATAATCTCTGCTTATAGATAGTTAAAATAGTGCAGTCAGTCTACTCTGAATTTATCGGATTTGCTACATCGATAGGCTTTTAGGATAAAGTCTAATTGAAAATAATCAACAGTCTCATTCATGGTATATCCCAGCAGCAATTTTTTTCATCAATAGATTGGAGGGGACTTCAAATATTGATGTTGCTGAATCATGGGATGAAATTTGATTTATTAGAATCTCAAACTCCTTATCCTCTCTGCCCCTCCCTTTAGGTGACGCTCTCTACGAGACGCTAAGCGTTAGCGGAGCTTTCGCTAACTTTCCCGCAATTATGCAACTCCCAGATATCATATCGAGTCAATGCTTCTCGGTTAAAGGGAAAAGGGGAAGGGGGAAAGGGAAAGAAAAAACCTTTAACCCTTCCCCTTTAACCTTTTCCCAAAACCCGATCCGAATTAAAAATACTTAAGCGAGAAGTATTGCATATCGAGTAAATAATTAATCTCTTATAGCATGAGTCTTTACTTAAACTTTATATTTATTCTTACTCAATTGATGACTTAAAGTATTCTGCCATGTTGTCCATAGAGCCTTTTGTGTTTATAAAATTAGAGTAAAGATTGTAAGTTTTTAGTAAAAATACTTAAAATAACTTGTTTTTTTAGTTGTTATATGAAATATATAAACAAAAGTTAATTATTGTTAAACATAACAAATTAATTATGTTATTCAACTCTTTAGAGTTCATTTGTCTATTTCTGCCCATTACCATATTAGGTTTCTTTGGATTAGGTCGTTTTGGATTTCGCCAAGCTGCAATTGTTTGGCTAGTCTTTACCTCTTTTATATTTTATGGTTATTGGAATGCAAACTACGTTATTCTGATTGTCTGCTCAATGATTTTCAACTATGTAATAGGAAATTTCATAGCGAAGCAATATCAATTTAATCACGAGCAAAGTAAGTTTAACAATAATCATTTTCTATTTATAGGAATTTCGGTAAATGTTGCACTTTTGGCGTACTTTAAGTATGCAAACTTCTTTGTCAAAAATTTAAATTTATTGGCAGGCACCGAATTAACATTAGGTACTATAATACTTCCACTAGGAATTTCATTTTTTACTTTTCAACAAATTGGTTATTTAGTTGACTCTCATAAAGGTAAAACTATAGAATATAATTTTCTTGATTATTGCTTATTTGTAATATTTTTCCCTCAGTTAATTGCAGGACCTATTGTTCATCATGAGGAAGTGTTACCGCAGTTTGCAAATAAAAATATTACAAATTTTAACTTTGCTAACATTGCTATAGGATTGACCATTTTTTCATTGGGATTATTTAAAAAAGTTATTTTAGCAGATGGCGTATCTACATACGCAACACCCATTTTTAATGCATCTGCATCAGGCACATTAATTTCTTCTTTTGAAGCTTGGTGTGGTGTCCTAGCTTATACATTTCAACTGTACTTTGACTTCTCAGGGTACTCAGATATGGCAATTGGTATAGCTAGGATATTTGGAATAATCTTGCCTGAAAATTTTGATTCACCTTACAAAGCCAACAGTATTATTGATTTTTGGCGACGTTGGCATATTACACTATCACGATTTCTCAAAGATTACCTCTACATTCCTCTTGGGGGAAATCGTAAGGGAGAAGTTAGACGATATGGTAACCTCATGATTACAATGCTACTTGGTGGTTTATGGCATGGTGCATCATGGATGTTTGTTATTTGGGGCGGACTACATGGCTTTTATTTGATAGTAAATCATTTATATGCAGCTATTAAAAAGACTCTACATTTACAAAGCCGGGACAAATCGATTTGGGAAATTGCATGTTACCGAATAATTACTTTTTTATCTATAATGGTCGCTTGGATATTTTTCCGAGCAGAATCGTTAAGCGCAGCTGTTAGTATTTTGAAATCGATGCTGTCATTTGATTTGCATAATTTAACTCCTAATAATTTGTGGGGTTCTCCTGCAAATATTAATTTAATTTTTTGCGTCTTATGGCTAGTGTTATCATCAATTATTGTATGGTTTGCACCTAATACTCAGCAGATACTTTGGAGATATAAACCTACTCTATCAACTAAAAATAACGAAATTAAAAATATATTTTTGTGGAAGCCAAACTTGCTATGGGCAATAAGCTTAGGACTGATTTTTTTCATTGCCATATCGAAAATATTAGAAGCTAAACCGTCAGAATTTTTGTACTTTCAATTTTGAGACTTAAGTATGTTAGATACAAAAAAACAATCAGATTTTTTGTTAGAAAAAAGTGACCTATCAAATAGACAAAAAAGCTTTAAATCTTACTTAAAAGTTATGATTTTGTGCTTTTTAGTGGTCTTTTCGTTAGACTTGCTTGTCAGTTATTTTTTTGTTGGTAAATATATTATGGGGGCAGATAACTGGATTGCAGTTGCACAAACTCGCAAAAAAGATATAGCTAAATCAATTTCAGGTAAAAGAATACTTATTGTTTCTGGTAGCAACGCCCTGTTTGGTATTAGTGCCAAAAAAATTTATCAAGAAACAGGAGTTCCTACAGTCAATTTGGCAACTCATGCAGCTCTTGGCGTTAAGTATACCCTGGATGATGCAAAAACTATCCTAAAAGAAGGCGACATAGTTCTTTTACCTTTAGAGTATAGTACCTATACTTGGGGAGGTAATTTTAATGAAACATACCTGAAACATGTTTTGTCCCATGATACAAACTATTTTAATAATTTAAGTATTTCTGCTAAATTCAATCATGTCATTCAGTTATCGAATATAGACATTTTGTCAAGTTTAGTTTTATATAAAGACCAACAAGAAGTCTTGTCTGAATTAAAAGCAAAAGCTTTAAAGAAAAAATGTTATACCGGTTTTACTCTAAATGAATTTGGAGATGAGCTTTGTAATATTGGTCAGAAGCCATTAGATGTTATGCCTAATGCCTTAAAAATTCCAAAAAATTACACAATTGATCCAACAGGAGTTATTGCAGAGTTTCTTGATTGGTGCAAACAAAACAAAATTAAAGTATTAGCTCTTTATCCTGTAATGCAAAAACAAGATCAATATCAAAAAGAGAAATATCAAATATTCTTTAATAAAATTAAAGAATATTATCAGTACAATGGCACCCTTCTCCTTGGTGACCCTTATCAAGCAACTTTGCCCAATGAACTAATGTTTAATACCCAATATCATCCTAACGATCGCGGCAGAGATATAAGAACCCAACAAATCATATCTTTGATTAAACCATATATTAAATAAGCAAATAACGCTAAACATATTTAAATGCACCGCGAGTTACCTCACGGTGCTTGTCTTTCACTTTGACTTATTTCTTGGATGCAAGAAACTGGGATACATCTGCATGTGCTAATACAACATCAGGTTCACGTTGCAGCGCAGCGTAGTATTTTCTGGCAAATGTATTACCTACCTCGGATGGTGAGATTAACATCCGGGCATTGGCAATCAAATTTTGGACATTTTCCAGCGATACGGGCTCATCTGCTACGAGGCTTTCATCAATTTGGACAACTAGTTCAGAAATGCTATGTAGCCAAGCAAATTGTTCATGGTTGATAACAAGTTGCAGGAGTTCTCTATTTGATACTCGTCCACTAACTTGTTCGTAGGCGATGCGTTCTGTTTCAATCAACGCTTTGTGAAGATGTAGTAATTTGTTTCGTAAATCACGTAGATGTTGATGTTGGTGTATTCTTTGTTGGAGTATGTTAGAAGCCAATTGAACTGATCCTCCCGTGGCAATAGTCTTTAATAGCTTGAATAAGTTCTGCTTTAATATTGCTTACAAATAGACAGTAGCAAACAACTGAAATATATCTGATACGGTGGTCACGGATTTTTGAACGTTCTAGACGCGAATAACCTGGAGTCACACTTAATCTTAAGTAATTAAGTTAGTTTCTGTAACACCCCATAATCAAAGTTATGTTGTTATACAACTCTTTTATATGATTAATCATATATTAACATAAGATTATATAAGAAAGAACAGATATGGTTTCCACTAATTTACTTTCGGAAAACCGCCTATGTCTTTAGCGCACGCAATTTTAGGTCTCCTTCAGCAAGAAAAAATGACAGGTTATGACCTGAAAATAAACTGCTTTGATCAATGTATTGCCCACTTGTGGCCAGCAGACCAAGCGCAAATCTATAGAACCCTCGATAAGCTTGAGGCACAAGGCTGGATTACTTGTACAGTTGAAATTCAGCGTGATCGCCCCAACCGAAAGGTGTATAGTACAACTGAAGCCGGAAAAGCTGAATTAATTCGGTGGCTGCAATGCCCTCAGCCATTACCGACGGTACGAGAACCGTTGCTTGTGCAGTTATTTTTTGCGGCTCAACTACCTAATGAAGCAATCATTAATTTACTAAAACAACAGCTAGTAGTTCACGGTGAAAAGATGGTCAATTGTCAAGCAATCAAGGTGCTACCTCTCAATGATGCATCTGTAAATCGTGAGCAAGTTATGCATCAACTGGTGCTGGACTTAATTACGCAACGAGAGCAAACTTACATTGATTGGTTGAAGACGGCTATTGAGGTTATTGGTAATAATTAATATTTCTATGATAAAAACTAAGTTGCATCACCATCGAGAGCAATTTCCAGCTTTAGCAAATAAGACATATTTTAACTATGGTGGGCAAGGGCCAATGCCCAAGAGAGCAATGGATGCCATTACTCAAGCTGAAGCTCACATCCAGCATCTCGGCCCTTTTGGAAATGAGGCATACACCTGGCTGACTCAACAAAAACAAGCTATCAAAGAAGCGATCGCCTCTGAATTTCATGTACCATCAGCAACAATTACTCTCACCGAAGATGTCACTGTTGGCTGCAATATTGCCATGTGGGGTATTGACTGGCAACCTGGCGACCATATACTACTTTCGGACTGCGAACACCCAGGTGTAATTGCGACAGCACAAGAAATTGGGCGCAGATACGCTGTAAAAGTGACTACTTGCCCCTTAATGACAACTTTAAATGAGGGCGACCCCGCGACAGTGATTGCCAAACACTTACACCCCCAAACTCGTTTGGTCATCTTAAGTCATGTCTTCTGGAATACGGGTCAAGTTTTACATCTTGACAAAATCGTAGAAATATGCGGAAACAATAATTCTTTAGTTCTGGTTGATGCTGCCCAGTCTGCTGGTTTGTTACCTTTAAACTTGAGTGAATTGAAAGCAGATTTTTATGCTTTCACAGGTCACAAGTGGTTATGTGGCCCGGCTGGTATTGGTGGTTTGTATGTCCGGCCAGAAGTTAGAGAAAGCTTGCAGCCGACATTTATTGGTTTGCGTGGCATTGTTGTAGATCATCGATCGCAGCCTGTGTCTTGGCAACCGGATGGGCGAAGATATGAAGTCTCAACATCAGCTTACTCGTTATATGTGGGATTTAAAGAGGCGATCGCTGTTCATCAACAATGGGGAACTTCACAAGAACGTTACGAGCAAATTTGCTCTAACAGTGAGTATCTCTGGCGGAAATTGGCAGCGTTACCTAATATTAAATGTCTCCGAACTTCACCACCCGAAAGTGGTATAGTTTCCTTTCAACTCACTGAGCAACAACCTCAAGCGAGTCTCAAGCTAGTGGAATTTTTAGAGTCACAAAAAATCTTCACTCGCACAATTGCCGATCCTGACTGTATCCGCGCCACAGTCCATTACTTGACTTTAGAATCGGAAATCGACCAATTAATTGAAGAAATACAAAGATTTAGCCAGAATTAGCATCAGATTATCTACGAATCCTTAACTGTCTAAGTACTACATCGAGCAATTATTTCTCTTGTATCCTATATTCCGTTTCATTTATGCCACGCCAAAATCAGTATACTGACGGACGTGAGGAGGATGAAAGCCCAAGATAATATCCTCTTTAGGAACTCCTGCTTCTAATAACTCTTCGGCTACAGGACGATTAGTACCATCATGTTGAATCCAGATTTTTCCTTGGATGATATCAATATGTACCACCGAGCCATGTACCCGACGTTGCCCATCCCAGCCTACGTGCAGCAGTTCATAACGATCTCTTTGAGGGTCGATAATTGCTTCGGTCTCAATCTGACCGTGAGAAGGCTTATACAACGCAATTTCATCAATTAACTGGCGGACTATCTGGCGATAGCGTTCTAAGGTATCCATTGCACAATCCTCACTTGTTCCTCATCAAATACCAAGAGTTTAATTTGCAAACGTTTTATGATTAGCTGTCCTAATTTTTCTGTAATTATGCCAGGACTTACGCAACTGGCATAATACCCTAGCTTGTAGTGTTCGCGCAGCGTCTCGCAGAGAGGACTAAAGTCCTTTGTTGTAGTACATTGGCGTAGCCAATATCAGGGCTAAAGCCCTTACTACAAACAAAAAATAGAATCTTGTGTGACACTTGCGTAAGTCCTGGCTAAGTACAAAAGATGAGTTAGAACTTAAAAATTATCAGTTATGATTTTTGTGATTTCAATTCCCAAGATTTAATTCTTCATTCTTACCTCTTAATGGAACGTCCAATTTTATACGTAGCCATCACTAACCACGGCTTTGGTCATGCGACTCGTACAGCATCGGTAGCTGCAACAATTCAAAAGTTGTGTCCAGATGTTTTGCTAATTATGGTAACAACTGCTCCACGGTGGTTGTTAGAGTGCTATATAGAAGGAGATTTTATCCATCGTCCCCGATCATTTGACTTGGGTGTAATCCAGGCGGATAGCTTAACAATGGATAAGGAAGCGACTAAAGAAAAGTTGCTAGATATTCAAAAACATCAAAATTCTCTGATAGCTTCTGAAGTCAATTTTATCCGCCAAAATCGTGTCAATCTCATCTTGGCAGATATTCCTTTTCTCACTCCTTTATTTGCCAAAGCGGCAAATATCCCTTGCTGGATGATGAGTAATTTTGGCTGGGATTTGATTTACCGAGATTGGGGAAACGAATTTATTGCTATTGCTGATTGGATTAGTGATTGTTACTCGAAGTGCGATCGCTTGTTTCGTCTTCCCTTTCACGAACCAATGCAGGCTTTTAACAATATCACAGATGTCGGCTTAACTGGTGGTTCCCCTCGCTACTCTGCGAATGATCTGCGTGCTGCTTGGGGTATAACTGCACCATTAGAAAAAACTGTTTTGTTGACCTTTGGTGGCTTAGGTTTACAGCAGATTCCCTACGACAACCTGAAACATTTTCCAGATTGGCAATTCATTATTTTTGATCAATCTACACCAGATTTACCTAATTTAATCAAAATTACTGACCGTAAATATCGCCCTGTAGATTTTATGTCTATCTGCGACCGTGTTGTTTCTAAACCTGGTTACGGCACTTTTGCGGAAGCTACACGCCTGGGAGTCCCTCTCGTTACCATTCCCCGCGATGACTTTGCGGAAGCAGCTTTTCTTTTAGAAGGTATTGTTAATTACCATCAACATCAAATTCTCACGCCAACTGAGTTTTTTCAAGAGACTTGGGATTTTCTTCATCGACACCCCCAACAACCAAAGCTATCCCAGCCTATTGCTAAGGATGGTAATGAAGCGATCGCTCAGGCTGTAGTTAACTATTTTCGCAGTCTTTAAACTCCTCAGATCGCATAATATGCTACATCTTAGTGTTTAAAATCAGTCATAAGCTATGAGGAAAAATCCCATGCGATTACTACTAGGCGGAGTGATTGTCAGCTTCGGACTGTCGTCATTGTTAGCTCAAGCACAACAACAAGTTTCTAACGCTCAAGTCGGCGCTATGGTAGAATCGCTGCGACTCGCTGCACCGCAAACTAATTCCCCCAATGATGGGCTATACAGTGCATGGCAAGTCAAACCCGAAACCCTCAAAGCCTGGTCGAAATATTGTCTTAAACGAGAACTAACACCGACGCAGTTTGAAAACAGCCCAGCTACTGCACGCCAAGTTATATCTTGTATCACACGCCGTGAACTAACCCAGCAGTTTCGCACTCTCAGTAATAATGAAATTGCGGCAGTGGGTAGTGTAGCTTGTTGGTGGATGACTGGCAGTTATACAGGTTGCAACAGTGGCTTTACTGCTGCTTATGTCCAAAAAGTTGTTAAACTTTACCAGCAGCAACGTTCCCAATCTGTAGTCAGCCCATCGCCGTAATTATAAGTAATGTTGGGGTAATATCCAATTGTTTATCTTTGCCTATATGGCAAAAAAATCATCTGCACAATAGAGTTAGCAGTCAATCACCTTACACATGACTCATTACCAAAAGCTACTGAAAGTTTCCACTAATGGCAAATCTTTTTACAACATCACTGCAAAAATCGCAGCCATTGTTGCTGAGTCGGGAGTAGAAACTGGTCTTTGTACTTTATTTTTGCGTCACACTTCAGCTAGTTTAGTAATTCAAGAAAACGCCGATCCTGATGTACTTGTGGATTTAGCTAATTTTATGGCCAAACTTGTGCCAGAATCAGGCAAATACATTCACGATGCTGAAGGTGCGGATGATATGCCTGCACATATTCGCACAGCCCTTACCCATACTTCTGAAAATATCCCTATCAATAGCGGTCATTTGGTGCTAGGAACTTGGCAGGGAATTTATATTTGGGAACATCGCCAGCGCAGCCATGTAAGAGAGTTGGTTGTCCACATTTGGGCTTAGCGATAGGCTTTTAAACCTTTTTTAACTGGATAATTATTTTCGCCGTGCTGTAGTAGTCAACTAGTGGCAGATTTAGCACTCTATCATAAAGGTGGTTATTGTAACTCAGATAGGATGTTTATATAACCATCTTGAAGCGCATTATTTAGGATTTATTTCTCATTTTGTAAAGTGAAAGTTAAGTTTATTTATATTGCTTTAATAATTACATTTTTTGCAATATAAAATAATACTTATTTTGAGTTGCTTGAAATATTGCAATTAATTATGAAGCAAAATCTAGCACCAACTCAGGCTTTCACATATCTTGATGAAATTCTTGTCCAGCATTCTATTAATCTTTTATCACTCAATCCCAAAAAGTCTTTAATTACCAGTTTTGCCGAATTGGAAAATTTTATTGCGGCACAAACTACAGATATGCAGTTAATTTCTCATTTATACTCTACCTTGGAAGTCATCCTTGATGCCCTGTTACAAAACTTCCCAGAAAACATTTTCTGGGATTTTGATTTTATGGTAAGCAGTATGCTCAGGCAAGCTTTATTATCTGATGACGGGGCTGATTTTTTAGAATATTTTGCCAACAAAATGGTTTCTTTGATCGAGTTATTTGGAATTAAAAAAGAAGTACGCTTTCGCTATATTCACGATTTTATGTATGGATTTGTGTGGGCAAAATGGGTACAGAAAGAGCCGCACAATCGCGCCCATATAGAACCTTTTAGCCTGTGCTTTTTAGATTATTTGCTTATTAAAGGTCAAGAACTTGTGCATCGCATCAGTCTTGATCAAGTTTCATTTTATAAACTATGTGATACAGGATTCCGTAATCCTTTTTCCTTTTCCCGCGAACCAGAAGATGAATACCGCTTGTTAACTTATCTAGCAGGAAAACAACTCATCCCAGTGGCAGCATGGAACTGGAATGCTCACCCTGTATGGAATAAACCTTTCGAGGAAATGCGCCAGCAATTATCAGTAAAATTAAATATTCAGCCACAGAGACACTAAAAAAAGATGAAAATTACTGATTTAATAACTTGGTTTGAAGAATGGGCAAATCCTACTTGGTCTGAAAGTTGGGATAATTGCGGCTGGCAGATAGAGCCGGGAGTATTGCAGGATGAAGCACGAGTATTGGTGTGTCTAACACCAACTTTGGCGGTAATGCAAGAAGCGATCGCCTTTAAAGCCAATTTAATTTTTGCCCATCATCCTTTAATTTTTAATCCTCCCAAGTCGCTACGCAGTGGTGAGGCGATCGCCGAAATGGCACGGTTAGCTTTTACCCACAATATAGGTGTCTACAGTGCCCATACAAATTTTGACCAAGTACAAGATGGGACTGCTGATGTTTTGGCTCAAATTCTAGAACTCCAAGAAGTTACTCCCATAGTACCCACGCAAGCAGGACTAGGATACGGGCGTGTGGGGATGCTAAAGCCTTTTTTGTCTTTACAAGATTTACTCACAACTATTCAAAATCGACTTGCTCCCCCTAATTTAATTTTTTCTCCTACTGCTGATTTACAACAAACAATTTCACGAGTGGCTGTGTTGGGTGGTTCGGGAGCTAGTTTTATTTCGGCGGTAGTTAAAACTAATGCTCAAGCTTATCTAACTTCTGACTGTAAGTTTCATCAATTTCAAGAAAGCCGCGATCGCGATCTAATTTTAATTGATGCTGGTCATTATGCAACTGAACGCCCTGCTTGCGATCGCTTGGTACAAAAATTTAATTCTTTAAACCTAGACTGGGTGCAATTGAGTCAAAAGGATGAGGATTTCCGCCAATTTCTTCTTTGAGTTGTCTGTTTCTCTTGATTATTGACTCGTATTCCTCTATTTTTTAGTGTATACATGCCAAAAATTAGTATATCTATATACTTGAATAATTACAGTACCACTAAAAGTTTGTACTTTTTGCCCTAAGTATAGTAAAGCTCAATCCCTTAAAGCCTTACTGATACGTTTATATACTGTGATTGTAGTCACAGTTTTTTGTAACTATAATCACCTATTAATACGGTTTCATATCAACTAGCTAAGGAGGAGAATGTTCCAGACTAGAAATAATAATATTGCTCTCTACACCCTAATCAACATGATTCGCACACTCGTTGAATCTGCTTTCCAAACTGGGTATCTTAGTGTTGAATCTGAGGGTCTACTTCATCAGGTGTTGGCGACCAAATGCTATCAGTCAGAAGATTTGGTAGACTTAGCAACTTTATACGATGCAGTATGCACAGGTGAAATAAAAAGAGAAGCATCTTCACAACTGCCAATGGCATTTCTCACACAGTACAAATCTTGCTGATAATGCTGCACTGTGGGGCGCAAATAGAACTGTGTCGCATCAGCCAAAACTCTCAACTCAAAACTCTTGCAGTGTTATTGCTGAAAACCATGAGAGTAGGCAAAAGAATGAGTTAAGATCAAATATATACGGGGGAAAAGTAAAGCCGAGTCCCCAGACTTCCCAGTAATGCCAATGATTACAAGTAGGCAACTCAGACAACCGCAATCACCTCTTGTTTTGGAGTATTTATTATTACATAATGGTAGAAATGACTTACCAGCAAGTTTTAGGCTAGTGAGTAAAATCCCCGAATTGTCTGACTTCTATGAAGTAGACATTCGCTGAATAACCTTGAAAGAGATTGAGTTCAACTGGTGCAGTAGCTACTAGCTGATGATTCAAAATTTCCTAGATTCTGGCCACTATCAGCAACTCTTTGGATTAAAGTCACCAGACGCACTAATTCTGAACCGAGTAACTTATCTCTCAAAGGTGTGATCTAAGATGGGGTAAAACCCAGATTTTGACAGGTTTAACTACGTTGTTTAAAAAGGCAGAAGCAATACATGCTACACCGCAAGATTTATCAACTGTGTTGCGATGGGCGCGAGGTATGTGTTTTCTTGCGGGACCAGCAACGCTGGATTGAACGCGCCCGCATCCTCGACATAGAGGGAGATTTAGTCACCCTACGCTATGAAACAGAAGAGGAAGACGAGACTTGTTCTTGGGAGGAAATGGTTCGCCTTGAGAGTATCGGCGCTGTAACCCAAAAATTAGCTTCAGTGCCGCGGGGTAATGTAGAACCTCTGATGACTGAAGACTGTCCAGAGGCTGAGCGTATCCGCAACCATTACCCCGACTCAAACCCTGAATAACTAGTCATTGGTCAGTTGTCAGTTGTCAGTGGTGAGGCAGCGCTGCGGGAGGGTTTCCCTCCGCAGGCGACTGCGTTAGCGCAGCGTTAGTGAGCTTGCGAGCGTCACCCGAAGGGTCAGTTGTTAATAAAATTGACCACTGCCAAGAAACTATTGACTATCATTTAAGCGTTCAAAAGCAGGACAGTAACCTTCAAGAGTTACCTTGAAGTTATATAAGGGGGAGGCGGGATTCCAACACCGTTGCCCCCTTTGATGTCGGCAGTTACCGCAGCAGTCGACATCAGACGAAGTATAGCGATCACTATTTTGGTGGAGCAGATCTCGTTGAGACAACCCCCGCAATACTAGTTCTTCCCCCTGCCAATGACCTTCGATTAAGCCAGTATCGGCAAACTGCCGCCAACGAGGATCGGCAGTAATCGCATCGGGAAGTGTAATTGTAATTACCGTCCCCAGTTCTGTCAGTTCACCTTCATAATTAGTTTCTGGAGCTGCCGGTTGTAAAAATGTGTCACCAATGGGCAGTTCTACTAATGTGCCAGCAGAGGGGGAATGTACATGGTAGCGGTTTTGTAACTCTTCTAAGCTAGTTAGATCTGCCAAATAGGTAGAAGAACCGTGAACAAAAACGACGTGCTGAGGACGCAAATTATGAATTAGCTGGGTAGTACCAGGGCCGTCACTATGTTGTGCTAAAAGATAGCTGTCAATAGTAGTGGGTGCTAAATATTTTTTGTGAACTTTTATATCAATTTTTTCTGGCAGTAGAATGAGCCAAGGGCCAGTGTCGGGTTGACAATATTGTCCAAAATCAGATGTAGAGTCGGTGAGAACAATACAGGGAGACTTACCTACAGTGGCACGATGTTCTGGTGGCAAACGACGGACTCGCGGACGCACTCGTTCATCCCAAAACAAGGGTTGATGGCGGGCGAAGTTCTGTACTGATGGAGGCAGGTGGGGTAGTAGTTCTAAATAAGCATCGCACCCACTTGCTACAGCACCATCAACCCAGATATCTAAATCCCGCCCTGTAAAATGGTGATGAGAGCGTAAAAGCATTAACAGTTCTTGACCCAAGCCTAAAGCAGGTGTAGGCAGTAGAACAGAACAATTATCGGCGATCGCCCGATTAATTCGCTCGGCTAATTGATTTTCTTGGTTACGGCGGTGGGGATGACGCGATGTGCCATAAGTACCTTCAATAATCAGCACACTGAGATCTAATCCCCGTAATTCTTCTAAGCGTAAACCTTCTACCAACCGAGAATTTGATAAGAAAAAATCTCCTGTGTACAATAGCCTGTAGGAGTGCTGAACGGTAGTATAGGTGAGCAAAATTGCTACCGCCCCTGGTAAGTGTCCGGCGGGAAATAACTCTACCACTAAACCATCTTGCAGTTCTACAGGCGATCGCAGCGGTAATGCATGACAAAATTGGGGAATTTCTTGGGGAGCTTGATCTGGCCAATTTAGCGGCAGTAACTTGCTGGTTACTTCACTGGCGTAAACAGGTAAAAGTGGAAAAGATTGATGTAGTGCTAATAGCCCTCTAGCATGATCTGGGTGGGCGTGACTGATCAAAACTAAATCTGCTGGTAAAGGTGAACTACCTTTACCAGCAGATTTAGTTAGTGTGCTTAATAATAAAGAACTTTCTTTTAAACCACAGTCCAATAGGATGCGATGTGGCCCCATTCGTACTAATAAACATACGCCCTCATCGTTATGCTGGACACTGTAGGGCAAACATTCTAATTCATTAGCCGTTTCCCCAGCATCAACGCGAGAGGATGCCGACACATTATCCCTCATGCTCTCCTCCCCTCCAATCTCATCGTCATTGAAATATCCCAAAAGCCATGAATCACAAGGATTTTGGTATTTTGACTTTGGGATAAGTTTTGTAGTGCGCCTCTACACCCTTAAGAATGCGGATTTTGGATTGGGGAGGACGCTTATTGCGAACCCGCACTGGTTCGGAAAAGTTGGGTAATGAGAAGCCCTCAAGTTTGGGGCTATGGGAACTTGCCTTTTGCCTTTTTGTGTTTCCAAAATTCTGAGCAGAGGTTGGTTCCACTCAGTCTTCTCTCAATGTGCAGAGCCATTACCGTGATAGTTCTCTGAATCATAAAATCCATTTTTCGTACCAAAAAACAGGCACGAAATCGTAAATATAACCGTTAACCCAACTAAAATCAGCTTTACTTCCATGTTATTTGCTGTCCTTAACTAAAGACCTTCTTATATTAATAGCGCGCTTCCACAATCGCGTATAATCGCCAGAAAATCTTTACTATGCTTCGGTTGATTGGGCAATAGGTAAAATTACCACTATCACTCAAATTGTAGAACCTTTCGGTTAACCTGTCTATCCATGTAATACGCCTTTATAAATTATTTGGATGGGTAATCTGATTCAATTCACAATTTCCAATTAATCATCAAAAGGCGATCGCGTTACCTGCTTCTTAGAGGAGTGTCTGTGATAGTCGCCCCGTCGCCGTCAGGTGCCAGTAGTCAGTGGTGAGTGGCAAAACTGACAACTGACCACTGACACGAAATTCCACCCCTTCCAGGGGTGGAATGAGCTTGACATTCTTTGAAATAATCAGCAAACCATAATAAATTTGTACTTAAAAAGATTTATACATTTATCCCACGATTTACTGACAAGCGAAATAATTGTATGCGTAATTAAATTATACTAAATATACGTATGCTAAATTAATTAGATATTTAAATATCTAAACATCTAAATGCAAGAACAAAAAATAAATGTCTAGATGTTTAGTTATACAGTAAAATTTTGGCATTATTTGCTGTTAAATCAAAAATGATCATCACAGTAGCTGCTTTTAAGGGCGGTGTCGGTAAATCTACGACAGCGTTGCATTTAGCTACATACCTTCAGAACAAAGCTGACACACTATTAATAGATGGTGATTTAAACCGCAGTGCTTTGGATTGGTCAAACCGGGGTTGTTTACCCTTCAAAGTTGCTGATGAAAAACATGGGGTAAATTTAGCAAAACTTTATGAGCATATAGTAATTGATACACCAGCCCGACCAGATCCAAATGAGCTAAAAACTATTGCTAAAGGATGCGATTTGCTGGTGATACCCACTACCCCAGATGCGATCGCTTTAGCTGCAACACTCCAAATGGTTAACTTACTCAAACAACTCAAAACAAATTATCGAATTTTACTGACTATCATCCCACCAAACCCAAATAAGGCGGGAGAAGAAGCGAGAACATCTCTAGAACAAGCGGGGCTACCTGTTTTCAAATCTGGGATTCGGCGACTGGCTGTGTTCCAAAGAGCTGCTTTAGAAGGGCTTCCAGTAAATGCTGTCAAAGATTCTTATGCACAAATTGCATGGCGATGTTATGCCGAGGCAGGTAAGGAGATATTACGTTGAATAAGAAAAAAACTAGCCGTTTTGATGACTTGATTGATGCTGCTCGTAGTCGTCAACAAAGAGATAAACTACAGCAAACTGAAGATAAACCCACTTCCCAAAGCAAAAGTACTGACCCAGCTTATACCCGTACAACTATTTATCTGCCTAAGCAACTGCATCGACAACTCAAAGCCGCAGCAGTTTCACAAGAACGACAGATGAGCGATATTGTCGCGGAGTTAATTGAGCAATGGCTTTTGTCTAAAAAAAGTTAGCTTGGCTCTTGATTATCAGAGAGTTTTTGGCGCTAACTGAATCGTATTGATCTTTAATCTTTGCTGCGATGCCAAACTAATCAGTCCCAACCTTGTAAATGTTAAAGTCAAAACAAGCGGAGGTTTTGATATGGCTCAAGCTTTACCCAAACTATTTACCTTTGAAGAATTTATCGAATGGCTGCCGGGAAATACCGGGAAGTGTTACGAATTACACGACGGGATAATTGTTGAAATGCCTCAGCCGAGTGGGAAACATGAAAAAGTTACGGGATTTTTAGCAGGGGAAATTACTGTTGAATATAAGCGTTTGAAATTGCCATACTTTATTCCTAAAACAGCATTAGTAAAACCACCGAGAAAATCATCGGGTTATTCACCAGATGTAGTTTTAATCAATGATGCTAATTTGCACAACGAGGAATTTTGGGAAAAAGAATCTACTGTGACTCAAAGTGGATCTATTCCTTTGGTTATTGAGGTTGTAAGTACAAACTGGGAAGATGATTATTACACCAAATTAGGGAATTATGAAGCAATGAAAATTCCTGAATATTGGGTCGTTGATTATGCAGCTTTGGGGGCAAGAAAATTTATTGGTAATCCCAAACAAGCAACCATTTCTATTTATTATCTAGTTGATGAAGAATATCAAATCGCTCAATTTAGGGATGAAGAACCTATTATATCCCCTACTTTTCCAGATTTGAAACTGACTGCTCATCAGATTTTTAATGGTGCTTTGTAGAATTTTTTTATTACTGATGACTAAAGGATGACTTCTTTTCCGCGCTCAGTAAAGCGAACTTCTTTAATATTCCACTGAGTATTACTAGTTAAGGTTTTACGCAGGCTACCAAACAAAGCAAACTGTTCACAACTCGAAAGAGATAACAATTGCCGTTTCGACTGGGGTGATAGTCGTAAATCAACTGTGGCAGTGCCATTTTCAACTTTGACACGATAACCAGATAAGCTCAAATCACCGGTATCTCGTTCTTCTATGATTTTGCCTACCGCACCTGTGACAGGTTCTGCTGCTGGTACAGATACTTGTTGAGGAATCAGTTTTTGACATTGCACATCACTTGTATAGAGCGTGACGTTAGCGGTTTTGGTAGTTGCAACAGGGGTGTTTTCAGATGGCTCAACGTTGTTAGATTTGGCTCTTAGTTGCGCCATGCTGGGGGTTGGGGTTGATGAGCTTTGTGTTGGTGTTTCGCTGGGAATGTTACGAGAAGTAGAAGGAGAATTACAACTGCTGAGGCTAGCTGCGATCGCCACAACAATAAATGGTAAGAAATATTTTGTATTTGTATTCATAATGTTGTTCATAGTGATGGTGATGCTGTCTGTTTCTATTTACTTCAGTGTAGCTGGTATCAATTCCGCATAAATTTGAAAATTTTGTTTGTAGTCTCAACAGTACAAGTTTTTAATCAAACTTTACTTCTTGGCTGTTATTGGCTATCTTAAAAACCAAGATTGGAGATAAAAATGCTTCTTTGAAAAACATTCATTGGGGCAGATTTTGCCTCTTTATCCTCCTCAATATTTGGTTCCTAACATTGTGATTCGTACTCACCAAATTGCTGAATAAGTTGAGCAACTAAACCTGTCCATCCAGTTTGATGGCTAGCGCCAATTCCAGCTCCATTATCACCATGAAAATATTCATGGAATAGAATTAAATTCTGCCAGTGCGGGTCATTTTGAAACTTCTGTATCCCACCATAAACAGGTCGTTGTCCAGAGGTATTTTGCAAGAAAATTCTAGTTAACCTTTGAGATAATTCTGATGCAACTTCCCAAAGTGTCATCATTTGTCCAGAACCTGTGGGACATTCCACCTTAAAATCATCACCCAGGTAATAATAGAACTTTTGCAGAGATTCAATTAGTAAAAAGTTTACCGGAAACCAAATAGGGCCACGCCAGTTAGAATTTCCACCAAATAAACCACTGCTAGATTCAGCAGGTTCATAATCTACACGGAATTGTGAACCATTGACATCAAAAGTATAGGGATGTTCGGCGTGAAACCGAGAAAGAGCGCGAATACCATAGGGACTAAAAAACTCAGTTTCATCAAGCATTTTTTGCAGAATACTTTTTAGCTTATCCCGTGAAACAATTGCTAATAATCTTCTAGCACCAACTCCTTTTGTTTCCATACAAGCTACATTTTGCCGTAAGTCAGGACGATTTTGGATAAACCATTCCAGCCGCTTCTTAAAGCCAAGAAGCATTCTTAAGGTTTCTGGTTCAATGCTTTCAATTGCAAATAAGGGGATTAATCCCACCATTGACCGGACTTTTAAGGTAATCTGCTGTTCAGGTAGATGTAGCACATCATAATAAAATCCATCTGATTCATTCCACAAACTGGCTTCCATTTCGCCAATTTTATTCATAGCATCGGCTATGTAAAGAAAATGCTCAAAAAATTTGGTGGCAATGTCTTCGTAAACAGGATTAGTCTTGGCTAACTCTAGAGCGATCGCTAACATATTTAAACAGTACATCCCCATCCAACTAGTACCATCAGATTGGTCAATATGTCCGCCTGTAGGAAGGGCTGCACTGCGGTCAAACACGCCAATATTATCTAACCCTAAAAATCCTCCTTGAAATACGTTATTTCCCTCAGCATCTTTACGATTTACCCACCAAGTAAAGTTGAGCATCAGCTTTTGAAAAACTCGTTCTAAAAATTGGCTGTCTGTTCGCCCATAAATCTTCTGTTCAATCTTATAAATGCGCCAAGTTGCCCAAGCATGAACAGGAGGATTAACATCACCAAATGCCCATTCATAGGCGGGAATTTGCCCATTAGGATGCATATACCATTCCCGTGTAAGAACATCCAATTGGTACTTAGCAAAATCTGGGTCAATCATTGCTAAAGGAATAGTATGGAATGCTAAATCCCAAGCAGCAAACCAGGGATATTCCCACTTATCAGGCATAGAAAGAATATCTTCATTGTAGAGATGAAACCACTCTTGATTTCTGCCATTTTGTCGCTCTGATGGGGGTGTTGGTGTGTTGCGATCGCCTTTAAGCCAATCCTCTACAATATAATGATAAAATTGCTTGCTCCACAGCATACCAGCAAATGCTTGGCGCTGCACATTCCGCATATCTTCACTTAGAGGATATGGAGTAATACGTTGATAGAATTTCTCATATTCTTGTTGTCGCTTACTAAAAACTACCTCAAATTCATTACCAAATGGCTCAAGTAAATTGGGTGCATTACTGAGTCGTAATTTAATAGTTTTAGTTTCACCTGCTCCAACTGTTAACACATAATTAGCAGATGCTTTTGTCCCAATTTTATCAGGATTTACTGCTGATTTTTGACCATTTACGATGTAGTCATTAATGCCATCTTTAACATAAGTCGAAGTATTGGGAGAACCAAATAATCTCTGATAATTTGTCTCGTTGTCTGTAAAGACAATCTCTGTTGCTTCCTGGCAATACAGCCACCTATTTCCTAAACTTGGGTGAGATGCTGCAATTACATTGAAGCTACGATCTGATTTAATCTCTTTTAAAGTAGGTTTATCTGCATCTCCATTCCAACACCAAGTATTACGAAACCAAAGGGTCGGTAATAGGTGTAATGTTTTAGCTTCTGTACCTCTGTTGACTGCTTTAATTTGAATGAGAATATCTTCCGCAGAATGCTTGGCATATTCCACAAAAACATCAAAATATCGATTGTCATCAAACACACCTGTATCTAAGAGTTCAAATTCTGGTTCTCGACGATTTCGGCGTTGATTTTCTGCAACTAATTGGGAGTAAGGGAAAGCTGCATGAGGATATTTATACAGCGCTTTCATATATGAATGTGTGGGAGTGCTGTCTAAATAAAAGTAATATTCTTTAACATCTTCACCGTGATTACCTTCACTACCAGTTAGACCAAAAATCCTTTCTTTGAGAATAGAATCTTCACCATTCCAAAGGGCGATCGCAAAACAAAGCCGTTGATGATTATCAGAAATACCAAAAATCCCATCCTCACCCCAACGGTAGGCACGAGAACGAGCCTGATCGTGGGTGAAATAGTCCCAGGCTGTACCGTTTGGGCTATAATCTTCACGTACTGTTCCCCACTGGCGATCGCTTAAATATGGCCCCCATCTGCGCCAATGAGCTACGTGATTTTGAGCTTCTTGTAATCTAATTTCTTCTTGGGTTGGAGTTGTCATATTATTACTCTGTATCAATTCTCCGTAGCCAGCCAAGCACGCAAAACTTCTGCCACTGTCCACGCTTGAGCAATACATCCTCTGGGAGTCATTGGTGCATCACCATCAAAAATTTCGCTGAGACTACCAAGACCATGTGTGGTGAGATGGTTAGCCATTGGTTCCAAAAACTTACGCGCTTGTTGAGGATTTTTGTAGACACGTAGGTGTGCTGTAACAAATGCACCCAGCAACCAACCCCAGACGGTTCCCTGGTGGTAAGCTCCATCACGTTTATATTGGCTGCCACCATATTTACCCTGATATTGGGGGTGATCAAAAGAGAGCGATCGCAACCCGTGGGAAGTTAATAGAATTCGTCCACAAACATCTACTACTCCTGTTTGTTGAGCTAGCGTCAGCGGACTTTCAGGTAAGGAAACGGCAAAAATTTGGTTAGGACGTAGAGATGGGTCATTTCCGTCGGGGCTATCTAGCACATCGTAACAGTAGCCAGTTTCCTGATTCCAAAAGCGAGCGAATCTGGCTTGGGCGCGGTCAGCGATCGCCTCATATTCTTGGTGTGGTTTATTTAGATAACGGGCAAACTTGGCCATCGTCCGCAAAGCATTATACCAAAGAGCATTAACTTCAATTGGTTTACCAATACGAGGCGTCACTACCCAATCTCCCACTTTTGCATCCATCCAAGTGAGTTGTACACCTGTTTCTCCTGCATAAAGTAAACCATCGGTAGAATCAAGATGAATGTTGTAGCGTGTACCGCGACAGTGCCAGTTGATAATATCTGCCAGCACGGGGAAAAGTTCCATTAGTAAATCATCGTCCCCAGTAGTCTTGTGGTAAGCTCGGATGGCTTCAAAATACCATAGCGTTGCATCGACTGTGTTGTATTCTGGTGTCTCACCTGCATCAGGAAAACGATTAGGCAACATTCCCTGGTCTACATACCTGGCAAAAGTGCGAAGAATCGAGCGTGCAACCTCTGGACGACCAGTAGCCAGGGTCAACCCAGGCAAGCTAATCATCGTATCCCGTCCCCAGTCTCCAAACCAGTGATAACCAGCAATGATAGTTTTGCCATCAGGGTCTTCTGGTACGGAACGGTCAACGATAAATTGGTCAGCAGCTAACACCAGACGATTTACCCAAGCAGGAAAATCGGGAGTATTTAGAGGACAGTTAGAATTCGCAAGTCTGATTAACTTTTGCTCAAAAGCCTGACGGTGTTTGAGTGCTGCTTCACTATTTAAATCTGATTGCTTATGAGTACTGGCAATCAACGCGATCGCTTCCCCAGGATTCAGTGTAACTTCAAAAGTAGTAGCATGAAGATGGTCTTCTTGATCGTTCAATCCCCGATAGCGTTCAACTGCTAGGTCAAAGCCATAGTACCAATTGTGAGAAGGCGAGGCACTGCCGCAGTCACTTAGCAGATACAATGGTACAGCATCGGCATCAGCAGTTACACGAATTCCCTGTTCCACCTGCTCAACAGACATCTGCCAACCATTGCTTTGGGTGTCGCTGTGATAATCGCGGTAGTTGATTATGGCTTTAAGCGTCAACTTCAGCGGTTGGGTAGCACGACGTAGAGTATATTGGATGTATGTTGTATTAGCTTTATGCTGCATCCATATTCGTTTTTCTAACAAAGCGTCAGCAACAGCAAAACGCCATACAGGAATTGTACCTTCCAAGGAAAAATTTTCGATGTGTTGATAACCGTGGGGGCTGATCGTACTATCTGCCCACCGATTGGTATGTAGATCATAAAAGCGATGATCATACAAAACAGTTTCATCTAGTTTTGCCAGCAGCAAGGTGCGACCCAGAGGCGGTTGCAATGCTGCTACTAGTAAGCCGTGATAGCGACGGGTCAATAAACCTGCCACTGTTCCAGAAGCATAACCACCAATACCGTTAGTAACTAACCATTCCCGTAACTCTGCGGTGTCGAGATTACCGCAGATTTCCCGCCCAAATTCAATAGACATAAATCAATACTCTTGCTGGTTTTTTCTTCCGGCGTTGCATAAATGCGGGATGATTTACCTCACGCAGAGGCAAGGCAGCGCGTTGGGCGGGTTTCCCGACTTGAAGCGACTGCCGCGCAGAGACGCAGAGAGGATAACGAGTTTGAGATTCTAATAAATCCAATTTCATTCCATGATTCAGCAACGCCTTTTCTTCTTAAAGTGACAAAACAGAGGTCATAGTAATTTCCTTTGTGATATGCATCAGGAATTGGGAAACTTATCACGATAGCCGCAGCGAAAAATACAGCGTTTGTTGTTATGGTGATGGAGTTTGGCGCAGCGTACAGCCCTTTTTCCTTTGAGTTTTACATAAACTTCGGCTGCCAAAAACATCCCTAAAAGTGGTGCGATGAAATAAACCCAAATGGCTGTCCAATTATGAGAAGGAATTGCGGATGCTAGGGTACGCGCTGGATTCATGCTCATACCAGATAATGGTGCTTCTACGGTAATGTAAATTGCAATCATTACCCCAGCAAATATCCCTGTAAATGGTGCTAGTTTGGGAGTATTGGATACAAACAAAATCATTAACATGATTCCAAAAGAAATTATTAGTTCAGCCAAGAATGCCACACCTGCACCACCTGAACCGGGAACTGTGACAATGTAATTTATAGATGGATTGGTGAGTGCATTCTTAAATACTGATACTGCTAACAGTAGTCCCATCAATCCACCCAAAAACTGAGCCAGGATGTAGAAAATTGCATCCCACCGCTGAATTTTGCCAAGACGGAAGAAAGTTAAAGTGACAACTGGATTGATATGTGCGCCGGATTGCTTACCCCAAGGAGAGTAAATAATAAAAATAGCAGTTAATCCCATCGCCACACCAATGACGAACCGTCGTAAAAGTGAGTCAGTAATTGCCTGTCGAATTGGTGAACTTGGATGCTCTATTAGTGCAGTTACTAGCCCCGCAGAAAGCATAAAGATACCCAATCCCGCAGCTTCCATCAAGTATTCTGGATAATGTCTCCGTAGTGCTTGCATCATCTGTGGCGATCGCGATATTTTTTATATTGATTAGTTCGGTTTCTAGGCGATTGCGTGTTGCACAACCTGCTCAACAATAAATCTAGCAACATATTCTACTGTTCTTGATAGTTCCAAAGTAGTCCACCATCCACAAAGAAAGTGCTACCTGTAATGTAGTCAGCCTCAGCAGAAGCGAGAAACTTCACCAAGGAAGCAACATCTTGTGGTTGACCCAAACGACCCAAAGGAATATTTTGTAATAGCGCACCCAACTTTTCTGGGTTATTCAACAGTTTCGTATTAATAGGAGTTTCTATTGCTCCTGGTGCAACATTATTAATCGTAATACCCAAAGCACCTAACTCAACTGCCAAGTTACGAGTAAGCATTTTCATCCCGCCTTTGCTAGCACAGTAAGCAGTAAAATTAGGAAATGGTAGTTCTTCATGCACCGAACTAATATTGATAATTTTTCCAGTTCGTTTAGTTTCAATCAAATGTTGTACAAAGATTTGAGTAGCAAAAAATACACCCTTTAAGTTGACATTCATCACAGCGTCATAATCTGCTTCTGTAACATCCCAAAAAGCTGCATGTTTTTCAATACCAGCATTGTTCACTAGAATATCTAGCTTGCCAAAATGCTTAATACTTTCTGCAATTAGTTGACGTATTTCATCAACACTACCCAAGTTTGCCTGGAGTGTGTAACCATAGGACTGGGGACAACAAGCTAGATGACAATTAGCACCAATAGCTTCTACCTTGGCTAAAGTTTCCTCTGCTCCTTCTGGGTGAGAACGATAGTTAATCACAACATTTGCCCCTGCTTGAGCAAGACAAAGAACAATTCCTTGTCCAATTCCTTGACTGCTACCAGTAACTAAAGCAACTTTGCCATCTAGTCTCATAAACTTGTTCCTTGTGATTGATTGATATTGCCTAAATTAAATTAGCAGCACCAAAAGTAGCATTAAATTTACGACACCAGATAACCGCAGATTTGTAGTCTGCTAAATTGATATTGTTAGGAATGAGATATGTTTGAGCGCCACTATATTTTTGTAAGGGAGCAATGATCATATAGTCTCCCTCTTTTAGAGGATATGATGGTGGCTTAGTTGAATTGATGACGTTATCTAAACGATGTAAAATTACTACCAAATCTGGCCCTAGTTCAGAAGTTTTAAATGACTGGTCAAGCTCTATAAAGGATTTACCATCTTTATTAGTAATACGGGCTGTTCCTTGAGTTGTATGTTCTCCAGAAACAAACGTGCCTGACTTGATCACAGTTGAATCTTGAGATTGTTTTGACTGGGTTAAAGGCTTCGTCTGAGTTGAAGACACGGGAATAGGACTTTCATTAGGTTGGTTGTTTGAAACTTCTTGAACACAGCTAACTAGCATAAAATAAGACAAGCCCCAAATTAATAAATCTCTGATTTTCATGATTTAAATTCCTCAATACATTACTCAGCTATGTAGCTCGTAGCTTTAAGTTTAAACTGATTATTACTGAAATAATTAGCTTGAAAATTATAGATAGCTAAAAATTAATACCTAGAAAGCTGATATTTTGTTTAGATCTATCTTATGGAATTCTCAGCAAGTTTTAAATTTTCAGGTTATTAGGACTTACGCAAAAATCACCAAAAACCTTAATTCATCGAACCGCCAAGACGCCAAGAACGCCAAGAATTCGTGGAGTGTGTGTAAGTTATAGTTATGTCTGAATTATTGCTGAGAAAGCAGTGAAAGAATTTCTCAGCGAAGGTTTATTCTTTCATCACTTAAGAGTTACTGAGCGCCGCGATACTAAGAGCAGTTCACTAAAGCAACTCTTAATACCTATGCAGCAAGCGTCTCATCCCACAGTCATCCTGGGTGGTGGCTTCGCTGGACTATTTACAGCTTTACACTTAAGCCAGCAAAATTATTCTCATCCAATTATTTTAATAGAACAGCGCGATCGCTTCAGTTTTAAACCGTTATTATATGAACTGCTCAGCGGCGAACTGCACAGCAAACAAGTTTATCCACGCTATAAAGAGCTTTTAACTGGTAGTAATGTAACCTTTGTGCAAAACGCAGTGAAATCGATTCATCTCAATCAACGCAGAGTTATTGTCGCTTCTGGAAAAGTTTTTAATTACGCCTACTTGGTATTAACATTGGGTAGCGAAACAACCTACTTTGATACTCCCGGTGCGGCAGAATGTGCAATGCCGTTTACATCTGGGGAAGAGGCGATCGCTCTACGAAAACACTTGCGCCGCAAGCTGCACCAAGCAATCCAAACTCAAGACTCTCAACATCGTCGTTTGCTGTTGACTACTGCCATTATTGGTGCAGGGCCGGCTGGTATTGAACTAGCGTGTACATTAGCAGATTTGTTGCCTATCTGGTACGACGAATTGGGCGGTGATGCTAGCGAAGTTCGGGTTGTCCTAGTTAACCGCAGCCAAGAAATCCTTAAAGGAGATGTGAATAGCCATTTACGCTACATAGCACAACGTGCCCTCAAACGCCGCGTAATTCCTGTGGATTTTCTATTTAATGCGGCTGTCACTAGGATTCAGCCCCAAGGTGTGGAGTACCAGCAACACAACCAAACACAGATTTTACAAGCTGGAACAGTCGTCTGGACAGCTGGCACTGCTCCTAATCCTCTGTTGATGGAGTTAACAGTTCCTAGCAACCGAGGGCGGTTACTGGTAACATCAACATTGCAACTCCTGAATTTTCCCGAAGTCTTCGCGGCTGGAGACTGTGCCACAAATAGTAGCAATCCCCAACCACCCACCGCCCAAGTCGCCTATCAACAGGGAAAAGCGATCGCTCAAAATCTCCAACGTCTGGAGGAAGGTAAACCCGCCATTCCTATAGAAATCCAAATGCGGGGTACTTTGATGAAACTAGGACTTAATGAAGGTGTGGCAAACTTGTTCAATAAAGTCCAGATTAAAGGACAACCGGGTCATTTCATCCGAGAAGCAACATATTTACAACTGTTACCAAACTCTGCACATAACCGCAAAGTCACAACTGAGTGGCTGACTGACGAATTATTCCAGCGCGATCGTTCCATTACCTATATGCAACTCGGACAAACGCCTTTACTCTCTGGGATTGCAACTATTGCTGCTGCAATTATTTTGACAACTCCTCTCGTCTGGCGGGCTGCTCAACCTATGCAATTTCAGCAAAACCTTGGTTGGACAGGTATACCAACGTTACTTGATTGGCTTGTACCCCCTTCTCGATAAAGAACGCAGGGATATGAGGCCACTTTGAGGTACTTTCCACATTACAAACTATTCAAACCTAATTTCATCTCTGAGGAGTTTACTTATGAAATACCTACTCAACCTCCGGACGGCTTTTGTTGTCAATCGTGTGACGATGGGCGTTTTCTTCTTCATCTCTGGAATTGCTAACTATCTCAATTTCAGTATTCCTAATGGTTTTTACCAAACTGTCCTCACTCAGAAACTTCAAATAATTGGCCCTGGGATTCCGCCGGGATGGGAAGGTATGGGGCCATTGCCTTGGTTAATCGCTGTTCCTTATGGCTGGTTGCTACCTTTAGCTGAAATTATTTTGGGTGCATTGTTTGCCCTCAACTATTGGGTGCGGTGGACAGGGCTACTACTGATTTTGATGACATTCAGCATCATTTTGGCATTTGGGATTATTCCTGCTGGCAGCTTATTTCCTAATGCAGCAGAAAGCTTTAACAAAAACATCCTATTCATGACTTTGATTTGGATGTGTATTGCCTACGATGCTCACGAACAGAAAATGAGCCGTCGTCGTGCCCAAGCAGCAGATGACTATACTCTGAATGTTGCTAACGACGAGATGTAAAACCGATCAAGGGATGATGCGATGGGGTATTAAACCAACTGACAACTGACAACTAACAACTGACAACTAACAACTAACAACTAACAACTGACCTGCGTAGCATACATAAAACTCATGATTACTTCACACTACGATTTGATTATCATTGGTACTGGCGCAGGTGGCGGTACACTTGCTTATCGCCTAGCTCCCACTGGGAAAAAAATTCTGATTTTGGAACGTGGTTCTTTTTTACCTCGTGAGAAAGCCAACTGGGACACAGTTGAAGTGGTTCAGAAAGACCGCTATCACACTGATGAAGTTTGGTATGACCAAAAAGCACAAGCTATTCATCCAGGTACAGGCTACTTTGTAGGTGGTAACACCAAAGTTTATGGTGGTGCGCTGTTTCGCTGGCGTGAACAAGACTTTGATTCGGTAATTCATAAGGGTGGTATTTCTCCAGAATGGCCGTTGAAGTACCGCGATTTTGAACCCTACTATACCGAAGCTGAAAAGCTTTATGAAGTTCATGGTCAGCGAGGTTTAGACCCAACTGAGCCATCTGCAACTGAAGAATATCCCTATCCTGCTATTAACCACGAACCCCGTATTCAAGAGGTTCACGATTCTTTGGAAGCAGAAGGTTATCATCCGTTTTATTTGCCACTGGCAATTAAACTAAATGAGGTAAATCGTCGTTTGAGTGCTTGCATTCGCTGTAACACTTGTGATGGGTTTCCTTGTTTAGTAGACGCGAAAGCAGATGCAGATGTGAATTGTATACGTCCAGCAGAGCATTATAATAACGTCACCCTGATCACTAATGCTAAGGTACAACGGTTACATACCAGTTCTTCTGGGCGAGAAGTGACTGCTGTAGAAACAGAAATTAATGGCGAAATTCATCTGTTCTCTAGTGATATTGTAGTTGTTTCTTGTGGAGCAATTAATTCAGCAGCTTTGCTATTGCGTTCGGCTAACGATCGCCATCCAAATGGATTAGCAAATAGTTCGGATCAAGTAGGACGAAACTTAATGAAACATCAAAACGGAGCCATCATTGGAGTTAGTCTCAAGTCCAATTTGACTGCATTTCAAAAGACTTTGGCAATCAACGATTTTTATTGGGGTGATCAAGATTTCGATTATCCTATGGGACATATACAGTTATTGGGTAAAGTAAATGCAGATATGATTGCTCAGGAGTCTCCATCTGTTTTAGGAGTATCGTTTAGAGAAAGACATACTTTTGAAGCGATCGCTACTCGTTCGGTAGACTGGTGGCTAACTGCTGAAGATTTGCCCGATCCTAACAACCGCGTTACACTCCGGAATGATTCTATACAGTTAAATTACACGGAGAATAACACCGAAGCCTACAATCGTCTTCTCAACCGCTGGACGCAAGTACTGAAAATGATTGGTTGTGGCGAAAGGATTATTCCTGCTTCCTTTTATTTCCGCAAAAAACTACCGTTGCAAGGTGTAGCACATCAGTGTGGTACTTGTCGCTTTGGTGAAGATCCCAAAACTTCAGTATTAGATATCAATTGTCGTACCCATGACATTGATAATTTGTATGTGGTAGATGGCAGTTTCTTTCGTTCTAGTGCTGCTGTTAACCCTACTTTAACAATTATTGCTAATGCTTTACGTGTAGGCGATCGCCTCATTGAACGGATGCTTTAACATGTATAAAAACTCTATCCATGAAGGGATGGAGTTTTGTCGGTAGTTAGTGGTCAGTGGTCAGTTGCAAATAAAAATGTAAGTTAAACTACTGAAAATTATAGTCAGATAAAGTTTATGCCCAGCCATGAATCCGGCACTTACGATCCTCGTAAAACTGTATGGGATGGTATATCGATTGAGCAATGGGAACCATCCAAATGGAAGCAGTGGAAACCCAAATACACTGCATCAGATGAAAATATTAAAATAGAGCGTGAGTATCTTAGAATCAAATATGCTATTCAGCAAGCTAATTCTGCATTAAGTTTAGATAGAGTCAAAATTAAACTTAAGCTAACTAGTTTGAAAACTATAGGTTTACAAGGGACTTTTCCTTGTAGGCCTGGTGATGTCGGTAAATGTGGTAGTCCTAATAAACAGTATACCATTTCATGCGGTTTTGCTACTAATGATACTGGGGTAAAAATGGCAGTTCTGAAAGCACGGGAATTAGATTTATTATTAATTACCAAACAATTCCAGTGGACTCCAGAATTACTAGGTAAGCAGTCCCAAAAAATATGGCCTATAGATGAAAAAAAATCTTCTAAATTCATTGGTGAATTGATTCAAGAATATGAATGTGAGTTTTGGAAAACTCATGAAAAGAATAGGCAAGGGATACGTACTTGGGAAAGTCATTACATGCGGCATCTCAAAAAGTTACCTCTAGATGTGCCGATGTCTATAGAAGCACTTTCAACAGCATTAGAGAAAACTAAAGCTAATACATCAGCGAGGTTTTTTTTGGTTTGGCAACTGAAAAAGTTTTGCGAATTCTGCGGAATTGATGATTTGAAAACTATTTATGCTTATACAACTCCTAAACCTCAGCCTACTATTCGCAAAATACCTGCTGATGAAGAAATTATGCAAGGATTTCTCAAAATTGGAGCGCCTTTATCAGCTTATGCTAGTAAAGATCACATGACACAACCTGAACAATGGCAATGGGCTTATGGGATGTTAGCAACTTATGGGTTAAGACCTCATGAATTATTTGCTGTAGATATAGAAGCATTTACAGACTCAGCAAATACTTTCCATTTAGTTAGTTTAAATCCCAAGCTCACAGAAGGTACTAAGACTGGCGAACGCAGTTGTGGGATTCCACCTTTACATCCTCATTGGGTGGAATTATTTAATCTTAAGGATGTGAAATTACCTTATAATGAAGGGACTTTAAGTAATAAAGCAGCTAAAATTCATATCAAATTTAGAACTTCTGATATTGGCTTTAGACCTTATGATTTGCGTCATGCTTATGGGATACGTGGTCATCGATTGAGAGTTCCCATTAAGACAATGGCTGATTATATGGGTCACACAGTCCAAGAGCATACTAGGACTTATCAAAGATGGATGAATGAAGATACTAATTTAGAAATTTATCGAGAAGTAGTTATTCATAGACAAGGTACAACAAAAGAAGCTCTAAAAGAGAGAATTAATGAATTAGAGGCTGAAAATATTGCGCTAAAAACTGAAAATGCAACATTAAAAAGTTTATTAATTAAGCATCAATTAGGTGAATTAATGAACCAAGAGATGTAAATATATCGAAAAATTCGTGTAAGGCTATGTACCAAAATTGTCAGCTTTTGTTTATTTTACTCAGTAATTGATTGTCTTTATTTAAGATTGGGCAACATAAATACTGAAGTCAACTTCAGACACTCTAGTTGGTCAGTAGCGAAACTATGGCTCATCATCTCATTACTGTAGATAAAAATACGTATGAATCTCTTCAACAGGAGCTGATAGAAATACGTCAGGTAGTAGCCCGTTTGGAGCAGGCCCAGTCTTCAACTATCCCCAAATATAGCCAAGAGCAGATGGGTTTATTGATTGACAATACACCTGCGGCGATCGCTATATTTGATCGTCAGATGCACTACCTGCTGGCGAGTCGTCGCTGGAGAGAAGATTACAACCTAGGCGATCGCAACATCATTGGTTGTTCTCATTACGATATTTTTCCGGAAATCTCTTCGGATTGGCGAGAAATTCACCAACGCTGTTTAGCAGGAGCCGTTGAGAAATCGCAAGAAGAGACCTTTCTCCGTGCAAACGGGACAATTGATTGGATAAAGTGGGAAATAAATCCTTGGTACGAAGACTCAGGTGAAATTGGCGGTATTATCATATTCACACAAGTGATTACTGCTCTTAAACAGGCAGAAGCAGAACTCAAACGACTAAATAGCGATCGCAAACAAACAGAGCAAAAACTTCAAGAGCAAGCCCAGTTTTTGCAAAGCATTTGGAAAGGTGTAGATTACGGTATTTATGTCTTAGATATTTTAGATGATGGGGCAGAGTTTCGTTTCGTTAAGTTCAATCCCGCTATCCTCAGTATGAGTCCCGTTCCTTTGGAACCTTTCTTAGGAAAAACAATTGCAGAGGCGCTAGCTGCCGATATGGCACATCAGTATCGCCAACGTTACAAAAAATGTATCAAGTTGGGTAAGAGCATTTTCTTTGAGGAATCTTTCTGGGCTAATGACAAAGAAACTTGTTGGCTCTTAAATATAATGCTTCTTTTACACAGCGCTTCGCGCATTTCTCAACTCATGGTTACAGTGACTGACATCACAGAACGCAAGCAAGCTGAACAAGAACGGCAAACCTTCGTTTCTTTGATTGAAAATAGCAGTGATTTTATTGGTTTTGGCAATATAAACGGACAACCAATATTTGTCAACGAAGCTGGAAGAAAGTTAGTTGGTATTGAGAATTTAGAAACCCTTGAAAACATCAGTATACTTGACTTTTTCTTACCAAAAGACAGAGAAGACTTACAGCAGCGCATTCTACCTAGTGTCATAGAACGTGGTTTATGGCAGGGTGAACATTGTTTCCGACATTTTGAGACTGAAGAAGTAATCCCAGTTGATTACAATATGTTTGTGATTAAGAGGACAGAGACTGGTGAGCCTTTGTATATGGCAACCATTACTCGCGACATTCGTGAACGTAAACAAGCAGAAGAAGCGCTCAAAGCCAGTCAACACTTCATTCAACGCATTACCGACTCTTCTCCTAATATTCTCTACATTTTTGACCTAGAAGAACAGCGTAATGTTTATGCAAACCATGAAATCGCCAAAATTCTTGGCTACTCCCACGAAGCAATTCAACGGATGGGAACACAGATTCTACTTAAAATTACTCATCCAGACGATTGGGAAAAAGTTGTAATTCACTTACAAAATTTCCTTATAGCCAAAGATGGTGATATTTTTGACTTAGAATTCCGAGTAAGACAAGCTAATGGTGAATGGCGTTGGTTGTACAGTCGAGAAACGCCATTTAACCGCGCTGAAGATGGAAAAATTAAGCAAATTTTGGGTGTGTCAACCGATATTACCGAACGCAAACAAGCCGAAATTCAACTGCAACAATAAGCCGAAAATTTAGAAAATACTCTGCGCGAACTACAACGCACTCAAGCCCAACTCATCCACAGTGAAAAAATGTCCTCACTAGGTAGTATGGTTGCAGGGGTCGCTCATGAAATTAATAATCCGGTCAACTTTATTCACGGTAATCTGATTCCAGCCAGTGAATATGCCCAAGACTTGTTGCGATTGGTAGAACTTTATCAATTACACTTTCCCTATCCTCCAGAAGAAATTCAAGCAGAAATCGCAGTCATTGAACTTGATTTCCTCAAGGAAGATTTAATTAAACTCCTCAAATCTATGCGTGTAGGAACCCAACGTATTCGTGAAATCGTCCTGTCGCTGCGGAACTTTTCCCGCCTTGATGAAGCAGAATTTAAGCAGGTCGATATTCATGAAGGTATTGACAGTACCTTAATGATTCTACGGCGATCGCTTGACACTCTCGTAACAGATAATGGGGAAAAAGCTATTCGATGAATTCTAACTCGAAGAAATTGGTAATCACCAAACTCAAGGAAGGATTACCCGCCATTACCCCAGCATTTGGTGCAGCATTGGTTGAGTTCAGTAACCCTTTAATATTCATAGTAAAAAAATGAGTCAAATTCAAGAGTTACATCAACAAGCAATGAATTTAGCGGAAATGGCACAGGTTGCTAAACTTAGAGGTGACTTACCTTTAGCTTCCCAATTGTCCAGGCAAGCTTTTGAACAAGAAAGATCGGCAGCAGAGTTAATTGCAGGTGATTTGGCAGCAGAACCAACTCGTTCAGTATTGCATCGTAGTGCCGCAACTCTGGGAATTGACTGTGGTGAAATTCACACTGCTGAACGTTTAATTGCGATCGCTTTATCTTGAAACCTACCCCAAGAGATTGCTGACGAACTCAAAGACTTATTTGTGCAAATCAACATTCATAAATATTTTGCACGTCGGGGTATTGAATTCAATGAAGCGAAACTTCAGACACCACGCGAAAACAAATAATGTCATTACTACTCGCGCGCGTACGCTTAACGCGCTCGGCAGAACGGCAATGCTAGGCAAAGCCAGCCCAACTACCGCCACGTAGCAGCTTTATGTCATTATCTTTACCAATTAACCACGCACTACTATCTGTTGGCGCGCCTTGGTAATTATCATTATATATATCTTGACACCATTCGTATATATTACCATGCATATCGTATAAACCAAAAGAATTAGGCGGAAATTCTCCTACATCTGTTGTTTGTTGACGATATTTACCTTTTGGTGCAGAGCCGTAAGGAAAGAATTTACCGTTGTAATTAACCAAATCGGTGGTAATTGTTTCACCAAAATAAAATGGTGTAGTTGTTCCTGCGCGACAAGCATATTCCCATTCAGCCTCGCTGGGTAGCCTATAGGTTTTTCCTGTCTTTTGACTCAATTTTTGACAAAACTCTACCGCATCATCCCAACTCACTTGTTCTACAGGTCGTTTATCAGCTTTGAAGCTGGAAGGATTTGTCCCCATAATTGCTTGATACTGTGCTTGGGTGACTGCATATTTCCCCATAAAGAACTGAGGTACTGTAACTTGATGCTGCGGACTTTCATCTGATTTTCGTTGCGTTTCCCCTGCTGGTGAACCCATCGTAAAGGTTCCCCCTGGTATCTGCACCATTTCCAAATTGACACTATTCCCCAAGTCTTCAACGAAATATTGTGCTTGTTGATTGCGGCGGTTAGTAATGTTTCCTTGTGCATTCACCGTCACAGTTTCAAATTGAAAGGTTTGTAAGTTATTTGAGGAAGCAGGAGTCTGGATGACAGGTTCACTCGTTACCGGATTTGCGAATGGTGTTGTAGTTGTACTAGTGCTTAGTATTTCTTGTAGTAGTTTTGTGACTTCTTTCTCACTCAATCGCTTACCAGGATTAATTTCTTCGCTTAGGTCTTCCCCATCTACAAATTCTTGGACTAAATAAAATTCGCCTTGTTCTTCAAAGTGGGCAAACAGTCGCGGTATTTGGTCGCTATCATTACCTAAGCGGTACAAAACTTGGGCTTCGCTATCAAATAATCTTCTAACGATTTGTAATACTGCTGGGTCGGAGTTGGGTTTTAGGTGTTTGACTACACACTTGGGATGGTTGGGTAAGTCTAAGTCTTCAGCTAAGTAGGTGTCGCCAAATCCGCCACTTCCTAAGATTTTGATGATTTTATAGCGGTTGCGGAGGGTTGTACCAGTCGTGGGCATGGTTTTTGACTTGGTAGTGGGGATTTTGGTTTATTGTGCCAAATTTTTTGGTGTTAGGGCAAGATAATTTTTTAACGCAGAGGCGCAGAAACGCGGAGCCACATCTCACTTTGGCTCTTGCCGTTTGAAAGTTAGCTTAATTGCTCCTTTACCACTAGCTTTTGCACCACTACCAATTAATTTAACTTCGCCTTCGCCGCTAATTTCTACCGATAGTTCAATTTCTTCTAGCTGCATTTTAGAATTTACTTGCTGTTCTGCACGACTAAATAAGCGCCCTACGACTTGCAAAAAGCCAGTCATATTTTGCTCTAATTTCTCAGCGCTAACCTTAACGGCATCTCCTACCACTTTGTGATTAGTATCTCTTGTGGGTTCATCTCCCCAACTTCCCCGTGTAGTAGTTCCGCCTTTAACGCCTTCAGGTATGGATATTTGAGGCATTTCATCGGTAACAATCCAAATGGAGTCTGAAGGTGTTTCTGACATATTACATTAAGTGTTTATTTGCATTTTCTCATAAATATATACAAAGGTATGAGGCGTTTTTCGGATATTGTGATTAGGGTGATTGAGGCGATATTCACCATAAGCTTGCCTATGCACTGATTATTTACAATGGTTATAGAAAAATACTTGCCCAATTATCTATGAATGTGTCCTTAACTCCAGAACTGGAGCAATTCATCCAAGCTCAGATTGAAAGTGGTAAATATGCAACGGCTACGGAAGTAATTGTCGATGCTCTCAGAACTTTTGCCGCCAAAGGTCACGCTGAAGCAGCAGTACAGCCAAAAACACCAGAAGAATTAGGCTGGCCTGCTGATTTTTTTGAACAAACGGCTGGTTGTTTACAAAATGAACCTCTGATGAGATATCCCCAAAGTGAGTATGAGATGCGAGAGTCGTTAGAGTAATTTATTTATTAGATACCAATGCTTGCATTGTTTATCTCAATCGTCCAATGTCTGGTGTACGGCGACGGTTAGAATCTTTGTCACCACAGGATATTGCTGTTTGTTCAGTTGTAAAGGCAGAATTATTTTATGGTGCAGTCAGAAGCAGAATTCCTCAACGCACTTTGGCTTTACAGTGAGCTTTTCTCAATAATTGTGTTTCTCTGCCTTTTGATGATGCAGCCGCTAAATTTTTTGGTGAAATTCGGTTTGAATTGGCAATTTTAGGTACACCTATCGGCCCTTATGATTTGCAAATTGCATCTATTGCTAAAGTGCATAATTTAACGTTAGTTACGCACAATATGAGGGAATTTAGTTGGGTGAATGGATTACAAATTGAAGATTGGAAGGAAGTCTAAACCCAATTTTAGGCGTTGCTAACTGTATTGTAGAGACATAATTGTGGTGAAGAGATCGCCATCCTCAAAGATAATGGTTATATATCACAAATAATTATTTTTGTCATGCTAAATATTGCTAGAGATAACAAAAATTTACAATCAAAAGTAAGAAAAAAGTAAGAAACGTGTTTTTCTCAAAAATCTGAAACCTAGATATAGCAAGGAAAATAAATGGTACGACCGCGCAAGATATTTGCTCAGCATTGGCTCAAAAGTGAAAAGGCATTAGATGCAATTGTGAAGGCCGCAGCGTGTCAGCCAAACGATGGCTCCGCCAACACCTCAGGTGAACGCATTTTAGAAATCGGCCCAGGTACTGGCATTCTGACGCGTCGTTTATTGCCTTTGGTGCAATCTCTAGTTGCAGTAGAAATAGACTTTGATTTGTGCAAACTTTTAATAAAGCAACTAGGTAAAACTGAAAATTTTTTACTGCTGCAAGGAGATTTTCTCACTCTAGATTTACCATCTCATTTAGCAGCATTTTCCAACTTTCAAAATCCCAATAAAGTAGTAGCTAATATTCCCTACAACATCACAGGGCCAATTATTGAAAAATTATTGGGAACTATCAGTAATCCTAATCCAGAACCCTTTGACTCGATAGTGTTACTAGTACAAAAAGAAGTAGCAGAAAGGTTATATGCTAAACCAGAGTCGAAAGCATTTGGAGCCTTAAGTGTACGAGTGCAGTATTTAGCTGAGTGTGAATTAATTTGTACAGTACCAGCCAGTGCATTTTACCCACCACCAAAAGTAGACTCAGCAGTCGTGCGGTTGCATCCAAGGCAGATAGCAACGCCAGCCATTAACCCCCGAAAGTTTGAGAACTTACTGAAATTGGGGTTTGCAGCCAAACGTAAAATGTTACGAAATAACTTGCAATCAGTCGTTGATCGCGATCGCCTGACCCACTTACTGGAACAATTAGAAATAAATCCCCAAGCTAGGGCTGAAGACCTCAGCATTCAGCAATGGGTAACACTAGCTAATGAGTTAGAAGTCAACTGACAACTGACAACTGACAACTGACAACTAACAACTAACAACTGATAACTGAATATGCGTTCCTACACCTTAACTGCCCCTGCCAAAATCAACTTATACTTAGAAATCATTGGCAACCGCCCTGATGGTTATCACGAATTGGCAATGATCCTCCAAAGCATTGACTTGGCTGACCAAATTGAAGTGCGTTCCCTTAGCGTTGACACTATCCGCGTTCATTGTAACCATCCACAACTACCAACAGACAAGAGTAATTTGGCATACCGGGCAGCCGAACTAATGACAACGCAATTTCCCGAAGCCTTTAGTAAATATGGCGGTGTAGAAATTAATGTCAAAAAGCATATTCCTGTAGCTGCTGGGTTAGCAGGAGGTTCAACAGATGCCGCAGCAGTTTTGGTAGGAATAGATTTATTGTGGAAATTGGGATTAACTCAGTCAGAATTAGAAGAACTGGGCGCTACTCTAGGTTCAGATATACCATTTTGTGTAGCTGGTGGTACAGCGATCGCCACAGGTAGAGGTGAACAACTTTCTCCTTTACCAAGTTTAGATCACATATATATAGTATTAGCTAAATATCGCAGCTTAGAAGTTTCCACCGTTTGGGCATACAAAACCTATCGTCAACAGTTTGGCAGTTCTTATTTGAGAGACGAAAGTTTGGCAGCGCGTGCTAGTGCAGTTCATTCGGGAGAAATGGTCAAAGCTATCCTTAAAAAAGATGCCACAGAAATTGCCCAAAAACTGCACAATGATTTAGAGCGTGTAGTATTGCCAGAGTACCCCCAAGTTCTGCAACTGCGAGAACTATTTGCCAATCAACAAGGAGTGTTAGGAACAATGATGTCTGGTTCTGGGCCAACAGTCTTTGCACTCACAGAGTCTGAACAACAAGCACAAGCAGTTAAATTAAAAATTAGAGAAGCCATTCCTGACGAAGATTTAGAATTATTCGTGACCCGGATGACTACACACGGCATAATAATTCGTAATTCGTAATTCGTAATTAAGAAATTCAGATTTCATCTGGTTTCATGCCCCATTCCCCATTTCCCAATCTAAAATGAGTGACCCAAATTTAACACCACAAACAGAAAATCCAACACAGGCTCCAGCTAGTCTAGTACGCTGTGTAACTGGAGCAGTAATTTCAGGAGGACTAAGCTTTGCAGTATATTCATTGATGATTGCGATCGCTACCAATTTTGCCACCAAACCGATCCATTCAGATAATCCATTAGTGTGGAAAATTTCCTCTGCTGTTCGTACCCTAGTTGTAGGTGTGTTTGCTTTAGGAAGTGGGATATTTGGAATAGTGGCAATCGGTTTGTTGGCTTTGGCAATACAATCAATAATTCAGCAGCTGACAAAGCCCAAAAGCAGTTAAAACTTTTAGCCAAGATTGAAAGGTATGTAATCTCCCAATTGAGAACGACTATTGATTAGTTGCAAATTCTTGTTTCGCGAAGCCTGAAAAATTTGATTTTGCTGATTTTGATGTTGTTTTCTCCAATTTTTGGGAGGTAGCCCATGATATTGACGAAATTGGCGGGAGAAATGACATGCATTTTGATAGCCCAATTTTATAGCAATCTGCTCGATTGTCTGATCAGTATCCTGCAATAAGGGACGTGCTGCTGCCATGCGGCGCTTAACAATCCAGCCGTTGACAGTTTCTCCCGTTTGTTTTGCAACTCTACTGGTTAAATAAGCTGCTGAATAACCAACAGCATCAGCCACATCAGATAAAGTAATTCCTTGATCGTAGTTAGCCTCAATGTAATCGAAAACTTCTTTGAGTTGGGGAAACGATGGAAAGAAGGACTCAGAAGTTACGGGCGAAGTAGTGTTTGTAGGTAGTACTGGTAAGGTCTGATGAGATTTGGTAGCATACCAGTACTTGAGGATAGCTTGTTTTTTTTCTAATCGGATTGCGATCGCTCTTAGTAACTCGCTTACTGTAGAAGGTTTGGTAAGATAGTCATCTGCTCCCAGTTCCATACCTTTACGAACAGATGCTTTAGTGTCACTACCAGTAAGAAAAATAAAGGGAATAACTGCTGTTATAGGATGTTGACGCAGCGTATTCAAAACACCGTAACCATCCATATCCGGCATAGCAATATCGCAAATCACCAAGTCTGGTAAATGCTTCTGTGCTTTTTCAATGCCAATTAGACCATTTTCAGCACCTATTGTGTCAAAACCTTCAGCCTCAAGAATGTCTAAGAAAAGATGGCGGGTAGGAGCATCATCTTCAATTACGAGAATTGTTTTCGACGATTTATGCATCATTTTTCTCTCACTAGAATTTTTGGCAGGGAATAATGACCAAACTCTGTGCTGAGTCAGCTATCAGTGGTTAGGCAGAATTAAAGTTATCAGTAGCAGAAAGGGAACAGGGAATAGGGAACATAGAAAATGTATAATTAATTTTGTTTAGGTACTTAAAAAATTTGTATAGAAGTGAGCTTTGGTTTCATCGATGGCAACACAACAGTCACAGTAGTACCTATACCAACCTCACTTTCGATAGTAATTTGACCACCATATAAATCTACAAGATTTTTGACAATCGATAAACCCAGTCCAGTACCGGATAGATTCTTAACATTGTTACCTCGATAAAATGGCTCAAAAAGTCTTTGTCTGTCTGCTGCTAGAATACCAATTCCTCTATCAATTACCTGGAAAATTACTTTCTCGTGTTCACAAGTAAGCTGTAAATCAACCGCGCTACCAGTTGGAGAATACTTAATGGCATTGTCGAGCAAGTTCTTCAGAATACGCTCTAGAAGTTCTTGATCCACATCAGCGCTTAAAGAGTTATATTGACTCACAAAATTGATGGGATTCTGAGCGCTACTGAGCTGCATTTGTGCTACTAACTTATTACAGAACCGAACCAAATCAAGTGGCTTGGCCTCGAAGTTGAGTTTTGCTGCTTCTGCCTGTGCAAATAACAAGATATCATTTAACATCTGGCTGAGCTTTTCAACAGCTGTTTGAATGTGATCAAGTAGCGATCGCATTTTTGCTGTTGTTCGTTCATCAATACGTTTTTGCAGTAAGCTATTAGAGACTGAAACAACATTCAGTGGCGTGCGTAATTGATGGCAAGCCATAGAAACAAAATTCGCTCTTTGTTCGCTTAGTTGCTTTACTTGTTCTAAAGCCTGACGGAATTCTGATTCTGCCTGTTTGGAATCAGTGATATCAATACCTGCAATCATTTCCACTGGCGTACCCTCGAAATCAAACATTGCAACTGTACAAGCCAGCCAGCGCTCAGTACCATCTTTTGTTAAAATAGATATCTCCTGATATTCGGAGTCTTTATTCTTGAGCAGTTGGCCAATATCAAAGCCAGTTAATAGTTCCTCTTTTGTGTAGCCAGTAAGTACCTCCACGGCGGGGTTGACGTATGATAGATGCGAACCTCTAATTACAAAAATATTAGCATCCGTCGTTTCTGCCAAAGTGCAAAATATAGCTTCATTTAGCCATAATGCATTTTTAGTCTTTTGAACTGCGCTAATATCCCAAATACTCCAGACTCTACCGATAATTTCGTTATCCAAACACTGAGGTTTAGAGTATTGAGCGAAGATTCTCCCATCCTTTAGTTCTAGAATATCGCAACTCTCAAAATCACGTTGGACGGATACCTTCTCCAGAACTGCAAGAAAAGCTTCTGGGTTTTTTAATTGGTTCTCGAAAAAGGTACTTACTTGAAGAAAATTCCTAGACAGCATCAGTGAATCTGGGATTTGCCACATATCCACAAATTTCTGATTAAAGCTCTCGATATGACCGGCAAAACTTACTGCAACAATACCATTGGCAGTAGATTCCAGAGTAGAACGCAGTAAAGAAACAGATGTTTCTAACTCTGTCTCCTTCTTCTGCAATTCACAAACTTCCTGTTGTACATACTCTATAGCATCATTTAATTCATCAAACCACTTTTGCATTCTTAACTCTACTACTTCGTCAGCGAAAGTCGGCAAGAAGCACATCCCTTTAAGAGGATGTTTGAAAAGTTTTGGGCGAATATAATTCGCTACTACACAAACAAAGCCCGCCTGCGCGGACTAATGTAAAAACAAGGGTTTGAAACCCACGCAGGTGGCCTTCCCGGAGGGAAGCCGCTACGCGTCCTGTCCGTGTAGCCAAGCCACTGCGCCCTTGCGGTTCCCCGACTTGTTCGCGCAGCGTCTACCCTTGGGAGAAGCAAGTGGCGCGCGACTTCTAGTCGCCAGGGCGAGTAATAAATTAGACTTTTCAAACAACCTCTAAGGGGTAGGAAAAATAGCCCCAAAGCTCTCATTTGTGCAGTGATATTATTATCAGCTTCGAGGCTACTCATAAAAAAGAAAAACCCCCTTGCCCTATAGCTTCATTGACCAAGAAATCAGCAAATTTCAACTTTGCTTATGGCTGTAGCGCCAATTGAAATTTAGATTGAACGAACGTAATAGTTACCAGACTACACTTTCACCACTCCTTTAAATCAATTGGTACTATAGCCATTAATTAGTGTTAATCCGAATCATTTAAAACCCTGATTGCACTACTAAATTATCGAAGAACGAATTAAAGCGAAAAATACTTAACAATGTTATTGTAAATATGATTTTACCAATATTGAGTGAACACTTTAATATTGGTTACATAAAGAAACAATGTTTTTTTATTATTCATTTAATATAAATTACTTGTTATAAATAAGTTGATAGTTAAGACAAAATTAGATTGTATAGTCATAAACAACTTGCAATCACATTCAGTCTTTTATGCACTTGCATACAGAAAACTATATATAACTAATTTCAGCCAAATTAAATAGGTGAGTCAACATTTTAAGACAGCAATATTAAATAAGTTGAATTATTTTTTATTTACAAATAAAGAGTACCGACATAATTTTATCTTTGCATCACGATTCATATTATTATTCCAATTCAAATTTAGATGTTTTTAACATTTCATTTTTAAGTTAAAACGAAGTTTTTTTGTCCATAATTTTATATTTTTTACTTCTACTCTTTCAGGGATTTAACTACATAATAATATGCTAAGTCATCTTTCATAGGGAATACATTTTTATTAAACATCACATGTATATTGTTAAAACATCTTTCAAAAGAAATAAAAAATGTTAAGAGTAAATGTATTGATAAACACAAAATCTTAGACTGAAGCGATATTGAGTACTAAAACACGGCTGAAATAATGCTATTATCAAGCTATTAGCCTTGAATCAACTCACTCATATTTTTATTCACAATTAAAATTACCTGATGTAGAAAGCTTTTAAGTCTTAAATGACTCATATCCTAGCGAGGGTTTTGGTAACTTGATTTTAGGCATCTGTGACAGCGGGGTATTACTCAGTTTTTACATGTGTAAATTTTTTCCTGGGTAATAATAAAGTATGTTTTATCACTTGTGTACTAAATGGTTAAGTTAATTTATAAGTAACAATTATCGTGTAATTTCGGCTAAATGAAATTTAAAATATTGTTTGCTCATTAATATTTGGCATGATCACTACGTATGTAATCTACGTACTACTGTTTTTATAAGCACATTTTTTAAATACTTTGTTTTTACTTATACTGATCATAAGCGAATCAAACTGATCAGGGTTAAGTTCAGTATAATTTGTAGTATATGCTACTGTAATGACCGAGGCATACTAAATTAGTATCTGAACAAGTAGAAATGGTAAATTAAAAAGACAAAATCAAAAAAGAGTCTGGAGATTGAGATTTTTCTATGTCTAAATGTAAATTTGTATAATTTCCAAGTTTTATAAAAAATAGTATTCAACAAAATTTTTCGTTTACAACAAGTAATAAACTACAAAAGAGAAAAAAAAGATAAGTCTACCAAAAAATTAGACATGTATCTGTTGCTGAAGATTGAGTAGTCTTAAAAAAGAAGCTAATTCTGCAATACGGGTCATTCGTAGGGGCTGATTTAACTAGATATTTATTAGGCAGATAAAAATGCTGACTGGTTAAATTTACCCCTATTTCTAAAACCCCTTTGTAATCATCAAAGGTTTGCTATCCTACTAGACAGTCGACAGACTTTCAAAAAACATAATTTTCGATTTTAGATAATAAAACATCAATCTTCACGGAACAATTGCCTACATTCAAAATTGCAAACTTTACCAAATGAGGAAAGATTATGCATCAAAGAATGAATACTACTTATAGTTCCCAGACTGGTAATAAAATCAATACCGAACAAATCGATCAGATAATTAAAGCAATTATTGCCGGCAAATATTCCTGGGCATGTGTCTTAATTCTACGTTTTTCTGGCTATAACCCTATAGACTATATACCTTATCGCACCTATATTCGACTCCTAAAAAATAACTACTTAACAGATGGTTCTAAGATGAAAGAAGTTGAAAATAAAGAAGTTTTTGACATGAAGCCAAACTGGATTAGTTAGACTCGTAATCACCTACTGTTAAGTAGTGAATACAATCTCAATATTCGCAACAAGTTTGATCAATAAAAAATTTTTAGTTTAGGCGGAGAAGTTCCCCCAGGGTAGGAACGCGGTTTCATACTTCATACTTTTTGAGTCACCCCATCTCCAGATTTGTCGCAGCTTATGATTTACCCACTCACTCCTGTTAATACCCGTCTGCAACCCATTCTCAGAGAGATTGTGTGGCACAAAAAGCAAGAAGTCATACAAATGCACCAACAGATGTCTTTGGCTTCCTTACAACGTCAATTAACTGCGGCTCCAACTGTGCGAGATTTCTTGACAGCCTTGCAACAGAGTCCTCATCGACCCAGTCTGATTGCAGAAATCCAAAAAGCATCACCACTTCATGGAATTATCAGAGCAGACTTTGACCCAATAGCGATCGCCAAAGCTTACGAACGAAGTGGTGCTGCTTGTATATCTGTAATCACTGAAGCATCATTCTTTCATGGCAGTTTTGAAAGTCTGCGTGCAATCCACCAGAAAATATCTTTACCCCTACTGTGCAAAGAGTTTATCATTGACCCGTGCCAAATTTATTTAGCACGCTCAGCGGGAGCAGATGCAGTACTACTCATCGCCGCCATTTTGACAGATAGGGAACTCCAAGACTTGTTGCGAGTGATTCATTATTTGGGGATGAACGCTTTAGTAGAAGTCCATAACTTGACGGAACTAGATCGGGTACTGAAGCTAGACGATATTCGTTTAATAGGAATTAACAATCAGAGTCTAGAAGATTTTACAATCGATACCAGCACAACTCAAAGATTAATCGCAGCTAGGCGATCGCAATTACAAGACTTGGGTGTGATAATTGTCAGTGAGTCAGGATTGTACACACATAATGATTTATTACTGGTAGGCGAGGCTGGTACACATGCGGTTCTTGTAGGAGAATCTTTAATAAAAGAACAAGATATAGAACAAGCCGTGCGTCATCTGATGAAACTTGCTCCTCCTGCCTAGTAGCGCGAGGCGGAATTAAAAATTAAAAATTAAAAATTAAAAATTAAAAATTAAAAACGAATACAGCGAAAAGTTTGCTCTTGAGGTTTCCCCCAAGAGCAAACTTTTCATTGATTTGGAATGGGTGGTTTATTTCCGCGCCCACTGTACTATAGGAATCTGCTTTGATTCCTGAAATCATTTGCGTAGTAAGGGAACAGGGAACAGGGAATAGGTAAGAAGAAATAAAGCGGAAAGTCTGCCGGGGAGATACTCCTGCCGGAGAACTTTTCAAGAAAGTGTACTGAGTTTTGTTCAGAAATCAAATATGAGTCCTATAGTTAGTTATGGGAATTTTCCTGTTCCCTTTCAAAATGACAACAATGCCCCGTAACCGTTGCTGGTAACTCTGGTACAGGGTCATAACCACCTGGATGAAATGGGTGACAACGCAAAATGCGCCGAACTGCCATCCAGCCACCGCGCCACACACCAAACCTTTCAATTGCTTCGATGGCGTACATTGAACAAGTTGGTTGAAAGCGACAAGTCGGGAGAAACAGTGGCGAAATAAACATTCTGTAGCCCCGAATCAGCCAAATCAATAATAATTTCATTGCAATCGCCTAAATCTTATAAATTAGTAACAAAGGTAAAAATTACCCATCTTGTAAGATCTTTGTTTACTTCAGTTCCCGGTTTAACCTCAATTCCATCTTTGTGGCTGCAAATTACAATAGTTGCAGTTTGGGTGTTACTCGTCCTCCTAATCGCATGGGTGGTAAAACGTTTCGCCAATGGTGAGCCAGAAATCTTACGCAAGATTGTTCATATTGGTACTGGCAATGTAATTTTGCTGGCTTGGTGGCTTGATGTACCTGCGAGTGTAGGCATTACGGCTTCAATTCTAGCGAGTGCCGTTACCTTGTTGTCATACAGATTTCCTATTCTCCCTGGTATTAATAGCGTCGGTCGTCAAAGTTTAGGAACATTTTTTTATGCTGTCAGTGTAGGCATTTTAGTTGCTTATTTTTGGCACTTGCAACAGCCGCAGTATGCAGCCATAGGAATTATGGTGATGGCATGGGGCGATGGACTAGCGGCCTTGATTGGGCAACGTTTTGGTAAACATCAGTATAAAATATTCGGAGCGCAAAAAAGCTGGGAAGGCTCCTTTACTATGGCTTTAGTCAGCTATCTGGTCAGCAGCTTAATTTTGTTGGGTGTAGAAGGAAACACCTGGCAAACTTGGGTAGTCTCACTGGCGGTTGCTTTAGTAGCTACTGGCTTAGAAGCCGTATCATTTTTAGGTGTTGATAATTTGACAGTTCCTTTAGGTAGTGCAGCCCTTGCTTTTGCCTTATTTCAGCTATGGCCAACTTGATAGCACATTCAGTTGGTAGCGATCGCCCACTTCTCAGAATTTTAGTTAAAAAATATTAAATTATTTGTTAAACTTCACCAAGTAATGATTTTATTTTAAATAAAAATTCTGAATGACTGTTTTACCCATCTCTCAACCACTACTGCGTGATAAACAGGAAGCTTTAGATATTCAAGACTTGCAAGGCTTAGTACGCTTCAATTTAAAAATTGGTCAACTGAGAGTTTTGTCTGGGCTTTACACCCGCATAGATCAGGTCTTTATCTTATGGGGTCTAATATGTCCAGGTATGTTCCTGACAGCCCAATTTCTACCCATCAGTTGGTATACACAAGCAGTTTTGTGGTCAGTACTGACTTTCGTCGGTACCATAGGCATGGTAATTTTGACTTGGTTTTGGGTAAGTGTAGAAAAAGTGCGTTGGCTTGTATATTGTTGGGTGATTTTGATGTTAGGGGGTGTTTTAATCACCGACGCAAGCATTTTTTGTGGTTGGGGTGAAGTTTTGATGCGTCTGTGTCCCTTATGGTTGGGATTGAGTAGTATTGGTTACTTGTGTACAGCGTTGGCTTTGCGATCGCGTACTTTTTTGATAACAGCAATGATTCATCTGTTGGGAATTGCAGTTATGCCTTGTTTTGGTCAATGGCAGTTTCTTGCTACTGGCATCATCATCATGATGAGTTTACTTATATTGGCTGAGTGGCAATGGGATATGCGCCAGCCAATTGACAGCGATATCTTAACACCAGAACAAAAGCAATTTAACCAGCAGCAGCAGCAGCTTCGGCAGTTAGCTGATTTCTTAAGTATTTCTCAATAAAAATAAATTGGTGTTCTCGTGATCATTAAACCTCTCTTTACAACAAAGAGAGGTTTTTAGTATACTTTGTGACTTCACTGCTTTAAGTGGTTATTGACCAACTATACTACCTCATATTCAAACTTTTAAGCGAAAAAAAATGGTACGTGTAGGGTTTATTTTTCTATGAGCTTTGATCATAAACTCTATGAATATTCGTTTAAATACTCCAGATAGCTTCAAAAGCATCGACAATTAGCTATTTTACCTCTGGAGACATTCGTATATCTATAAAAAATAGAAGTTTTTATATCTACTTTGAGGAGTAAATATACAACTTTGATTTCTATCTCTAGGTTTATGAATTCCTGACAAACAGTGCTTATAGTTGAGTACTTAGGTGGTCTGTCTATCTGATTGTGTAAGTGAGGCTAACAATCATGTCATATAAAATAATCGCGTTCTTTGATCAACAACAACTGTTTCTCGCTGAACGATGATCTTGAAATGAGTTGCAGCAATTTTGCTCTAGCACCTCGCCGCTTTACAGGGTACAAGCACTTCTTATCCCTAAAGCAACAACAGCAATTTCCTTGATTAGAATAATACAGCACAAAATGTTTTAGGCTTGATTCACAAGCTTAACTTTGGCAACTATCATTGTATATTTAGGCAACACAACACTTAGTTAAGTAGAGATTCCTAGATATTCAATAGTTGTACTAACGTGGTTTCTTATCCTAACTGAAAACCTACCAGTTAGTAGTTATGGTATTAAATACTGCTAGAGCCTTGGTGCCTTTTTCTTTTTGTAAGATTTAGGACTTTAACTAGATGCATTGAACGACAAATCTGCGAGTAAATCTCTGCAATCCTTGTGCTAAATATAAAAAAGGGGACTGGAGGAGGTTGTTGCTACTCGCTCAACGTAAGTGAGGACTTTGAGGGAGTTTGAGCGTTTTCCTCCGTGGTCTCAACGCATTATCCACGTTTGAGATTTGAGAAAGATAATTTTTGCGTGTCGCGCATACCCTTCTCATTCCCCTTTGACGATTATAACTGATCGTAAAACAGGATTGTGGCTACTATTAGCAGCTGATATTGCCATTTAGTAAATATCACACTAAAGACCCATTTTTACAGGAATTTTCGTATTCCTCCTGTATGAATAAGCCGTAGATGCTTTTTGGTACGAGTTGCCATCAAGTCATATAGATTCGCGTTGCAAGATTCTTCCAAATCAACAGACACAACATTTAAATAACCATAATTAAGGTACATACCGTGAACTTTATAGGTCGCGAAGAAAAGAATTTCTGGCATAGTTTAAATGAACCGATTCCAGAGCAGCTTCCTACAGTTGAAGCTAATGAGTTTCTTCCGCACATCGGTAAGTGGATAAACATTGGCGGGGGATTTCTGCTGAGTATTTTTGTAGCAGGTATGAGTCTGACATCTATTCTCAAATATAAAGTTACCGTCAAAGCCCCTGCAACTATCCGACCGATAGGAGAACTGCGAGTTGTTGAATCTGCTATTACTGGCACCGTTGAAAAAATTAGCGTTAAAAATAATCAGGTAGTCACCGAAGGTGAAGTTATTGCTTATGTCGATGATTCTCGTCTGCAAACTCAAAAAAGTCAGCTACAAAACAGTATTCAGCAGAGTCAATTACAACTAAGTCAAATCGATGCTCAACTTGGTGAAGTCGATACTCAAATAGCAGCGCAAACAAACTTAATTAACCGCACAATTATCGCTGCACAAGCTGAACTAGGAGGTACTCAACGCAACTATGCAGACGAGCAAATTAAAGCTTTAGCTGAGATGACGCAAGCAAAAGCCGCATTAACCTTAGCTAAAGTGCAACAAGACCGATTACAGCGAGAAAAACTCTTAACAGTAACTGTACAAGAAACAGAAGCAGCCTTGACTTTAGCTAGAGTACAGCGAGATAGATTACAGCGAGAAAAACTCTTAACAGCAACTGTACAAGAAGCAGAAACAGCTTTGACTTTTGCTAGGTTACAACGAGATAGATTGCAGCAAGAAAAACTCATAACGGCAACTGTACAAGAAGCAGAAGCAGCTTTGACCTTAGCTAGGGTGCAACGAGACCGATTGCAGCCGATAGTAGCATTAGGTGCAATTTCTCGCAATTTCTATGAAGAAAAAGAACAAGCAGTGAAGTCTGCTGAGGCCAAGTTAGAACAAGCCAAAGCTAATGCTACAAATCTTTTGGAGGACAAAGAACAAGCAGTGATATCTGCTGAAGCCAAATTAGAACAAGCTAAAGCTAATGCTAAAAACCTTTTAGAAGAAAAAGACCAAGCAGTGATATCTGCTGAAGCCAAACTAGAACAAGCTAAAGCTAACGCTAAAAACCTCCTAGAAGAAAAAGACCAAGCCCTGACGATCGCCCAAACTAATCTACAAAAAGCCCAAACTGCGATCAATCCTAGTAATGCTACCGTTACAGTAGCATCTGAACGGATTGAGCAAGAACGGGCAAGAGGTGAGGCTAGCTTAGCAGCGTTGAAAAAAGAAAGAGAAACTCTGCTTCAACAACGTCTAGAATTCCAAAAGCAACTCACTAGTACTGGTAAAGACTTACAACAAGTAGAAAATGACCTGAATAAGGCTATAGTTCGCGCACCAATCGCTGGGACTGTACTGCAACTAAAACTTCGCAACCCTGGTCAGGTAGTACAACCAAGTGAAGCTATTGCTCAAATTGCTCCTCTAAATGCCCCAGTACTGATTAAAGCTGAGGTGACAGCTCAAAATATTGACAAAGTAAAAGTAGGTCAAAAAGTCCAGATGCAGGTTTCTGCTTGCCCCTATCCAGACTACGGCACTCTCAAAGGAACCGTCAAAACAGTTGCACCAGATGCCTTAACTGTCAAAAATCCTACAACGCTCAACACACCACAGGCGGCTATAGCTACCTACGAAGTTACGATTGAGCCGCAAACCTTACATGTAGGTAGAGGCGATCGCCAGTGTCATCTCAAGTCTGGGATGGAAGGTAGAGCCGATATTATTTCCCGTGAAGAAACAGTACTTCAATTCATACTCCGCAAAGCAAAATTAATCACCGAAATTTAATTTCATAATTGCTGACCTGACTGAATTTTCAATTTTGGATTAAAACTTTTAATCCAAATCCAAAGTTTGTATACCAACTTCATAGGTCTAGTAACTATGTTTGATCTATTCAAAAAAAAATATCAGTCCATTTTACAGTTGAGCGAAGAAGACTGTGGAGCAGCTTGTCTAGCGGCGATTTGCAAACATTACGGACGGTTTTTAAGCATCAATCGCAGCCGAGAAGCAGTAGGAACTGGACAGCTAGGAACAACCATGTTGGGTCTAAAAAGAGGATGTGAAACTCTAGGTTTTAATGCCAGAGCAGTTAAAGCTTCGCCAGCAGTCATCGATAGAATCAAAGAAATTCAGCTGCCAGCAATTATACATTGGCAAGGCTACCACTGGGTTGTTTTATATGACCAACGGGGTAAGAAGTACGTAATAGCCGATCCTGCTGTGGGCATCCGTTATGTCAACAAAGAAGAGCTAACAACAGCTTGGAATGGGGTGATGCTCTTACTAGAGCCAGATCCAGACCGCTTTTTTGAGCAACCCAAAGAAGAGGCGAAAGGTGGTTTAGGACGGTTTTTGAAGCGGATTTTGCCTTATCGTGGGTTGCTAACTCATGTTTTAATGATCAACATTGTCCTGGGTCTACTCGCTTTAGGTACTCCCATCCTCATCCAAATCCTCACAGATGATGTCTTGGTGCGAGGAGATACCCAGTTACTCACTGTTGTAGTGTTGGCTGTTGTGGTTATGACATTGTTCAGCAGTAGTCTGCGATTACTGCAAGCCACCATGATTGCTCATTTTGGTCAACGGCTGCAATTAGGTCTAGTGTTGGAGTTTGGGCGAAAAATTCTGCAATTGCCCTTAAATTACTATGAAGCTCGCCGTAGTGGCGAAATCACCAGCAGACTGCGAGATATCAATGATATCAATCAATTAGTATCACAGATTGTGGTTCTTTTACCTAGCCAGTTTTTTGTTGCCGTAATTTCTTTCAACTTCATGTTGTTTTATAGCTGGAAGTTGACCCTAGCAGTTGTTTTTATTGGCACTTTAATTACCCTATCCACCCTACCTTTTTTACCTATCCTCCAACAAAAGACGCGTAGTCTTTTGGTTTTGGGTGCTGAAAATCAAGGCGTTTTAGTAGAAACATTTAAGGGCGCACAGGTACTCAAAACTACAAATGCTGCTCCCCAATTTTGGGATGAATTTCAAAGTCGTTTTGGTCGCCTTGCTAATCTTACTTTCAGCACCACCCAAATCGGAATTATCAATAATACCGTTGCGAATTTTCTTTCTACAATCGGCGGTATTATTTTACTGGGTATGGGGAGTATCCTAGTGATTCAGGGCGAATTGAGCATCGGTCAATTGTTGGCTTTTAACGCCCTACAGATTAATGTTTTGAATTTGATTGATTCTTTAGTTGGCTTAACTGATGAATATTTTCGCTCTCAAACAGCCATCTCTCGCCTCTTGGAAGTGATTGATGCTACACCAGAAGTGGTCGGAGGTAGTCAAAAACCTATTGCACAAATTCCTGGTGATGTAGATATTCGTTGTTCTCATCTCACATTTCACCACCCTGGTAGAGTTGACTTATTAGAAGATTTTTCCATCAAGCTGCCTGGAGGACAAGTTATAGCTTTGATTGGTAAATCTGGCTGTGGTAAAAGTACCTTAGCAAAACTGATAGGAGGCTTATATCAGCCAACTTCTGGCAATATTCGGATTGGTTTTTATAACATTCAAGATATTTCCCTAGATTGTCTGCGACAACAAGTGGTTTATGTACCCCAAGAACCGCATTTCTGGAGTCGCTCGATTTTAGAGAACTTCCGCTTAGGAACACCTTATATCTCCTTTGAAGAAGTTGTCAAAGCTTGCCATATTGCTGATGCAGACGGCTTTATCAGTCAACTTCCAAATAACTATCAAACTGTTTTAGGAGAATTTGGAGCAAATCTTTCTGGTGGACAAAGACAAAGATTAGCGATCGCCAGAGGAATTCTTACTGATCCACCTGTATTGATTTTAGATGAAGCAACTGCGGGATTAGACCCAGTTAGTGAATCTCAAGTACTAGATCAACTTCTAGAATACCGCAAAGGCAGAACTACAATTTTGATCACCCATCGACCTAGTGTCATCAATAGGGCAGATTGGATTGTGTTACTAGATAAAGGTCAGATACAAATGCAAGGCACTCCAGAAAGTTTTCTTTCGCAACAAGGAGAACATTTGAAGTTTTTATCACTGTGAAAATTTTACTTAATGCCAAAAACTAATCCTATAGCAATCCAATTTGCTGTAGGAAGAAATTCGCACATTTTAAACTTAAAGGAGGGGTGGACAATGCCCACCCATAGTACACTTTAAAAAGTCAATATAAGTTGTTTTTAGCCCATACCAATACCGTTAATTTAAGCCAAAAAGCCTTATGTAGAGACGCGATAAATCGCGTCTGACTGATCCATATTGATGGATAGCAAATTTATTATAATTTTGAAAATTAAGATATTCAATTTCAAGCATTTTAAATAGTTTAATTAAATTAGTTATTGATTTGCTATTCATGAGTCAAAAGAAGTATATATTTTTTTATATTATCTAACCAAAGAATAATTTAAAAACAAGGGCAATAGTTAATAATAAAAACATAGGTAAATAACACCTATTTACGTAAGTGAGGCAAATAATTTATGTCAACTCTAATGATGTCCGAACTACTTGCAGATTTATCCTTAGAACAACAACAACTCCTAGCTGGTGGAGTTAATGGAGATGAAACAGAGACAGAGAGTGAAACAAACTTAGAAGACGAAGGTTCTGACGACAGCGAATATTCTGACTCTATGTTTGATAAAAAATCTGGGGTTTACCTAATTAAAAGCAGAAGTATCGTTCGCGTTAGGAAGTTAAAAAAATCTTAACCTTTGCAATAAATCAGGGGAAGAGATAGATTTACATAACTTACTCAATATCAAGCATATTTGAGAAAGTGTGGTAACAATTCTATGTTCTCTAAAGCTTTAAACTATGCCATGGAGACCAGAAGTAAAAGTGTTTATCCTAACACTAATTTTTCTGCTCTCCTCTCTCTTACAATGCAAATAATTTTGGCTACTTAACACTCATTTTTTCACGGTATAACTCAAATATTTAGCCGTGACTTTACACCCATAATGATGTTTTTATCTGCATGGGTGCTACCTAAAAACTTTGCACAAAATTGAGGAAATCGATCATGATGTCTAATTTCTTTACAGAGCTATCTACAGAGCAACAAGAGCTTCTAACTGGAGGACAATGTTATGGAAGAAGAAAACAAGGTTGTGGAATGCCAAAATGTCAACAAGGAAGCAGACCTGATATAATCGTCAACGGTCATCTCACAGACACTAGTGAAGGTAAAACGTTTCCCGTCCGCATTTTAGGCTTTGTTGACCAGTAAGAGACGCTTGTAATTAGTAATGACAAAAAAGACTTATACAATTAACTTTCTTCAAAGTAATCAAATTTTGAGAGAGTTTGGTCAGTCTTTTATATTTTTTAAGGACATGAGATCAAAAAGATAGGTAATAGGTTAATATTTCGCTTTCTGTCACATCACTACTAAGATGCAAATAGTTTTGACTACTTGATGAATATCTTTTTAAAATATTACTCAATGTAGTCATCATATTCTCGCATCCATGAAGGTATTTTGCCATCATGGGTGCTATTTCTTTATACCAAATAACTATATAATTTTGTGCATAATTGTTTGTACAAACGATTTATAATGCTTAATAATAAATGCTATTTAAGATGATTATTTATAATGCCAAATACATAATATTTTTATTTTTTTTACGACTAAAGAATCATTTATTTTCCCAATCAAATGTTTATAACAGAGTCATAGGTAAACAACACCTATGTAATGTAAGTGAGGCAAATAATTATGTCAAACCAAATGATCACATCTACTTTGCTTGTAGATTTATCCGCAGATGAACAGCAGTTTGTAGCTGGTGGATTTGGATGGTCTAAGTCCTATAGTCGTAAAAAGTACGGCGGTGGTAAAGAGTATGGTGATTGTGAAAAAACAGATAAATATGAGTCACCCAACGGCGACTGCGGTGGAGGAAGTATGTATGTCGGCTACAAAATCACAGTAACACCAATTTATAAGTGTGTAGATGATGAAACTGGTAAGTGGCATCACTAGTGGATGTAATGAGTATGCGGAGGATAAAACTCATATAATTCATCTTGAGTGAATTATATTTTGAGAGAGTTTGATCAGTCTCTAATATTCATTTAGGATGTTAGTTCAAAAAGATAGCTAATATAGGCCTCTGATTTGATTTTTGAAAAACCAAGTAGGCTAAAAACATGGCTGATAAATGTTTATTTTTCAGCATACTCAGCAAAATTCAAGTAGGATTTCTATAAGTTAGCAATTAACTTTCTCTAACATCACTAAGAATGATGCAAAGAATTTCGAGTATTTGATGAATTATTTTGGCGGTATTACTCAATGTATTAACCGTGTTTTTGCACCCATTAAAGCATTTTGCTTTTGTGGGTGTATTTTTCTATTAATATCAACTAAAGAACAAACTCCAAAGTTTAATAGTACAATTTAGCTATTTCAATACAATACCTAAGACATAAATATTTCACATTTGTTTTAAGACTAAAGAGTCATTTATTTGCAAAATAAAATGTTTATAACAGAGTCATAGGTGAACAACACCTATGTAATGTAAGTGAGGCAAATAATTATGTCAAACCAAATGATCACATTTCCTTTGCTTGTGGATTTATCAGCAGAAGAACAGCAGTTCTTAGCTGGTGGATTTGGATGTTGTAAAAAGGATGATGACAAAGAAGACTCATGTGGTTCATCCAACGGCGACTGCGGTGGAGCAACTATGTATGTCGGCCACAAAATCAAAGTAACACCATATTCTAAGTGTGTAGGTGGTGAAACTGGTGGATGTGGATGTAGTAGTTAGTATTAGGAGGATAAAACTCACATCACTCAACATGAATTAAATTTTGAGTGAGTTGAGAAAGTCTTCCATATTCTCTTGAGGAATTAACTCAATAGAATAAAGACAATTAAGTCAGGTGCTACCCTAGCACCTGACTTTTTACTTATTTTTTATACTAGATGGAAATAGTGCTTAATTCCTTTTCCCTATATATGTGTCCTCTACCCCGTTGACCTTTCGCAGAAAAAAAGTTTGTCAAGATACAGCAAAATTATAAAATTCTTGGAGTATCAATTATTCTTTTGATTTCGTAGAGTCTTATCCTACTGATTGTTCATGAATCCAATCCTTTAAAATCGGATTAACTAATTCAGGAGCTTCATCTTGGGGGCAATGTCCTACTCCTTCCAGAGGAATAAACTTTAATACTTGTGGGTAGTTGGCTAGCTCTCGGCCTAAATCTACAGGTTCCCAAGGGTCAGCAGTTCCCCACAAGATAATGGCAGGACAAGGTAGCAGTGGTAAGAGATCTTCTGGTAGGGGGCCTGTAGAATAAGCAGTAAAGGCAACAAATACGGCTACAGCGCCAGGGTCGCTAGCTGGTGCAGTGAGAATATCTACCAACTCATCTGTCACTGTCTCGGCGTTAGCGTAGGCTTGCAATAGAATCTTCCGCACTGTTTTAGGTTTAGCAACTTGATTGAAAAAGAAATTAGCAATTGGTTTAATAGATAATAGGCGTTGTAAAATTGGAGCGCCCACACGACGAGACCAGGGTAAAGTTGACCGTTTGCGATCGTGCAGTAACCTGAGAGAACAGTTAATCAAGGCAACCCCCAAAACTACATCCGCGTTGCTAACTGCTGCTTGCATAGCCACAATACAGCCTATAGAATTTCCTACTAAATAAGCTGGTTCACCCACTACTTCACGGCAAAAGTCTGCTACTTGCTGTCCCCATGTTTCTAGTGTGTAGGCGATTTCGTCACCTGGTTGAGGTTTAGCAGAACCACCAAAACCAATCAAATCAATCGCAAAAACACGACAATTTTCTGCCAGTACGGGTATATTTTTTCGCCAGTGCCACCATGAGGCTCCAAAACCATGCACCAACACAATCGCTGCACCAGAAGTTCCTTGAGTTTGATAGTTTATGGAAAAACCTCGCCAATTCCAAGTTTTTGTTGAGTTCAATGCGGTTGTAGAAGTCTTCATAAGAAATTGATGAATATATAGCTATAAATGTAAAGCAAAGATGTAAAACTGCTGACCACAAACATCAGGATGATGATTTTGATAAGAATTTATAAGATCCTCAGATAGGGGAGCTTCTAGCATGATGTTTTATTCCTTAAGATCCTAGCCTGATTACAGAAGTTAGTATTTCAAAGCTAGCCACAACCAACTCCCATGCACTCATCAAATTGTTGGAGTTACGTATGTAAAAATTACCATGTATTTATATGTAATGTAATGAAATTATCATCGGTGGTAGATTCAGTAGTTTCACAATTTACGGTAGTTAAGTTGGTCTGTAAAATCATTGAATATCAAGCATCAACTATAAGGTTGGTTTGCACCAGATAAATTGACGCTAAATTTAACCTATATTTTTTGTTTTTAGTTCCTTGCGGCCAAAGAAGATGACCATACTAGAAAAAGTTTATACTCCTGTTGGTAGCTACGCGCCAGATTTTGAACTGCCAGGAATTGACAATCAAGTACACCATCTCAGCCGTTATTTACAGAGTTTTCGTGCGGTTGGCGTTATTTCCTTATGCAATTACTGTCCTTATGTCAGCTTGTATTTAGATAGGCTAAAAAACATTCAAGCAGAATTTGCCAAAGATGGCTTTACACTGATTGGCATGAACGGGAGTGATGTAAATGGACATCCGATGGAAAGTTTTGAAAATATGAAAACTTTTGCCCAAAATTATCAATTGAATTTCCCTTACCTGTGGGATTCAACCCAGGATGTCAGCCGTAGTTTTGGTGCTAGTAAAACACCAATGGCTTTTTTAATCGATAAAGTTGGTATACTACGCTACAAAGGTCAAATTGATAATCATCCTGAAGATGCATTATCTATGGGAGAAGATTATTTAAAAAATGCGATCGCCTGTTTATTTAAAGGTCAAGCAATTATCCTAACAGAGACAGAGCCAGTGGGAACCTCATTGATTTGGCGTAACTAGACATAGATGGTCACTGTACTGCTATCTTAAATTGGAGGCAATTGCAACTTTTTTGATAAAGCGTAACTTCATGGGAACGAATTACCGACGGGTTTTACTCAAAGTGAGTGGTGAAGCCTTAATGGGCAACATGGGCTATGGCATTGATCCAGAAGTGGTCAAAGAGATAGCACAAGAAGTAGCAGAGGTAATAGCCACTGGCGCTCAAATCGCTATCGTCGTTGGCGGCGGCAATATTTTTCGTGGTGTCAAAGCGGCATCGGCGGGGATGGACAGGGCAACCGCTGACTACATAGGCATGATTGCCACGGTAATGAATGCCATGACGCTACAAGATTCGTTGGAACGAATAGGGGTACAGACGCGGGTGCAGACTGCGATCGCTATGCAAGAATTAGCGGAGCCGTATATTCGTCGTCGTGCCATCCGTCATCTTGAAAAAGGGCGGGTGGTAATTTTTGGTGCTGGTTCAGGAAATCCCTTTTTTACCACTGATACCACTGCGGCCTTAAGAGCCGCAGAAATTGATGCCGAAGTGATTTTTAAAGCCACCAAGGTAGACGGAGTGTACGATGCTGACCCCCATGTCTATCCTGATGCCAAACGTTTCACCAGCCTTACTTACGCCCACGTTCTAGCCAAAGATTTGCGGGTAATGGATAGTACTGCGATTGCCTTGTGTAAAGAAAATAATATCCCAATTTTGGTATTTGACTTATCGGTGCGAGGTAATATCCACCGAGCAGTCATGGGAGAATCCATCGGCACCCTTGTGGGAGGTTCTTGTGAAATTAGCTGAAGCTGAAAGTACAATGCAAAAAACCGTTGAGTCAACTCAACGAGCTTTTAACACGATTCGCACTGGTCGCGCCAATTCGAGTCTACTAGATAAAGTACAGGTGGATTACTACGGTTCACCCACACCTTTAAAATCGTTGGCAAATATTAGCACACCGGATGCCACAACGATTTTAATTCAACCCTACGATAAGAGCAGTTTAAACATTGTTGAGAAGGCGATTTCCCTCTCAGATGTCGGTTTAACACCCAATAACGACGGTTCTGTAATTCGGTTGAATATTCCGCCCTTAACAAGCGATCGCCGTAAAGAATTAGTCAAGCTTGCTGCTAAGTATGCTGAAGAAGGTCGTGTTGCTATTCGTAATATCCGCCGCGATGCTATAGATTCGATTCGCAAACAAGAAAAAGCTTCTGAAATCTCTGAAGATGAATCAAAAGACCAACAAGATGATCTGCAAAAATTGACCAACAAATACACTGCCAGAATAGACGAGTTGTTGGTAGAAAAAGAAAAAGACATCTCCACTGTTTAAAGCATCTAGTCTTAATAGTCCTTGGCTACCCTAACATTACGTGAGTTCGACAAGTCTTATTTGACCTCTCCGTGTCGGAGAGGGGAGCAAAAAGCTCAATTTTCCGTTACTCCTCCCTTTCCGTTTCGGAGAGGGAGGGAGTGAGTGAGAGGTTCATCGAACTCACGTTAACATTTGCTGAAGACAGGATGAAATATGAGGGCTGAAGAATGTTGTATCAATTCTTCAGCCTTTGTGTTTGCTCGAATATTTACTATAAATTTATCAAAAATGCTCATTAATTAGTGAAAATTTTGTAATTACTGTTAATAATTAAGTGTATTTTAAAAGCTGCTCAATAAAACAAATAGCTGTCATGCAATAAATCACAAAAACTACATTGAGTTACCTAAAACTGAATGCTACAAAATCTTTAGTAGTAATTTTTAAAATCAGTTAAAATCTAGTCACTATCTGTATTGTAGAGTACAAATATACACTAGAAAATCAATTAATTCAGGATAAAAAATTCAGGCATTATGTACGACACCATCATCATCGGTGCTGGCCCAGCTGGGGGAACAGCAGCATATCACTTAGCTAAAAAGGGTCGCTCAGTATTAGTTTTAGAAAAAGAATCTTTACCAAGATACAAGCCATGTGGTGGTGGTGTGTCACCAGCGATCGCTCAATGGTTTGACTTTGACTTTAGCCCAGCAATTTCTGTAAAAGCAGACTCCCTGCGCTTCACCTGGAAATTGGGCGACCCCGTAGAAGCTAAAATTGCCACAAAAGAACCAGTCTGGATGGTACGGCGAGATGTGTTTGACCATTTTCTCGTGCAGCAAGCCCAAAAGCAAGGCGCTGAACTGCGCGATCGCACAGAAGTCACAGGAATCGAGTTTAAAAGTGACCATTGGCAAGTAAACACAGCCAATAGCCCAGTTACAGGCCGCTACTTAATTGCAGCAGATGGCGCTAAGGGGCCAATGGCCAAATGGTTAGGTTTCAAAGACCGTAAACGTCGCCTAGCAGGAGCTTTAGAGGCAGAAGTTCCTGCCGTTGTAGAAAACAAATCGACAATTCACTTTGAGTTTGGCTTGGTCAAAAACGGCTATATCTGGAACTTCCCCAAAGCTGATGGTTATTCAATCGGCGTTGGTACATTTATTGGTGGTGAACCCCAAGACTTCAAAAAGATTTTGGATGAATACGCTAAATCATTTAACGTAGAACTCACAGCTAGTAAGCAATATGGTCATCCCCTGTGTATTTGGGATGGTAATCAAACACTGCACACCCAAAATGCTGTTTTAGCTGGAGAAGCTGCTTGCATAGTTGATCCAATGACAGCAGAAGGCATTAGACCCTCAATTTTTAGTGGTTTACTAGCGGCTGTAGCTATTGATCAAGCACTTTCTGGTGATATCAACGCTTTAGAACAATATAGCGAAGCCATTAACGAACAATGGGGTAGTGATATGGCTTGGGCGCAAAAACTAGCTGGAGCATTTTATCGCTTTCCTGGGATTGGCTATAAAGCTGGTGTTAAGCGCCCCTCTGGTGCCCAAATGATGGGTAAAATTCTTTGTGGCGAACTACGCTATGGTGACGTTGCTGGTCGGGCTCTTAAGCGTTTAATTCCTGGTTTTGGGGGTTAGTCAACAGTTAAAGAAAGAGGATTAAGAATTTCCGTGGCTGGGGCTTGAGGCTGGGTAAGGTGGAGATAAGTCAAGCGTAAAAGTTCAACCGCAATCATACTCAAAAAAGGCATTGCGTTTAGAGAAATCTGCGATCGCCTCAATCATCGCTTCATACCGAGTTGCGCTCAAAGATAGTAACTCAGGGTTCAGATAGATAAGCAATGCCCCATTTCTAGATACTATTTCTGAATGCAACTTAGTATCAGTTCCCGTCACCTCAATCCCATCCATCAAATCTGTTAATACTGTCCTCAATCCCAGCCGATGACGCATGAGCCATGCGGTAGAATGATTACTCCAGTCAGTACAAATGGCAAGGTGATCTCTCTCTGACTTATCTCTATCAACAACAACAGCCGGCGGCGTAATAAATTCTCGCCCCTGATCATAGTGATTGTTTCCCCTGGCGCTGCTAAGATTGCTTCCAATGCCACAATCTTCTTTATCAACTTGCCCCCGTCGTCCTTCTCCACGAGTTCCGGCGTTACGCTCATCCCGTAGGTGTCCTGAATACGAAACTTCTCACACTCTAAAACTTCCTCCGGCTTGAGATAATCCTGATGCTGTCTGCTGCTATAAGTCCTACGATCAATATCTTTTGCATCAGCCACTTTGCGATAATGCTCCTCATCAATGGCAATACCCGCTGCCTTCATCCACCGGGAAGCCCCTTCATCAGCTGCATCTCCAGCAGGAATGATAGTATTGCCCATCTCAAGAAGCAGCGATCGCAGATCCGACCGTAAATTATTGATAGACCAATTGCGCTGCGCCTCAATCTGACAGCTGGTATCCAATGCCCAATCTTTCTCAGCCCCTCGCTGACCAGTTTCCCGATCAATACGAATCAAAAATGCCGTCATTTCGTTATTCTGGAGAATCCTTTGTTTGATACGCCGCGCATTGGTTTCGGCATAACCAAAAGGAGGACGAGGGGCCACCCAAACGTGCATCGGGACATTGGGACGATAGCGCCACAGCTGTTGAGAACATTCTGTAGCAGATTGTGATACAGCATGAAACACACCGAACACTGCATCAAAATGATAGGTGTAAATGTCAACACCTGTGCCTAGTAGTACGCCAAGGGAACTTGGCGGGGTAAGGGGTAAGGGGAAAGGGTTTAAATCCCTTACCCTTTTCCCTTTCCCCTTTCCCCAGCCCTCACAAGCGCATTTTTGGGTTGGCAGACCACTAGTAGTCTGCCAAGAAAATTTTGCTATGTTAAATGCTCGGATATAAACGCTGCATTTTTTTACGTGCATCCTGGGTTTTAAAACCCCAATAGACGCTGGATTTTTGTTGATTACGTTGTGCTTCCCAAGCGGCAATTTCAGAAGATAATGTCCTTTGCACTGTGGCAACATGAACATATAGTTACGAGTTGGCAAAGGGGAGCGAACACTTGGAATTTACAGCCAGTAGACAAAGTGGAAATTTCCCTACTGGCTATATTCTGGATGATTTATATTTCCGGTGGCAAATCTACACTGTAAATAATTTCTCCTGCCAAATTCCGCAGCGTTACTGTCATTACCCCTGTATAAGTACTAATTTTGACAGTGCCAAAAAACTGCAAACCCTCACTGGGGGGTCGATTTGCTCTTGTACCTGGGGGAATGCTTTGAAATTTTAATTGTGGGCCAAAGGTATTTTCTAGTTGGTTTGGCCCAAATGTACCAGAGTTGAGTGGCCCTGCTACAAACTCCCAGAAAGGTTTAAAGTCCTTAAATTGTGCTTTGTTTGGATCGTAGTAATGAGCAGCAGCGTAATGTACATCGGCAGTTAACCAGACAACATTTTTGATCTGGCTGTATTTAATAAATCGTAGTAAATCGGCAAGTTGCAATTCCCTACCTAAGGCTGGGCCGTCTCCGTTAGCCCAGGCTTCAAAATCAGTGCTACCATCTCGGACTATCAAGCCTAAGGGCATATCACTAGCAATGATTTTCCAGGTTGCTTTTGATTTCTGTAATTGTTTTTTCAACCATTGCACCTGTTTTCTACCCAAAAATTCTGTTTCTTTACTTTGTACTGGCTGGCTATTAGGGGTGTTTGGCCCCCGATAGGTGCGTTCATCCAGCATGAAAATTTCCAGGGAAGGGCCGTAATTAAAAGAGCGATAAATTTTTGCTTTGTCTGTATTATTGCTCTTATATCCGATCGGCATATATTCCAAAAAGGCTTGTCTTGCTCTTTGGGCTAGTAAAGAAACATCCTTGACTGTATAGCGATCATCACTAAGAAGAAACTCCCCAGGATACCAGTTGTTAGTGGTTTCGTGATCATCCCATTGCGACAGGATGGGAACTTCAGCGTTGAAGCGCTTAATGTTTTCATCCATCAAATTGTACTTATAGTTACCACGAAATTCTGTAAGAGTTTCTGCTACTTTAGATTTTTCTGGTGTGGTGAGGTTTCTCCAGATTTTGCCATCATCTAGCACGACTTCTGATTGGATGGGGCCATCAGCATAAATATTATCGCCAGAATGGATGAAAAAGTCGGGATTAACTTTCCGCATAGTTTCGTAAATTTTCATTCCACCAAAGTCGGGATTGATACCCCATCCTTGACCAGCAGTGTCACCACTCCAAGCAAAAAATACATCTCGTCCATATTTGCTATACATTGGGGGAGTGCGGAAAGTCCCAGTTGCAGGAACGCTGTAGGTATTTTTGTAATCTAAATCTTGGAAAATTACCCGATAAAATATTTGTTGATTTGGCGGTAGGTTGTTGAGATTAAGTCTTGCTGTAAAGTCGCTGTCTTCTAAAGCATTTGGCCCGACAACGCGCCGCGCGTTGCGAAAAGACTCGCTCGTGGAATATTCTACTGACATTCTGGCAGGGCGATCACTACGGCTCCAAATGATCACGCTATCGTCAGTTATGTCTCCGCAGGCTACGCCATAAGGTATAGCAGGACGCATTTTGTCGGAGGTAATAAATGCGGGGGCTTGAGCAAAAACTGGTGATTTTGATACAAGATTTGTGGTCATAATGCCACCGGCTGTCACAGCTGAACGTAGTAAAAACTGGCGGCGGTTAAACTGCAATGGCTGATTAGATTTAATACTCATTTATGAGAAATCATTAGTAAAGGCATTACAAAATAGTTACTTACTATATTTCCCTTTGGTAATGAGTAAAGATTGAGTTATCTAACGGTTAATAAATAAAATAAAGAGGTGCATTGAAGACGGATAGAAGGGTAGAATACCATAGCGATCGCGTACCTTTTCCAGTGGCAGTTCAACCACCTCTCAAAAATTCCAGTGGTCGGACAAATCCACTTTACAGGCGGCTCCTCGTTGCAGTGCGTGGATGATGAGCGAAATATCAAACACTCCTTCAGAAGAATCTGCAACAGGTGTAATTTTGATGCCCCAATGAAACTGCGAGATGACATCTAGTTCAGTATTTCAAGATAAAGAATTTTAATAAAAAATGAAGAGAGCTTTTGAGACGTAATGGACTTACAATCGTCATAATTCAATGATTTATGTCTGAATATTTAGTTTATTTTTACAGAAAAATAGTTATATTTATATATATATAAATAACTACTTGACTCTGCTATATAGCTTGAGAAGGATGAAAATAAGTAGTTATTTCGACAAAATTGTACTATACCTTAGAAACGATAATTGAGGAGAAATATGCTTAATATTAAAGTTACTGACTTGTCAACTTCTCATCAAATTGAAGAACAAGAACTAACTGTATTAGAATTAATGAAAATCAATGGAGGAATTCGGATTCAGCTTTTAGGTAATAATTTCATTGATGCAACATTTGGAGGTTTAAGATTGACACTATAAATTTTGCAGTGTGTCTAGATGTGCACTGAAAATTTAAATGGCGTTGAGACAAATTCTTGTCATTTAGTAAAGCCTTATCCACTTTAGGGTTGCAAATATTTATGTTGATATAGCTTGTAAGTTTTTACTACTACTTATAAGCTTAACACTTTTCGAGTACAAGCTTTACACTTTCAACGACATCAATTTGGCACAGTAACAAATAAAAATTCACTGTACATTTTTTGTCCGTTAAGCCATTGCTCTATTACCTGTTAGATAATCAACCAAAACTACATCGCCATATTCAACATATTGCTGCCACCAGAAAACCAATTTTTTGTATAATTGAGACAGAAAAGACTAGAGATAAATTAACAACTCGTACTCTCGAAGTTTTCCATAATATCAATGGATTTAACCCAGAATAGACTGGAATACAATCTTTAATTAGGGTAGAAAGAATTGGCACAAAAAAGAGTAATAAATATCATGAAATTGTCTGTTATTTAGCAGTTTGATTTGCACGGCAAAGGAATTTGCTACCGGGATTCGCGGTCATTGGGGTATCGAAAATTGTCTTCATTGGGTGAAGGATGTTGTTTTCAAAGAAGATAATTCGACGATCCGTATGGGCAATGCTTCCGCAAATCTCTCCATATTGAGAGCGATCGCTCTCAATATACTTCGCCGAAATGGTCATACTTCCATCACAATTGCCCAAAGATTTATATCTCATGATATTGACAAACTCCTTCACCTTATGAAGGTGAAACAGCCCTGGGGGAGGCGCTGCGTGAACAAGTCGGGGAACTGCAAGGGCGCACTGGCTTTTCTGCGGTTAATGATTTTTTGAAACCACAGAGGTGCAGCGAAAAGTTCTGTTCGCGTAGCTTGCTTCTCCAAAGGAGTACGTATTTTAGGAGAGAGAGGTCTGTCGAACTCAGGTTATTTATTAATAACTGTACTTGCCAATTCCATAATTTTTTCAAACTGAAAATTATTAGCTAAATCTGTTAAAAATATTTGGATATTAGTATTTTCGGAAGGCATTTGCTCAATTAATTGCAGAATTAAATCATCACTACATTGAGCTGCGGCATTATATACTTCTGCAACCCACTCATTCGACATTTGAGATAACAAAGGTAGTAAATTATCAGGAGTCAAATTTTGTTCTTGAGTTTGTTGATCTGCATTTATGACTTGATTACTTTCTTCTTGATAAAGATATTGAACTCCCAGATATTTACTGAGTTGTTCTAATATTTGTTCCTCTCGGAAAGGCTTGTTAATCAAATCATCACAACCTGCTGTGATCATTGCCTCTCGTTGTTCCTCAAAAGCATTGGCAGTTAAGGCAATAATGATGGATTGGGCATTATTTCCATGCATCATTTCTCTAGTTTTAATTACTCTTGTAGCTTCGTAGCCATCCATAATCGGCATCCGCATATCCATGAAAACTAGGTGTGGTTGCCATTTCATCCATTGAGCGATCGCTTCTTGGCCATTTCCAGCTTCTCGCACAGCAAAGCCAATGGATGTCAGTAGTCTAACTAGGACTAGGCGATTATCTATAACATCGTCAACTACCAAAATTCGGTATTCTTTTTGCTCTGAAGCTAAACCAATAACTTGGTGTTGAGTTTGCTTTGGCTGAATTTCGCCGGACTCAGCTAGAGCGATTTCAATATCAAAAGTAAATGTACTGCCCAAACCCAAAGTACTATTAACAGTAATATCTCCCCCCATCAGTTGTATGTATTTGCGGCTAATTGCTAAACCTAAACCTGTGCCTTGTTGGGAAGTTCGCCCAGTTTCAGTTTGTCCAAAAGCTTCAAAAAGTAGGTCAATTTCTTGTGGAGAAATACCAGCGCCAGTGTCTTGTACCTCGAAAATTAGGAATTGAGAAAATTCTCCTTTATCTACCATTGCCACACGTAGCGTTACACTGCCAATATCAGTAAATTTGATCGCATTTCCTAAAAGATTAAGCAAGACTTGGCGTAGTCGGCTTTCGTCAGTCTGTACATATTGAGGAATATTAGCAGCATATTCAAATATCAGTTGGAGATTTTTAGAAGTAGCGCGGAAGCGTAACATCTCTTCTAAATTTTCCAAAAGACGAACTAAGTCAAAACTGCTGATATTTAATGTTGTTCTACCAGCTTCGATTTTAGACATTTCAAGAATGTCGTTAATTAAACCCAAAAGATGTTCACCAGCTCGATTGATAATTGCTAAATTGTCTTGATGTTCGCTAGATAGAGAATTGTCTCGACTCATAATTTGGGTGAAGCCGAGGATGGCGTTCAGTGGAGTTCGCAGTTCATGGCTCATATTGGCGAGAAATTCACTTTTAGCATGGTTAGCAGCATCAGCTGCAATGACAGTTTCTTGTAATGCCTGTGACTGTCTTTGAGTTTGTGCCAGCAATTGTGCTTGCTGCAAAGCAACTCCTAACTGATTGCCAATTTGAACTACAATATTGACTTCTCCTGTTTTCCATTGGCGGGGACTAGAATTTTGATAACTTGCCAATAATCCCCAAAGTCCTTTTCCATATAAGATGGGGACAATAATATAAGCTTTTGCCTGAAAGCGTTCTAAAAGTTGGATATAACGAGAGTCTAACCCGGCTTCATAGATATCTGAGACACAGCGAAAACCCGCACCTTGTATGTACTCATTATGGATATCTGTAATATCCAACATGCTTAAGACGCAACGACCATCTTCTAAAGCTCCCTCCGTGAGATTGGGGTCATTGTTGTGTTCTTCTATGAGTGAAATCCAACCTTCTCCTACCGATTCGGCAACAAATTCGCCACTCCAACGGGGATTGAAGCGATAGACAATGACGCGATCGCAGTTGAGTACTTGCCGCAATTCTTGGGTGGTCGCCGCAAATATTGTCTCTAAATCCAGTGTCTGCCGCATCCGTTGAATTACTTGGGTAATCGCTTTTTCTCGTTCTGCACTTTCGCGCAAGGCTTCTTCTGATAATTTTCTCTCAGAAATATCAGTAATTGTACCGATGTAACCTTGAATTTCTCCATTTTCACCAATTTCTGGTAACGCTTGGGAAATTACCCAAATCACCGTACCATCGGGGCGCAGAAAGCGATGTTCTGATTTACACGGCTTTGCCTGTGCTGCTGCTTTATACCATAAGTTAAGCACGCGATCGCGGTCATCTGGATGTAGAGCATTAGCCCAAGCTTTTCCTAATGACTCTTCTAAAGTTAGCCCTGTAATCTCACTCCAGCGCTGATTTAAATATAAGGCTTTGCCATTAATATCGGCGTGGAAAATACAAACTGGTGAGGCTTCAGCTAAAAGTTGATATCGCCGCTGACTTTCTTGTAGAGCTAGTTCTGCATATTTGCGGTCACTAATTTCCATTAGTACTGTACCGACACTAGAAGGGCGATCATCTCCACCAGGAATCGGAAAATAAGAAGCTAAGAAATGACGTATAGTATCTGGCTGTTTGGGTAATAGACCACTGATTTCTAGGTTAAGAATGGGTTGGCCAGTCAACATTACCTGCTCACATAATGGTGCAACTATAGGAGCAATCTGAGGTAAAACCTCATGAATAGTTTTACCGATATGGTCTATTTGGGGTATTTCATGAATATCTGCTAGTTGTTCGTTGACTTGCACAAACCGCAGTTGGTTATCTAAAATATTCATTCCTAGAGGTGCGCTACTAAAAAAAGCATTGAGACGAGCTTCTCTGAGTGCTATTTCTCGTTCTAAAGCTTTACGTTCAGTTATATCTTTGTGCGTACCTGTCATCCGCAAAGGTTTGCCTTGTTCATCACGCTCTACAACCTGGCCGCGAGACTGAATCCACTTCCACTCCCCAGAGGAGCAGCGCATCCGAAATTCTACTTCATAGACAAGACTAGTACCTTGGAAATGGACATCCAATAATGAATTAACTTTGGGTAAGTCTTCTGGATGTATCAGTTGCTCGATTGCTTGTTGATTGTCTGCAATTTCGTGGTCTGTGTACCCTAGCATCTTTTGCCACCGCCAATCACGGTAGATTTTACCACTGCGAAGATTCCAATCCCACAACCCCAAATCGCTACCTTCTAAGGCTAGCTCTAAACGTTCTTCGCTTTGTCTGTGGGCAGATTCTGCTACTTTACGTTGAATTAACCCACCTAATTGGGCAGCAACAGCGCCCACTAGTAAGAGCAAACGCTTATCGATTGGTGCAGCACTACGTTTAAAAAATATTAAAACAGCCAATACTTCGCTACCACTAAGAATTGGCACACCAAAACCAGCTTTTAATCCTACTTCTGCTGCTTGTGGCGATCGCAGAAAAACGGGCTGCATAATATGAGAAACATCTTCTATCCATTCGGGTTGCCGACGCTGCCAAATTCGTCCAGGTAATCCTACACCCATAGCAAAGTTAAAATTTTGGCTTTTGCGGCAAAATGCTTCTAAACGGCTTTCTTCGGCATAACAGACCAAGCTGTGTGCTAAAACAGTGCCATCATGACTGGGTATCCATGCTTCACCAAAATCCCAACTAATAGTGTTACAAATTAAGCGGAGGACGGTTACTAACGCACTGTCTACGTCAATGGCACGAGTGATGGCTTGAGACGTTAACAATAGCAAACGGCTTTCATTTTCTGCCTGCTTGCGTTCAGTAATGTCTTTAGCTGTGCCTAATACGTACTGTTGTCCATCAATATCAATCATTTCGGCACTAAACAGCGCTGTTTTTACTTCTCCATTAGCAGTGCGAAAATCAACTTCATAGTTGCGAATGGCTTTAGTATGTTGAAGAAATTGGGCGAGGAAAGTACATTCTTCTTGGTTCACCCAAATATTCAATTCTTTGTTGGTACGACCAATGATTTGAGAACGAGAATACCCAAACAGCCTACAGAAACTGTCATTAACTTCTATGTAGCGTGCTTTGGGAAAAGTGGCAAGGGCGATCGGGTCAGGAGATGATCTAAAGGCTGATGCTAACTTTTCTTCAGAAGCGCGATGTGCTGCTTCTGCTCGTTGGCGTTCTCGTGCTTCTAGGGACAAAGATACTAAATGCCCTAAAGAACGAGCGAAATTTTCGTCTTCTAATGTCCAAGGATGAGCCACTCCTACCGCCTCCAAACATAAAACTCCTACGGTTTTTCCTCCCAGCCTGATGGGTATATCGAGCATAGAAGTGATGCATAATGGGGCTAAATAAGATTCAGAAAATTCTTGAGTTCTAGGATCACTGTAGGCATCATCTGCGGCAATTAATTCGTCTTGCTGTAAAGCGTGAAAATAAGCTGGATAGTCTGACGCTGACAAAGAGAACCCTTCACTATGTTGATTCTGACTCTCATAAAATAAGTCAAGACACTGAATATGAGTGGCTGTTTCATCATATAGCCAGACACTAGCTCGTTCTACAGCTATATTTTTAGCGCCTGCTTCTGTGATTGCACTTAAAGCTGCTTTTAAATCGCCTTGATACAGCAGCTGATTTTTTGCTAGTTGTGTTAATACCAGATTATAGTTACGCAGCTTGATGGTATTTGCTTGCAGGGCTTGTTCCACCCGTTTGTGTTCTGTGATATCGCTAGCTGTACCTGTTACCCCAATCACTAAATTGTCTTCATTCCGTAAAGCGATCGCATTCAGCATCAAATGCAGTAAACGACTATCTTGAGCTACACAGGTAATTTCATATTGAAAGATCGGCTCTCCATCAAGAAGACATTCAAATATTGCCTGCACGCGAGCCACTTGTTCAGGCAATATAAAATCGAACCAAGAACGCCCGATGATTTCTTTAGGCTCATAGCCGCAAACCCTTTTAACAGCTGAATTGACAAAGGTAATTCGTCCAAATATATCTAGCGACCAAATAATATCTTGGGATGTTTCAACTAAGTGGCGATATTTACGTTCACTGGCTTTTAAGGCAGTTTCTACTAAAAGGCAATCTTTCCAAGAAGCTTCATTAACGCCAGTTTTTGATGCTAATAGTTTTAGTTGTGCAAGTGCAACTTCCAATTGCTCATTTTGCTCTTTTAACTGTTTTTGTAGTTTTTGAAGAGTTAGTTGATTTTGTACACGTACTAAAACTTCTTCTGAACGTAATGGTTTAGTAATATAATCAGCGCCTAGTTGCAAAAAATTTACATTTTTAGGTAATTGGTTAATATTGCCGAGAAAAATGATCGGAATATTCTGAGTTTTCTTATTGGCTTTCAATCCTTGATAAACTTCATAACCATCCATCTCCGGCATGAGAATGTTAAGTAAAATCAAATCAGGGGTGAGATTTAAAGCTTCGTTGATTGCCGATTGTCCAGAAGTTACTTTTTGTACTTGATAACCTTGAGTGCCGAGAATATCAGATAATAATTGTAAATTTTCTGGATGTTCATCAACTAATAGAATTTTTATTTGTTGAATATCCTTTGTCATAGCAAGTTATAAATTAAATTGTAATTTTTGACGAATGTTTGATGAAACAAAAATAAGTTAAACGTGCTGATTTTATGATTATGTTTGCAAATAAATTGTAAATCAATTTGATCTGATTAAGTAAATATACTTAATAATTTTTAGATTCGGATCAAAGTCTGCTTCAAAAAATTGAGAACGGGTTCGAGTCTATTTTAACTACTACGCCGTAAGTACTACAGGCTCATTAGACATCTCCGAATCAGTGGCGGGATATAAGGCAGGAAAATATTCTGGTTGATGTATTCGCTGTAGTACAAAAACCAGAGGTTACAGAGACTCAAGACTAAAGCTGTGGAATTAAAACAAGTAAAATTAAAGATCGCAGTATTTTTTCGAGCTTCGTGGTCAAAATCAATTTTTCTTTCTCACAAGGCTTTGAACCCAGAACTAAAGTTTTTTACTAGTCTCTATTCCCTATTCCATTAGCGCAATTTCTTGCAAAGAAGAGAGTTTGTAATATTTACTACGTACAGTTGTCGTAATGCCATTAACAGTGTCATAAAGAAGAGGTAAAGGGTTAACCCTGCGTATCCCTTAATTTGGAGATGCTTATGCCCTCAGTTTCCAGGATAGATATACCACACTCATGACTGAACTCACATTGCGCCTACAACAGGGAGATACAGAAACAACGGTGACAGTGAATCAAAATGAATTCACAATTGGTCGTTTGCCGGAATGTGACTTGTACTTACCTTCTGGAGGAGTCTCTCGTAAGCACGCACGCTTAGTCAAAATGGCTAATGGTGTTTGGAATATTGAGGATTTGGGCAGCAAAAACGGGACGCAAGTGAATCAATGTCTTGTGAATCATGTCCAAGAGTTACATCATGGTGATATTGTTTGGCTGGGAAATGTGAACTTGGTAGTGTTATTTGCCAACCCTGCTACACAGGTGATGACTAAGCATCTAGTAATATCAGAAGCTTCTGAGCCAAGAACAATTTTTCGTAATGTCAAACAATTGCAACAGCAATGGATAGAAGCTGATAGTAAAGATGGGGAAACCAGCAATAAAGACAAAACTATTGCCCGTCTTAAAGATTTGGTGGATATAGCCAAGAATCTCTGTGCAGCAGCATCTATAGAAGAGATTTTTTCGCAGGTACAACAAGTCATTTTTCGTTACCTGGATAGTATTGACCGCTTAGCATTATTAATTGATGTCGGTGGGTGCGGTCACTTAGAGTTAGTAAATGCTGGTACTAGAGATATTTCTCAGCAGGAATATTTGGCAGCTGACGGTAATTGGATTAGTCGTAGTATTTGTCAAAAAGTATTTGAGGAAAAAATAGCGATTCAAACTGCTGATACCCATAAGGATGAACGGTTTTCTGGGGAACATAGTATTTTGGTTAAAGGCATTCGTAGCGCGATGGCCGTGCCTTTATGGGATGAAAATAAAGTTGTCGGTGTTCTTTATGCCGATGCCCATCTTTCTTCTTACCATTGGGCAAGTGAAGGTGAGGAAGAACTCAGCTTTTTTTCGGCTTTAGCAAATCTTGTGGCTTCTAGTGTCCAACGTTGGCTGCTGGCAGAAAAACTCAAAACTGAAGAAGTGATTCGTCATCGATTAGAACGCTATCATTCGCCATCTGTTGTACAACAGCTAATAGCTATGGGGGGATTGCCAGATGGTCGTTTAGCTCCCACAGAAAGCGAAATCAGCATTTTGTTTGCGGATTTGGTTGGCTTTACGGCAATTTCTGAACGGCTAACACCAACTGCGATCGCCCAATTATTGAATAATTTATTTGAAGAGATGTTGCAAGAAGTCTTTGCCTGCGGCGGCACTTTAGATAAGTATATTGGCGATTGTATTATGGCATTTTTTGGCGCTCCGGAACCACAACCAGATCACGCCGATCGCGCAACCGCTGCTGCTAAAGGAATGCTCACTCGTCTTGAACGTCTCAATGCTAATGGTTTTTGGCAGGAACCCTTACAATTACGGATTGCGATTAATAGTGGTAAAGCTGTTGTAGGAGATGTTGGCAGTTCCCAAAGGGTTGACTATACAGCATTAGGGGCTACGATTAATCTTGCTGCTCGTATGGAAGCAGTTTGTCCTCCTAGTGAATGTGTGATCAGTGAAGCTACTTATACGATGCTTTCAGATTCATCTAGCTTCCAGGAAATGGGAGATTATCGTTTTAAAGGTATTAATCGTGCAGTCAAAGTTTATCAGACATGTATGCAAATGAAAAGTTAGAGACTATTTATAAAATAAATCTAGTAAATATCTCAAAGCCTTATTTTATCGTACAGACTAGCTAATTTAGGATGATTGTATTTACGTCCTATAGCTTAGCCATATAAAGGCTTTGATTGTTTTCAAAGATGTCTATTATGTTCCCGGACGAGAGCGAATATGATCTGGTATATGATGGCGATCGCCTAATATTTCTAACAAAGGGCCATTAACGTCAAACTTAACCATACTTACTGACGCGACCAAAATATTCACCCGATAGCGATAGCGTCCTAAATCAATTCCCAGTAAACTGCAAAGCATAATCCGAATCGTGGCTTTATGAGAAACCACTAAAACATTACCTTGAGGATGTTTTTCTTGAATTTCAGCAATTACAGGCATAGAACGGTTAGCAATATCTACCGCAGTTTCTCCACCTAGTGGTGCATTCCAAGCTGGTTCTGTCACCCATCTTATATAGTTCTCTGCGTAATTCTCTTGGGCAAACGATTTACTCTTAGTTTCCCATTCGCCATAACTACCTTCTCTAAGTCCGTCACGCAACTGCATATCCATACCAATAGCATCACAAAATGGCTTGGCAGTTGCAATTGTGCGCTTCATCGGGCTAACATAAGCAGCCTCCCACTTCAATTTTTGATAGACATCGGCAAAACCGAATGCCATCTGCATCCCTTCAGAGGTCAACTCCGCATCAGTTGCACCACAGAAATTACCACTTTGACTAAAAGTAGTTTCTCCATGTCGCAGTAAATATAAATTAAGTGTCATAGCTTGTATCGTGATTGGGATAAAGAAGTTTGTGCAAACATAAAATACCATTAATCTCGCAATCAAGTATGTGACACCAAGACAAAGTAATCAATCAAAAAAGTCAATCATCACAAATTTTTGAAATCGAAGACAAAAGTAGCGGTTTCAGCTATTACTAGGTATTGAATCGAGATACGGATACCGTTGGCGAATTTCCAAAATATCTAAACTGAACCAACTAGCTCAGTAATATGATCAAATTTCCTTTGTTATTGCAATATTAATAACTTCTTAAGCCCGAATTAAACGCGATTTGGTAATCAATCTGGTTAACCACTAGATGGTCATTATCTAGATTTTTTATTCCCTTTTATTGTAGAAATCTCAACAAGGATTTTTATGGAGCGTGTAAATTTCCAGGGCTTGCTATCCACAACGGCAAAGCGACGACGCTTTCTGCTCGGTGCCAGCACATTGACTGCAACTGCCATTGCCAGTCTTTGGACTCATAGAGTTGCCGCACAGCCAAGATTCTCTGCCTATCCTTTCAGCCTTGGTGTTGCTTCTGGCGATCCTTTACCAGATAGTGTAGTGCTATGGACACGGCTGGCTCCAGATCCCTTAAATGGTGGCGGTATGCCGCAGGTGAATGTGCCAGTACGGTGGCAAGTTGCTTTGGATGAAAACATGAGACAAGTTGTGCTACGAGGCGTAGCATTGGCAACTCCCGAATTAGCACATTCTGTTCATGTAAATGTACGTGGTTTACAGCCTAACCGTTGGTATTGGTATCAGTTTAAAGTGGGTAATGAAGATAGTCCGATTGGTCGTACCCGTACTGCTCCAGCGATTGGCACTAGGTTGAATCAGCTCAACTTTGCGTTTGTGACTTGCCAAAAATGGGAGGATGGTTTTTATTCTGCTTATCGTCGCCTAGCTGAAGAAGATTTAGACTTGGTTTTTCACTTGGGTGATTATATTTACGAGTACGGTATCCCTGCTACAGGTGGTGTACGCAACGTTGCTTTACCAGAGGAGTTTAGAAAAGAAACGAATACCCTTGAGCAATACCGCCTTCGCTATGCTCTATATAAAACTGACCCAGATTTACAAAAAGCTCACGCCTTATTTCCCTTTACAGTCACCTGGGACGACCACGAAGTTGAAAATGACTATACCGATGACATTTCGGAAAACAACGATCCGGTCAAAAAGTTTCTCAAGAGGCGTGTAGCTGCTTATCAGGCTTATTATGAGCATCAGCCACTGCGGGAATTTTCCTTACCACAGGGGCCAGATATGCTAATTTACCGTCGGCTGACTTTTGGTAATCTGGCGGAGTTTAGCGTACTTGATAGCCGCCAGTATCGGAGTGATCAGCCATGCGGTGACGGTGAAACACCCCGTTGTCCAGCAGCGCTAGATCCATTTAAAACCATGCTCGGTACTCAACAAGAGCGCTGGCTGCTGGATGGTCTTGATCGTTCTCAAGCACGTTGGAACATACTTGCCCAACAGGTGCTGATGGCAGAGTTAGATCATAAAATTGGGCCCGGCGAAATCTTTTGGAACGACTCATGGGATGGATATCCCCTTGCACGTAATCGTGTTTTAAGTCACATCGCCAACCGCCAAATTTCTAACCCAGTGGTGATTACTGGCGATTGGCACTCTACATTTGTCAATGACCTCAAGCTGGACTTTAAGGCTTCTAACTCTCCAACAGTGGCCACGGAGTTTGTGACTCCTTCGATTACTAGCAATGGTGATGCCAATGTCTACGGCCCCTACTACGGCCCGAAGATTCCAGAAAACCCACACATTAAGTTTTTTGATGGCGATCGCCGGGGCTACTTCCGAGTCAACCTTAACTATGAACGCTGGCAGACTGACTTGCGTATTGTTACAACTGTGAGTCGTCCAGATGCGCCTGTATACACTTTTGCTTCCTTTGTTGTTGAGAATGGTCGTCCGGGTGCCATATTAAACTGATATTAAGTTTTTGCGTATGCAAATATTTGAATACGCAAAAACTACTATTTAAATCTTTTATTTCTACTACCCCTATGGGGAAGCAGCCTACACGTAGCGCCTCCAACAGAAGAAGGGGGAGACCCCTTGGCGCTAACCTTTCACGCCACTTGCTGCCCTTGGAAGAAGACCGCGCTGCTCTCTGTTCTCTGTCCCTTGTTATACGTCACTTATTTTTATAGTGCTAATGATAAACTTTTTAAAAGAAAATAGCAGTTGAGCAGAACGTTCTCACACAGGTTAATTTTTGCTCAAGTTATTAGGTTATTTTATCCAAAAACACTGACATAGTTGCGAACAATGAATCAATGGTTTTTGAAGACACCAGAAAGAGCGCTTTTGAAAGCATACAACGCTGCACAGACCATTAAAACTATCGAAATAGAACATTTTGGCAAAAAAAAAATATCTGCTGAATCAGCAAATTATACTGAAAATGTCATGTCTTACTGGCAAGGATATCTTGATAAAAACTTAACTATTATTAAAGTGAGGCTGGCAGAATTTCGATTGAGTCGTTCAGTACTCAATATTTCTCATCCAGCTTTGTTAGAAAAATTGAAATTTATTGATGAGGTAATAGAAAAGTATAGTTTAAGATATGACTCAGTTAATAATAGGACATTACTGCCTGTTGCAAAAACTTTAAAAATTAATCATAGCGACGTTAACAAATTAACCAATTCTTCTAATCTAATTAATAAAAGTCAAACTATATCTCAAAAAACGGGAGTATTACCTAGATCTCTTGGCAGAACAATTAATAAAATTAAAGCAGATTTTACACCAGAAGCAGAAGAAGAGTTTATCAAAAATTATCGGATTTCTAGAAATCGCACTACAATTGCTCTGAAATTTTTGATAACTTTAATGATTGTGCCGCTTCTAATACATCAATTATCTAAAAGAATTTTGATAATTCCTATAGTGGAAGGCATTAGAAGTGATAACATAAGTCCAATTTTCCTCAATCCAGAAATGGAGGATAAAGCTCTGGATGAATTAAATATGTTTCAAGAAAAGCTCAGGCTAGAAAGTCTATTTTATCAGTATCCAACAATTTCTTCAGAAGCTAAAGAAGAAAGCATCAAAAACAAGGCAATCGAAATAGCTGAAACATTCCGTCATAAAAGTAATGAAGCTGTTAGCAATATTTTTGCTGATTTACTATCATTAATTGCTTTCGGCATAGTAATTGCTAATAGTAAAAGAGAAATTTTAATTGTGAAGTCTTTTATGGATAATGTTGTTTATGGTTTAAGTGACAGTGCCAAAGCTTTTTTAATTATTTTATTTACAGATGTATTTGTAGGATTCCATTCTCCACATGGATGGGAAGTAATTCTAGAAAGGTTGGCCCAACATTTAGGTCTAGAAGCAAATAGAAGTGTAATTTTTATGTTTATTGCTACATTTCCAGTGATTTTGGATACTATATTCAAATATTGGATATTCCGCTATCTCAGCCGATTATCTCCTTCTGCACTAGCCACATTAAAAGAAATGGATGAATAAGAGGTTAAAGCGCTAAAAAAAGAAAGTAGATATTTTGACGGATGATACCATCTCAACATACCATCACTTATTCACGCGTTATTCACCTTAGTCACGTAATTGATAGTAATATTCCTCAATGGCCTGGCGACCCATCAATAGAATTTACCACCATCGCAAAACTACCACAGGATGGCTATTACTTACGCCGTTTCTCCTTGGGTGAACATAGCGCCACTCATATCAATGCCCCTAATAGTTTTCACAGTTCTGGGGTAGGAATTGACCAATATTCTCCTCAGTCATTGGTTGTACCTGGAATAGTTATAGACATTCGTGAAACCACTGCAATTAATCCTGACTATGCCCTCACTATTGCCGATGTTCTGGCTTGGGAGGAACAATACGGTACGATTTCTCCTAGAAGCGTAGTCTTACTTAATACTGGTTGGCAAAGCAAGTGGTGGGATGAAAATGCATTTTTTAACCGAGATGCTCAAGGAATTATGCATTTTCCAGGGTTTAGCGGCGATGCTACCCGTTTCCTACTTGATGAACGGCAAATTGCTGGTGTAGGTATTGATACTCATGGCGTTGACCCAGGAAAAGATAATAGTTTTGCCACTAACTCTCTGGTACTGGAAGAAGCACGCATTGTGCTGGAGAATCTCACAAATTTAGATCAGCTACCAGCTAAAGGTACTACCCTAATTATTGGTATTTTGAGATTACGAGATGGTTCGGGTTCTCCTGCTGCTGTATTGGCGTTAGTGCCTTGATTTGATCTGAGATTGCACGTCGCTTGGTGTAAGGTATTCTCTAGAACTAATCGTAATGATGAGATAACCACAGCCACATCCATAAAATCTTTATGAGTAACACAGAATCAGCAGAATTACCCCTTTGGGTAAGAGATCGGGAAGAAGTGATTGCAGTAGATGCTTCGGTTGAATGGCGTGAGGGTAGACCTGATTATTCCCATACCAATCGATTTCTTGAACAAGAACGCCAGTGTAACCATGCCGAAGGTTCTCTCAATGCGATCGCTTATAATCTTGTGCGAACTTTTGAGATGGAAGCTACCCACAAAGTCAATCCACAGCAATGGCTTTCTGTTGTTAGTGATAAATTTCGCATGAGTACTAATGGTGGCAAACAATATACAGCACAAGATGTAATTGATGCCGGGACTTATAACCTTTTTTTAGGAGACACAGAGCATTATAATTCAACAGAGGAAACCTTTGATTCCTCCTATAAACTTTTTCATACAGCTTTTCCTGAAGGATTTCATTGGGAATTAATTGAAGTTTTATCGCCTCCTCCTAATGTTGTTTTTAAGTGGAGACATTGGGGGCAATTTAAGGGCAACTTTAAAAACTTTGCTCCTACAGGCGAAACCATAGAAATAATTGGATTAAGTGTCGCTCGTGTTACGGAAGAACTCAAGATTGAATCGGTAGAACACTTTTTTGATAACAGTGCTTTTCTTACTAAGTTAACTGCTTCTGGATGCCCCTTTCATTCTTGAAGAATACACTTATCCTCAAATTGCCATAAAGCCCACAATCAACTCCGCAAGGGGAATTAAAAATTAAAAATTAAAAGTTAACTTATATCTTGCACCAGACGACTAGAAGTCGCGGCTACACAGACAAAACCTGCCTCCGCAGGTTGAAAAGCCTTGATGTTGCGTTAGTCCGCGTAGGCGGACTTCGTTTGTATAGCCGCGATTTCTAATCGCTAGGGCTAGGTGCAAGATGTGAGTTAATCATCGAGAGCATTGTGTTTAATAAATAGCCCAATCTCTAGACTGAACACTAGAGCAAATACAGCAAGCAGCTGAGAATCAGTCTACCTGATGGCATCAGCTGCTCACTGTCTGTCAATGACAAATTTTACATTTTACCGTGCTGCATTACTTCTTGTAGATGATGGCGGATTTGTTGTGCTTGCTCTATTTCAGACTCTCGTAATTGTTGGAACAATTCTACACAAGGCTGGGAGTTCGCTTCTTGTGCATCTTGGATGTAAGTTTCATAAGCTCTAACTGCTTCAGCTTTATTATGCAACACGGTGAGAAAATCGTATTCTAAGTTGCTGATGGGTTGTTGGGAATTTCCGTTACTTGTAGCCACAATTTTACCTTGTTTAAAGTTTCTCATTAATTTTTACTTGCTTTAATAAAGTTATTCATCTCTCCAAAAGCGTAGGAAAAAATACAAAGGCTGCGTAAGCAGCCTTGAGTAATAGGTGTTCCAATTTGCTACTTATGGATTAGTTGATCTAGCGGTAGGCTGAATGTATGTTTGCTTATTTATGCAAGAGGTTGATTTTCGTCATAGTGACGTGAATACTGGAATTCCAAGTCGTTTTGCCGTTCTCTACTTTTTGTATGGACAATAGGGCAAAACTTAGTGTTAGCACTCATACAATCCATGTGTGGCGTTTTGGCGCATACCAGTAGTAGCAAACCCAAAATGAATAATAAACCACAAATTGCTGCGGTTTTAACCTCAGAAATTTCTAGGGCACCGTGAACAACCACTTCTCGTAATAGAGATACAATTGTTACCTCAACTGCTACGCCAACAGAGATGCTATGCTCTTGTAAATAGACCATGAGGAGTCTAAATAATTCGACTAAAATCAACACAAATAGTACTTTTGCAGTCACTAGTTTATAGTCTAGTGGTTGCGTCAGGGCAATAAATATTCCCCATAACTGCATCAGCATGACGGCAAACAAACAGAAGCACAAGACAATCACAATTAAGTCTTGGAAAGCCTCCATGTTGCGAACAATTGAATGCCGATCAAGCCAGCGATCGCAAAATAAAAATCGACTCTTGAAGCGCTTTTGCATGTAAGTTTCCATTTCAATTGGGACAAATTCACACCACACCTGCTAGTCCACCCAATATTTTAATATTATGCAATATTAAGCGATCGCGCCTCAGCGAGGATTGTAATTTAAATTTTGTACTTGTTGCAACAATTGTTGGGCATTGTTCGCCCATTGAGGATTACCTTGAGCATTATATAAATCTCTGGCATATTGCAATACTTGTGCTGCTTGGGCATACTGCTTTTGCTGCATAAAAACTAACCCAGCTCCATAATAAGCATTAGGATAGTTAGAGTTAGCTTCGGCTGCTTTTCTAAAAGCCTCTAATGCCTCTTGTAATTTACTTTGACTAAACCAAATTGTCCCCAGATTGTAGTGAGCTTCTGGATATTTCGGATTTACTTTTAATGCTTGGCGAAAGGCATCTTTTGCTTGATTAATTTTACCTTGTTGGAGATAACATAACCCTATATGATAGGGAGGCTCTGGGGCATTTTTGCTATATTCCATTGCTTTTTTAAAGGAAGCGATCGCTCGCTCCCAATCTCTTTGCTGTTCTCGTACTAACCCTAAGTTATAGTGGGCAAAACCTAGCTTAGGATCGAGTTCTAACGCTCGTTGTAAATAATCGTTCGCCTGCTGTAAATTATTCCCTTCTAATAACGCCCCGCCTAAATTAGCAAAGGCTAAAGCAAAATTAGGATCTGATTGGGTTGCGTGATGAAATGCATCAGCGGCTGGCTTTAATTGACCTGTTTGACGCAATGCTAGCCCTAAATTGTAATGGGCTGCGGCTAAATTTGGATCTAGTTTAGTTGCTTGTTGAAAGGCTGCGATCGCATCTTGCGTTCTTCCCGTCTGAATTAACTGTAATCCTTGATTTAAGAGTTCTGCGGCATTTTGACTGCTAGATTGTGCCAGTTTGCTGGAGGTAGGGAGGCAGGGGGGCAAGGGGCAG
>NZ_JAECZB010000073.1:0-12896 GCF_016056295.1 Atlanticothrix silvestris CENA357
AACTTGTAGCGTACAATTTTGTGTACAGTTTTGTATGCAGCCACAATCTCGCACTCCTGCGTCAGCCACTCCTGGATTTGACTATAACTTTTGAATCCTTCAGGTTGGCTCAGACGTTCTGTAAGTTGGTTCATCACCGTTTCTGAAATTAAGGCAGGCTTCCCTGGGGGTGTTTTGACTTCGAGCAATGCATTCATCCCGCTTTGTTTATACCGTTGCAGCCAACGATACACTGTTGATTCATCTCTTCCCAAGCGTTGTGAAAGTTCCTGTCTGGTTGCGATCGCGCCTACCTTAATCCAGTAGAGCATCTGTAGCCTTTCTTTGGTTGTTGCTGTTACTGCATGGCGCAATCGATGTTGTAGTTCTTCTTGACTTTCAGATATTTCTACTTGGAAGCTATTGCCCATACCCTTACACCCTATTTCTGCTTCTACTAATTTAGTGCATCTTCATGGAGAACTGGTATTACTACGAACTTTTCAGAACTTATGAAACAGGCCACTAGTTAGTGGCAAACAAGCCCTAAAAAATGAGGATAAGCGTAAGAATTCACAACCAATAATTTTGAACATTGATAAGTATTGAGTACTAAATTAGCTGTTGCTTGAAGATTGTCCATTATAAGGGTATCTTTGCCAAAAGCTTCAAATGCAAGGCTCCACCAAGCATGATTCTGAATTATTAGATGAGTAATTTCCACATTGCAACCATTGTCATTAGATTCATTAGTCACAACTGGTTGCACTGAAAAGTCAGATAAAACTTTATAAGATTGGGAATAGCGAATCTTTTGGACATTTACCCAACTTGAATTGCCCAAAACTGTTGCAGGCTGAAAACTTTCTCCTGTGGGGTCATTGCACATCCACTTAGCCCATTTTTCAACTTTGCCTTCTACTAATTCTCCTAAACGCACTACGCCAAATTCTGCTTTGCGCCATTTGACTTCCAACCGTCCTTGCCGCAGTTTAATCCCCAAGTAGTCACACTCTGGAGTATAGAGATACTTATCTTCCCGTGCTTCTGGTGGTTGCATTTGGTCAATCAGACAATTTTGCCGAAACCAAATTTCAATGTCTTCTGGTATCGTACCAGGGTAAAACCAACGCAATTCGTTACTTGTAAGCATAAATTTGTTTGTAATGGTTAGAAGTCGAATAAGGGACATTGGGCATAGTAAAGAAGAGGCAGCGTGTGTGTAGGGGGAGTGAAGAGAAAGATAATACCTTGAACTTGTACCATAATTTTTCTCCCTTGCTTCCTTGCTCCGGTTGTTGAGCAACTTGTACTGAGCGAAGCCGAAGTAAGTCGAAACACTGCTCCCCATTTGATGGGACAATGTAAACGATAAATTACACTTGCTTCTTATTGCTCCCGGCCTAAAGGAATTTGTAGAAATGTGGAAACGAATTGCGTTAACTTTGCTATTAGTATTGAGCCTCAGCTTGAGTAATCCTGGTGTCGCTGCTGCTGCTGGATTTAAAAGCTTTGTAGATACTACTGATGGCTATGAGTTTTTATACCCTAATGGCTGGTTACAAGTAAAAGTTGCCGATGGCCCTGATGTGGTGTTTCACGATTTGATTGAAGTGTCTGAAAATGTTTCTGTGGTTATTAGTCCTGTTCCAGATGATAAAACTTTGCCAGAACTAGGAACACCAACAGAAGTAGGATATAAACTTGGGAAAGCTGCTCTTGCTCCTCCTGACTCTGGTCGTTCAGCCGAATTAGTCAACGCTGTGGAGCAAGAATCAAATGGTAAAATTTATTACATTCTAGAGTATTTGGTGAAACTTCCCAATCAAGAACAACGACACAATGTAACTAGCGTCGCTGTTAGCCGTGGTAAACTTTTCACCTTCAACGCCTCGATTCCTGAAAGACGTTGGCAGAGAGTTCGACGGATGATGGAAAACGTTGTAAATTCTTTTTCAGTGTATTAATCATCAGTCACCAGTCATCAGTCAAGGGCATTAGTTTTCTTATTCCTATGGTCGTTCCACCTTTTGTACTTGCCTCTGCTTCCCCAGCGCGACGGCGCTTGTTACAAACTGTTGGTATTGAACCGATAGTTAAACCTAGTGATTTTGATGAATCGCAAATTCAACTTAGTGAACCTGATCAGTTGGTGCAAATTCTGGCCCAACGCAAAGCGGAAACTGTAGTTTCACAGTTTGAATCAGCTTTGATTATGGGTTGCGATTCAGTTTTAGCTGTTAATGGTGAAATTTATGGTAAGCCAGCGGATGCTTCAGAAGCGATCGCCCGCTGGCAATTGATGCAAGGTAACTTTGGCGATCTTTACACAGGTCATGTCTTAATTGACACTGTGCAAAACCAAACTTTAGTCAAGTGTCAGGTGACAAGAGTTTACTTTGCTCAAATGAGCGATCGCGCAATTCAAGCTTATGTCGCTACAGGTGAACCCCTAAAATGTGCAGGTGCTTTTGCCCTTGAAGGTTTTGGCAGCTTATTTGTAGAAACAATCACAGGTTGTCACAGCAATGTGATTGGACTTAGTTTACCCCTACTGCGACAAATGCTGGCAGAACTGGGATACGATGCCACTGATTATTGGCAGTAGTCTCTCATTATTATCGATTACTGACAAATTGCGTAGTACGCAGTGTACATTCTCCATGATCTGGAATCCAGGCTAGCCATTCATCCCCTGACAACGGACATAGTAACAGTGCTTCGTCAAAACTAAAGGGGTTAGGTATTTCCAAAAGCTTAACCCACATTGAAGTTTGGAAATTTTGCTCTGATTCTATGGCATAAGATTTACTTAACCAATCTCGATGCTGTTGAGTTGTTGGTTGAGCAAAATTTGGTTTTTCAGAATTTAGTTTCATACCTGTGCATTAGCCTTAATCAAGTGGCTAATATAAAAATATTTCTGTAACCTAGACTACAAAATAGCTAATCAATTTGAAAAGTTATCGTTTCATAACTTTACGTTAGCTAAGCGTAAGTGTTTGCTTATATTGCAAGCCACAACAGAGTGGCGCTGGTGGTTGTAGACTGGCAAATAGATAGCATTTTCAACGAGAACATGTCATTTACTTCTATCCCCTCGCTGCGTGAGCAACAACATCCCTTAATTCGTCAGCTTGCTGATTGCATTGAGGCAGTTTGGTACAAGCATTTGGATCTGTCACCTTACAATTTGCCTAGTGAGTTGGGGTATGTGGAAGGTAAACTAGAGGGCGAAAAACTGACGATTGAAAATCGTTGCTATCAAACACCCCAGTTTCGTAAAATGCACTTGGAACTGGCAAAGATCGGAAATATGCTGGATATTCTGCACTGCGTGATGTTTCCCCGTCCAGAATATGACTTGCCGATGTTTGGTTGTGATTTAGTTGGGGGTAGAGGTCAAATTAGCGCTGCGATCGCAGATCTGTCTCCTGTCAATCTAGAGCGTACCCTACCAAAATCCTATACTGTGGCACTAACAGCGCTGACAACACCTAATTTTTCTCAACCCCGTGAATTACCCGAATGGGGATATATCTTTTCAGATTTTTGTATTTTTGTGCGCCCCAGTTCTCCAAAAGAAGAAGCAACGTTTCTTTCGCAGGTGCGGGAATTTTTGGAAATTCATTGTACCCAGGCGATCGCCTCTACTCCTGTTACACCCGAACAGACGTTGCAAATTATTGCTGGACAACGCAACTACTGCACTAAACAACAACAAAACGATAAAACCCGGCGGGTACTCGAAAAAGCCTTTGGTCAAGATTGGGCAGAGAATTATATGACCACAGTTTTATTTGACCTTCCAGATTAAAAATGTCAGTGGTCAGTGGTCAGTGGTCAGTTGTTATTGAAGACAGAACATTAATAAATATTTTCCTGCTTCCCCTGCTCCCCTGCTCCCCTCATCTCTCCCTATCTGTAGGCTCTGTTACGTTTTCTCGTAACTGATGAATGTAGAATTTATTTAGCGATAGTTTAATGGAGTTCAGACAACAACAGCAAGGTCTTGGGAGCAGATATCCATAGGTATAAGCAACTAAATCTGCTAACAGATTGACTATAAATTTAAGGAAACTGTAATGTCAGGAATGCTCTATTTAACATATATGTTTTAGTTAGTCATTGACTAAATCAAGAAATACGCAATTTTTCAGCAAGATTATGTTCAGCGACAGCGGCAGCTTCATTGTCATGTTCTTTGCACTTTGGTAATTAATTGTATCCATTGCTCATCAATCTGTGAAAATAATTCTTAAAGGATATCAATTTAATCACCAATAAGCTTAGTTGTAAGCTTATTGCTCAGTAGTAAAAATCTCAGCATCTACAGTTTTAGCTTGAAATTGCAATATTAACCAACAGATTTCTGGTGTCAGCCAATACAGCTATCAAAGCTTAATTAGAGTTAGTATGACAGTCTTTATAGACTCTGATCAAAGCTATACCTGTATAACTGATACTAATAATTTTGCCTTTGTATTAAAGAGTATAACAGTACAATGCCGTACTCAATTTTATCGGTAAAGTTGTTAGAAAACTGTTGGTATAGTCTCTCGCAATCCCAGCAGAAGTTATTTAAGTTGCAGCCAATATCTGCAAGTTTTTACTCACTGCTATCTGTCTACAAAAACATACTTACTAAAGTTGTAGCAGGTTGTCATCAAAAACAGTATCTGGGTGAAGCAAGCCTGTGAACTTTAAGCAATATCCGGCTTTGGGCTACTGTTTTTTTAAGCTGGCTGTTTGCTAAAAACCCTTACTGACTAATTTAACTAAGCCTACTTCGCTTTTTTATTTCCATCAGCACAATTTAGATAAACAGGCAACATAACTATGTCAAGGGTGACTGAGACAAGATCAATAGAGCAGCCACTTGATCCAGAACAACCTAAAGTTTGGTGGGGTATTGCTGTAGCCCTACCAATAGCGATCGCCGCTGGACTACTCACCACAGCCAAAGTTGAACAGCTAAGAAAGCTAAGCCCATCTGTACCTGTAAAACCAGTCGCTAATAACATTAGTGCTGTAGGACGTTTGGAACCACGAGGGGAAGTTATTCAGCTTTCTGCCCCAACCGCAGGCGCACAAGCAGCATCACGAGTTCAGCAAATCTTTGTTAGAGAAGGAGAACGGGTAAAAAAAGGTCAAGTAATTGCGATTTTAGACAATCATGATACCCAAATAGCAGGCTTAGAAGAAGCAAAAGCAAAACTACAAGAATCCCGTGCTAATTTAGCCCAGGTAAGAGCGGGATCACCAAGAGATATTCAAGCTCAAACAGCAATCATTGCTCGCCTACAAGCTCAGTTGCGCGGCGAAAAGGCAGCTCAGCAAGCCACAATCACTCGAATTGCTGCCCAATTGAGTGGAGAAAAACTTACTCAACAAGCAACAATAAATCGCCTAGAAGCAGAACTTCGAGGGCAACAAGATAGTTTAAGAGCAACAATCACGCGGGTACAAGCTCAACAGCGTAATGCTCAAGTCGATGCTGGACGCTATGACATGTTATACCGAGAAGGTGCTATTTCCCAGCAAGAACGGGACAATAGGCGCTTGAGTGCGGTAACTACTGGTCAACAGGTTATCGAAACCCAAGCCACCTTAAGACAAACACTAGCAACTATACGGCAACAACTTGCTGAAGCTAGAGCTAATCAGGTAACAAATTTAGCAACTTTGCAACAGCAACTAATCGAAGCTAGGGTTAACCGCGACAAAACTTTAGCAACTTTGCAAAAGCAAATTGATGAAGAAAGAGCCAGATTGAACAGACTTATAGATGTTCGTCCTACTGATATGCAAATGGCCCAAGCCCAAGTTAGTAATGCGATCGCCACTGTCAGACAAGCAGAAGCACAACTAAAATTAAGCTATGTCCAAGCCCCAACTGCTGGAGAAATTTTAGCAATTCATACCAAGTCAGGAGAAGCCATCAGTCCAAATGGTATTGCTGAGATTGGACAAACCGAGCAAATGATGGTTATTGCTGAAGTTTCTGAAGACAGTATTGCTAGAGTGCGTTTAGGTCAAAATGCCACGATCACCAGTGATAATGGGGCTTTTAATGAAGAATTAAAGGGAACCGTAACTGAAATTGGCCGAAAAATTGGCAAAAAAGATGTGCTGAATACAGATCCAGCCGCAGATGTGGATGCCAGAGTAGTAGAAGTAAAAATAGCCCTATCTCCAGAAGATAGCCTTAAAGTCTCAGGCTTAACCTATGCCAAAGTTCTTGTCGAAATTAATAACTATAGCAACAATCAAGTACCTTAAAACATCGCAAAGGTAAGTATTCCAAAAATAAAAACCCTTGTCCTAACTACTGTGGTAATTGTTATAAAAAAAGCTGAAGGTTGTTAGCGTAATGAGGTATTGTACCAATTCTCTAAAATCCGCCGACACATTCAAACTCCTAAACCCAGATCCGAACCTTTCTTAATTACGAATTACGTAGCTTGCTTCTCGCCCTTAGCGAGTATTACGAATTACGAATTTGTATTAGTCCAGACTGAAATTTTATAATTCATAATTCCCAGTTCTTACTTCATTAAAGCCTAGAAAATGAATCGTAAAATACCTCTGTCTTGGCTACAATTAACGCGTGAAAAAACTCGCCTCGCCGTGGCTTTGGCAGGAATAGCCTTTGCCGATATTTTGATGTTTATGCAACTTGGTTTTCGTGATGCTCTATATTATAGTAACGTCCGTTTACACAGTAGCTTAATAGGTGAAATTGTTTTAATTAATAGTCAATCTAATGCTGTATTGGCTATGAAAAGCTTTTCTCAACGGCGACTTTATAAGGCTTTAGAATTACCAATAGTAAAATCTGTACATCCGATATATTTAGATTATACAAGTTGGAAAAACCCTGTAACTGGTCGCCCTCGTAGTATTTTGACATTTGGAATTAATCCAGAAGTTAATGTATTTAATTTAGTTGGAGTTCAAGAAAACTTAGAAAAGCTGAAACTGCCTGATGTGGTTTTATTTGATCGTTCTTCTCGGTTAGAATATGGCCCCATTGCTGCTGAGTTTGATAAAGGAAACACTGTAACAGCGGAAGTAAGAAGGAGAAAAATTAAAGTAGCAGGACTTTTTACTTTAGGTGCATCATTTGGGGCAGATGGTAATTTAATTACTAGCGACGTTAATTTTTTTCGGATATTTAGTAACCGCCAACGTGGATTAATTGATATTGGTCTAATTAGATTAAATCCGGGAGTAAACCCAACTGTTGCTGCCGAGGAATTGAGAAGTTATTTACCTCAAGATATTAATGTTTTAACTAAGCAAGAATTTATTGATTTTGAGCGTAATTACTGGGCAAGTAGTACAGCTATTGGTTTTATTTTCACCCTAGGAACAATTATGGGTTTTATCGTAGGAACTGTAATTGTTTACCAAATTCTTTATACAGAAGTTTCAGATCATTTATCTGAATATGCTACTTTGAAGGCGATAGGATATACACAAAGATATTTATTGATTGTGATTCTTCAAGAAGCATTAATGTTAGCTTGTTTAGGATATATTCCCGGATGGATTTTTACTATGTTTATGTATAACACTGCTAGAGACGCTACATTGCTACCCGTTTATATGAGCTTTGAACGGGCGATTACAGTACTAATTTTAACTATGATTATGTGTTTTATTTCGGGCGCGATCGCTGTTCGTAAATTGCGTTCTGCTGATCCAGCAGATATCTTCTAATTGCTGTGAAAACACTACTGAATTCTAATACCTAAAATATGATGAAAAAAGAACCCATAATTTCCATTAAAAACCTTAACCATTACTATGGTAAAGGTTCCCTAAAAAAACAAATTTTATTTGATATTAACTTAGACATTTACCCTGGTGAGATTGTCATTATGACTGGGCCATCAGGGTCAGGTAAAACAACATTACTGAGCTTGATTGGTGGTTTACGTTCTGTGCAAGAGGGAAGTCTGAAATTTTCAGGTGTAGAATTGTATGGCGCTAGTCAGAATAAATTAGTACAAATCCGGCGTAATATTGGTTATATTTTTCAGGCTCACAATTTGCTAGGATTCTTAACTGCTACCCAAAATGTCCAGATGGCAGTGGAATTGAATAAAACAGTTTCTCAAAGTGAAGCAGTTGCTAAATCAGAAGCTATGTTGGGAGCTGTTGGTTTACAAGAACGAGCTAGTTACTACCCAGATAATCTCTCTGGTGGACAAAAACAAAGAATAGCGATCGCTCGCGCCCTAGTCAATAGTCCTCCACTAGTCTTAGCAGATGAACCAACAGCAGCCTTGGACAAACAATCAGGACGCGATGTTGTAGAAATTATGCAAGGACTTGCCAAAGAGCAAGGAACTTCTATTTTGCTGGTGACGCACGATAACCGGATTTTGGACATAGCCGACCGGATCGTAGAAATGGAAGATGGTCTTTTAGCTCGTGACTCCCAAAGTACAGTTACCAGCTACGATCCTGGAGCAAAAAGTCATAATTCATAATGGCTTTGTTGCATTATGGCTAACGTGAGTAGCGCTAAGTATGACCCAAACACAACGCGATAACTTAGGCCACCTAACTACTACAACCGTAATGCGTAATGATAAAACTCTTCATCTCTTAAATATCCACGCGATTTATATAGCTTTTGTGCTGCCGAGTTTAAAATCTGAGTTGCCAAGACAATCCGAATTGCTCTACTTTGTTTTGCATAGTTCTCAGCAGCCTCCATCAATAATCGAGCCACTCCCTTGTTTCGATGCTCTTCCTGCACAAACAAATCATTCAAGATCCAAACTCGTTTCATCGATACCGAGGAAAAGCTGGGATAAAGCTGTGTAAACCCAACCAAGTCGCCCTGATCATTTGCCACAAATATTACAGAGTCACGATTTTGGAGTCGCTCATCTAAAAATTTCTTCGCAGATTCAAGATCGGGTGTCTGTTGATAAAAAATGCGATACTGATCAAACAATGCTGACAGACCATCTAAATGTTCAGCAGTCGCTAAAACGACTTGCATTCACCCACCTCACACTTGAACATTAAACGCCAAACCAAGAGCCTCAACCGACCGAAATGTATTTGACATAACTCATAATTGTAGCGGTTTTTATGTGATGGAATACACCACTCTAGCCCCTAATTCCTAGCCCATATCCCCTTACACTTATATAGCTGCACCCTCAAACCATGATTATTTAACTCCAGACGGCTTCTGCGGTGTCATGGCATTTGGTTGGCGACTAGTGCGGAAAGTCACATTCACGCCTTCATTCGATTGCTCTAGTACCAGTAAAGGTGTAGGCTTAGCCTTTTGATCCCAATGCATGTGGGCAATTCGACCTTGGAGTGTTGGTTGCCAAGTATCGTGATCTTCTATGGGGCTAAGATAAGTTTCAATACAGTCAATAATTTGGCTGATAGTAGCAGAAGTTGCTTGTGTTGGTAACTTCATCAATCTAATTTGAATACGAAATAGTACTCGCTTAGCTGAGTTTGGTGGTGTACCAGTCTCATATTCAACATCAAAAGTTTCATCAACCTGTCGTCCAGCACTATTGGCAATTCCCACTGTTCCTTGTTGGGATTGATTGGGACGTAAAGCTTGAGAAATTTTATCTTTGACTCTAATTTTAATTTGATTCAGAATCGCAAAATGAAACACCTCCTCAGACATCCGCATTCGCAGATAGTCGAGGTTGAAATCCCGTGAGTTAACCAAGTCGGGATTAGTTTCCATTTTGCGAATTGTTTCCAGCGCTAGTTTAAATTTTTTCTCTAATTCTCGCGCCCGGAATTGTTCAAATTTGAGCTTTTTTTCAAATTTATTTATCTGGAATTTGCCATACACAATCAAAGCAATCACTGCTAAGGCCAATCCTCCAGAGGTTGCAACTAAAAGTGGCGGTATCTGAGGATCGCTTGCTGGTACTTGCTGGGATGCCTTTTTAGGCTTTGCTCCTGAGGATTGGGCAATAAACATCGAGTTTAACATGGCTGGCAAACAAAAATACTTGACTTATTATTTTTAGGATGCCCAAATCCTGAAGGTCATCTTGCTGTATTATGTGTGTTTTTTACAGCTTTCGCCAAATTGTGTATGTACAGAGATTTAACAAATCCCAGACAATTGTCTCAGGCTACATCTCCTTGCTTGAGTAAGATTCGCCTCGTAGCTACAGATATGGATGGTACGTTGACAAATAATGGCAAATTTTCTGCCGCATTACTACAGACTTTGGAAGATTTAGCAGCAGCTAGCATTCAAGTGATAATCATTACTGGACGTTCCGCTGGGTGGGTGAGTGGACTGAGTAGCTTGATGCCAGTTGCGGGTGCTGTTGCAGAAAACGGCGGTTTATTTTATCTATCTGGTAAAGAAGAAGCAGTAGCCTTAACACCCATTCCCGACTTAGTGGAACATCGCCGACATTTAGCTTGGGTTTTTGAACAATTAAAAATTAAATTTCCGCAAATCCAGGAATCTGCTGATAATCGCTTTCGCATCACCGATTGGACATTTGATGTAGCGGCTTTAAGTGCAGATGAACTACAAACGTTGGGTAATCTTTGTCAACAAATGGGTTGGGGATTCACTTACAGTAATGTGCAGTGTCACATTAAACCCCAAGGACAAGATAAGGCTGGGGGATTGTTGCAGATATTGCAAGAATATTTACCCAACTACTCACCAGAACAAATTGTGACTGTTGGTGATAGCCCAAATGATGAAAGTTTATTTAATCAACGTTATTTTCCTGTTTCTGTAGGTGTAGCAAATGTGTTGAAATATGCAGATCAATTGCAATATCAGCCTACTTATATTACTGCCGCTGCTGAAGGGGCAGGTTTTTGTGAATTATCTACTTATATTTTGAACAGCCTTTGAGATTTCCTAAGCTTTAAGCGAAAAAAACACAAAGCTGAATTTTAAAGCCAAACGTATTTTTTGTTATGCTTCATCTCATGTTGATGGTGTTGTTGTTTTGGTAGAATCAAGGCGATCGCTAACATCAATCGCAAAATCTTCATAGCGTCTCAACGAAACCACCTCAACATGAACATGCTGCCCCATTTTTTTCATAATAGGTAAATCCAACAGAATTTGGTCGAGCATATCTGGTGACGGGACATCGACAATCACAATTACTCGCCGCATCCCGACGCATTTCCACAAATCTACGATAATACCCTCTTGCTTGGCTGCCAGCGCTGCATCTGCTTCTTCTTTCCAGATAGTTAGTAGATCTTGCTGTGACATATCCGCAGAGTATTCAACTTGAAAATCCAGATGGTACAACATGGTTATATTAAGTAAAGGATATAAAAGATGTAGACAATAGGGTTTCAACGAAACCCTATAAATTAAGTTACTCTAATCCACACCTATTTCTTTAGACTAAATAACTAGTATTAGGCACAATTGGAAAGAAAGCATACTCATACCAAGCAGTCCAGATAAAACTACGAATCCATCGCTCTCGTTTTTGTTGGCTTAATTCATATTCAAATGACCCTTGAGATGCATCAATGGCAGATAAATGAGAATTACAACCGCAACCATGCTGATAAGTAAAACCGTACTTGGAAGCAATGCTTTGTACTTTCATTTGAATAGCAAATACCTTACCAGCATGTAGCATGGCATCCCAAGAACGCTTATGTTCTATATCACGCTTATCAAATCTCAGGGCGCGTTCTTCAAACACATGATCTCGATAAATGGGAGCTAAATGCACATGATAAAAACTTGCAGGTAGTTCGTAACCAAACTCCTGGAAAAGTTCCAGTCCAATTTGAGCCACTTTGATCTCATCGGTATAATCAGCGCCTTTAGACTCAACATCACGCAGAACTTCTGCAAAGTTTGGATAGTTGTGAGTCATCAAATCATGTCCGTAAAATTCTAGGGTTTCGCGTCCTAGATATCCAAATAGTTGAGAAAATGATTGTCTGAGGTGAGCTAGTTCTGGGCGTTCGTTAAACAAGTCTACATCACCTTGTTCTAATTTATATTGAAACAACCGTGCCATCTCAACATAACTTTGTGGATTGCAGAGTCCGATATTTGCCGTTCCCTTAGCAATGTCTTGCCACACAGGAGGTAGTTGAGAAACAGAAAGGGCATTTTCCCCTGCAATGACTGCAACATTGGGAACTTCAAGCAGCTGCATACGCAATCTCCATTTAGGCTTTAATCAGTAATTTACCGTAAACTATACTTATTCTGTTTATTGATTTTTGCGTTGCCAGTTTTGCGTGCGATCGCTTTTGTACTCGCTATATATCGCTCTTCCATCATTCTCATGAGAGAATAATAAAATAAAGTATCACAAACTCTTTGCTGGACTATATTTGAGGCTAGAGTTGCATCAGAAACGATAAAATTTGTTGACGATTACTATGAATGGTATAGAAAACTATTCCCAAAAGTGAGAAATTTTGAGGCGTTTAAATATCTACACGTTAGGATGATTTTGGATATTAAACGCAACACTCTGCCAGCAATATCGCGTGTGGTAGGATTAAGCAACGAGCAAGATCTGCACCTAAGTGAGAACTGCTATAGGTAAATTACTATTCTTTTTAACTTGAAAGTATGGGGACATAACTTTCTGTAATATGTCTGCCTAAGTAGTTAGATAAATAACTGTTTAAATATTAGCAATAATAAATTTCAATTATTTAGCATACTAAATGCTGTAGAGTAATAGAAAAATAACAACATACATAAAATAAATGTAATTTTAATAGATATACAATCAGACATAAGTCAATGAATTAGGTCTAAAGTTTTAGTTGGAGGAGCTTGTTTTTTTTCATTTATTCATCAAATATAGAGGTGTCCTCTAACGAATAGTAAGCATCTTGGTAATAACCTAACCTTATCCAATGTCCGTAGTCCGCGCCAGCGG
>NZ_JAECZB010000073.1:13050-13161 GCF_016056295.1 Atlanticothrix silvestris CENA357
AATCTGCTTTGATTCCTGAAATCATTTGCGTAGTAAGGGAACAGGGAACAGGGAACAGGGAATAGGGAATAGGTAAGAAGAAATAAAGCGGAAAGTCTTCCGGGGAGATAC
>NZ_JAECZB010000074.1 GCF_016056295.1 Atlanticothrix silvestris CENA357
TATCCCCCCCAGCTTCCCCAGCTTCCCCAGCTTCCCCAGCCCTCCTTTTCGGTGAAAAGTACAAGCTGCTTTGACGATGAGGAGTAAGAATTATACTAGGTTGCCAAACGCAACAATCTTCAACTGTTAGCTTTTATAGGTATGGCGTGTGGCAATACACATAAGTGATAGCGCTGCCTGGGGTGAATTAGGATTGATAAGAGACAATAATTGGGCCAAACGATATTTCCCATCAGATTTGCCATAATCGCCCTGTAATACTTGAGCACCAACAGTATGGTTGTGGGGATAAACTTTTACTGTAAAGCCAAGTGGCTCTAGAGTTTTATAGTAAAAATCTGGCGTTACTCCATCACCTGGTCGGTGATGAACTTCAGTTGCTAATCCCCAAGTTTGCTCTGCTTGTGAGGTATGGCCTCCTCGTTTGATTAGCCGATATAACCATAAGCGCCAGTTCCATAGCCACAAGCCTAATCCTTGGAAGTTCCAGGCAGTCAACTGAGGGTCGTGATCTGTGATTAAGATACCACCAGGACGGACTAAACGCGCTGCTTCGTTTAACACCACATCCATGTATTCACAATGATGTAATGTAGCATTAACTACTACGAGATCAGCAAAGTTGGAAATAAAAGGAAGTTGGTGAGCATCTGCAAGCACAGGTGTATAGCCAAGACGCTGAGCCATAGATAATGCCCCATAGCTAATATCTACACCAATTAACAACTGTGGTTTTCCCCCAAGCGTTGCATACAAATTGCCTGGACCACAACCAATGTCTACAACAATTTTATTATCCCAACTCCCTATGGCCGCCTCCCAGCAGGACTTGAACATTTGATCACGATGGCAGTTTTCAAAGTAGTTTTTTGCCCATTCAGGATGTCCAAAGTAATAACTATTCGCTTTGATGGGTGGACTTGAAGTAGAAACAGGAAAATTTAGAATATCTTGTTTATCTAAATCCAGTCCCAAATCAGGAGCAATATAAGGTCTGAGAACTGAATATGAAGAAGTTGCCATCGCTATCATCTCTATATAAGAGCCTGCTTTAGTTCCCCATAAACTAAATAAACTTTATCTTGAGGTTGTTTTTAACAGCATTTTTGCATATTTCTTGTTTGTTAATAACAACATATTTGATTTTAGCGTTTTTAAAATCTATCCTTAGAGAGATGATTTTACTTTAAAACCCAACTTGAAGTATAAAATGATATTTTTCATTTTTCTCTATCCGTCAGGATCGCGCCTTTGGACAAGCAGCAAGCAGCAAGCAACAGCCTGACTCGAACAGTTTTCAGGTTTTAGCATTTGTTTGAGATTAAAAAAGAGTGAATTTATCCAAAATGACAATAAAATTTGGCAGTCACTTGATCATTTAGGTTTAGAACAGGAGGTTTCTCTATTTTTGCAAAATATTAAAGTCACAAAAAATCAAAAGGTTAAAGGTTTCAACCTAGCTGCTAGATAGAAGCGAACTCTGAAAGGATGGTCAACAAAAGAAGGATGGTTTATCTTAACCAATTTAACTGACCTAACTTCGGCTATCAATGCTTATAAAAAACGCTTTGATATTGAGGAAATGTTTCGAAAGTTCAAAAGCGGTGCTATAAGTTAGAAGATACAAATGTTAATAGTAATCGATTGATATCTCGGATAAAATCGAATTTATCTAAACTTAAAGTAATTCTGTAATCGAAAATAATCGCTGCCTGTCTATTTTTTGAAGTTTGATCTTTTCGGCGTAGAAAGCTTGATAATAAGATTGATAACGTTCTGGTTCAGCTTCTGGATCTGTGTTCTGCCATAGTTCTAAAAAGTGACGATAGCGTTTTTCAATCATCACCAAATCCATGCAAGCGATCGCAGCTTGAACTACTTGCGGAGTCCGAAGTATTTCTGTTTTCCATTTCTCATTGAGATGAAAAAGATGCGACACTAATCCTAAGTCTTCTGACAATTCTAGATATCTGTCTTGTAGAGTTGAAATGAAATCTACTTGTTCCACCGTTGTTTCTAAAATCTGTTGCCATAAAAATCGGTGGTGGGAAAGGCTAAACTGCAAATCTCGTTCTTCTAGCTCGTCAATAATCGCTTGACGTTGTTCAGGACAATGCAAGTAAATCCTGAGTAATAAAGCCTCCGCATGGACTAAGAGACTATGATCTGTGGAGAGTTGTGAGTGAGAAAGCTTTTCAGCACCTCCCCATGCTTTCTTCGCTGAGACAGGCTTAGAGTATGTAGCCGCAGTAGGAGCAATTTGAGTGAGCAAATTTTCAACTCTTAGAGGTATCAGTCTGGTATCCCCTAAGCTGAGGATTTCGGCACAATGAGAAATGTAATAGTTACGTGTATCACTATTGGCTATGTTTTTAAGTAATTTGACTATTTGTTGAGTTGCTTGTTGAAAATCAGTAGCTTGTCTTAAATCGCGGTTCTTTGTAATTTGATCAATCTGCCAATCTAGCCACAGTGGGGCTTTTGCCAATAATTCTTTATAGTCTTCTGGGGTGTGACTGTACAAGTATTCATCGGCATCTTTACCATTAGGTATATTGAGAATTTTTAGTTGAACTTCCCCTTTATATGCTAATTCGGCAATTTCCCCGATCGCGCGTTCGGCGGCGATATTTCCTGCTTTATCAGCATCAAAGTTGAGTACCAACTGTTTCGACTCGGTGTAGCGTAATATCAACCGTACTTGTTCTAAACTTAATGCTGTACCAAGGGAAGCGACAGCGTTAGTAATACCAGCAGCATGAAGAGCGATCGCATCAAAATATCCCTCTACTACTACCGCTTGATCGAGTTGAGAAATCCCAGTTTTGGCTTCATCCAGGGCAAATAAAGTTTTACCTTTACTAAAAAGTTCCGTTTCTGGTGAATTTAGATACTTAGGTTGCTCATTACCAAGAGTTCTCCCACCAAAAGCAATGATACGCCCTTGGACATCGCGGATGGGGATGATCAGGCGATCGCGAAATACATCATAATAACCGCCCCCTTCTTTGCGTGGTTTAATTAATCCAGCCTTTTCTACTAGTTGTACGGGGTAGCGTCTATCTTCCACCAGATAGCGATGCAGGGTTTCCCAACCTCCGGGTGCATAACCCAAGCCAAACTGCTGAATTGTTTCTTCTTTAAGTTGGCGGTTAGATTGTAGATACTCAATTGCTTTTAGTCCTGGAGATTGTCTAAGGGCGTGTTGATAAAATTGTGCCGTCGAAGCTAGAACTTCATATAACTGTTCACGCAAAGACAGTTGACGCTGCAATTCTTGCCGTTGTTCGGGTTCCAGGGTTTGCACGTTTACTTGATAACGCCGTGCTAAATCCAACACAACTTCTGTAAACTGGCGTTTCCCCAAATCCATCAAAAACTTAATGGCGTTTCCCCCAGCTTGACAACCAAAGCAATAGTACATCTGCTTTGTCGGACTGACTGTAAAACTGGGGCTTTTTTCATCATGGAAGGGACACAACCCTACAAAATCTTTGCCACGCTTGCGTAAAACAACATGCTCCGAGACAACATCTACAATATCAGCTCGTTGTTTAATTTCCTCAATTGTGTCTGGGTGCAAGCGGGGAATTTGCATAAGTAGTCATTATTCATCATGATTATATTTTGGCGCAATCTGTAACTGAGGCGCACCACACGATTCAATATTATTGTTTGCACGAATAATCGTAATTGGGAACAGTTTGCAGCACGAATAGATGAGGCTGTCACAGCAGAAGAACCTTTGCCAAGAAAACTAATTCGTGTGGTGCGTCCAGTCACTTAAAATATGATCGCCTACATGAATGATCTCTTCTCAGGCAATGAACGAGTAACAGGTGCGATCGCACTAACGGCAGAGTTGAGCAAAAGTACATAACTTTTCAACTACATCAGAATATTTGGATTGGTAATGATTGTGCCGTACTAATACTTAGTACCTAGCCCTAAATTTCCAATTCCCAAGTTTAGAGAAATAACAAAGGACACAATGATTATGTACTCCTGATGCATATTATATTGTTGTTGCCATGCCACTAATCAAGTCTAGAATTGCTTACGCTTAATTTTACCAGAGGAAATACTGTAAATGGGACGCATTTTTATTTCAGCAGCACACGGAGGTAGAGAAGCGGGAGGAATTGATCCAGGTGCGATCGCAGGTGGTACGACTGAAGCCAGAGAAATGATTTTACTGCGGGACTTTATTGTAACGGAACTCAGGGCACGGAGTTTTGAAATTTTAGCAGTTCCCGATGACCTAAGTGCCGCAGACACGATCGCCTGGATCAATTCTCGTGGTCGTCGGGGTGATGTAGCCTTAGAAATTCAAGCTGATGCGGCTAGCAGTCCAAGCGTGCGCGGGTCTAGTGTCTACTATATTGCTAACAACAGTGAGCGCAAGAGTAATGCTGAACTGTTGTTGGTAGGATTGTTGCGCCGTGTACCCCAATTGCCTAATCGTGGAGTGAAGCCAGATACAGATAGTGGATTAGGTCGTTTGGCATTTTGTCGCCAGACAGTTCTTCCGGCTTTGGTAATGCAAGTGGGATTTCTTAGCAATCCAGAAGATCGTGCTTTGCTGCAAAATCGTCGCCGGGATTTTGCTTTGGGAATTGCTGATGGACTCGCATCTTGGAGCCGCGTCATTGACCCTACTCCTAATACTCCCCCAGAACCGACTTATCCAGCAATCAATATTAACATTAACGGGCAAAATTACTCAGAACAAGGAGTGCTGGTTAATGGTAATGCTTACATCCCCATTGATTTAGTAGATCGCTTGCGGATTGATTTGTTAAAAGTTCCTAATGTCAACCGTATTACTTACCGCAGAGTGGTATATGTTAAAGCCATTGAACTGCGAGACTTTAATATTGCCATTAGTTGGGATGCTGCAGCTCGTACCGTCAGTTTACGCTCAAATATGGTAGTTTGCCCTGGTCAATATGATCGGGTGATGTCGAATGGTATGACCTCAGAAGTGCAGCTACAACTATTTTTGAGAAATAATAATGATAACGCCTTAGCCAAGTTTCCTGACATCCCAAAACTTTATCGAGAAGAAGCGATCGCCGAGGGAGTTAACCATGATATTGCTTTTTGCCAAATGTGTTTAGAAACTGGATTTTTACGCTTTGGCGGTGATATTCGACCTGAGCAAAATAATTTTGCAGGTTTAGGTGCGATCGGTGGTGGTGCAGAGGCTGCATCCTTTCCCAGTGCCAGAATTGGAGTGAGAGCGCACATCCAACACTTGAAAGCTTACGCCAGTTTAGAACCTTTAGTAAACGAAGTGGTAGATCCACGGTTTCGCTTTGTTACCCGTGGTATTGCATTATCAGTTAATCAGTTATCGGGACGTTGGTCAGCCGATTTAGATTATGGGGTAAAGATTACAGCTGTGCAAAAACGGTTGTATGAGTCAGCAGGATTGCTCTAAATAAGATATGAGGAGTATTCCCAATTTTGCCTGTTTGGTACATACATCTGGATATTTTAGATGAATAGCTAAATTGCTCCAACCAACTGCGTTTTTCTTCCCTCTATAGCAATTGTGTAGAGCAAATAATCATTTTACCAAAACGGCAGATTCTTTGTCACCAACCCAAATTCTTCTGATTACCTGTTCAAGCATATTCTACAGCTTTATATCAAAAACCCTAAAAATTAGATTCCTCTATAGCAAAGCCTATAAGCATAAAAAACTTGACTTATGATTTGTCGCTATAGTCAAATAATCTGTCAGTCTACAGAATTAATATAATTTTTACTTATGTGATTAGTGATTGCAGTCAAAGTTAGTCACAGGTATAGTCTTTTATCTATGAAAGCGATTTAATATTTATTTAATACTTAGGCTTTTGAATGAACAACATTGACATATAAGGCTGTAAGCTATTGTTAATCGCATTAAAGTTGACAGTAAATCAAACTTGCAATTTATGTAAGTTTTTTTAGTCAAATTTTTGAACTGTCTTTGTTCTAAGCCTTTTCTATTGAGGATTCGTATTCAACGAATCGCCATTTAGAAAGGTAATATAGTCTGCTACATGGCAAAAAATTCAAGCTTTCTTTGTTCAAATTTTGATTTCCATTAAACATGGAACTTAATCAAAGTAGCTGACAAATTTTACAACTCAAAACTTATTTTCCTGTTTTTGTCACCACAATTCCAGTATAAAACTCCTATTTGATTTTTGAAAAAACTCAGTACATTTTGATTCCTTCTTCCCTGTTCTCCGCCTCTACGAGCGATTCAGAAATCAAACCGGATGACTTTTCATTGACTAATATTATCCATTCTAGAAACTTACGAGGTGATTTATTTGATGGTGTAATGGCTGTGACTAACAACTATTCGTAATTTCTCATAAAATCACTAATTACGAATAATCTTGGCTCAACTGCAAAACGAATCAGCAACACAAACAAAAACATGATTTTTTCAGAACCAATAGTTAATTCATTTACCTGGTTAAATTCCTTCACTGTAGGTTTACAGTCTCCTTTAATAGCAACAACCACCGAAGCTGAATATGCTCCTATTGTCCTGACTGGAGTATTGCTAAGTTTAGTAGTGATTTATTTGGCTAGTAAAATTGGTGGCGAATTATCTAGAATGATAGACTTGCCTCCTGTCTTAGGAGAATTAATTGGTGGTGTGGTTGTGGGTGCTTCTGCTCTGCATTTGGTAGTATTTCCTGACAGCGGAGCAGCTGGTAGCGACTCCATAATCATGACTATCCTGCAATTCATTAACAACCTCACTCCTGATGCCGTCACATCAATTTTTCAAACTCAGAGTGAAGTTGTTTCCGTTCTTGCAGAACTAGGCGTGATCATTCTGTTATTTGAAATTGGTCTAGAATCAGACTTAAAAGAATTACAAAAAGTTGGTTATCAAGCCACAATTGTTGCTTGTGTTGGAGTAGCTGTTCCTTTCGCGGCTGGCACGGCGGGACTGATTTTGTTGTTTCATGCACCAGTAATTCCAGCAATTTTTGCAGGTGCTGCGCTGACAGCTACTAGTATTGGGATTACCTCCAAAGTTTTGTCAGAAATTGGGCAATTAAAATCTCGTGAAGGCCAAATTATTGTAGGTGCAGCCGTCATTGATGACATTTTAGGTATCATTGTGTTGGCAGTAGTTGCAAGCCTTGCGAAAACTGGCGAAGTTGATATTTTCAATGTCATTTATCTGATTGTCAGCGCTACCGTATTTCTTATCGGCTCGATTTTGTTAGGTAAATATTTCAATCAGAGTTTTGTAGCCATTGCGAATAAATTGCAAACGCGAGGAAACTTAATTATCCCAGCATTTATCTTTGCCTTTTTCATGGCTTTTTTGGGTAATGCCATTCATTTAGAGGCTATCTTAGGCGCATTTGCGGCTGGTTTAGTTTTGGATGAAACGGATAAACGCAAAGAACTAGATGAGCAGGTTAAACCCATTGCTGATATCCTAGTACCAATTTTCTTTGTGACAGTTGGTGCAAAGGTTGATTTAGGCGTTCTTAATCCTTTAGTTCCAGGAAATCGAGAAGGATTAATTATTGCTACCTTCTTAATGGTCGTAGCGATAATCGGCAAAGTTGTCACAGGTTGGTCGATTTTTGGACAAGCTGGAATTAATCGGTTAGCGGTTGGTGTGGGGATGATTCCCCGTGGCGAAGTTGGGTTAGTGTTTGCAGGAATTGGTGCAGCTAGTGGTACTCTTAATAAACCATTACAAGCTGCGATCGTTATTATGGTGATTTTGACAACCTTTGTAGCACCGCCTTTATTGCGGTTTGCATTTAAACAATCGCCAGAAGAAAAAGAATCTTTAGAGGAAGCCAATGTAATAGGCTAGTTACTTTTACCTTTAGAAGTTGTTTTAAAAGTCTTAGGCTGTGATTTTAGGTACTTATTTGATCCCCCCTAACCCTTTTTTTAAGGGGAAAACCGAAATCAAAATCCTCCTTAAAAAGGATGATTTAGAAGGATCTAAAGTTTTTGATACATCAGCCACCACTTTTAAAACATCCTCTTAAACACAAGATAGGTAAAAGAGACGAATTTTATTTTCTCTTTTACCTTCAACCTTTATCCAACAGGCAGTTCCCGTGTTAGAAGCGTGCATATTCGCAACAATACTTTGCGGATTTTTCGGCATCATCCTTAAAAAGAACCTCGTTATGAAGATCATCTCTATGGATGTCATGAGTACCGGGGTTATCGCCTATTACGTGCTGGTTGCATCACGAAATGGTTTGTTCACACCTATTGTTTCCAGCGTCAAAAATGGCGCTTATGCTGACCCGGTTCCCCAGGCAGTCATATTAACGGCGATTGTGATTGGATTTTCGATTCAGGCTTTAATGCTGGTCGGCGTTATGAAGTTGGCACGAGATAATCCGACTTTAGAAAGTAACGAAATTGAGAAGAACAATACGCCATGAGTACCATTACAATTGCCTGGATTGCACTACCATTTTTTTTAGGGTTCGTTATTTATCTGCTGCCAAAAGTTGACAAATATCTTGCTCTGTGCATGGCTTTTGCTTCAGCAGGATATGCGTTGCAGCTATTTGTCACTCAGTCGCCACTTACACTACAGTTACTAGATAATTTTGGCGTTATCTTAACAATCGATCAATTAAGCGGCTACTTTATATTAACTAATGCGCTGGTGACGGCAGCAGTCATCCTTTACTGTTGGCACAGTGATAAGACAGCTTTTTTTTACGCACAGCTCATCATTTTGCATGGCAGCGTCAATGCCGCATTCGTCTGTGCAGATTTGATCAGTTTATACGTGGCATTAGAAGTTATCGGTATTGCCGCGTTTTTGTTGATTGCCTATCCCCGGACTGACAGATCGATTTGGATTGGCTTACGCTATCTGTTTGTCAGCAACGTAGCAATGCTTTTTTATCTGGTGGGCGCGGTGCTGGTCTATCAGGCGCATCATTCGTTTAGTTTTGTAGGTTTGCGTGTAGCACCACCAGAGGCACTTGCTCTAATTTTTCTGGGACTATTGACAAAAGGGGGCATTTTTGTATCGGGATTATGGTTGCCATTGACCCACTCCGAGTCGGAAACGCCAGTGTCAGCCATGCTATCGGGAGTTGTAGTCAAAGCGGGTGTCTATCCATTAGTGCGGTGTGCGCTGATGGTGGCAGAGGTTGACCCGATAGTGAGAATCTTCGGAGTTGGCACAGCGCTTCTGGGAGTGTTCTATGCAGTCTTTGAAAAAGATACCAAGCGGATGCTGGCGTTTCATACGGTTTCACAATTGGGCTTTATCCTCGCTGCGCCGTCTGTGGGTGGTTTTTATGCGCTGACGCACGGACTGGTGAAATCGGCGCTTTTTCTAATTGCCGGGGCTTTACCGAGTCGAAATTTTAAGGAACTGCAACATCAAGCGATCGCTACCCCGGTTTGGATTGCCTTGGTGATAGCCAGCTTCTCGATATCGGGCTTTCCCTTGTTATCTGGTTTTGGGGCGAAGGTGTTGACAACAAAGAATCTGTTGCCTTGGCAAGCGATCGCCATGAATATTGCAGCCCTTGGAACAGCAATATCGTTTGCCAAATTCATATTTCTACCGCGTGGAGGAAAAGCGAATGTAAAATCTGGTTTTTGGGCAGCAGTAATCTTGTTGATTGGTGGGCTGTTTCTGGCTAATATTGCTTATTACGAAGCTTATACCGTTACCAATATCATCAAACCCCTGGCAACCATCGGCGTTGGATGGTTGGCTTACTTGCTGATTTTTAAACACTCAATACTCAAGCTACCGCGTGTCCTTGAAGAATTTGATCATCTGATCGGTGTCATGAGTCTGATTTTAATCCTGCTGTTTTGGAAGGGATTTGCATGGTTGGGCATCTAAATCTAATATTACGGCTGGTCATCTGGTTTCTGCTCACTGCCGATTTCAGTGTCGCTAATATCATCATTGGCGTAAGCATCGCACTTTTATTACCGGGTCGTCACAAAGGGCCGGAAGCATTAAAAGATTGGCTGCGTGTGCTGGGTGAAATTGTAGTGGCGCTTCCACAAGCGTATATTGAGGCATTTGAAATCATCATCCGTCCGCACAAATACGAAGATATCACGATGGAACGAGTCAAACCACGGCGGACACCAGGGCTAATATTTCTAGATATATTTTTGATTACCTTTACACCAAAGACCATTGTTTTGAAATACCACGAAGAAGGCTGGTACGAAGTCCACCGAGTGCGACGGAGGAAAATAGTGGGGCAAAAAGAGGGGTAAAAATCCAAAAAATAAGGGTTTTTGAAGTTTTGCACAGATCATCATTAATTAACTGGACATCGTATGAACCTAAACTTGGTATTGATTGCAATGATTTTGGCACTGCTTATCCCCATGTATGAAGCATGGCAGGATGATGATATTTGGCAAAAAATGCTGGCATTTGCCAGTATTGCGACCAAGACATCAATCATGATCCTGGTCGTAGCTGTCTTGCGTGATGATTGGATGCTCGGTGTTGTCGGAGTAATCATCTTGAGTGTGGGAAATGCCGGATTAATGTTGTTGGCACATGTTCTCAAAAGAATGAATGATTTAGCGAACGAGTAATAAATACTTAAGCAAAATTAATTACATAATTTTGTTTTTCTGTTCCCTGTAGCTTTTCTACACCAATGAATTTAATTTTATGTAACTGCTTATATGATAAACGTGCTTAGTTATACCTGTATAGGTTTAGGAATCGTCTTTTGGTTTTGGGGAACCTTCCCCTTGCTCGGCGATCGCTCAGTGTTATTCAAGCTGCATAGTCTTTCGGTTGCGGATACGCTCGGATCAATGAGTATTATCGTCGGGCTACTCTTGAAGATACCCAGCGAATGGCCGTTGCTCGTCCTTGCCATCATCTCTTTGGCAATCTGGAATACGGTGCTGGGGTATGTGTTGGCTTACTGTTCTAGCAGCGGAGGTAACAATGGATGATAGCTATATTTATGTCATAATCGCTCTACTGCCGTTGGCTGGATGTATGCTATTATTTCAAGCCAATCCATACCATGCCCTAGTAATTCGCGGCATACTAGGAGCGATCGCAGCATTAGTATATACAGTTTTGGGGGCAGCGGATGTTGCTTTGACCGAAGCCTTAGTGGGTACTATGTTGGCAATTACGCTCTATGCAGTCGCAGTGCGTTCATCGTTGGTTATGCGCCTTGGTGTACTCAAAGACGAGGCGATCGAAACAGGTGACAATGATCATTTTGAGCAACTAATGGATAACTTACGCACAATTTTGAGCAAACGCTATATGCGGCTTGAGTTAGTATCATACACGAATACCAAAGCCTTGCACCGGGCGCTGATGGATAAAGAAGTTCATGCAATTTGTGCGCCACCAGAACACGATGATCAAGATAGCACAGTGCATAAAAACAACAAACAACCCTATCACACCAAAACCAGAATCCAACGCATCTATGAGATCATGCAAAGTGAACTTTCATCACCAGTAACAGCCCTGACCTATGTAAGTACAACAGATTCCGGGGAGGAGCAGCATAAATGAAATGGGTCTACCTTGCTGCGGGCATAGCCCTGTATATCAAATTCCTCGTCATGCCCAATGCTGCACCAGATTTACCAGATATCTCTATTGTGGAAACGGTTGTCCAAGATAGTGGGATACCCAATGCAGTTTCGGGTATCATTTTCAGGAATCGACTGTATGACACTATCTTCGAGGTGGTGGTATTTACAATCGCGATCATGGGAGCTAGTTTTTTGCTGGCCAATGAAAGACCATCCTGCACAATCTATCGTTTCACCGATCAACCATCTATTCTGCTGGCGCGTCTGGGAGCGACTATTGCCGCGTTGGTAAGTATAGAACTTGCTATCCGGGGGCATCTTAGCCCTGGCGGTGGTTTTGCAGCCGGTGTGGCGGGCGGAACTGCGATCGGTCTGATTGCAATTACCTCGTCATCAGAGTGGATGCAAGGGATCTACCAGCGCTGGCACGCCGCTACATGGGAAAAAGTTTCAGTTCTTGTTTTCATTGTACTGGCGGTTATAACTCTGGTAGGAGTAGAGTTACCCCACGGAGAGTTGGGCGCACTTGTCAGTGGAGGGATTATCCCCCTACTCAATATCTTGGTTGCAGTCAAAGTCGCGTTGGGTTCGTGGGCAGTGATTTTGGTTTTTATTCGTTATAGGGGATTATTGTAAAAAATCAAGACTCTGGAAAACTTCAAAAAATAAATTATCCAGATTCAACTGGCTGCTTGTAATACTTGTAATGTTACTGGTTCATTCCCTAGATTGTGAACGATTATCCCTTGATAAACGGTGCGGTTTTGGGCTGGTGTTTCTGCCCTGACGATATGATGGGCAAATAAATCAAACCTGCCTTGGAATGGATAGTTTAAATGCGCTTCCTTTACTGGTTTACCATCCTACGGTGTACACACAAGTCTTCTAAAACTGCCCCATCAACTTACAATGCCAATGTACTGATCTGCAAAAATTAACCTTAAGCGCCTTACGCACCCCACTTAAGATTTACTTTATAAATAGTTTCTCATTGGAAGAGCAGACTATTAGTAAGAAGATGTAGCCATTTGACCAGAAATATGCGTTGAAATAAAAATGCACTGGACAATTGACTACGTTATCTTCGCCAAAGCTACTTTTTAGAACTACTGAATATTGAATGCAATAATACCAATAAATACGGCAAGACCTAGGGCTCTGCGAAAATAGTTAACGCCTTGAAATAATTCCAGCCACGCCCAAGTAAACAAGGAGCCATTTGATAATATATCTAACACTGCATTGATTTTGCCATTTGTAAAAATTAGAGCTAATAAACTAGTTACTATCCAAACAATAAGCGGCAGATTTGGCATCTGAGCTATAACAATATTGCCATCGCTATCCCGGAATGTTTTATCAATTAATGTATTTTCCATTGTTTACAGTTGCCACTTCAGTAAAAATTATTAATTTACAAAATTACCGCTTATTCTATTAAAAATAAACTTAAATTAATTGTAAATTATTTAATAAAATTAAAACATTTAAGCAAATCATAAACAAGCATCTAATTGCTGAGTTAAGAGAAGTCAAATATATTCATATATGATTATATCCATAGGCATAATCATATTAAATTAGACACAGTGCCAGATACTGCCCATGATTGATTTAGTGCGCGGCAGTAGCAATGGAGCTGGTTTAGGTTTGATAAAACACTTGGACTACCTGCATTACTGGAATTAAGTCACTCAGGTCAAATTTTAACAAGCGGTATTAGGACTAAATACTGGGAAAGATAAGAGGCAGAGAAAGAGGCGCTTCTCTATCCGAAAACTCCTAATACCCTTTTCTTACACCAATGAAAGCACCATTACCTGATAACGAATCACAGAGAATCGAAACACTTTTGGAGTATAAAATTCTTGACACTCCATCAGAAGCAGCTTTTGACGATCTGACTTATTTAGCTTCGTATATTTGCGGTACTCCTATTGCCTTAATTAGCTTAATTGATACTAATCGTCAGTGGTTTAAATCAAAAGTCGGTTTAGAGGCATTAGAAGCATCCCGCGATCAAGCATTCTGTGCCCACGCGATCTTACAACCTGAAGTTTTTGTTGTACCTGATGCTACCTCTGATCAACGGTTTGCTAATAATCCTTTAGTTACTTCTGATCCAAATATTCGATTTTATACTGGTGTACCTCTAATTAATCCAGAGGGATATGCATTAGGAACACTTTGTGTAATTGACCGCGTACCACGAAACCTTTCTCCAGAACAAATAGAAGCGTTACGTGCTTTAGGCCGCCAAGTAATCAAACAACTAGAACTACGGCGCAATTTAGCAAGTTTAGTATTGATGACTAATGAACGTAAACAGGCACAGAATATGCGTAAACAATTTTTTAAAAAGGTGGCTGGAGGGTTTGGGTTAGCATCGATAATTTTAATTTTAATTGGCACCCTTTCATATCAAAATACAAAAGTATTAATTAATACTAATAAAGATGTAATCACAACCCAAAAAAGTATTAATAGCTTGGAAGAATTGCTGTCTGCAATGAAAGATGCTGAAACTGGACAACGTGGTTACATCATCACTGGAGAGGAAACTTATCTGCAACCTTATAAATCAGCGTTAGCAGTCATAGATCAAGAAATTGCAGAGATCAATATTTTTACAGCCAGTAATCCCAACCAACAAAAACAGCTAAAAACCCTTAGCAACTTAATCACAGCAAAACTAGCTTTCGTGAAGTCTACCATCGACTTGCGTCAAGAACGAGGATTTAATCCGTCATTGCAACTTCTGCGGACAAATTTGGGCAAGAATCTCATGGATAATATTCGCAAAATCGTCCGTGAGATGGAGGATGAGGAGCGATCGCTGCTTAATCAGCAGTTAAAAGCAGCTAAAGTTAATGCTAGAAATACAATGTTGACACTGGCGATCGCCATTAGCTTAAGTTTTATTATTCTTGCTATTGTCTACTACCTTATTTATCGTGAAGTTACAGAGCGTAAATTAACAGAAGAAACTCTGCATAAAGAGCGTAACTTTATCTCCGCAGTTCTAGATACAGCCAGTGCTTTAGTAGCAGTTCTCGACTCCCAAGGAAAAATTGTTCGCTTCAATCAAGCTTGTGAGCAAACAATGAAAAGACAAGCAATTGTGGCCAAACCAGCCGGAAATAAATTCCAGATTGTCGTTGCTTGGGCGTAACTTGGAAGTTGATTTTTTGTCCTGTGAACACACTCAAAACAGCTTGGATTAATAAAGGAAATAAAGCGATCGCGTATTGTTCTGAACGCCAAACTTCTCTAGCTGGAATACCCCAAGTAGCAGCTAAAAATGTCAGACGATTAATGATAAAAGCTGGAAAAAAGTGTAAAGCAAAATCAGGGCCATAAGTTTTAACTGGAATAATGTCTGTGAAAAAATAAATAATAGGACAAGCAATAAAAATCAAAGTTGCAAAACCAGAAAAATAGCTATACATTGTCTTGAAATATTGCAAACGTTGCCAAAACGTTAGCCCTATTTTTGTCAGCGGATTTTCTCTCAGTAACACTTGGATTGTTCCTTGGGCCCAGCGTAACCGCTGTTTCAGAGTAGAACTTAAGTCATCAGGTGCTAAACCTTCTGCCAAAAGTTCATTATGATAAATAGATTTCCAGCCAGCACCGTGTAAACGCATAGCGGTGTTCATATCTTCTGTAATACTGTTGTTATAGGACTCATATTTGATTTCTGAACAAAACTCAGTACACTTTCTTGAAAAGTTCTCCGGCAGGAGTATCTCCCCGGCAGACTTTCCGCTTTATTTCTTCTTACCTATTCCCTATTCCCTGTTCCCTGTTCCCTTACTACGCAAATGATTTCAGGAATCAAAGCAGATTCCTATAGATACGCCACCAATTAATTGAAATTCATTTAATCTTTTTTCATCTTTAGCAAATTCATCAGCAAAGTTTTGCAATCCCACACTAATTAATGCTTCACGCCTCAATACTGCATTTGTACCTGTGTAAAAAGCGGCATTCATGCCATCTTTACCCTGTTGGAGTGGCCCATAAAATAAATTTGCTCGATGTCCAAAGGGATCGCCTGGAGGAATATTATAAAAATCTTGGCGAGTTTGTACAAAAGCAATACGGTTTTGGTCGTACTTTCCTGTGAAAAGATTGTAAGTATAGAAGTACGGCAAGACTCGCTGAAGAAATTGCGGTTTGGGAATATGATCGGCATCGAGAGTTAGAATAAACTCTCCAGAAGTTTCGCCCGAAAAAATCGCGTAATTAAGATTACCTGCTTTGGCATGATGAGGTACACCAACAGGTTTGGGACGAGCAATATAACGAAAACGAGCAAGTTCAACTAGTTCTAGTTCTTTTTTACGAATTGCGGCTTCTAAAGTATTTCGTTCAGTAGTCAAGCGATCGCCTAGGATTTTTACAGAAGTATCGCTAATATTTTGATGATTGAGAGGTAGCCAAAGAATTAACTTACGCAGACTCTGAACAAATCCGACAGCAGTTTGATCAAGATTTTCTGCTTGTTGTGATGAGATTTCTTGTAACCATTGTTCAGCTGCTTCAGTATCAAGTTGCAGATTTTTTAGTTGTTGGAGGCGTTTTAATAAACAAGAGTGTTCCGCATCAATGCGATTTGCTTCTTGCTGTAATAGTGGCGATCGCAAATCCTCAAAACACAACTTTTCTGTCATGGCTCACATATCAGCCGAGTTGCCATCATCTAGCACATAAACCCGCAGTTTGGTGACAGGATAATCTATGGCTAAAGCCGCCTGAGCAGTTTCTTCCACAATTGCCGGCGGCTCGTTGTAGCAAGTGATAAACACATCGACTGCAGGCCAATCTGATCTGGGTAGAGATGGGGTTATTTGACCAAGAGACTTAACCTGTCGCTCTAAAGGTCGCCATAACCCAATTACAAACATCACACCACCGAAATAGCTATAAATTTCTGCTAGCAGCAACGGAATAGAAAGCCACAATGCATCAAAATTAATCGAATGAGTAACGCGCCATTGCAAATACCAAATTCCAAAAATTAAATTGATTTCTGCTAGATAGCGAAATAACAGCGTTCTTTTTTTTAAAATTGACCGACTGTTACCAGAAAACTTTACTGAATTATCAACAATAGAAACTGAAGTACCAAAAATAAAATTAATCGGCTATTACAGGAATTCAAAAATAACGATGCAGTACACCCGTAGGGGCACGGCACTGCCGTGCCCCTACACCTTGCGATATAATCTTGTACCTTATCTGAATGGGAAGTGCTGTAAGATATTTTGGACTTGAGGCTTAACAACATTATTCCAACCCATTTCTAAATGCCATAATTTTTCGGATTACGCTTGTTAATTTGTAGCGTCATACCATCTACTACAACCGTCTTGACTCATGTATCAGTATTCCCAAATACAACTGATTACTAACAAGCGCAGCCTTCTAATACCAATTCACAAAAATCTTGATACATATAGATTTATTGTAGGGAACATTGCCGTGCCTCTACTAACGTATTTGTATCATTCTTAAAGTTATACCAATTCTTTATGAAGATGCACTAAATTATTTAATTACGAACCGCCAAGAGCGCCAAGAGCGCCAAGTAAGAAAAGGATAATCATTAAATGCAAGTTTATAAAGAATTTCTATTATATGGTATAAATCCAGCCATTTCAAAGTGATTCGTAAAACCTCTTGTATTTTCTCAGCGCTCTTAGCGCCTCTGCGGTTTAAAAGTAATTTCTTTAACCACTACAGACACAGCAAAAAGTTATCAACAAAAGCCACTGCGTTGCTTTTTCTTCATAACAAACTTTTCAGCTTATTTCCTAGTAGGAGCCAAAACTAGCAAAATATCAAATTGTTCTCGGTCTGATTTTGTAGAAGTCGTGGCACTAATGCTGTAAACCGAGCCGATAGTTTGTTTCCAAGGTTGGAAACTAGGGTCATTAAATATTGATGGTAAGAAACCATAAACCCATGACAACAAAGACCCCATATTCACATAAAAATATCCGTGGTTAGGATAAGGCAAAGAATTGGTAGCAGTTGTGAAATTATAAGTTGTAGGTAGCAATATGTATGGCTGTGGTACTAAATCTGTAATTGCCCCGAATCCAGTAGCCACGATCGCAGTATTGTTATTTACCCAACTATAAGCCAGCAAACTCTGTGAAGAATCTCCTCCCACATCCCAACTGGTGACAGTTTGACCTTTAATGGTGTGAGTATTGACCTTAACTCCTCCCCCTGAAAAGGATTTGGCAAATTCATCTAATTTTTTGAGGGTGGTTTCTGCGGCGGTGCGATCGCTTGTTTGTACAGCCAAGCCTATCCCTAAATTAAAATTCGGCCCTACTAATTTAAACAATCCGCCTTTAGTCGGAAATAAGAAAAAACCATATTCCCCATCCATCCAACCTAAAATATCTTTTTCCAAATCTAGCCCTGTGCTGCTACGAACAAAGCTACGCAATGTTTCGAGCATATCTTTGAGTTGCGGCTTTGTGGTTAATGCTTCAGCTATCTGTTGCCATTGGTAGCTAATATTACGACCAGTAAAAGCCGAGTAAGTAGTCCCAGGCATTCGATCTAAAATAGTCTCGGTTTTTTTGAGATTAACTTTACCTTGTTTCGATTTAGAAGTTTGATGGTAAGCGTTGACTTGAAAGCGCAATCCTTGTGGTTGCAATGTCAAAAAGCCATTAACGCTGCCGTATTTATTTAATTGTTCCAGATTGAGAGCATCAATACCAAATACAGGAAACGGCAAATTTGGATCTTTGGAGATGTCGCTGATTAAGGGGAGGAATGTAGCTAAATTTTCGTACAGCGTAAACAGTACCTGACCAGATTGAGACTGCTGGATTGTCTGCTGAAACTGAGGATTTTTCGCTAAATTGGCATTGCTTTGCTTCGCATCAATTAACTGCTCAATGGGTTTAGCTGTGATACCGCTGACAACATATCCTGGTAGAGTAGCGATCGCAATACCACGGTTTTTTGTTAACCAATTTGGCTTCACCAAATCCGGCGCAGCAGACAATTTCAGTTTTTTTAGAGAAATAGTAGGTAGCTTGTTGTGGGATGGCTCTGTTTGGGGAGATGGCAGTTCTAATATAGTAATACCCTTATACTGCCGTACTTTTACCCGTGGCGTATCTTCTTTGAGTTTATCCAGCAATAACTGTAAGCGCGTGTCATCTTTGACTGGAGCTAGCATGAGAAAATTAGCATCTATGCTAGCAGTCGCAGATTCCACCTTTGGCATAAACACAACTGCTACTTGATCTCCTAACCAAGATTCAATATCTTTGGCATAGTCTAACTGCAACGTCGGCGGTAAAAACTGTGCTGCTGCTGTAAAAGCTGTTTGAAATAACTGAAAGCGACTTAAAGTAGCCCAAGTTGCTTTTTTTGTATTCACCAAACCTACCAATGGTGTATCGGCTGGTAAAACATTGGCAATAGTTGGGACAGAAGATGGTGGCTTTTGAGTTGTTTCTTTTACAGGCGCAACTGTTAAGGCCGCAAGCAGTGATAACGTAGCAATTGGTAATACCATTATTTTTTGTCTCTTATTGCAGTTACTGGGATAGAACTATCGCTACCTGAAACCCAGTAAGTGCCATAACTATCAGAAACCACTTTGGCTCTATGTGTAGTATTACTGGGTAGACCACGACCAGAATCACCCTTCGTCACAGCTTGCCACCAAGGAGAGTTCTTAGCAACAGATGGACGAATCAGGGGTTGTCGATTCATGACTCTGTACAGCAAGGATTGCAAGATCATACTATTGGTGCTGCTAGTAAAACCAATTGCTGTTTTACCTGTAGTTTCATAGAAGCCTTCATAGAAACCTACCAGGGGATTATATAAGTCAGCTGTTCCTTGTAATAACTGTTGACTATACTTATCTTCTGGCAGCAGGGCATGATAAGCAAAAGCTACTGCTGTACTGACCAATCGCTCCTTTGGTAAAGGTTGACCGTCATCCCCTAAAGCGACCCAAGACTTACCTTTTCCAGAAATTGTGCTGTGAACTGTATAAGGTTTGCGATCAATTAAAGTGGTAGCTGAAGCTGTAAGTGTATTGGTGCGATGGTAACGTTTGGCTTGCGCTTGGAAAATTGGCTCAAAAAGCGATCGCATTTTGGGATCTAAGCCAAATTCCAGTGCATAAAGCAAGAAAGGATTACTAACGGTATATTGGTTAACTTGGGATTTGGTATCTGTGCGACGACGTTGGATTGGTATTTGTATTCCTTCCACCGCAGCAGTTTGATATTTACCACCAACCGCAGAACCTTCAAGATTAAATCCCCATAATTGAAAAGCCCGCGCTGCATATTCTTCATAACCCAAGCGGGTTTCGGGGTTGATGCGGGTGAGATATCGCCCATCATCTTTAGTAACAGTGGCACTAGAAAGAATGCCTTCACGTACCACACGCAAGTATGACCAATCTAGGACAATCTTATCTACCGCCGCTGTATATTCAAGATGACAGCTTTTTAAATTGTAAAGTGCTGCCAATATTCTGCCTAAATCTAAAGCCGACCAACCAGTCCCTTCTGGAACAGGGTTTCCACCATAATCTATCGGTTGGAGCGTTTTGGTATCATAACCCCGACCGGGTAATTCTCCTGCAAATAAGGGTAACTTAGTTAATGCACCTAAAAGATGACGAGTGCGTTGATCAAATTCCTTGGGAGTAATTATATCGAGCGATCGCGCTGTATGAAGTGCTGCAAGATAATCACCTAATCCCCAAAGAGTAGCACCTTTAAAATCACTGCGATCGTCGATTAGCCCATTTTTAGCATGATAATTTGCCTGAAAGTATCGCCAAGCCGCTTCTGCATAACGTCGTTCAATTACTGTCAGTGGCCGAGTTAGTTTCAGGTTAGATGATGACTGAGGACTACCGACTGGTGGAATAGGTGCAACAGCTACTTCCGTAGGTTTAGAAGTTTCCGTAGGTGGTACAGTTGGGGTTGTAGCAGTGGAATTTGGTTGATTGGAAGAAGTATCACTAGATTTACTATCACTAGGCTTGCCAGTAGATACACTAACAGAACTACTTCCAATTAATGGGCGATTTCCTCTAGCTTTGTAGTATAAAATCTCCAAAATCAGCCCATTAGTATTACCTGTCAAAGCTTTATTAGGCTGTTTCGATTCTTCATAAATACCAGCATAGTAACCATCATCATTAGGGCTGCGGAGGTCTTTGACTGCATCAAAAATCTTTTGAGCATAAGCATTATCTGGGAACAAATAGCGCCAGCCAAAAGCTGCTTTGGTACTAAGACTACGAAACTGCGGGTAAGGTTGATTGGTATCTGTAATTGTTGCCCAAGCTGCACCGTTGGCATAGACGGTGTTGTAGAGAAAATAAGGTGCTTGATCGATATTGTCTTCTGTAACCGCAGTCAATTGACCTGTAGTATCATAACGTCGCTTCTGCACATCTAAAACCCTAGCCGCAAAGTCTGCTAAATCTCCTTGTAAACCAAATTCTATACCATCAAGGATATAAGATTCACTGACAATATAATTATTGGCGTTAGTACTTTGGAAGTCGCGGGTATCAACGGGAATTTGCACACCATTGATTTCGACCATCTTAAAAGGTTCCAAAGAAATAGCTTTGGGTGCTTTAAAACCCCAAAGTTCATAGCCTCTAGCGCCGTATTCTTCGTAGCCTAGCCGTCCTTCTTGTACCAGTAAAGTCTTATTATCTGGTAGAACTGTTGCGCCAAAAAGTTGTCCATCTTTGAGCGATCGCCCTACTTGCCACTTTGCTACAATTCCCTTGAGCCAATCATTATATTGGGGGTGACAGGTGCGGATAACATCAAACGCCGCTAATATCCGACCTACATCTAAAGCAGATCAGCCAATCCCCCGTTCGATGGGATTGTTTCCATAATCAACCATCTGTCCGGTAGCTGCGTTATAGACTTTATTTGGTAAAGCATCCTCAAACAACTTTAAGTTACTGAGACTTGTCAAAAACTTATTCAGGCGTGCATCAAAGTCTGCTTGGTCAGTAAGATTCAACCATCGCGCCGCATTCAACGCCATCAGGTAATTGCCCATATCCCAGAGCGTACCAGAAGGATAACCCCCAGTAGAATTAGTAAATCCTGTTGCTGGCTGATAGTTTTTGACAAAATATTGCCAAGCCGCACGAGCATAAGTTTGTTCTTCAGATGTTAGGGGAATTGTAATATTGCTACAGCTATTGGAATTTTGCGATAAGACTGGTGTCGTCGGGTTAAGGCTACACGCAAAAAGCATCCTCTTGCCAAATTTGCAGGAATTTTGAGTGACTCAGAGGCAGAAGAACTCCAACAAGCAATTGCTATAGAGTGTCGACAGGTAGATTTGAATGAGTGGTGAGGTTGCACTAGATACCTCTGTTGCGATTCGTTTCTTAAATGGAGATGTAGCGATTACCGAAAGAGTGTTGACATTAACAGAAAGCGATCGCTTCATAAATCAACTTTTGCGATTTGAAAATTAACTTTTACGACTTGTAAATTAAATTTATAACTTGAAAATTAACTTTTGCGATTCCTAAATTAAGTTTTTGAACCATAAATCAGTTTTTACGATTCGCAAATTAAGTTTTTAACTCGTAAATCAACTTTTGCGATTCACAAATCAACTTTTGTGACTCGTAAACTTGTTTTTATGACTAATTTCAGCAAAATTACTCTTATTTATTGATTTTAATGCTTTCAAATTTCTGTAGCTTCACTCAGGATACTACATCTGCTTATTGCGTATTGTAGTGGTATCTAAAGAACTCTGTATGAATTTCCATCAGGTTCTCTCTACACTCAAATCTAAACAGGAAAACTTTATGGCGCAACGCAAACGCAACTCCATCGCACTTACCAAAGCTGAACGACGGATTGAAGGAATCCAAATGATTAATCCTGAGTTAGCTTTTGGTAATGGATTATCAGTCGCTAGTTATAACACGAAAATTCTGGAATTACGAGACAAGCTAGCTGCTTATAATCAAGCACGAGCAATGGTAGATAAAACACAGAATGCTTTAGTAGAAGCAGAACGTGAGTTAAATACTTATTCTGAACAGATGCTGCTGAGTGTTGCATCTCGCTATGGCAAAAACAGTGATGAGTATGGGATGGCTGGTGGAACGCGCAAATCAGAGCGAAAGAAAGCGCGCCCGGCGGTCAACCAAACAGTAGTATCTGCCGATTGACTGCTAATTTTTAACTTTTGCCCAAACAGTAAGTGGTTTACCAACTTGTTTATACAGCAAGCTTTCTAGAATTACACCATTATTATTAGCCGTGAGAGATTGATTCGGCTGACGCAGAGATTCATAAAAGCCGTTGTACCAACCGTCTTTAGACTTAAGATTGGCTTGGACAAAATCAAATAACTGGCGAGTATAAGCAGTGTTGTAAAGTATGTGCCAACCGATCGCAGCTTTGGCACTGAGGAAGCGTAAATTATTATGCTGTTCTTGGGTATCGGTAATCGTCGCCCAAGGTTTGCTATTAACAAACAAGCTGTTGTAAACAAAGTATGGCGGACGATCTAAGTTATCTTCTGTAAGGGCAGTTAATTGTTTTGTGGCTTGATAACGGGCTTGTTGAGCAGCTAAAATTCTATCAGCATAGACTTTTGGCAAAGCTTTAAACCCAGTTTCAATACCGTCGAGAATATAAGGCTCACTCAGGACGTAGTTATTTGCTCCTGAATTTTTAGAGTCGCGGCGATCGTAAGGAACACCCTTTCCATAGAGATTTACAAAGGCAGTATTAGACTTGTAATCTAAAGCTTGCTTGACATCTAATCCCCACAGTTTCAAACCATAAGCGGCATAGTTCTCGTAACCCAAGCGACCTTCTTGGTTATACTGTTCTTTACCTTGAACAACAGCAGTACCATACATTTGGCCGTTTTTAGTGAGGCGCTTAACTTGCCAATGCTTCCAGACAGCTTGCACAGGCGATCGCATTTTGGGATACTTAGCTTCGACAATTTTCAGCCAAATTGCCATTCGTCCCAAATCAATGGCTGACCAACCAATTTCTTCTCGTTTATCTAATTGTCCATAATTAACTGGGATGAGAGTTTTGGCATTGTAGACTTTGTTGGGTAATTCACCTTTATATAAAGGGAGCGATGCTAAAGTTTGCAACATCTTGCTCATCTTCGCTTCAAATTCTGCGGCTGGGATAAGATTGAGTTCTTTAGCACTAACCAAAGCTGCGATCGCCGCTGCTTGATCCCACATAGTGACAGAAGTAAAGCCATCGACGGAATTGACTAAGCCAGTTTCATTGTTCCAGTTGCGTTGAAAATATAACCAAGCTTGACGAACTACAGCCATATCAACCGAGTCTAGTTTGCCAACTCCAGGAGCAATATAAAGATTTTTTGTTGATGTTAATTCACTAGGAAGTATTGGTGTTCCTGGCAAAACTGCGGATTTAGCATCAAGATTTGCTATTTTTTGCGCTTGTGTTTCTGCACTTTTCGTAGGAGAGATATTTTTAGATGTTGATATTGCAGGTTTTTGTATAGTTTGAGAAAGATTCCCAGACCAAGCATTTAAACCAGCGATCGCAATTACTGCGGTAACTACCCCTCCTACAGAAGCCAGTATAGATAAGCCTTTAAATGGGGTTGGAAGTCAGAACTCATGTTGTATAAAGCCTTATTTTGTAACTTAACTATCGCTTTAAAAAACTCAACAACTTCATCTTTCCCAACTTTCAAATCTAACTAACATTTAAAATTTGACCCGCAATTGTCCTGTTAAAGAGTTACCACCGTAAGCAGTTCCTCCTGTGTCTTGATTTCGCACATTACTCAAGCTATAACCAAGGTCTGCCTCTATACTGGGCGAAAATTTTGCTGTACAGCGACTTTGATAAGTGTTGGCATAATCAAATTCACCATTAAGTCGTTGTTGTCCCAAATTGGCAGATAGCCGACAGCGTAAGAAATCAAAAACCTGTCCCTCCCAAGCCACTTCGGCGTTATATACTAAAAAATCTGGTGGAGAAAAATAACCACTGGTGCGTTCTAAATTGCGATCGTAACTCCAATTAAACAAGTTAGCTGCGACAGAAAATTGTCCAAACTTGCGTTCTAGCCTGCTAAAAGACTGAATTTCAAAATTGCGATCGCTGTAATTACCCAAGCGTAACGACGAAAACAAGCTTGTATCACGATCAATTTGCCAATATAAATCAGGCCCAAATCGCCAAGCAGTAACTGAAGGGGTGACAAAGAGGCTGAAGCTCAGGAAATACAAGAGTGTGACTGTTTTGGGGTAAAAAAAGATAGGTCAGGTATTCTCAACAAGACCTATCAAATGATAATATTACCTAAATTCTACCAAAACTGCTTTCAAAATGTACTGACACCCGCACAGTACAAGATGTTGGAAATCTTGATTATAAGGATATCGAATCTTGGTGCTAGGTGATAGGGAATTTCATAGCATCAAACTGGCGAATTGGTTACACAGCAAGAGAATTGACTTTGTACTCCGGCAAAAGCAAGGCACTTATATTCGACAAGAAAATCAATCATATCAACGGTTACAATCTTTGGGATTAATTCCTGGTACCTCCTTGTTTCTCACAGGTATTCAAGCCACTAAACAAAAAGGTTTTGCTCATTTGAATTTAGCTGGATATTACAAGCGTCAATATCGGGGAAAAGTTGAACCTGCTGGCTGGTTTTTACTGACTAATCTAGATAGTCTTGCCGATGCCATTAAAGCATTTAAGTTGCGCAGTGG
>NZ_JAECZB010000075.1:0-39169 GCF_016056295.1 Atlanticothrix silvestris CENA357
ATCAAGGCAGTAGAGATTGCCTCCGACCATATTCATTTATTAGTTGAGTATGACCCGCATCACTCAATATCTCAAATAGTGAAAGCATTTAAAGGCAGGTCATCAAGATATTTACAGCAAGAATTTCCAGAATTAATGAAACTACCTAGCTTGTGGACACATTCATATATGTTTGACACAACAGAAAAAATCAGCACACAGAAGGTTCTAGAGTATATTAATGACCCACATCACGGCTGAATAAATGAGCCACTGCGTTGCGGGGGTTCCCCCCGTTGTAGTAAGTGGCGTTCAGCCTGTTCGCTTATATCCCCCGATTAAAAATGCGTGGGCTTTACGCATCACAACCCGTAAGGACTAAAGTCCTAAGAAAAGGGCTAAAGCCCTTACTACGAGATAAATTTAGCTAACTTTATATTAGTTAACATAGTTTGATTTATTCTCACCCACTTACTTAATTATAATCTTTAATAATAACCGAAAAACTTAGTACGGTAAACTGTAATGTTCGCCCTATTAAATAACCGTTAAAATAGAAACTATAAACTAGTTAGAGGAACCGTAGAAATGCAATTTACATACAATACTGATAAACGTAAATTGTTGTCGTCGCTATCTCATGGAGCAATTTTCTTTAGTACGACATTGTTTTCGATTGGTGTTCCTATTGTAATTAACTTACTCTCCGACGACCCAGTTGTTAAAAGCAACGCAAAAGAATCAATTAATTTTCACTTTAATGTTTGGTTCTGGGCAACTTTAATTGGAATTCCACTTGGAATTTTATCGTGGCTCACCTTTGGTCTTGGTGGTATTTTGTTTTTTCCTGTTGTTGCTTTGGGCTTTTTATTACATTGGGGATTAACAATTTGGGCGCTGCTACACTGTTTTAGTCAGCCTGATGAACCATTTCGTTACCCGTTTATTTTTCGATTATTTTAATCACATACAATGCAAAACTAAATTTGTTTTTAAAAAAGGGATTTACTTCAATATCCCTTTTTTATTAATTATGCGATTGCACTTACCTAAAAATATTAATTAAAATAAATTTCATCCTGTAGATGATTATCTTATCTCTATCGATATATAGTGCAATTCAGTGTTTTGATATACAAATATAACTTTGTTCTCAGCGAAAAAGTAATTTTACTGGATTTTAATAGCTATAATCAAAATTTTTCCTTCTTGGGGCAGAAGTAATTTAATTTTTTTGCCTATATTATTAAGATTAACAATTTATGGTAGAGATATCAAAAAAATGTTGCCTGCACATAAAAATACTCAGAAGGCAACTAATATTACCTACCAGCGATAAAATTTGTCTGTCTATGCCGTGAATTAACGCATATTTCACAGTTCAATTTTGCAGAAGTTTAGCGAAGTATTACTAGGAGATTGTTCAATGTTAAATAGATATCATCATAACCCTTTCAGCGGTTTGAAAAATATCCGTACAAGTGCTGTCAGCCTAGCAATAATGGCTCTACTTCTTCCTGCTTGTACAAATAATCTAGAAACCAGAAACCCAGAAGAACCCCAAGGTAACGTTACCACAGAGGAAGTAGCTGACAACACTAACGAACTCTTAGGTCAAACTGTAACTATTAGAAGTGAACCTGTACGTAAAATTAGTCCGACTACATTCACTGTTAGTGACAATCAATTTTTTGGCGGTGAAACTATCTTAGTTGTTAATGCTTCAGGACAGCCTGCTACTCTTCCTGAAAATGCAGAACTTCAAGTAACAGGGAAGGTTGCTAAGTTTGTAGCTACTGATATTGAAAAAGAGTACAGTTTGGATTTAGATCCAAATTTGTATCGAGAATACGAAAGTAAACCAGCAATTATCGCTCAATCAATTGCTCCAGCAGTCAAACCTGGTGAACTCAGCACAAACCCAAGTGCATACTACAACAAAGTAATTGCTGTACCTGCGGAAGTTGAAGATATTGTTGGTAATAATGCATTTACGCTTGACGAAGATCAACTAATTGGCGGTCAGGATTTGTTAGTCTTATTTCCGAAGGGACAAACACCTGTTAAGGAAGGCGAGAAGATAGTTGTGGCTGGTACACTACGCCCATTTGTTGTTGCTGATATTGAAAGAGATTACGACTTGACTTGGGATGCAGGTTTGCAAAAGCAGCTAGAAGTGGAATATAAAAACAGGCCTGTGCTAGTTGCTGAATCTGTATATCCTTCAGCCATTCCCGATATAGCTAAGTAAGTCGAAGTCAATAATTTCTGAAAACTATGGGTTCTTACTACAAGTGGGAACCCTAACAAATTTTTAGTGAAAACAGAACTAAAGATGAGGATTATGAGTAACGTCTAGAATTACCTCTTTAGCTTCTTCTGTATTTGCTACATCTGCTCGCATTCTCAGTTCAATTAGACCTACAATTTTTACACTAACTTCTAGTGTTACCTTTTCAGTAGGAATGTCTCTTTGTCTGACTCTTTTGCTAGCAATTTCAATAACATTAATTGCTTGATCAACAGCTGTAAAGATAGCTTCTTCGGTAATTTCACTAGCTTTTTCTTGTGTGGTAGAAGCTGCTTGAGTAAAGAATTTTTTTCCTTTTTTTGGAATAATATTGAGTATATTATCAATTAATTGTTTTCCTTTTGTTTGAAGATTCTCTAGATTCATGGGTTTTCGCAGCCTAATTATCAGTAAGATATGCTTTCAATGTGGGTACATCTATCCATCGGGATGCAGCGTGAGATTCATGGGATAAATCCATTAATAACTGAGAATAAACACCTTCTCGCAGCGATGGTACTATTTGCTGTCGGCTGTCAATTCCCTGTACCCATTGGTCTACTACACGAATAAATGCACAAATGCGACCATCATTGTAATGTTGGGGAAACGTTAGCCGACTGGGTATTTCGATTTCCTTCAGAGGTTGACCAGCCTGGGAACCCCAAACATGAAATCCATGTATGTAGTCTTTTTGATTTTCACTTCCCAATACTAAAGTACCGCGATCGCCATACACTTCTACCCAATGTGTTCTAGCTGCATGAACAACTGCACTGATGGTAACTTGGCAAGGTGTACCATCTGCCAATTCCAGCGATAGCAGACAGTTATCGTCAGTATTTACAGGCTTTAATTCTTTGCTAGCAGAATCAACTCGCGTCAGAATCGCAGTACTTAAATAAGCGTTTAATCTGCGTACTGGCCCAAATAGCCAGTAAATATAATCGAAGGCGTGGGAACCCAAAGAACCTAATGCACCACCGCCTTTGTCTTGGGAAGAATACCAGTTCCAAGGTCTGGAAGTATCTGCACGGGAAGAACCTAACCAATCAATTTTAATTAAGCGCTTGTTACCTACATAGTCAGCTGATAACATCTCTGCAAATAGCTGCCATTCCGGTACAAAACGAAATTCAAAATCTACAGTCGCAGTTACGCCTTGATTTTTAGCTAATTGATATAATTCTTGAGCTTCAGATACATTTAAAGTTAAAGGTTTTTCTATTAATACATGTTTGCCTGCTTGCAGCACTGTTTTTGCCATTTCATAGTGCAAAAATGGCGGTGTGGCAATACTGAGCGCTTGTACTTCCGGTAATGCAACAATATCTGCGATCGCATCACAAGCGTAAGTAATATTATGAGAGTCGGCAACTGCTTTGGCTTTATTGATATCTCGATGATAAACTGCAACTACTTCAGTTCGATGATGTGCCTGAAATCCGGGAATATGGACTTTTTGACCAAATCCAGTGCCAATGACTGCAACGCCAATCTTCTTTTGATTCATGATATTTTTTCTGTTTCACACCCAATATTTAATAAAAGCTTTAGTCAGCATCGCTGACAACTGACTATTGACGACTGACACGCGTAGCATAAATCAATCTACCGCAAAACTCGCATAGTTAAAGGATAGCGGTAATGTTGTCCCTTATATGCTTTGATAGCGGCGAAAGTGACTACAAATGCTTGTACTAACATTAATATTACAATTAGCCACATCCACACAAATAATAAACCTTCTAAAACTGTATTAATTTCATTGACTTCACCATCAGTAGTAACTGCAATACCACAACTAGCTAATACTAATAACAAAGATATAATGATTCCCATTAAAATATATAAAGTCAGTGAAATTTGAAAATTTAAAGATTCTTTGCCTTGAAAATCAATCCAAGGATATTGTGATTTTTTGAATCGCCAAATTATCAATGGTGCTAGGATATTCAAAGGCAAATACAATGGAATGCCCATAAACACCACAACAAACAATAATACCCACGCCAATAAAGCCGAGATATGACACAACATCGCCCCTATACGCATTTGCTGTTTGTGTTTTTTTCTCATGGCTTTTTATTTTTAGATGGATTTAAGGAACGATTCCTTAACCACACTATCGGTAAACTCAGCCAAATAAAAGCTTAAAATCTCAAAATTTCTCGATCATAATTTTCTGGAAGTGGTTCTATTTCCCAGACTATGCCCTCTCCCGGTTCTAAAGCAACTTCTATGTAAAGTTGTTCTACGGCAGTGGTAGCCATATCTTCGTTGTTAGGGAAAGGCTGTAAATCTTCGGTAAGCAGTCTCAACTTAAAACCACCAGGAATGGCTGCACCTACAGTAATGTTACGCAACTCAAAGCGCCAATATCGTATGTCTGGTTCGCCTTGGGGTGTAATTAGCAATTCATATAACTGACCTGCGATCGCTAGTTGGCGTGATAAACTGACTCCTGGTTGTCTTTCTTCTATACTCCGAGATCCAGCAGCACTTAATTCTAGATTCAAGCGTCCCCAGCCGATAGCTTCAGCTACCTGAGAAATACCACTTTGCAACCATTGCAAAACTGACCGCTGTTCTGCCAATCCTAAACGTCGTTCATATAAGCTTTGTCGCCAGCCCCCATGTTCAATTAATCTCCCCCACAATTCCCAAGGGACGGCTAAGCGGGGAGTAATAATTTCTGGATTTCCCAGGCGAGTAATCAGGTTTTGTGCTTGTGTTTGTGGTAAAGTTGGCAGCGGCATAATGTTGCTGCGTGTAGGTTCCTGGGGGCAAATTTGCCGCGCCACCGTTAGCACATTAATATCAGCGATCATATCAGCAGCATCTAAAGCATAAGTGCGATCGCAGGCATCATAATTACTTTTTGTTTTCAGTTGTTCGTGAGTACAGTAGCCCCAAACCCTGACATAACCTTCATCGGAATCTACTTGCACACCTAAGTAATAATCACCAGCCCAAGTAAGAATATCTACCCATTCTTGTGGGACTCGCAATTCACTTAAATCAATTGTTTCGGTGGGAACCAAAATAAATCGAGTTACGTCTAATGTGACTGCGGTTCCACTCACCAATTCCCAAAAACTGGGTAAAGCAGTGGTAGTTGGCCAAACTTTTGCCTGGGGAGTAAAATCCTCTTGCAGCCAAGGCAAAACAGCACTCAGACAAAGTTGATTTAGGTAAGCTTGATAACCAGAACTAGGATGAGAAAAAGCTTGACGATCAAGATTTGCTGTAGGGGGGATTTCTAAAATTAAATCTGTGGAAGCAAAACTTAATATATTAGTATCACGGGTCATAGTGGTTACTCCGGGGAACTTTTTAGTGTATGTTGGGGCAACCAGAGAAAGGTTGTGTTCCCCGAACAGGCATGAAAATCTGTTTTAGCATAAGTTTAGTGAGGAGATACACCGTAGTAATTGTGCAGCCATTCCTCCATCACATTACTCATACTGGTAAGTAGGTCTGATGTAACCGCAATATGCAGAGTCTCTTGACTCCAATTAGCCAAAGACCGCAGCAGAGTTTCTCTGGCTTTGGTGAGTCGCCGCGAAACAGTGTACTGCTTGATGTCTAATTGTTTGGCAATTGTATCTTGATTTAACTGTTGAGCGTAGTATAGTTGCAAAATCTGTTGTACTTGCAGTTCTAGTTGAGCGATCGCCCCGACTAACACGTTGTTAATATCAGCTTGTTGAGACTTTCGGGTTTGTTCTTCTTCTTGGGTAAGAATTTCATTAATCAGGGATTGTTGTTCTGTCCCTGGTAGATTATCTAGTAACTCCCATGAATCATCACCACCTTTGGATACATTTAGTGAATCTGGAGTGGGGTAAAGATACTTGCGTGCAGCTTTAGCAATACTTAGTAGCCACTTTTCTAGAGTTTGTGGGTTGACTTGTTGAGCGCTTTGTGAATTATAAGTTTGAGCGATCGCCTCCCAAGTTTCATCATCTGGTCTTGAAAGTTGCCGAGAGTTACTGGCTTTTGTGGGTACATAGAGAGTTTTGAAACAGTTCCAAGCCAGGATATAGCTAACTATAGTGTCTGAAGATAAACCCGCATTTTGTAAAGACTCTTGTAAACGCTTCTGAGAGATTTTTCGCAACAAACCCCAATCTGTACAGATATCAACTTCGCGGCGTTGGCGTAAAGTTTCACGAATAGCACTACCAAAAATAATAGCGGCATAGTTTTTCAGGGTACTGCCTTGATCGAGATTAAAACCTTTGAGGATTCTATCAACTTGGGCGATCGCAATCTGAAAACAGTCGGATAGCTTGTACTGCGTACTGACAAAGCAAGCGGCTGTTTTCTGGGATGTCCAGTAACAGGATTCTTGTAGATAAGCCGCCAGATGTTGCTTAGCCAAAAGTTTACTTTCAGAAACTTGCCACAACTTATACCAGTACAGCACCCAAAAAATTTTTGAAGTTTCTTTTGGTGTATGACAAAGACAACTTTTGATACTGCGGCGCAATCTTGATTCTGTCGCCCAATGACTAAAGCGATGCACAAAGGTGGAAAAAATCTCAATAATGGTTTGCCGAGGTTGCATAAAAAATTGGAAACCGACCTATAGGAAAAGTGAAGGCATTATTGAACGCCTGCACAAACTTTACTACAAGGAATGAAAGCTATGCTTCGGTTAACACTTAAATCTTTAACACTTGGTAGTATGGTAGCCATGTCTACTGCAACTAGTGTTTTTGCCCAAGTACCTGTATTGGAAAACTTGCAGTTAGTGCAAGCACCTAGCTTTAGTTGTGGTCGCTATCTTCGCACATATATAGTGAAACCTTTAGATAACCGCAAAGGTTCTGGTATCCGCTGCGTCAAATTAAGCGAAGGGAAACCAGGAACTACAGTTCCCAGACTAGCATGGTACGGCGAAGGTAAGTGGGGCAATGCAACCTATCGCCATGTTGGACAAGCTATTTACAGAAATTCTAACCTTGTCGGTTTCGCTTCTGATATTTATGGCAACGGAGAAAATACCAATAACAACTTCCCAGGTAATCTCAAAATGCAAATCCTGGGTTCCACAATTCGTGTGACTGGTGCATGGAATGAAGAATGGCAATTAGTCAGGGCTACAAACTACAATCCTTTGCCTAGACCACGTACTTGTGGCGGATATTTTGATCAATATAAAGTTTCTGACCTTGCAGGAAGCCGCCAAGGTTCTGGCTTGCGTTGTGTTCTCCGCGTCGGGCCAGATAACACAACTTGGTTTGGCAATGGTAACTGGGGAGGTTCCACTTATTCTCACATCGGTACTCGTTCTTTTAATGGTCATGGTGCTGCTGATATTTGTGGCGCTGGTTTTGGCCCTATTTGTAACAACTTTGCTTGGGGTTCCTTAAAGCTAAATCCTGTTCCTGGTGGTTTTGATGTTACAGGTGCTTGGAGTGAAAAATGGCGCTAAGGCTTAAAAAATGCAGATGTTTAATCAGGGTTATAACTACCGAATATTTCATTAAAGGCTATATATAGCCAAAAAAATAATTACTAATAATGGAGTGTTAATAAAATGTTGAAAAGTTCTTTAACTCTTGCTACTGGTGCAATCTTATCTGCTGCTTTACTCAGTCCTGCTTTAGCTGCACCTGCCGATTTTGTTGGTACTTGGGTAAATAAAGATGCCAATACTCGCGGTGTGACCCGCTTGGTCATCACTTCAGCAGGTAGTAATAAATTAAATATTCGAGTGTTTGGCCAATGCCATCCTAGTGATTGTGATTGGGGAACTAAACCATTATTGACCTATGGTGTCAATGTCCAAGATACGAATCATAGTTATGCTACAGCCAACTATAACAAGGGATTTGCCAATTCTTTACTCACTTTAAATCATGCAGGTCAACAAGTAATGTTGCAAGGCTACACTCAATTTTTAGATAATAGTGGTCGGCAAAATTACTATTCCCGTGAATACTTTCAACGACAAACTAAAGTGAGAGTTCCTGCGGATATTCGTCAATTACCTGCTACTCAATTCAGATAATCAACTCTTGGGATGAAAAGATCAAAAGGCAGGAGATAATGAGTATAAATTATGGTTAATGAATCCTAACTCTTGTCTCCTGTTTACCATAATAAGATTCCCGGCTTAAATTTTGGGTAAATTTTTTTCCGGATGAACCAAAATACAACTGAATAGATAATGTATATTGCATCTTTGTACTAAACATTATGGAATTGCCCCAACGCGTATCAATTCGCTACAAAGACACACCTTACAATACTAATGAGATACGCTTGAAAACTTTCCGACTAGCGCTACAAATATGGGAAGAACAAACTAAACCTAGGAAAACAGAGCTTTATGCGTTTATATCAGCTTGTTTAAAACAGGTAGAGCGCCAAGATCGTTTCATGTTTTCTCTACTATTTGTAGAATTAACAGACCTCATCCGTAATTCTTCACTAGATAGGGGAATGAGAGAAGTGTTGATTAAAACAGCTTTCAGCGAGTTTGCTTGCGCTTTAACAGACTTTGAAGATGCTAACAAAAAAGATTAGTATCGCTGAGGGTGACAACTATTATTAAGAGATTTTGTATTAGAGTTTAATCAAGGTTACTGAAGCATTTTGGCTGCTAGTAAAAAATGCGATCGCTTACTAGCTACTTTGTTCATCTCTGTTGTAACCGTTTTTGTCCCGCTTAATACTTTCTTCTAAAGCTTGAATTTGTTCACGACGAGCTTCTAATTCTAGAGAGCGACGTGCCAAATCTTGATTTTGTAAAGTCAATGATTGTCGCCACTGTTCAGCCCGTTCTGCTTCTTGTTGTAAAAAATCTGGTGTGATGCCAGTACTAAGATAGGCTTGGATTAAATGTAAAACCCAGTTAGTAGCATCTTCTAATCTAATGATGTCACCTGTGGGGGAAAGCTCAACTAAAACTAGCAATTTTTCGCTCATAATATTTCCTTTCCCCAGCAGAATGAAAGCTTCTTCAGGAATAATTGCCCAGATTTGATCGACTTCTTGACGTGCTAACAAACGCAATTGGTACTGATCTAAAAATTCATTTCTATGTACCTGGGCTAGATATAGCATGATATTTGCTTTGCTCCAATTTTAAATTTAAAATAAAAAACGTTTTTTGGGCGTTGCTGAATCAAGGGATGAAATTTATGTATTGAAATCTAAAACTCCTTATTCTCTCTGCGCCTCTGCGTGAGGCAATTCATCCCGCATTTATGCAACCCCTTTTTTGATAATTACAGCAGCTTTCACTTGTTTAGACTATAAAAGGCGCTTTTGTTTGCGTCTACCCTTCTTTTAACAAAGACGCTACGCGAAGGAAAACGCCTAATGACGAATGGGTCTGTGGGTGAGGTAAAAATAAAGTTTCTTCTAAAAACCGTTTGATGAATTGAGCAGGGGTAATGGGAAAAGTTTTTCGCCTTATTGTAATTGTCCCATTACCCATTGCAGCTATGCTAGATCACGCAGGCGATGCCTACAGCAACGCCTGAAGGCGTGCGCGCAAAATTTCTACTTGTTTTTCAGCTTCAGTTAAAGCATCTCGCGCTCCCTCTACGACATCTGCTCTGGCTTTATCCACAAAATTAGAATTACTTAACCTCGCACTGAGAGAATTAACTTCTGCTTCAGCTTTGCTAAGGCTTTTTTCTAACTTTGCACGTAATGTGCCAATATCCACAACATCACCAGTCAAAGGAATTACTACTTGTACTGTACCAATCACACCAGAAATTGCTTTTTCTGGTGCTTGTGGCTGGGGTGATTCTGTTTGCGGTAAGTTCTTGTCCAAAATTGGCAGTAATAATCGGTTCCAAAACTGTTGTCTCGCCTGAGCATTGAGCAAGTTTTGGGCAATAAACCAAGTAGCATAAACCAAGCCAACCAGTTCAAAGAAAGTTCCTAAGATAAAAACTCCATTCATGGCATTACCAATGGCTAAACCTATCCTGCCAAAAACAATCGCCACGATGGTTAAGCCAATGATTTTCAAACCTCTCTGAGGCTTTTTCGCAGTCGCTGTCTGGGTTTTTTGCTTATCAGCAATAGTTAGAGTCTCCACCTTAGCCAAATCTTGAATGTAAGCCTGTCCGGCAGTCAGAATTTGCCTTTCTTGGCCATTTTCACTTTGCAAATTCGCAGTTACTTTCGCTCCTGGTTTCACATCAGCTTCAGCGCGTAAATTCCGAATTGTGCGGATAGTGCCAATTAGTAATTCAAACTGTTCTTCCAAAGCCGGAGCAATCAATTCATTATCAACTTGAGGATAGGATTGTAAAGCTAAAGTTTGTTTTGAATCTGCTGGTTGTTGGGTAAGAGTCTGCCAAATTTCTTCGGTAATATGTGGCATGAAGGGATGCAGTAATTTCAAAATCCCTTCCAGTACATAAGCGAGTATTTGTTGAGCAACTCGCCGTGAGGAAGGGTCTGCACCTGGCTGGAGGCGAGATTTCACTAGTTCAATATACCAATCACAGAAATCACCCCAGATAAATTCATACAGCCCTTTCGCTGCTTCACCTAAACCGTAATTGTCGATGTAACTGGTGGTTTGTTTGACAACTTGATGATAGCGCGAAACAATCCAGCGATCGCTCAATTCTGTAGGGATTGGTTTACCCAATTGTTGCGGTGTCTGTTCATCCAAGTTCATCATCACAAACCGAGCCGCATTCCACAACTTGTTAGCAAAGTTACGGGATGCTTCTACTGATGCAGATTCATCCTTCTTGCGATCGTATTCCAACCGGATATTTTGACCAGCACCGACAACTTCCTTCACCATTGTGTAGCGCAGGGCATCAGTACCATATTTGCTAACTAATAATAATGGGTCAATACCATTACCTTTAGTCTTAGACATTTTTTGGCCATTTTCATCCAGCACTAGCCCGTGGATGTAAACATCTTTAAACGGCATTTGTCCAGTGAAATGACCAGCCATCATGGTCATTCTGGCAACCCAGAAAAAGATGATATCAAAACCTGTAACTAAAGTACTGGTGGGGTAATAAGTAGTTAAATCCTGGGTTTGTTCTGGCCAGCCTAAAGTTGAAAACGGCCAAAGTCCCGAAGAAAACCAAGTATCCAATACATCTGGGTCTTGTTCTAACTGGACATTTTCGCCAAATTGTGATTTGGCTTTTTCCCAAGCTGCATCTGCTGATTTGGCGACAACAAACGGCGTGCTATCGGTAATTTGACCACCAGTTTCACTAACAGCATACCAAGCCGGAATTTGATGCCCCCACCATAATTGACGAGAAATGCACCAATCTTTGAGTTTCACTAACCAATCACGATAAACCTTAGTCCAGCGTTGAGGGACAAACTCTGGAGAACTTTGCTGGTCGAGGAATTGTAAAGCTTGGTCTGCCATTGGGCGAATTTTGACAAACCACTGAGTTGACAGCAGGGGTTCAATTGGGACTTTACCGCGATCGCTATAAGGAACGGTATGCTTATAATTCTCTACCTTCACTAAAACGCCATCTGCTTCTAGGCGAGAAACCACATTCTTTCTAGCGACAAAACGATCTTGTCCTTGAAACTCACCAGCATTTTCGTTGAGTGTGCCATCCTTATTAAGGATATTAATTAACGGCAGATTGTGACGTTTACCCATTTCAAAATCATTGAGGTCATGGGCGGGAGTCACCTTTACGCAACCCGTCCCGAATGTGGGGTCAACAAACTCATCACCAATGATAGGAATCTCCCGTTGCATAATTGGTAGAGTTAGCGTCTTACCAATTAAATGCTGATATCTTTCATCATTGGGATTAACTGCCACAGCTGTATCACCCAACATAGTTTCTGGTCGAGTTGTTGCTACTTCCACATAACCAGAATTATCTGTTAAAGGATAGCGGAAATGCCAAAGATTTCCGTCAACTTCTTGGTTATCCACCTCCACATCAGACACCGCTGACTGGGAAGCCGGACACCAGTTTACCAAGTACTCGCCCCGATAAATTAATCCTTCTTCATAGAGACTCACAAAAGCTTCCAAAACAGCTTTCGATAAACCCTCATCCATCGTAAAGCGTTCCCGCGACCAGTCTACTGAGACACCCAAACGTCGCAGCTGATTCAGAATCGTCCCCTTAGACTCCGCTTTCCATTGCCAAGCGCGTTCTAGGAATTGTTCGCGTCCTAACTCGTAGCGAGTTTTACCTTCTTTTTTGAGTTGCTTTTCTAGCATCGTGTGAACGGCGATGCTGGCGTGGTCGGTTCCAGGTAGCCATAAGGTATTACGTCCCTGCATCCGGTGGTAGCGGATGAGGACATCAATTAAGGCACACTCAAAAGCGTGACCTATGTGCAAGCTACCAGTAACATTCGGCGGTGGAATCACAATGCAATAAGGTTCGCCGCCATGATTAGGGTCAGCTTTGTAAACTTGGTTTTCTTCCCAGAATTTTTGCCACTTGGCTTCGGTGGTAAAGGGGTCGTAGAGGCTAGGGAGATTGGGAATGGTTGCGGTCATGCTGGGAAAACTAAGGTGGAAGGACTTTAATAAATTTTGCCATAGGGTTGGAGAGGGTTTAATGGAAACGAACCGCCAAGATGCCAAGAACGCCAAGAAAGAGGAACCAAGTCAAGAGATTGATAGACTTGCTTATGCTGTGATTGGGGCTGCAATTGAGGTGCATCGGGTGTTGGGGCCAGGGTTTTTGGAGGAGGTGTATAAGGAGGCACTAATTATAGAATTTTTCAGGTGCGGGATACCTCATGTTGTTGAGAAATCGGTAACAGTAAATTACAAAGGACATGAGGTAGGGAAGGGCAGATTAGATTTTTTGGTTGCCAATTGTCTAGTTGTAGAATTAAAAGCTGTTCAGAATTTAGCCCCAATTCACGAAGCTCAAGTCATCTCTTACCTCAGAATGACTAATTATCCCCTAGCACTCCTCATCAACTTTAACGTCCCTCTCCTCAAAGAAGGCATCAAGCGTATTATCCTGTACTCTTAATATTCTCTTGGCGCTCTTGGCGTCTTGGCGGTTCGTTAAAAAAAATCCATGAAACACTCAACCATCCCCCACACCCCCTGGTTTTACATCCCCACGTTATACTTTGCCTCCGGCTTACCCTACGTCATTATCAACACAGTCTCCGTAATTTTTTACAAAAAACTCGGCATAGATAATGCCCAAATTACTCTGTGGACAAGCTTCCTCTACTTACCTTGGGTAATTAAAATGTTTTGGGGGCCAATTGTCGATATTTACTCGACCAAAAGAAGATGGATACTCTATACCCAATTTGCCATGTTCTGTGCTTTGGGATTAGTAGCCTTTTGTTTACAACTGCCAAATTTCTTTTTCATCTCCCTAGCCGCATTAACAATTGGTGCATTTATTTCAGCAACTTATGACATCGCCACAGATGGTTTTTATCTACTGGCTTTAAGTCCAGAACAACAAGCTTTTTTTGTCGGTATTCGCTCGCTTGCTTATAGACTAGCTGTAATTTTTAGTTCTGGGATTTTAGTAGTTGTAGCTGGTCAGCTTGAAGTCTCTCTCAATAATATTCCTTTAAGCTGGACTCTAGCTATTGGCTGCTCGGCGTTGATTTTAGCGATATTTTTTATTTTCCATCGTCTAGTTTTACCTTTGCCTGAATCAGATACTGAACGACAGCCACAAGCAACAGATAAAATTCCATTTTGGCCAATTATTAGCTCATATTTTGCTCAAGAAAAGATTATAGCTATTTTAGCATTTATCTTACTCTACAGATTAGGTGAGGCAATGCTGGTCAAGATAGCTTCTTTATTTTTATTGGATAAACCAGAAGTAGGCGGAATAGGACTGACAACATCAGAGGTAGGATTAGTTTATGGAACATTTGGCGTATTATCGCTGATTTTTGGTGGCATATTAGGAGGCTTGCTAATTGCCAAGTATGGTTTAAAAAAATGTCTGTTACCTATGGCTTTAGCATTAAACTTACCTGATTTATTTTATGTATATCTTGCTTACACTAAGCCTTCATTAGCATTAGTATCTGCTTTAGTTTCCTTAGAACAATTTGGCTATGGAGTGGGATTTACAGCATTTAGTGTTTATTTAATGTACATTTCTCAAGGTGAATATAAAACATCTCATTTTGCTATATCTACAGGCATTATGGCTTTAGGGATGATGATACCCGGATTAATTAGTGGTTACTTACAACAAGCATTGGGATATCCATTATTTTTCGTTTTGGTCTGTTTATTCACTATCCCTGGAATGATTACTCTCTTTTTTATTCCTTTAAAAACAGAAAAAAATAATCCAGCAAGTTAACACTGATGTTTGTGCGTTATACTATCACTAACGTAACCTAAAATAAATACTTTGATTTTTCATTTTTATGCGTTATGTTTTAGGAATAGATGGTGGTGGCAGTAAGACTGTCTGTGTCCTGATGAATGATGCACGTCAAGTGATAGGACGTGGTGAAGCAGGCCCATCTAACTATCAAAGTATAGGTATTGCCGCAACATTAAAATCTATTCAATCTGCAATTCACTCTGCTGTCACAAGCATGGTCACGATTGAAGCGATTTGTTTGGGTTTAGCAGGTGTAGGACGTGTAACAGATATCGAAGTTGTCAAGGTTTTAGTGCAAGAATTACAAAATAGTAAATTGCTGCCCATAATCTGGGATTTACAACCATCTAATATTGTAATTTGCAACGATGCTTTGATTGCCTTAGTTGGCGGAATCGGCCATGATGTCGGAATTGTAGTTGCTGTTGGTACTGGTTCGATAGTTTTTGGACGAAACCATCAAGGAGATACTAAACGAGTTGGTGGTTGGGGATATATTTTAGGTGATGAAGGCAGTGCTTATAAAATTGCTGTTGCTGGGATGCAAGCAGCGTTAAAATCTTATGATGGACGTGAGATATCAACGAGTCTAGTAGAGAGTTTTAAACAGCATCTTCGTTTGACTAATATAGAAGACTTAATAGAAGTTATTTATCGGCGAGGATGGGGAGTGAAAGAAATAGCAGCTTTGGCACCAATCATAGATTTAGTAGCAGCATTAGGTGACGAAGTAGCAAATAAAATAATTGACGATGCTGTCCAAGAGTTGGTAAAAGCGACTTCTACAGTAATTAATGCAATTTTTAATCATGACTCAGTTTTAGAAGTCGTCACAGCAGGAAGTGTTTGGCGTGGTAGATGCAAAATGCATGAAAGATTTGCAGCATCTATTATTAATAATTTTCCTCGTGTAAAAGTGATTTTTCCGAGATCTGAACCCGCTTATGGTGCTGGTTTATTAGCATTGCAGAAATTAAGTTAGGTACATGAAAGTGCGATCGCCTATACCCATAATGTTGAATTAACCTAAAATTAGCGATCGCTTGACTCTACTTTTTTTGTTGATTACAAATTAAGCGATCGCCTGCTTTGACTTCTGGGTTGGTTTGTAAATAATCCCGCACCAAGTTACAGCCGGATTTTAAGAGATCGAGATTGAGAATTTGCTCCAAATCCCACATCAGAACAATTTGGTCATCTCCACCAGAAGCTAGGGTTTTGCCATCGGGGCTGAAAGCAACAGCACTAACGTTAGAGGTATGTCCATTAAGGGTGGCGAGCAAAGTACCATCGGTTTTCCAAACTTTGATCGTATTATCAAAACTGGCAGCCGCTAACATTTGACCATCAGGGCTAAAGGCCACTCTGGTTAAACCAATGCTTTTACCATCAAAAATTCGTACCAAATCACCGCCTCGTTTCCAAAGTTTGACGGTGCCATCGCCGCTAGCAGAGGCAATAAATTGACTATCTGGGCTAATCGCCACACCAAACACTTCACTATTATGTCCTGTTAATGTTCGATAGGGTTTTTCTAAAAGGCGATCGCTTGTTTGCGAAACCCAAAGTTTGACGGTGCCATCACCACTAGCGGAAGCAATAAACTGCCCATCTGAACTATAAGCAACATCCCAAGTGCGGGCTGTGTGTGCTGGAATAGTTTGGTTTAATTGAAACTGTCCATTAGAATTGCGTTGCCACAGTCTTAGTTGGCCATCAAATCCCACAGTTACCAGACTTTTGCTATCAGGACTGTAGCTAATACCTAAAAGACCAATACCTGGGCCATTGAGAATTGTTTGCTGATTGCGGTTTAGCTGCCATAATCTAACAGCGCCGCCAGAACCTACAATTGCTAGAGTCTGACCATCAGGGCTAAAGCTAAGACTGAGCATCCGGGAATCTTTTTCAACAATGGTTTTCGCCAAAGAACCGTCACGCCGCCAGAGTTTGACTTGTTTGCCAGCAACGGAGGCTAGGGTTTGGCCATCAAGACTGAATGCCACCCCCCAGACCATTTCTTGATGACCATGCAAAAATTTAACTAAGGGTGGGTTGACTTTCCAGAGTCGAATGGTGTTGTCGTGGCTAGCAGAAGCAATTTCTTGACTATCAGGACTAAAGGCGATCGCTTGAATGTTGGAAGTATGACCCCGCAAAGTTCGCACTAAAGTACCATCTATTCGCCAGATTTTGATGGTTTTATCTGTACCAGTAGAAGCAATCATTTTTCCATCAGGGCTGAAAGCCACATTAAAGACTTCAGATGTATGTCCCGTAAAATTTCTTAGCAATGTGCCGTCTTGATTCCACAACCGTACTATATTATCTGCACCACCAGATATAAAAGTTTTGCCATCGGGGCTAAAAGCAACATTCCAAATTGTTGCCTGTCCGGCTGTGAATGTTTTGATCAGCGTTCCATCTAATCGCCAGAGCTTATTAGTGCCACCTACCATCGAAGAGGCAAGGGTTTGACCATCGGGGCTGAAGGCAATTCCCCATACACTACGCTCGTGTTTGAGGGTTCTGAGCAAAGTGCCATCTCGTCGCCAAAGCTTGACGCTAAAATCCCCACTGGCAGAGGCAATTGTTTGGCCATCAGGGCTAAAGGCAACTCGCCACACCGCAGACTTATGTCCTTTGAGGATTGTCAGCAATTTACCATCTATCGTCCAAAGACGGACAAGGCCATCAATACCAGCAACAACAATCTGCCGACTATCGGGGCTAAAGCGAACGCTATTTAATGCTGTAGAGTGTGGTAATGTTCTCACCAGTGTGCCATCTCGCCGCCAAAGTTTGACTGTACGATCAATGCTAGATGAAACAATCCACTTACCATCTGGACTAAAATCAACTCCTAAAACAATTCCTCGATGTCCCGATAAGCGATTAAATTCACTAGCACCATAGACTGCTTGTTCCAAGACTTTGCGAGTTTGGCGATCCAAGGCATTTACGTTTGCCTGATTCCAAAGATGCAGCTGTTGGAATTTCAGCCGAGTTTGAATTGCTTGCACTAGAGCATCTAGACGTTGATTGGAATCAAAGCTGCCATTGGAAGCAGCAGCGATCGCCTGTACTTCACTGTTTGTTGCCTGTTGATATTGGTAAAATGCAATACCTCCCAGTACAACTGCGGCAAGGAATTTAATTGTCATTCCTGTTAGCAACCATCTCATCCAGCGTGCACTCTTTTGCTCGCTGGCCAGCCGGGCTTCAGTTTCTTGCAATCGTTCTGCTTCTAGTTTTCGCTTGGTTTCTTGGCGTTCTAGTTCTTGGCTAGCTGCCAAAAATCGATAGTCTAAATCACTGAGACTGCGGCGCTGAGTCCAGTCTAAAACCTCTCGCAATGCTTGTCCCCGTAGTAAACGTGATTCATCCTGATAGCCTGACGCTACCCAAGCATTGAATGCCTGGGAGTAAGGGCGTAAATTATTTAACTGCCTAGTTACCCATTCAGAGTTGAAGACACTGCGGTAAATAGAATTTTTAATTCTCAGGTAGCCGTTGTACTTCTCAATTAATCCTGATAACAAAAGTTCTGTTTGTTCTCGACTGTCACCCACAGGTACGCAAAGATGATTAAGTATGTCTTTGTTTCCTGGTTCCTCTGCTTGTAACACCTGTTGATAAAGACCTAATAACCGTCTTGACTGGTTTTCGTTGAACAGTAAGCGATCGCGGATAGTACGGAGGTGTTCTGGTTCATCTTTGGCTTCCCAATGTTGGATAATGTGCGATCGCACTAATTGCTCTACCCAAAATGTTTCTGTTTGTGGCGGTAAATCAATTGTTTGTTTTGATTTTCCTACGGTAGTTTGAACAATGATCTGACAGAGTTTTTGAGTAAGAAACGGTTGTCCTCCTGTCCAGTAAATAATCTCTCGCAACACTGCTTCTGGCTGGCTAATTACTCCTTTTAATCCTCCGAGCAATGGTGTAGCTTCATGTAATTGAAAGCCGTATAACTCAATGGCTGTCCCAATATTAAAGGGTGTGCGACGTTTGTCTGCAATTAAGTCTGACGGAGTGACTACACCAAATAATGCAAATCCTAAGCGTTGGAAATTCGGGTCACTTGCCTGCTGGTTGTAGCAATGACGAATCCAGGCAAAAAAGTCGCTTACAGGAAAATTCAAGCTCAGCAGACTGTCAATTTCATCAATGAAGATGAAAATGCGTCCAGCTTTCTTGTCTTTTAAAGAATAGCTTTGAACATTTGGCAGTAATACTTCTTCAACAAAATGGTGTAATTTTTGCACCGGCGAAAGACCTGCTTGCATATCCCACCAATGCTGAAAACTGACTTTTTCCGCCAGATTTAAGCTGTAGAACAAGCTGATGATGATGCCTTTGTACCATTGCTCTGGAGTAGTATTTTCACTCCCCAACCGCGTCACATCTAAATAAACGCATTCATAACCTTCTGTTTTTAAACGTTTACAAGTTCGTTGTAATAGAGATGACTTACCCATCTGGCGAGAATTTAGGACATAACAAAAATCGCCTGCCTTTAGACTGGCATAAAGTTGTTCGTCTGCCTGACGAACAACGTATGTGGGATCATCACTGTGGAGACTGCCACCAACCTGATATCTCATTTAAGAAGAACTCAGAACACAGAATCCAGAATACCTCATAGATAAAGCCTAAAGACTTGATATTTAAAATTTATTTTTTCCAAGAATCTATATTGCTTTTATATTTTTTACAATAAATTATGCATTTATTATTAACTGTCTTAATTGTCTTAAACTTACTTCTTTGTTTTTCTATTTTTGCACTTAGATATTTAACTATAATTGCTGGTATTTTCAAACAAAAAATCTTTATTGAATCAGACTTTAAGCTTAAACATACTTTCAAGAATAAGTAAGCTGATGGGAAAAAACACAATTACCTTAAGAAAGATCAACAAGGCTAAAACCCTCTTTCCTACTGCCTTCTTCTAAATATCTGCTCATTCTACCATTAACCATTTAATATCAGTGTTTTAACTGTCTTAACTGTCTGAATCTGTGATTAAATTCTTGATGTAGTTTCTGAGAATATTTTGAAGTTTTGTAAAGAAAATATCCTTTTCAATAAAGTGCAGCGAATTAAGAGACATTTTGTGTTTGGGATTGCTCTGATTTAGATTATAAACACAACAAAATCAAAGATATGGAATGAGAACGAATTGGTAATTTGGATACGTAAGTAGTAGATGAGCAAGTGATATTACGTAGTTAGAAAAACTTACTATTTCTCTACATCAGCAAGAAAATGTGAAAAATACTGAATAAAAAAGTCATCTTTTGGCAATTTATAGACGCAAGTGGGGAGTATACTTAACGTTTTATACTGATGAATCTACCCTTCAGTATAAACTCTAGCGTTGTTGTACTGTTAGCAGGTATCGAAATTTACGGTTTATTAATATCTTCAAAAAAGGGAATAAATACAGTTTTCAAAAATCAAGATTTTTGTTTTAATGTACAAGAAAAAAAGTTCTTTAATATTTCAGGAAATTTACTGTGTACAAACGCATATCACTCATCGTTAGTGTCATGTTACTAGGATGTTATTCTGCTACTATCCCCTCGGTAGCTCAAGCTCAGGTTCTAGTGGCACAAGCTAGAAATCCTGAATTGAAGGAAATGTTAGAAGAAGGACGTAGATTAGTAGATGCTGGTGATTATAACGGCGCGATCGCTATTTATCAACAAGCCGCTACTATAGATTCCAAGAATGCCAAAATTTATTCTGGGATTGGCTACTTATACGCGCAACAAGGAAATTTCCAAGGGGCACTAACCTCTTATCGTCGTGCTATTGCCATCAACCCCAACAATAGCGATTTTTACTATGCTGTGGGTTATATCAAAGGTAATTTGGGCGATACACCTGGGGCCAAGGAAGCTTATCGTCGTGCAATACAGCTAAATCGCAATCATGTCAATGCCTATTTGGGATTGGGTGTAACCCAAGCTCGAATGGGGGACTATACAGCAGCTAACTGGGCGTATGAACAGGCAATTAGCCTCGATAAGAACAATCCCCAAACTTATGAGTTTATGGCTTCAATGTATAAACAGCGACGACAAACAAAACAAGCAAGTAGCGTGCTGCAAAAAGCTCGTGTCTTATATCAAAAACAGAATGACTCGGATGGAATGGCTAGGGTGGATGCCATGCTGCGAGAGTTAGGCGGGTAAAACCAATTTAATTAGCGTTTTATTAGTTAGTCAGAAGTGGAATGTGGGTTTGAGGAGTACCCAAATTTTTCGTTTTAAAGCAATTCCAAAACCAACTGATAAATTTAATTGAGGCTGCATCCTGTAGTTCTTAACTTCATTGGCGATCGCGCATCTGTTTATTCTAAGATTCAGAATATAGCTCTACTTGGCATTGCGATCGCATCATAATTTGCCGGAAATCATATTCCAGTTATTTTCATCAAAAAATCATAAATAAAAGGTCAATTTGCTAAATTAGGCTATTAAACTCTATTAATTCTTAGATTTAATGAATTTGCTCAAATTTACTTGAGTATTATCAATGTTTGTCAATTTTATTTTCTTAAATCACATTCATGTTTCAAAAGATACTTTATATTTCATGTTTATTGTATTTCATTGTTTTCAGCAATGGGATGTAAACTTATATCCAGCTTAGGTTTCGTGAATCGGTATTTTTAAATTTCCTCCCAAAATCTCATCTTTTAATTGGTGAGTAAGATAAAATATCACTCCCTTAGAAGTATTGACATCTTAAATTTAGTAAGCAGTCGTATTGCATATTCTGAAAAAACGTTATAAATTATTAAGTTATAGGGGAATAATCAATTTGTATCTCAAAAACTAAATCCTCATTAAGTAAATCTACCGGGATGGGTTTAAACTTCACCAAAACCTGAAACAGTACCGGAGATATATTTTTGTTTGGTAAAGCAAAGTTTCGGGCATAGAAACGGAACAATGAATCGTCTAAGAATATATCTGGTGTGACTGTTTCTAAAAAATATCTAATTACTTGAAGTGAAAAAACAGCTAGCTGCAATTCACTTAAAGGGTTATTGATTAAAACCAAATTAAATGTAAATTAAGCTGCATAAATTTTATCAGCTTAAGTTTTTTGTTGCCAGAATCTTCTTGATTCTTCAAAAAATTGTTTTTGTTATGCTGAAAATAGCAAAAATAATGACTACAGGCGCATCTATCTACTGCAAATACCCACATTTAATGGAGTTATTCCAACAATGCATGTAAATGAATTACTAACAGATGAAAATATAGAAGAACAAGCATGGAGAGCGCTAGAGCAGTCAATTCTCTACTATCAAGGTCGTCCTGTTGGAACTGTAGCAGCCTATGATGCATCTGTAGAGGCACTAAATTATGACCAATGCTTTATCAGAGATTTTGTGTCTTCAGCTTTAATTTTTCTGATTAAAGGTAGAACAGATATTGTTCGTAATTTTCTCGAAGAAACCTTAAAATTACAGCCTAAAGAAAGGGAATTAGATGCCTACAAACCTGGTAGAGGGTTAATACCAGCTAGTTTCAAAGTTGTATCAGTTAATGGTCAAGAATATTTAGAAGCAGATTTTGGTGAACACGCTATCGCCAGAGTCACACCTGTTGATTCCTGTCTATGGTGGATTATTTTATTGCGTGCTTATGTAATCGCCACCAAAGATTTTTCTATAGTCTATAAACCTGAATTTCAAAACGGTATCAGGTTAATCATGGAAATCTGTTTAGCGAACAGGTTTGATATGTACCCAACCCTGTTGGTTCCAGATGGCGCTTGTATGATTGACCGTCGTTTGGGTATTTATGGTCATCCTTTAGAAATTCAAGTTTTATTTTACACGGCACTACGCGCTGCTCGTGAGATGCTGATTTGTAAAGGTAATCAAGATATTGTGGCAGCAATTGATAACCGTTTACCGCTTTTATGCGCTCATATTCGCCAGCATTATTGGATAGATATTAATCGCCTAAATGCAATTTATCGCTTCAAGAGTGAAGAATATGGCAAAACCGCAGTTAATCTATTCAATATATATGTAGACTCTCTTCCTTATTATGAATTAGATAAATGGCTACCTCGCAAAGGTGGTTATTTAGCTGGTAATGTGGGGCCATCTCAATTAGATACTCGCTTCTTTTCGCTGGGTAACTTGATGGCTATCATTTCCGACCTTGCTACTGAAGAACAGTCTCACGCGATTATGACTCTCATCGAGGAAAGATGGGATGATTTGGTGGGGGATATGCCAATGAAAATCTGTTTTCCTGCTTTGGAACATGAAGAGTACAGAATTGTCACAGGTTGTGACCCCAAAAATATACCCTGGTCTTATCATAATGCCGGCAGTTGGCCAGTCTTAATGTGGATGTTGGCAGCTGCATCTGTAAAAACGAATAAAACAGGTTTGGCCAGAAAGGCGATTGAAATTGCTCAAGCACGCCTCGGCGAAGATGAATGGCCAGAATACTACGATGGTAAGAAGGGACGACTAATTGGTAAACAAGCTAGAAAATATCAAACATGGACAATTACTGGGTATTTATTAGCAAAAGAATTAATAGCTAATCCTAGTTATTTACCATTAGTCAGTTTTGATGAGTTACCCCCAGAAGCAGTTTCTAGAGCTTGTGAGTTTGAAATTGGTAGTGTAGATCCATACATGTCTCGATAACAAAATTAGCGGGATTCATGGTGAATAAAATGGTTGAAATAATCGCAGTTACAACTATCTTAAAACTGTAAAAATTGTCCAGGATAAACAATATTTTAAAAGCCCTTTTGTAATTACATAGGGCTTTTTACATTTTTGCGATCGCTCTTTGTAAAAAATTCAGAAATATATCATAAAGTAAAATGAGAGAAGTGAAAAACTTGGGTTATCCTGAGAGAATGGATGATGGAATATAGTGCTGAATCGAGTGTGGCAAAAAGCTCAGTATCTATCTTATTCGTTAACCAATCAACAAGTATTGAAGCAGAAGAGACAAACCAAAGTATCATCTACTGCTAAAATCCAATTTAAATGGAGTGTTTCTCGCAATGGAAAGAGAGGAATTAGCAATATCTGATGATCTAGAAGAACAAGCATGGAAACTATTAGAAAAGTCGATTATTTACTATCAAGGTCGCCCCATAGGAACTGTAGCTGCTTGTGATGCTTCAAAAGTAGCGTTGAATTATGATCATTGTTTTGTCAGGGATTTTGTATCTTCAGCCTTGCTTTTTTTGATCAAAGGCAGATATGATATTGTCCGTAACTTTTTGGCAGAAACTTTAAAGTTACAACCTGTAGAAAGTCAATTTAATGCTTATAGGCCTACTCAAGGTTTAATACCTGCAAGCTTCAAAGTTGTATCAACAAACGACCAAGAATATTTAGAATCAGATTTCGGTGAACATGCGATCGCTAGAGTTACATCGGTTGATTCTTGTCTATGGTGGATTATTATATTGCACGCTTATGTAAAAGCCACAAAAGATATAAATTTTGCCTTACAACCGGAATTTCAGCAAGGCATCATGTTAATTATGGAACTATGCCTAGCAACTCGGTTTGATATGTACCCGACGCTGTTAGTTCCAGATGGAGCTTGCATGATTTACCGACGTATGGGTATTTATGGATATCCTTTAGAAATCCAAGCTTTATTCTACACGGCATTGCGGGCTGCTCGTAAGTTATTGATTTGTGCAGGGGATGAAGAAATTGTCATTGGTATTGATAACCGCTTACCTTTATTAAGAGATCATATTCGTCATCATTATTGGATAGATATGAAGCGATTGAATGTAATTTATCGCTTTAAAGGTGAAGAATATGGACACTTAGCAACCAATCAATTTAATATCTATCCAGATTCAATTCCCTATGCTAACTTGGCTATTTGGTTGCCAAAACATGGTGGTTATCTAGCAGGTAATGTTGGGCCGTCACAGCTAGATACTCGTTTCTTCGCACTGGGAAATATGATGGCGATTCTGTCTTCGCTAGCCAGCGAACAGCAATCACAAGCAATTATGAATCTCATTGAGGAACAATGGGACGATTTAGTAGGGGAAATGCCCATGAAAATCTGTTTCCCGGCTGTAGAAAAAGAAGAGTACAGAATTTTTACAGGATGCGACCCCAAAAATATACCTTGGTCACACCATAATGGTGGCAGTTGGCCAGTCTTAATGTGGTCGTTAATTGCTGCTGCTCAAAAAACAGGTAGAACAGATATTGGGAAACGCGCCATTGAAATGGCTCAAAAACGCCTTGGTGCAGATCAATGGCCAGAATATTATGATGGTACCAGAGGCTTGCTAATTGGTAAAGAAGCTAGGAGATGCCAAACCTGGACAATCACTGGATTCTTATTGGCAAAAGAACTGATGCGAAACCCCAATCATTTAGAATTAATTAGTTTTGGCCAATTTGATTTGGAGAATGCTTCTCAAGCTTGCGAGTTGTAATTTTAAACACAATACTCCTCAAATCCACATCGGGGATTGTTGAATAGTGAGCAAGTGCATCGGGTATATTTGGATGAATTGGGAGATATTTGTTCTCTGCCTTTGTGGGTAGCAGCAATGGTGTTAACGACTGTCAAGGAGGAAGAAGTACCCCAACAAGCCCGGTACTTGTTGAGTCGGACTCGTACCGAATTATCGTTATCAGGCAGTCGTGCGATAATTGAGATAGTAACCACCATCATGACTTATCGGTTTGAGCAATTGAGTCGAGTGGAGATAGAAGCAATGTTAGACATTACGTTGAAGGAAACGAGGGTTTATCGAGAAATTAAGGAGGAAGGACGGCAACAAGAGGCTGTTAATTTTGTTACTCGACTGTTAAGTAAGCGGTTTGGAGAATTGCCCCAGGAGTTGCGTTCTTTGGTTTTGGGTTTGCCACTGCCAATATTGGAAGAGTTGGGTGAAGCACTGCTGGATTTTACGAGTATGGCTGATTTGCAGGCTTGGCTGGAGGCGCGAATCAATTAATCTATTGCCTTTAAGATCATCACATTTTTTAATAAAATTTTAAGAGAAAAATAATTTATTCTTGGCTAGAAAATCCTGGTAAGCTTTCAGTATTTTCAATTTTTACTTGGAGTCTAGCAATTGATTGCGTTAGCCACTCACTTGGATTGATAACGGAAAATATCTTGTAGCGTGTATAGTTATCCCAAAGGTATTCTGTCTCTTTCAACCAATCTGCTCATTTGGATTGTCCAATAATGCCATCGCTAGTTTGAATGTAGCGAACTAGATGTTCTTTTAGTAAGAGAAAAGAGCCCGATTTAAAACAATAATAAAAATTTTTAGACTAGTAAGTGATTTAAGAAATTTTAAATCTCATTCTTCAACAAGAGAACTAAAATTTGATAGCTTAAAATATTTTTATGACAAACTCCCGTCAAATAGCTTTTACCGTCCTGCGAGATGTTCACAAAGGCGCTTATGCTGATGTTGCCTTAGATAGAGTACTACAAAAAACTAAGTTGCCTGATCTTGACCGCCGTTTAGTGACAGAATTAGTTTATGGCAGCGTTAGAAGGCAGCGCACCCTTGATGCTCTAATCGACCAACTCGCCACTAAAAAATCCCACCAACAGCCCCAAGATCTCCGCAGCATTCTACAGTTAGGTTTATATCAGCTGCGTTATCAAGAACGTATTCCCGCCTCGGCTGCTGTTAATACAACTGTCCAACTAGCTAAAGAAAATGGTTTTTCTGGACTTACAGGTTTTGTAAATGGTTTATTGCGGCAGTACATTCGTCTTACAGACAAATCAGCAGATCCTTTAGATTTGCCAGAAAACCCGGTAGAACGCTTGGGTATTTTACACAGCTTTCCAGACTGGATTGTTCAAGTGTGGTTAGAACAACTTGGGATTGCTGAGACAGAAAAACTATGTGAATGGATGAACCAAACACCTACAATTGACCTGAGAGTTAATCCCCTGCGTACTAATTTAGAAGAAGTTGAGGCGGCTTTACAATCTGCGGGGATTTTAGTGAGGCGTATTCCCCGTTTACCCCAAGCTTTACGATTAATTAGTAGTACTGGGCCAATTCAAAATTTACCTGGGTTCAAAGAGGGATGGTGGTCTGTACAAGATAGTAGCGCTCAATTAGTGAGTTATTTACTCGACCCTCAACCAAGTGAAGTCGTAATTGATGCTTGTGCAGCGCCAGGAGGTAAAACAACCCACATAGCAGAATTAATGAAGGATGAGGGAAAAATTTGGGCGTGCGATCGCACTTCTTCACGTCTTCGCAAACTCCAAGAAAATACCCAACGGCTGAATTTACATTCAATTGAAATTTGTACTGGCGACAGCCGCAACTTGCCACAATTTTATCATGCAGGCGATCGCGTCTTATTAGATGCACCATGCTCTGGTTTAGGAACCCTGCATCGCCATGCTGACGCACGTTGGCGACAAACACCAGAATCTGTCCAGGAACTGGCGATTTTACAAACAGAGCTTGTTGTACATATCTCTAATTTTGTCAAACCTGATGGTGTAATAGTTTATGCCACCTGCACCTTGCATCCAGCAGAAAATGAAGGTGTAATTTCCGCATTTCTAGCGAATAATCCTGATTGGCGAATTGAGCCTCCTCAGAGGGATTCTCCTAACTGGGGCTATTCTACACCACAAGGCTGGCTCAAGGTTTGGCCTCATCACCAAGACATGGATGGCTTTTTTATGGTGCGCTTAAGAAAAACCAACAATTCCGAATGAATACTGTTTAGGATTGTACGATTTGGTGGAGGCCCCGAATCTACCAGAGGAGGCAGCAATGGTTACTGATTCCAATGTAAAAAACTTAGTTAAAATTCTGATTGGAGCCGCCTGGATTGATGGCAGAATCCAGCCAGAAGAACGGCAATATCTGCGCGAGATCGCTCAAGCTAAGGGTTTGGCTACTGATCCAGAGATCAAACCTTGGCTGTACGAACTAGTTCCAGTGCAGCCAAAGGAGTGTTATGCGTGGGTGAAAGAATATTTAGGCGATCGCCCCAGCATTGAAGATTGCGAGAATCTCATTGAAGCTATCAGTGGCCTAATCTATAGTGATGGGGAAGTGGCGACCGAAGAAGCTAGACTCTTAACTAAATTACAAGAGTTAGCCAAGCTGAATGAGTCTAACCAATCAGCTTACACTGCGTTGCTCAGACAAATTCAAAAGCTTTATCGTCGTTGGGTTGAAGTTCAAAATTAAAATCATAGTCCAGAGTCAAAAGTCAAAAATTTTGACTATTGACTATTGACTGTTTATGACTTCGGTTCACCCAGACCCGGAGTTTCTTCTTTTTCAACCTTAGGTACAAAGTCAGGACGCTCTTTGCTTTCCCAACCAGCAGGACGTTTAGAGTTATACCAAGCGATAGAACCAATAGTTACCGCTGCGATAAAGCCAACTACATACACCAAAGTGAAGGACAAAGGAAAATGACCACCACCTGTTGCTACTGAATCTGCTGCTTGCATGAATAAATGTAAATGCATGAGTATATTCTCCTAAATTTAAGCGCTCTACTTAAGACCCTATAAAAAGAGCGTATCACTTACATCCCCCCCAAGTTTGAAACTCTTGATCTGACATGGGGAATAGAAGATGCAAATAGTATAATTTTGGCTTGATGTATTATGGTTCTGCCTCATCCCAACTACTAATATTTACGCCGTTATACTTACTCGTTTATATACGTTGCAACGCCCCAGAACTTCTTAGTTCTGCTAAGGTTGCATTGCCAGTACAAAATAAAGCTGTTTCGAGTTCAGCAATTAGAACTTCAGCTAACTCATCAACAGCGGCTTCCGATTTGGTGGCTGCTTCTAAAAAAGGTCGGGCTAAACCTGCTAAATCAGCTCCTAAAGCGATCGCCTTTGCTACATCCAATCCGTTAGTTAACCCGCCAGAAGCAATCAAGGGAATTGTCGGCGTGATTGTGCGGATGGAGGTAAGACACTCTGCGGTTGGTAGACCCCAATCAGCAAAAGTCTGTCCCAGACGGCGCTGCTTGTTGTCTTTAGCGCGTTGGCTTTCCACCTTTGCCCATGAAGTTCCACCGGCTCCAGCAACATCAATGGCCGAAACTCCTACATCAATTAACTTTTGTGCCATTGGCGCAGAAATTCCATTTCCCACTTCTTTGACAACAACAGGAATGGGTAATTGCTGACAAAGCTGGGCAATTTTACTCAACAGCCCCCGAAAATTTGTATCTCCTCGTGATTGCACACATTCTTGCAGGGGGTTAAGATGCAAAATTAGTGCATCTGCTTCCAAGGAGTTTACAAGATGCAAACACTCGTCAAGTCCACATCCATAATTTAATTGCACAGCTCCCAAGTTCGCTAACAAGAGAATGTCAGGAGCAAAAGAACGCACGGCAAAAGTAGGAGCTAAATGAGGCTGTTCAATTACAATTCGTTGGGAACCAACTCCCATTGCTAATCGATAGCGTTGAGCAACTGTTGCTAAACGAGTGTTGACTAGTTGTGCTAATTCAGTTCCCCCTGTCATGGAAGAAATCAGCAGGGGAGCGCCGAGATTTTTGCCCAAAAAGGTTGTTTGCAGATTAATATCACTGCGGTTGATTTCAGGAAGACAATCATGAGTAAAGCGATAGTATTCAAATCCACTAGTTACCTGCTCAAACTGGACATCTTCCTCTAAACAGACACGTAGGTGGTCGGCTTTTCGAGTCTCAATTTCAGTTACAGCATTGACTGATGGTATGGTATTAGTCATAATAATTTTCCTTGGCGATTGGTTATTGGCAGCTTAACCCGGATAGCCTCCTGAGATTTGTATTGGGAACTGTGTGTACACCGTAGGTACCCCTACGCTTAAGCAAGCTACGTGCAGCGTCTCCGACAGGAGAAAGGGCTAAAGGGTAAAGAATGAAAAAACAAACCCTTTCCCCCTTACCCCTTACCCCTTACCCCTTCTTTTCTGATAGACTGTGCCAACTAAGGTTTAGACACCACCTTTTTTGATAATATCTCGGTATACAGTTGCCGCAGCGCTGGGCTGACGCTTTAATTCTGGATCATGATCTAGTTGAACGTGATACAACCCAAAATCGCTATCCGGGCCAAACTTCAGACCCCATTCACGGTTAGAAGTAATACACCAAGAAACATAACCCACCACATTTACACCATCTTGACGAGCGCGTTGCACTTGCTGGATATGCTGGCGAATGTATTCTTCGCGTTTGACGACCTTATCAGCTATCTCAACACAGCCGTTCTCAACAATCATAATTTCCTTGCCAGGAAACAATTGGGCGTGGAATTTGAGCATATCGTAGAGTACCCCAGACCAAACTGGCGCATTACCGAAACGTCCGAAAGCTGCATCCATTAACTGCTGAATACGGTTAAGTCGCAAATTGCTGATGCCCCAATAGTAATCAAACCCAACAAAATCCTGCTGACCGACACACTCTTGGGGACAGAGGAATGTTGGTAATTTTCCAGCCATGCCGAGATGCCACCAATTACTGGTCAAAGAGGATGAAAGGGCACTGAAAATCTTAAATATGGGATCAAAAATTCGCACAAGCGATCGCAGCATTGGTAAGCGTTCTTGAGTTGTAACCGCTTGAAACTTCACTTTACTAGGATCACCGAAAATTTGCTGGGCTACAGCACGAGCTAAATCAATTTCTAAACCGCTAAATTCACCTGTTTTCGGGTCACAATAACCAAACCCAGGCACATTATCTTTGACGGCTACAATCAAATAACCCCGGTTTTGAATGCTACGCAGCAGAGGCTTGGGCAAAGGCTGGTTAGATACTAAAGATTGTCCCCCAGCTTGATTTGTAATGTCAGCTAGAGTTGATCGTCTGCCTATGCGGGGCGGTTCTGGCACAGGTTGACCGGGGAAATGACGAGCGTAACTAGCAGCCCAAGCACCAGATTCTTTAAAGTTTCGGACTGCTATATCTACAGCATTCAGTAACTCGCGATCGCCTTTGGCTACAGCCGCAGCGTAGTTTTCTTCAGTCAGTCCCTCACCGTTTTTGCCCACGAGCCGATACTTTCCTGGATATTGCTCCGCAGTTCCTAATAGAATTGTGTCATCAGCGAGGATGGCACTGATTTGCTCATAGTCCAACGCTCTAAGGGCATCATCATAGTTATCCACTACTTGGACATTGGCTGCGGGAATTAACCAATTGATAGCAGATTCAGCAGTAGTACTTTTAACCACCGCTACAGGTTTGCGGTCTAAATCTTCAAGTCGCTGAATGCTGCTGGCTGATTTCACCAAGAGAAATTGACCCGCCTGATAGTAAGTCTCAGAAAAAGCCACTTGCTGGTGTCGCTCCTGTGTCATCGTCAAAGTAGCAATTACTACATCAACTTGCCCTTTTTCTAATAAAGCACGCTCACTAAAACGTTTTCCTTGGGCAACGAAGTCTTCGGGACGGCGGAGATTAGTAACGTTGCGATCAACCAGTTTTTGCAACCACAGCGGTAAACCCAACAGCATAGGATTTGCCCCCACTTGGGCATCTGGGTTAGCCTGCTTGAGAATCGTTCTAGCTCTAGTGTGAGCCAAAAACAAATTCTGCATCAGTTTTTGAACTGCGGTCATCTGATCGGCAATAGTAGCGCCTCGGTCTAAACCGGGTGGCATAAAGTAAGCTCTTTCCCACCAAGGTTTGACATAGCCGTAGATCAATTGACTGGGTTCGTTAAAACTAATCCAGTAGCGCACCAAAGGCCCTAAACGTTGAGCAACTTCTTTGGCATAACTGGCGAAAATTGACGGAAATTCTGGGCCAGTCAAACCACCCCGTGCTTCTACATGGATGGGATGGGTGAAGTGATGCAGAGTGGCCATTGGTTCCATATTGTGCGATCGAATGGTTTCGATCACTTGACGGTAATGTTCAAAGGCCTCTTCACTGAACTTACCGGGTTCAGGTTCTACCCGCGACCAAGCGATGGAAAAACGGAACATCTTGCAACCAAGGGACTGTGCTAAGGCGATATCTTCAGCGTAGCGATGCCAAAAATCAGTGGCTTGACCCCTAATTGTGAGAGCGCGGCGACGTTCCCACACATCCCGAATGTCTTCATAGCGGGAATCGTAGGCTTCGCATTGGTGGTCAGCCGTAGCTACACCGAACATAAATGATTCGGGTAAAGGTGAGAGGCGATCGCTTATTGGTGTGTTTGTCATCGAGGTAACTCCTTGTCAAAAAATTAAACTGAAACAATAGTTCGTGCTGTTAATCTCTGAGCTGCACTAGGGTCGTGACTCGGAAGATAAACTGTAGGAAATTCTTGGACGTACTGTAAAATTTGCTTTAAGGTCTGCCGTGATTTGTCTTCATCTTGAGCAACACCATCAATAATCTGATCCAACATTAGTTGCTGAGTATAAGAAGCATCACCGGCAAAAAATAGGGAAAGTCCATCAATTTGTAATAAAACCGATAAATGTCCCCCAGTATGACCTTCTGTAGGAATTAAGCTGACATCTCCAGCTTTTGTAAGGGTGAAACTTTCTAGAAAAGTCCCGATAGGGCGGGATTCATACTCTATTAACGTAGGGGCTAGCCACTCTGGCCAACGCTGGGTTAAATAACCTCTTAATTGTCCGCGCCAACCCTTAGTTAGCTCGTACTCTCTACGAGAAATAATGATTTCTGCATTAGGAAAATGATGCAAACCGCCTATGTGGTCTGTATGTAAATGGGTAAGAATCACCCAGCGGACATCATTTGGTTCTATACCCAAAGCACGCAACCGAAAATTTACCTCATCTTCTGGTTGCAAACATGGTTTAATACTCAGTTGAAAATAAGGATTCCACCAAGGAAAGTAACCTGGTTCCAAAGTGCGTGCGGTTTCACCTGTATCGATTAAAATAATTCCTTCTGGATGTTCAATTGCCCAGCTATAAATGGGTAAAGGTTCAGTCCAATTGCGGTCAAGAATAGTATTTACCAGACGCATAGAACCATGACCTTTGCCATAACACTGGCAGGTTTTGATGGTTACAAGTCCACTTTGAACAGCGTGAATCCGCATTTTTACACCTGTTATAACAGTCACTGTTAGTCTGTCAATAAATAAGTGACGAATAAATTTTTTGTAGAGACGGCGATTTATCGCGTCTCGCCAACCATCAAAATGAATTTGACAGACCATTAGTAGTTTGTAGTAAGCACTTTAGTGCTGAAAAAACCAGGGCTTCAGCCCTAACTACAAAATTATTTACCCAAATACTGATCGAAGAAGGCGAGTACCTTATCCGGTTGATCGATGACATATTGATAGCCACCAAAGCGGTGATCGGTTTCAGGATATAACGGCTCTACAGCGTTGGGCGTGGATGCCACCATGTTGGCAACATCAGCAACACTGCCCCATTTGTCGCCTGTACCTTGCACATAAAGCACAGGAATATCACGAGAGCCGGCTGCTTCATGAGCAGGTTCGATAAAAGCAGTACTTGGCCCGCCCGATAAACGATAAAGTATTTCCACTGATGACCCAAATAGTTGAGCGAGAGGGCCGAATTTATCGGCGCGATAACGTTGCCCAAAAACTGCCGAGGTATTTGGTTGTACGGCGACGGCGGCTTTAATATCTGTACTATGGGGAAGAGTAAATACTACAGTGTTGCCTCCCATAGAAAACCCAATAGTCCCGATGCGATTGGGGTCTACTTCGTTGCGACTCTTAGCGTAGCAAATGGCTCCTAATAAATCACGCTTTTCTAACCAGCCGGAGGTTAGGGGAATCTTGGCACTGCTGTGACCATGATTGCGGAGGTCAAACATCAGTACATTGTAGTTGCGATCGCGTAAGGCCTTGGCAAATGGCAACAAGTTAATCGCCTTACTACCCGGTAAATCTCCTAAGAAGTCATTGGCTTTAGTGCCGATGCGATTCCAAGGCCAGCCATGTACCATAATCACAGTTGCTGCTGGCATTTGCATTGCCGGAATGAACCAGCCACTCAGCATTATGCCATCTTGAGCCGGAAACTCTATATCTTCGTAGCCTAACCCTAGTTCTTGTTTAGGATTAGTCCAAAGTTGTTGCCGCTTGGGTTTTATCAACAACCGTGCAGAATTTACTACTACAAATGCATACAGTAATAAGACAATTACTATTAGCCAAATTAAGATATTCATTACACTGCTTTCCTCTCAAGTAATTCCTTATTCAAGCCAAAATTTACCTTCAACCCATCCTGGGGAATGGGAAACAAATTACAATTCAATTCCAGATTCTGCGGTGGTAATTCCCAGTTATACTTACGTAGCAAATGCACTGCTATGACTTTGATTAGTACAGTAATCAAGTCTTCTCCAGGGCAGCGGTGGCTATCTGGAGCGCCTCCACCGTGTGGTACATAGCTGTTTTGGGGCAAAGCTGCAAACTGTTCTGGAGCAAAACGGCAGGGTTTGAATTGTTCCGGTTCAGGAAAAACTTGGGGTAGATGCATAGTGGTATGAATCCCGCCGACTGCACCCCAACCTTTAGGTATGCGGTAGTTTTGAAATTCACACTCCTGCGTTACCTTTGCGAAAAAAGTAGCAGCATTGATTGGATAAAAGCGGCGGATTTCGTAAGCAATTTTTTTGAGATACACCAAATCCTTTAATCGCTCCATATTCAAAGAGCCATGAGGAACATGTGTATTGACTTCTTCTCTGGCAAGCATCATCATTTCTGGATGTTGAGCCAAAGTCATCGACAGAAAAGTTAACGAGATATAAATACCTCCATAAGCCGCAAAGAACAGATGTAGTACTTCACGGCGTAGCTGTTCATCAGTGAGACTGCTACCATCTTCACGGCGCGTGTTTAAAAGAATACCCAGCATATCTTGCTGAGGTTGCTGACGATGTTGAACGATCGCTTTGTCAATTAAAGCCAGCAATTTGTCCCGGCTCTGTAGCGCTTTTCCGTAGCCATTCCACCGTAAGTTAATGGGTACAGAGGTAAAACCTTTGACAAAGGTTTCAATAATTTCCCCTACTACTTCACTAGTTGGCCCCGGTACTCCCCCGGTAAACAAAGCATTAGTTAAAGAAGCGCTGAGTTTGCGGTATTCAGGTATCCAAGCAAAACTACCTAACTGTTCCCATTGCCTGAGATAGTAAGTAGCAACATCTTCTATCAGGGGAATATATTTGTCAAAAGCTTGGGGAGTAAAAGCCTGAAGAATCAAATTTTTGCGATCGCGATGTCGTTCGCCATCCAATAACGGTAAAGATTCCCAATCCAACAATTCTTGAATCGGCTGGGGATTAGCTTGCTCACGGGTAAAATATTTTTGGTCTAAGAAAAAGGTAAAAGCCTCCGGCCCAATAAAAGCAATAACAGGTTTGCCAAACAAGTGAGTTTTAAAGACAGAACCATACTTTTGCAAGCGATCGCGATAGAATTTATGGTTATCCCAAGCCAGAGCAATAGTTTCTCCTACCAAAGGTAAACCAAAAGAACCGGGTGCTAAATCTTCAATATTTTGATTATTTAAAGGATCTTGCGTAGACGCATAGCGGCTTGTCGTCAGACATCGCACCAATAAAGCTACCACAATCGCGATCGCTAAAATCATGCCCAAAGTGCGAGCCAATCCTGCTTGAAAAATCAAGACAACTAGAAAGCTCAAACCAACGCAAATATTGATACCGATTCTTTCGATTTGTATCCATTTTGCTGAAGAATCAGTAAACCATGCTGTGGCGACATCTAATCCCCACCATAAGCCGAGAATTAACTTACCAGTAGCGATCGCAGTTCCACCAGCGACAAAAGTTTCTTTGACATTGCCAGATATTACAAACACCTCATAAAATAAATGCACCAAATAAGCTACAAAACTAAAACTCCACAGCAAGAACCAATAATTGCTACCTTTAGCTAACTTACCCAGCGATATATATAAATAAATTGCCGGAATTAATAGCAAACTACTAGCCCAAAACGAATAAATAGCACGATGTAAATTCAAATTCGGACTTAACTCCGCAGCCAACAGAGCAGCAATCAGAATAATTCCAAAAAATAAAAAAGTATTAGCAAACGCTGCCAAAGAAACATTTCTTTTAAACTTAAATATTCCCATTGCATTCTTCTTTGCGCCTTTGCGCCTTTGCGTGAGATAAAAAAGATATAATTCATCAACCTGAAATTAGCTATAACCTCTTTAATTCTGTGCCTCTGCGATGAAATGTTTTTTAAACCACAGAGAACACAGAGATTAAAGTGTCTTGAGATACTCCAACAAATCCTCCAAATCCTCCTTATTCCACCCAGCTTCTTGATAACCCCAAGGGTAATCATGCCCCTGATTAGAATTACCCTGAACACGAGTATCTAACTTAAAGTAATGTTGATCATTAGCTTTATTTGGTGAAACCAAACCAACATCAACCGGATTATAAAGATTTTCTCCGCGATAAAAAATTTCTCGACGAGGTTTGAGATTAATTAACTCTGCTAAAGTCAACACACTGCCATTATGCAAATATGGCGCACGAGCAAAAACTGCTTCTAAAGGAGCATTAATATAACCTTTAGTATCTCCTAAAGGCCCTGGTCTGAGGTTTTCTCGTTTAGGCTTTAAGGGATGATCTTTAGGGAAAAAACTATCAACAGCATCCGGCAATTCTTGATAGTAACGATAGTTAACTCGTTCGGAGTCGGTTTTAATTTCCTCTATGGGCGTAATTAGACCCTGAAGTTCTCCTTTCACCCAAGTATCATCTTCCAAGTTGCGATATCCATGACAAGTAGCACAACTTTGCATAAAGACAGCACGACCACGTTCTATTTTTTGTGGATCAAGCTGAATGCCTTGGTCTTTAAATACCTCGATATATTTAGGCCCTTTCAAATCCAGCGTATATTCAATAGCTTGGGTGACATTATGCGAAATTTCTGGCACTACTAAGTTATTCGGAGTTGCCCCTGCGGCGATCGCAGCAAGTACACTACGACTGAGACGGTCTTTAACACTGCCGTCATATTGCGCCCAGTCACGATTTTTTTGTTCGTACAATGACGGCAATTTGGAATAAGACTTATCCAAAGCGGCGGGGCGATCCATGACAAAATGTACCAACTCTTTAAATGGTTGGGTGCGGGCAGGGCCAATAGGTTCTAACTGAGAATTTCTTAAATCTTTACCACTATACGGGGCATCCCATTTGGGAAGTGTAGCTTGTACTTGACCTCTGGCAGTTGATAACCAAAAACTAATTACGGTTTTTTCTAAAATTCCCAATGGTTTTTGGAACTTAGTTTCATAAGCTTCGGCAACGTTTTCTACAGTCAAACGCTTTTCGTCCAAAATTGCTGTTTTGAATGCGTCTACCCAGGCAAACAAATCTAAGGAAGTACTCCCCATCCCTGTAACTATCACACCCTCATCTTCAGGAAACCTTTTAATTTCGGATGTGTGGCACAATGCACAGCTAAAGCCCACAAACTTGACAGGCGAAGGATTTCCCGATTGTGGTTGAAAGTTGGAAATACTAAAACCCACTGGCAATCCTTCATTTTCTCCCGGTTTGCTGTGAATAAATCCGAATTGCTCAACCCAATCTCCGGCTTCTTTGCCTGCTGGCTGAAATTGATCGGGGAATATGTCAGGCAGGACTTGCATCACTGGTAGGGGTGCTAACTCAGTACCAATACTGCCGTGAATAAATGCTTCTTGGGGAGTTCTGAATACAGGTTTTGCCCAAGTTGATTCGATGTACAAAAACCCAAAGGTCGCTACCAGCAAGATAGAGATGAGGGATATGGCGGCAACCCTAATGATTTTGAGCATATTTTCCTTTGATACTTAGTGATTGCCCCAAATTTCATCGTGCTGGGCTTGGCGACGGAACAAAGCCGGATCGTAGTATTTTTGGTAGTACTCTAACTCTAGGTGGCTGAACTGAAGCCAGATGCCAGGAACAAAGAAGGCATCAATGTGAGCAGGGAAGCGACCGTAGGTTTCATAGATATAGTTGCAGATATCTTTGGTGTACTGAATCGTTTCTGGGGAATGGGGCGCAGCATCTCTCAAGAAGGCTTCGGCACTTGACCTGGATTTATAGGAACGGGCAAAGACATCCTTGTCTCCATAAGCTCCTTGGCTACCGTACTTTTCTTCAACAACGCGATCGACGGCTTCATCCATAGATTGAATATATGGTGGGCAAAGCCCTTCCAATACGCCATCAATACCTACAGGGTTGGGTTGAGTAGCGGGTGGTGGTGCCCAAATACTTCTCTTGGGAGTTGGTGGTTCCATGCGAAACCCTAGACCATACCATTCTTTGGCTGGGTTGTGTTCTAGAATGTAAGGCTGAAAAACTGAGCCATGTACCCAGCCCCCAACACCCATTGCCTGACCGATGAGCATTAAATTTTGCAAAATAAAGAAACATTCATGCTCAGTCCGCATTGTTTGGGCGAGTCCTAAGGGAACGGTGTTGTTGGGATTGACAAAACCACCTTTAACTCGTTCAATACCACCAATGGGTTGATAAGGAATTTTGGGACTTAACCCTAAGTGCATTCCTACCCAAGCTGCCCAATCTGATAAACTCTTGGGACGAAACTTTTGCCAATCGTCAATAAATAAAGGTTTTTGACCATCTGGTTCCGAAAGCAAGATCAGCAGGACATTAATATATTGACGAGTGCAATCGACAACCGGGAAAAACAGGGTTGTGCCGGGAAGGTTAGAAATTTGTTTGTTCCAGCCCAGATAGTAAGGATAAATTCGGGGAAAATCGAGCCGGCGATCGCTAATTTGATGTTTGGCAGCAGCAGCAGTTTTCAGCCAATGTTCTTCTGACCAATCTTCCCATTTGGGGGGTAAGTCACCTAAATCTGCTAAAGCTTCACGACCCTTGAGTTTTTTGATCAACCAAATACCTTCGTCGTTGATCATGAAAAATGATGTGGCTTGGGAATTATCGGCGCTACTTGCAGAACGACCAACAATATTAAGAAAAGGTGTCCCCAATTCTTTGCCACCTTCTGGTTTATCCAAAGGGCCATCGTGGGTTGTGATCCCAGTCATCCCCGTAGCCACAATCAAAATTGCTTCTTCTAGGGGAGTGAGGGGATCTGGCTGATTTTGGCTGGTATGGCTGAGTTCCCCTGCCTTCACAGAAGCACCACGAGCTAATCTACGTGTGCGTCGTTCTGTGATCGCTTCCATGAGAGGATAGCGAAATAGTTCTTTTAAACCAGATGCTAGAGGTTCAGTAAGTAGTTGATTAATTTCGGTCATATTTTTTTATTCTGTTTAATAACGCTATGCGGGTTGATTGTCAGGTGTTAGTTGTCAGGTGTTAGTTGTCAGTTGTCAGTTGTCAGTTGTCAGCGATGCACTGACTTGTATTGAGTTTCGACTACGCTCAACTGCCGCGCAGCCGAACCCATGTCGAAGTGTCGAAACACTGTTCCTCTATTTCCCCTTGTGGGTTGAATTTTTTATTTGTTTCTACTTACTCAAGACTCGTGAGCGAGTATTAAAGACTCGTGAGCGAGTA
>NZ_JAECZB010000075.1:39269-119619 GCF_016056295.1 Atlanticothrix silvestris CENA357
TTAAAGACTCACGGGCGAGTATCAAAGACTCACGGGCGAGTATCAAAGACTCACGAGCGAGTATTAAAGACTCACGGGCGAGTATCAAAGACTCACGGGCGAGTATCAAAGACTCACGGGCGAGTATCAAAGACTCACGGGCGAGTATTAAAGACTCACGGGCGAGTATTAAAGACTCCCTGCCTCCGGTCACTGAGTGTTGGTCATTGAGCAATACCGTTCAGTTAAGCCAAAAAGCCTCATGTAGAGACGCGATTTATCGCGTCTGATAAGACCAATGATCTGCCGCTAATTGAACTTGTCTAATTCCATCAAAATGGTAGGAAAAATATCTCTGGCGGCGTTTTTACCCATGAAGCAGTCCATGTGTGCATAATCTGGAATTACATGGCGCACGTACAAATCGCTACCATTTTTATCACACAATAATTTGTAAGTAATTGCTGAACCTTCTGGTATGAAGAAGGCGTTATCTGCACCGTGAATCAGCGCGATGGGAATGGCTAACCGTTCCAAATGGGGTAAGTAAACATCTTTACCGTGCTGATCTACAATATGTCCTTCGCGCAGAATCAAAGAAATATGTCGGAAGAAAGTAAGATTACCGGGGCCGAAGATCTCATGAACGGCATCATGAGTGGCTTCGTTGAGCTGGGCAATTTTGTACACTTCTCCGTACATGAAAAGAATGCGCCGATCAACAGGATTGTTGTAGGGTTCTTTGGTGGGATATAACCTTAAAACCGCGTCGTAAAGTTTATCTTGCCAATTGGCATGGGTATCGAAGTCTGGGTTGAGAGTGTCTACACCTAAGACTGTCAAAAAGGAAGCTAAACGTAAACCAGCTCTGACTTCGTTGAGAGTTGCGGCTTTGGGATGGGTCGTCAGTTGGGAGCAAACGGCAGAACGTACTCCCTCAAGACCTGCTAGCATCGCCATTTGAAAGGACATAGAACCAACACAGTGTCCTACGACCTGGACTGTTGGCGCTCCAGTTATGGTACGCACTTGCTCAACTGCGGCTGGCCAATCGTAAAGGGCAATCTCATCCGCTGAAAATTGAGTTGTAGCTGAGGGCAAATCAGCACTGGCTCGATAATCAAATAACCAGACATCATAGCCTTGAGCATACAAGAACTCTGGTAGGTTTGTTTCTACGGTGTCAATGGAAAATGCCAAGGTCGAAGTACCAAAGCCTGGTGCTAACATAACTGGGCCTTTCGTTCCGCCTTGATACCGAATCAGTCGCAGTTGGACTCCATCGCTAGTGTTGAAGAAATGCACTTGGGGCGCTGACATCCGTAAGGGACGCTTTTGGCGTGGTGGTGCATCTGGATCAAATATTTTTGAAGGAGCAAAGATGCCACCGTAAACGTTAAAAAGAACTCCGGCAAAAAAGCTACCGAAGCGGACAGCTTCTTCGAGTTTTTGCTGAGGACTGATGGCGTTGGTAACTTGCAACGTAGACATTTGATGCAGGAAATCTGCGGGGAGAATCTTTAAAATTCCCTGTCCCAGTACTGGACTATTGAGACTGTCGCCGTCATGTACGGTGATGTACAAGGTGGTAGTGTCTGTCCAGAGGTCAAAACCAGGATCGTTGTGTACGACTTTGAAACCTTCAAAGTAGTAAATTTGACCATCCTCGGCAGTCATCTTCATGCGATAGACCATGCGGCGCGTGTTTACGCTGTCTGGGTCAACGATAAATAAGTTAAATTCGCCATCGGTAACTGTGAGAGGTTTGGGTGATAAAGCTGGTGCGGTGACAGTGCCAAACATTTTGGCTTTGTGGCTTTCATCCGTGAGCATCTTGTCCAAGTCGTCGGAGGTGACGGTAAGGGTAAATTCAAATTTGGAATTATCCTGTTTACCCTGCTGAGATGCTTTTTGATAGTCGTCGTTTGTGACTGCTGTAGAAAAATAGCCACGCATGGTTTCGGTGAATTGAATCCCTGCTTTGGCTGGTGTGGTTGTGGTTGTTGCCATTGGACACCTCGATTGTTAATGATAAAGATGAAAAATCTCACGCAAAGGCGCAGCGAAAAGTTCCTCGAAGCCGGGTTTCCCGGCGTAGGAAACTTTTCAAGACAGAGGCGCAAAGGAAAATTCATAAAATCATCTCGCATTTAAGCAACGCAGATTCCGTATTTGGGTAGCAAGTCGTGGGTGATGTAGAAGTGATGAGATTCTAAAGCGTCGTGAAATTTCTTCCAGTTGCTTGTCAAAAAGTTGGGGTGATAGGGATACTTTTCGTCTCCTCTATCTATTGATTTTTCGGTACCAAGGGCGGAAAACTTCCAGGAATCTTTGCCTTTGGGGATATAGTTGATATCGGCTTTGCCAAAGCTGAATTTACCTCCAGCGATCGCATTTAACCATTTCTGGTGACGCATGTTACCTTTGTCATCTGTGATACTCTCCAACATGAGGGCAATTAAGGTCTGATCTGGTTCTGGCAATCCCGGTACAATGGCATCTGGCTCGCCTAGCAAATATCGCTGCATGGCTTTGCACATATTGTCTGCGGCTTCTAGAAAGTCTTGAGGATTGTTTCTGGTAATTTGCTCGCCTCTGCCGTTGAAGTAACCCCAGCGCAAGAATGGCTTATCAGGATGAGTCAGAACAGAACCATGTCCCAAGGGTAAAGCTTCACTAATAAAGTAATTCTGGAGACGATCCATTAGCTTGCGATCGGGTTTACCATCTTCATCTAGGAGCTTTTTGGCTTCATTCACTCGATGGTTAACCCCGGCAAACCCCTGGTGCGCCCAGGTATCAACGTAGACATGCATGGTGATACCTAAACGATGCAGACCGTAGGGAGTGTGACGATGTTCTATACACTCCTTCACCATTTCTTGAGCCACATAGCTATTAGGGCGACAAATTAGTTTGTCGATAAAGCTTCCTTGGGGATCTTGACTTGCTGGTAGTCCGCCGTTACCTGGCAAAAAATGAAACGGAATCCAAACACGATAATTCGCTAGTTCTTCAAAGTTGCGATAGTCCAGCATCTTATGGGCAGAACTAATGCGGTTAAACAGTGCGCCGTTGTCAAACCGAATGAATCCGTCGTTGGTAGCATCGTCTACGTATTGGGCACTGTAGGCGATGATACTAGCGGCTTCATGCTCAAATCCAGCTAATCTTGCTGCAACGTAAGTGACAGTATGATGAAAGTCGATTTGCATATTTAGTTAGTAGTCAGTGGTCGGTGGTCGGTGGTCAGTGGTCGGTAGTCAGTAATCAGTAACAACTAACAACTGACAACTAAGAACTAACCATCTAAACGTAGACTTCTGATAATGTGCCAGCAAAGAAGCGACTAAAGCGATCTAGTGCTTGTAGACGTTCTGTGGAATTGGCGGCGTTGGTGACTTTTAAGGTGGTCATTTGTTTGATGAAATCGACGGGCTGAATTTTGAGAATGCCTTTACCCAAGACTAGAGTGTTGCTACTGTCGCCGTCATAAACAGTGATGAAAAGAGTGGTGGTGTCAGACCATATATCAAAGCCTCGGTCATCGTGAATTTGTTTGAAGCCCTCGAAGTAGTAAGTTTGCCCTGCTTCTGTGGTCAGGTGCATCCGATAACGCATCTGTCGGGTTTTCTTTTGGTCTTGTTCTTGAATAAACAAATTGAAATTACCATTAGTGACTGTTAATGGTTCCGCCGCCAAAGCAGGAGCTGTTACCGTACCAACTATCCGAGCAGGGTGGTTGGGGTCGTTAAGTAAGTGTTCTAAGTCATCGGCAATGACTGTGAGGGTAAATTGTAGGGGAGAGTTGTCTTTTTTGCCCTGCTGTGATGCACGCTGATAATCGTCATCTTTGACTTGAGTTGAAAAGTAGCCACGCATGGTTTCGGTGAACTGAATGCCAATTTTGGCGGGTGCAGTTGGGGTTGAATCACTAGGCATCGAAGGTAGGTTGTAGTTAATTGTCCAGCCCCGGTCTTGAGCAATGAGGGCACAGCAACGCTCTGCTACGGCAGAAATTGTTAGTAGTGGATTTACGCCTAGAGTACGGGGAATTACGGAACCATCGGAAACATAGAGGTTTTCGTAAACGGCTGTACCTTGGTTGCTAGAAAATACTTGTCCTTTATGGTTGACTACACCGTGTGCGCCGTCTTCTGCCATGATGCAGCCACCTAGAGGATGGACGGTAACTAGATCATGACCAAATAAATTAGTCCAAATAGGGTTGGGAATTTGTGTTCCGCCTAGAGGACGAGTTGCTTCTGCGAGGCGATCATTGACTCGCTGAAAAATCGGTTGTTTGCCGACATTTTCCCAGCGAATCCGGAGACGGTCATTTTCTAAGTACATCTGCCCGGCTGCATCATCATGTGTCATTACTAGGTAAGTCTGGGTATTGCGAACTGCGCCTGTGTAAGCACCGTGGGCTAAACTTTCGGCTTCCCGTAACTTTTCTTTGAGGCGATCGCCTAAACCCTCGTCAGTATCTTTACCCAGGATTCTGCCAGCTGTAGCAAAGGTTTCTGGTAAAAAGGCAGCTAGCGCGCCAGGAATTGAGCCTTCTTCTATAACCATGCCGTTATCTAGCCGTGGTTGTTCGCGCATATCGATAATGCCGCTGATGCAAGGGCCCACAGGTTCGTCAAGAGGACGATTGCCAAAGCCAACGCCATTAATTTTTTGCTCAGTGTTATAGCCGAAGGCCAGCACGTCGCCATTGCCTGTAAAGTTGTGTCCTAGTTGGTTAGACAGTGCTAAACCTGCTTGTTGCGATCGCAGTAAAATTTCTGAAGAACCGAGAGTACCGGCCGCTAAGACAACAATATCGGCACTCACGAACATTGTCGGAGCATCGAATTTTTCTTGTCCAGCATTGAGTAATTGGAAGTGAACTAACCAGCGATCGCCTTGGCGTTCAATTTGCCGCACGGATACTTGTGTATAAATTTCTGCACCGTGATTTGCAGCATCAGGCAGGTAATTCATCAAAACGGTGTTTTTGGCTTTATTGTTGCAACCTGAGACACAATCACCGCAGAGATTACAAGCCTTTTGTTCTACGCCTACATGATTCACCCCATCTTGAAAAGTCACATTAATGGGTGGTCGATAAAAATTTTCATTCAAGTACTCAGCAGATTTTTCCAAGGCTTGTAATTTTGGCAAAGGCGGAAAATCTTCTGGATATGAGTTGGGTTTGAGCATTTCTTCTGCACGACGATAACCCTCTGCCACTAGGGTATCTACATCATCACGCAGTTCTTGAGGCCAACGCTTGTCTGCGAACACACGAGGTTCGGCTTGCAATGAAACGTTGGCATTGACAAGGGATGTACCACCCAATCCACAACCAACGAAGACGTTAATATCTTGATTAACGTGAAAATCGTACAAGCCTGTACGCGAACCGATACGTTTGGCAGGTAAATCTACTTGTATTTCTCCTACCGCTTTGGTGTCAGTATTGGGATATTCACCTGGTTGAAATTCTTTGCCTCGCTCTAGTACACACACTTGCTGTCCAGCTCTTGCTAGGCGCGAAGCAGCAATACCACCGCCATAGCCAGAACCAATAATCACAACTGTATAGTGATTTTTTAAGTTTTCAATAGGGCTTGATAAATGAGTCATATATATCAATCCTGGAAAATTGTGAACATAGCAAAATAAGCTTTACCTACATTCAGATGAAGAGGAAAGCTGATCAGACAAAGAGTTTAGATTAACAAAGCGTGATTTTCGTAAGACTACTGCTGTTGTACTTCAACAGTATTCAAGGCGGTTCCGTAAATACCGCAGATCAGAAAATATTGCTGCTAATTGTTTATAAAAAAATAAGGTTTGAAAACAAACTTATCTGGTACTGCTTTAAAAATTTAAGCAATACCTTTTATAGAGTTATCGGAGTGGATTAGGGATTTATGCAAGTTCGCCAAGAACTTTACATTTTATTACTTTTAAATCCCTGACGTTAGCAACGTTTACTTCTGAGTTGCCATGAGTTAAGAAAGTTTAATTTACACATGGGAATGTTATATGGAATTTAAAACATTAGCGTAACACTACAGACAAAATTTTTAGTAAGCAAATAGTTAATTTTTATTGCTTACTATTCATCCCTCTTGCTATTTTTACCACCATTTTTCTAGGTGTAAATCTTACAGCTTCAGCAAGTAACTTATTTTTCACACCAGGGACGACAACAGTTTTGTTTGCCATTAAACCACGGTAGCTAATCTTAGCTACAGTTTCCGCATCCATAATTTTCTGACTAGTAACTAATTTAGATTCTTCCATCGCTGCTCTTTGTTGAAAACCAGATGCTGTCGTTCCTGGACAAACCACGGTTACAGTCACACCTGTACCTTCTAATTCATTAGCGATCGCTTCTGAAAATGATAATACATAGGCTTTTGTGGCAAAATAAACTGCCATCAAAGGCCCTGGCTGAAATGCTGCACCTGAAGAAACGTTTAATAGTTTCCCAGAGCCTTGCTTGACCATATCTTTGAGAAATAACTTAGTTAAATGGGTAAGGCTGACCACATTTAGCTGTAGCATCTGTAACTCTGTAGCAATATCTGTTTCGTAAAAGAATCCATAAGTCCCAAATCCAGCATTATTTACTAGCACATCAACTTTAATTCCCGCTTGTTGTACTTTTGTAAAAATTTCTGCTGGGGCTGTTGGTATAGATAAATCCTTAACAATAATTTCAACTTTTATGCCTGACTTTTTTGTCAATTCTTCAGCAACTTGAATTAACTTTTCTTCACTTCTGGCGACTAACACCAAATTGTAACCATCGTTAGCAAATAACTTGGCTAATTCGTATCCAATTCCACCAGATGCACCAGTAATTAGAGCAGTTTTCTCCCTGCTTAAGTGAGATGTTGTATTCATAAATCAAGAAACTTTTGTATTTAATTTGCTTGAGTTGATGAATCTCTTATACTGTAAAAATACGCTAATGGCTGGTTTGTAAAGTAAATATAGCAATTCTATTTGATCTTTGAAAAAGAGCCAGGGAAAATACAGCGGGTGTAGAAGTCTAACAAAAGACAATGATAAACCAGTATGGACAAGGCGTAATGCAGACTTCAGAGTTGTTCAACAAACCATACTACTTCAGGGAGTAGCAACTGCGATCGCATTGTTAGCCTATGCAATGCCATTGTCAGTCGATACAATCGCATTGTTGGTCGATAAAATCGAATTGTTAGTCAATAAGCAATAAGGTTCGGATCACGACCTTAATATTAGGGGTGCATTTCTTCACCTCTTGGCAAATTTAGCCAGTTCTGTGGGAACTGTACTAGCAGCGATCGCAGTCATTTGGCTGAATTGGACTTGGGCGGATGGAGTCATCAGTTTAGTCGTGGCGGGATTAATAGCCTTATTTGCTGCTTATTTTGTGATTCACGGCGTTCATTGTCTGTGTGGTCAGGTCGCTGATATTACCAATACTTCCTGCATCTGTGATCTGCAAGTAGGAGCGTGTGACGATCGCCAACATGCAGAGCAGTTATTATTTCCATCTTTACGAATAATTGATATGTCGCAAACATTATTTGAATTAGTATTAAATCGGCACAGCAACATTCTTAAGAATATTCATTGGCCCTTGGCTTTTGAGAAGTTGCATTTCTTGTTCGTTTCGTACTAACAATGCACCCGCAAATCCTAATGAGTTGATAGAGATAGACTGGAAATGCTCCTGCGATCGCGGTACGATAAACATCCATTCTCGTGTAGCTAACAAATTGTAAGCACCAGACTGTTTATTATCATTAACTGCATCTAAACCTACAGCACGCAATAAGGCGTGATAACGTTCTAGCAAAGCTTCTGCTGCTGTTAACGGAGACTGTACCCAATCGGGGTCTAAGAGTGCAAAAGCATGTAAAAAAGGAAGCCCCGGTATAGTTGCAATAGCATCCTGAAACTTGGCCGATGCTAATAGCGGTTCAATAGGTGTTTGCGAACCTGAAGGCGCAAGAGGTAGCGGTACGAGTTGTAAGTGCTTGTGTCGCTGACTAGCACCTGCAATTTTGCCACCGTTGTAGAATGCTAAACCGTCAAAGTCAGCTATACATGCCCATAAAGCTGCAAAATCTTCTTGGGTGAGTAAACTTTCCTGTTCCTCAAAAGCACGGGTAATGATTAATAGATGATAATCAACAACGTTAAATTTATTCAAAATACATACATGAGTGTCGGAAATATCCGCAACAAACAAATCCTCTTCATAGGGAAGGAAGGGATTAAATTCTTTTCCAGAGTTAGCAGTTTGTTTCTCTTGTTTTTCCTTAGCTGCTTTTTTGCGGTTGAGATTAGATAAAATCCGTACTAAAAATAGCACACCATCCTGTTCTACAAATTCAAACTCAGTCGGTATTGACAGTAGCGCCCCACATTGTAAAGCTTGTGTAGTTTGTTCTTTGACACTTGTCCATAAAGTGCCAGATTTCAGCAATATTTTTCCTTCAGGCATGGTGAAATATTTTGTGCATGTTTTTATATACGAGACAATACGTTAATTCCAACTTTTTCATTAAACTTACTTACATTAGAATCAAGGTAATTCCTCATCATATAAGCATGAAGAATTGTGTCAGGTTTATAGTTCCAACGTGCTGGTAAATGTCCTGTAACAGCATCTACGTAGTCGAAGTTGAGATTTTCATAAAGTAACCACTTTGGTTGCCCAAAATCTAATAATGATCTTTTACACCATCTGACTTGAAGACCAAACTTATCATATTTTCTACCTACACTCTTCCAAATTTGTTTTTGTATACTAAAGCCAAATTTTTCATCACTATATTTTAACCACATTGCGTCAATATTTTGGATAATTTCAAGCGGTATCTTATTGACATAAGAAGAATCAATATAACATTCATTCATGCTTTTACTAAATCTTCCCCATTCATTTGCTTCAAGCATAATCGTCAAAGTCTCTTCATCTGCATCTCTCCAAGCCCCTTGATGCAGAAAGTTTTCCAAGTTTGTATAGTCTATGTTATTATCGGTAGATTTGACATTATTTATCAAACTTACAGGTTTAAGTTTAAGTGGATAAACTTTATTTTCTAATTGTTTAAATTGACTGGGGTTTTGCTTAGTATTATTAATATTTTTTCTTATAAATTTGTTTTGTTTAAGAACTGGTATATTTGCTTGTGAAAAATCTTCTAATTTAATTGCAATTAATCCTTCCTTAAACGCACTCTCAAATGTATCTTGATTATTTGAAAGTTCATATCCTAATCCATCATAAAAGCCTTGAGCAAAGACAATTGCGGCTTTGTCTCCGATTGGTTGATTCATGCCAACTGTGTATTCAATATGTTGACTAATTGCTTCAGCAGGTTTTGCTGAATAGCAAGCATTGAGCAATACACACTTTACATAATCTTTATGTGACTCAAATAACGCTGCTAATCCCTCAGGCGAAACTAATTTATTGTCTCCTCCATCGTCCTCTAATATTAAGCTTCCATCCTCCATACCGTGTCCGCAAAAATGAACTATTTTAGGTCGTTCTTCTGCTATTGCTCTACGGATATCTTGGGGACGTACAGCAGTTCTAATTTTAGTAGAAAATAAATTCCTTTTCACAGAGCGTATTATAGCTTCTTGGATTTCCCGAATCTCTGTATCGAGACGTAGACCATGAGGAATTGCTGTCAAAATCAATATTTTTTGTTGCATGATTAAAATTTAATATATAAATTTCTCAAGAACTAGGCTCTACTGTAATCTATCCAGTATTTTTTATATAGTAATAACTTAGAAGCAATGATAAACGATAAACCTAATCTAAATCAGGTTCAATGCCAAGCGCTTTCAATTGTGCTATTAACCTTTGCGTTCGCTGTCTTTCTTGTTCTATAGAAGTTGATACCCAGTTGCCTTTGTGATCATACCAACGTAACCAAGGCTGTTCTACATCTTGATAGCATCCTTGCCATACACCCAAACCTAAATTTAGTTCAGGTATCCAAAAGCGTGATTCAGGCAAGGCCACCTCAGCATAACGACCCCCATCTAGCTTAAACATCTTAAACTCATATTTATAGCGATCAAATACAGCGTAATAGGGAACGTGCAGAATCTGTTCATTTCTTTTATCGAAAAGGACGGGAAACCTTTTGCTCCAGTGGGCGTGGTTTTTTATTACAAAATGTAAAAACCCCACTCATTTTCAGGTGGGGTTATCAAAAATTATTTTGTTAAAACTTGGTTATGCTTGCCTTAAAACAAACTCATGATTGTGATGATACTAGCGCTGGTAAAAATGATCAAAGCACCCATAGTTATAGATTCGCCTAATGCATTGGGGAGTTTGGTATTATTCATTTCAGTAAAATTCTTTAAATTGTGAGTATTCTTTAACAATATCAGTCACAGTATAAATATTTATAAAATAATGATAAAACTTAAAATGCCGTAAATTTTCTTAGTAAAAACTAGTGCATTTACTCAGGTATAGAGCAGGGAATAGGCTTGAAAGTTCCTTGGTGTAAGGATTTTATATCTTAATCTAGGTGACCACTGCCATATCATAAATTTAGACTTCTTGCAGAAGTGGGGTAAAGGGTAAAAGTATGGAATTTTTTCTTTATCTTTAACCTTTCCCCAATGTCTTTTGTAAAAATTTCTGGACTACAAATACACACATCAAAAAGGCTCAAGCATTCTTGCCTGAGCCGTTACTCAATCCAATTAATTTTTTGGACTAATGTGTTAGCTTAAAAAGCTAAATCTCTAAAGCTTAGTAGCGGTTACGGAAACTGTTATTTCCGCCACGGCCACCACCACCAAACGAACCTCTATCTTCTTTAGGCTTAGCCTTGTTAACTTTGAGGTCACGTCCCATCCATTCAGCACCATCAAGAGCTTCAATGGCAGCTGTTTCTTCTGCATCTGTACCCATTTCTACAAAACCGAAGCCGCGTACACGACCTGTTTCACGGTCGGTAGGTAGCTGAACACGTTTTACAGAACCATATTCTGCAAACACTGCATTCAGGCTCTCTTCTGTAACTTCGTAAGAAAGATTGCCTACGTAAACTGACATAGATTGTCTCCAAAATCATAAGTGTGTAGAGATGTAGATTTCGGAGAAAAGTCTGTGAATACCAAAGGGGAAAAGCCTATCAATAATAAAAACAAACGCGGTCGCCGAATTAACTCTCACTTCCCATGATTACATAACTAGTGAATATTTAGGAGAGTAATTGTAAAAACCGTTAGAAAAAGTTATGTAAGCACTAAGAAATACAGTATGAGTATTAATGCTCTTGAGAACCATACTCTTACACTGTATTACACGCAAGCGATCGCCGTTATAGTCATTAATATATAGTATGTAGGAAAACAGCGAATAAATACTAATTACTAACTTAATATGATTAAAATCCTCCATCTCTCCGATATCCACATGGGAAGCAGTTTTTCCCACGGACGAATCAATCCAGCAACAGGATTGAACACACGGTTAGAGGATTTTGTCAAAACTCTATCTATATGCATTGACCGAGCGCTGTCAGATGCAGTGGATTTGGTCATATTTGGCGGCGATGCCTTTCCGGATGCCACCCCGCCGCCGTATGTGCAAGAAGCCTTTGCCAGTCAATTTCGCCGCCTCGTAGATGCTGATATTCCCACTGTACTGTTAGTAGGCAACCACGACCAACATTCTCAAGGACAGGGAGGAGCAAGTTTAAACATTTACCGCACCCTAGGAGTGCGAGGGTTTGTTGTTGGTGATACGTTAACTACTCACTATATCTCTACTCGTAATGGTAGTGTCCAAGTAATTACCTTACCCTGGTTGACTCGTTCGACGCTGATGACTCGTCAAGAAACAGAAGGTTTGTCTTTATCAGAAATCAATCAACTATTAACAGATCGGCTACAAGTAGTTTTAGAGGGGGAAATTCGTCGTCTTGACCCCAATGTACCAACGGTTCTTTTGGCTCACTTGATGGCTGACAATGCTACCTTGGGAGCCGAGCGCTTTTTGGCGGTGGGTAAAGGCTTTACTTTACCTTTGTCTTTGCTGACGCGACCTTGTTTTGATTATGTAGCTTTGGGACACGTCCACCGCCATCAAAATTTGAATAAATCCAACAACCCGCCGGTGATTTATCCAGGGAGTATTGAGCGAGTAGATTTTAGTGAAGAAAAAGAAGACAAAGGCTATGTGATGATCACACTAGAACAAGGACAAGTTGATTGGGAATTTTGTCCTTTGCCAGTTCGGACTTTCTGCACAATAGAGGTGGATATCTCAAAAGCTGATGATCCTCAAGCTGCATTAATGAAAGCGATCGCCAAACGTGAGATTCAAGATGCTGTAGTTCGGCTAGTTTACAAACTCCGGTCTGAACAGATGGATGTAATTGATAGCGCCTCCCTACATACTGCCTTAAATCCTGCTCACACCTACACCATTCAAGCAGAATTGGTTAGTCAGTTAGCTCGACCCCGTATTCCCGAATTAAGCGCTAGTAGTGGTATTGATCCAATGGAAGCTTTAAAAACCTACTTAAATAATCGCGAAGACCTCAAAGATATAGCAACTTCAATGCTAGAAGCAGCACAAAAGTTACTAACAGATGATGTGGAAATCTGGCTAGAAACAGCAACTAATGAATAGGATAGATATAGCTATTGTCAGATAGTTTAGGACATAAACTGATCATAAAACCCTGATACCAAAAGATTTTCAAGCTTATCGCCTATTCCCTATTCCCTGTTCCCTACTATAATAATGACACCTGAAGAAATTGCAGCTACGCTGACAGAATTATTTGAGCCGACAGATGTACAAGCGATCGCTCCTACATCATGGCAAGTAGAGACTGCTACTTTTCGGTTATTGGTACTGCTATCTGAAGATTATACTTGGCTACGAATTTTACTACCAATAGCACCAATCCAAGAAGCTCAAGCATTTTTAACACAGTTTTTAGAAGCTAATTTTGATGATACTCAAGAAGTCCGCTACGCTTTGCATGAAGGGGTAGTTTGGGGAATCTTTCATCACAACAGCGTCACTTTGGTGAGTGCAGATTTTAAGAGTGCGATCGCTCGACTTTTGTCTTTATATAAAGCTGGTTTAAATAATGTCTTCAATCGATTAATTGAAAGCCGTATCCGGCAAATCATCCAGGCTGCAAAACAGCAGGGGCAATCACTTCCAGCTACTATGCAAACCCTAGAACGCTTTTATGCAGAGGGCTTGCTGGGCGAAATCAATCAAACATCAGCGGCGCGAGAAGAAGTGCTAGCTGTTTGGCAACGTCAGTTAGAACGCTTGTGGAATGAGGTAGATCAAATCCTTGAATAGTAATCATTCATAAATATTTATCTATATGGATTACGAATATATTATTTTAATTTATAAAGAGGTCTATTGATTATGGATATCATTGAAATCCTCAAAGAAGACTATCAGAGGTTTCCAGCTAACCAAACATATAGCATTTATGCAGAAGATGTTTATTTTCAAGATCCATTAAATAAATTTAATGGTGTTGAACGCTATAAAAAGATGATTAAATTCATCCAAACTTGGTTTATAAATCCCCAAATGGATTTGCACAATATTCAACTTTTGGGAAACACAATTAAAACCGAGTGGACACTCAGTTGGAACACTCCTTTACCTTGGAAACCGCGCATTTCCATCGCTGGCTGGAGTGAATTAGGACTTAATTCTGATAGTTTGATTGTTTCCCACATTGATTATTGGAAATGTTCCCGCCTAGATGTGCTGAAACAAAATATATTCCCTAATTACTCCTAACTATTGTGTAGTTGGCATTTGAAAGCTCAAGCGCCAACTACGAACCTTGACAAATTAGTAGACAAGACCAAGCTATTTCTTGTTTAAATGTCTACCAAATTAATAGTAATTTCTAGCCCTTCAACGCCTTTCTAAAGTTTTGACGATAAGATTTATTACTAATAAATAAAGCTGGCCACAACAGAGATAAGCCTAGACGATTAGGTAGACTAGGACTAAAATTAGTCCGTTTAAAGCCAGTCCAGAACTTCCAAACACCACCTACATAAACTACTATTAAACCAAAAACAATTAATTTACCCATTCCCATCAACTCCGTTAGTAACTGATAGAATTCGAGTGAAGTATTCTCAAGTTATGCAGATAGTGTATACTTATACACAGATGACATTGGTTAAAACCATCAGTCTTTGACATCTGAGTCACTTGATGATAAATTCCCTTATTCCAGTTTAAAGTAGCTTTCTACATCACAGCTAATTAGTAACAAAGAATCTGTCGCATTTTTTTCGGAAATTGGTATAAAGGGCTGACTACGAACTCTTCATAATTGAGTGAGAGTTGCGTTACTACCTTGTCAACAACTGCCGTCGCAGCAAATCTAACGCTGTACTTGCACTTACGTGACGAATTAAAGCACGTCCCCGCATTGTCCCAAACCGATATTCAAAACTCACAACTTCATCTTTTGGCCCAGCTAAACCGATATAAACTAGACCGACCGGCTTGTTGTCCGTCTCCCCGCTAGGGCCAGCAATACCAGTGATACTCAATCCCCAAGTAGTTGCAAGGCGTGTTTTTACCCCAACTGCCATTTGCTCGGCAACAATAGCACTTACCGCCCCAAATTTATCTAAATCTTCAGGGTTAACTCCCAATAGCCCAACTTTTACCGAGTTGTCATAAGATATTACCCCACCCCAAAAGTAATCAGAACTTCCAGAGACTTCAGTTAACATTTGTCCTAGTCCGCCGCCAGTGCAAGATTCTGCTACTGATAGGGTTTCTTTGCTTGTTCGTAACAATTGACCAACTATAGAAGCCAAGGTGTCGTGATCTGCACCGTAATAATTTAATCCAGCAATTTCTTTAATTTGTTTCTCAATCGGCAAAATCAAAGCTTCTGCTGCCGCTTCACAAGCAGCTTTTGCAGAAATTCGCAGTCTAACTTCCCCCTTGCCTGCATAAGGCGCTACTGTGGGGTTGGGCAAGTTAAAATAAGGCGCAACTTTTTCTGCCAAAGCAGATTCACCGATACCCCAAAACTTTAAACTCCGGCTGTAAATAATTTCTTTGCCCCAGCCTTGGCTTTTGAGAAAGGGTACTGCTGTTTCTTCCCACATTCGATGCATTTCTGATGGTACACCAGGAAAAGTGAAAATCGTAATTTCGGAACGCGGTTGCCAGATGATACCGGGTGCTGTACCAGTGAGATTGGGTAAAATTTCCGCGCCTTGGGGAATCAAGGCTTGTTTGCGGTTACTTGGTGTCATAACCCGACCGCGTTGGGTAAATTTCTGAGTTATGTCTTCGATAATTTCTGGGTGTTCTACCAAAGCGACACCAAAAAAATCAGCGATGGTTTCGCAGGTTAGGTCATCAGGGGTAGGGCCAAGTCCACCAGTAAAAATGAGAATTTGCGCTCTTGAAATAGCAATTTCTAGAACTTGCTTCAATCGTTCTGGGTTATCTCCCACCACTGTTTGATAGTAATGAGGAATACCTAGCTGTGCTAATTGCTGGGCAATAAATTGAGCATTACTGTTGAGGATATCTCCTAGCAGCAGTTCTGTACCAACACAAATAATTTCTGCACTCATCGGAAGCAAGCGTTATCAATTAAACCAGTGAACAGTGAATAGTAAACAGTAAACAGTGAATAGTTATCAAGTGGCTTGTGACTGGTAACTGATAATTTAAGATTGTCTAGAAAGTTTCCAAACACGCCAAATCGCATAACCTAATAGCGAAGTTGTACCACAGGCATAAGCAATGCCACTGGGTATGCCAGCGATCGCTAATGCCAAGCTTCCCACCCACAAAGTCAAAGAATAAATGAACAAAACCGTCCATCGATGAGATAAACCTGCCTTTAACAGTCGGTGGTGTAGGTGGCGTTTATCCGCTGTAAAAGGTGATTTACCACGGCAAATTCGTGCCACAATCACTGCTGACATATCTACAATTGGCACTGCCAAAATGATATAAGGCAAAATTACGGCGGTAAAAGCAGGGATTTTCACCAGACCAATTACACCCACAGATGCTAAGGTAAATCCCATAAAATAAGATCCGCCATCTCCCATAAAAATTTGTGCAGGGTTGAAATTGTAGCGGAGAAATCCCAGCGATGCGCCAGCTAAAGCAGCAGCAATCAGGGCTGCTGCTGGTTGATGCATTAACAAAGACACAAATAGCATCACTACGGCGGCAATTCCAGATACTCCAGCAGCTAAACCGTCTAAACCATCAATCCAGTTAATGGCATTGACCATCCCTACCAGCCAGATAATTGTAATAGGCAAACTCAGCCAGTCGAGATCAACTATCCCGATTGTAGGAATGCTAATGAAATCTATACTTACGCCTGCTTTCCACGCACCAGCCGCAACAACTATTTGCATGAGCAGGCGTTTTAAAGCAGATAAATTTAATAAATCGTCTGCTAAACCAATCAAAAAAAAGCCAAGACCGCCTAAGGTGACACCCCAAATTTGCCATTCTTTTTCAGCGGGTAGATTATCAAATCCACCCAACCACCAAACAACCATTAGGGAAATGATAGTACCTGCAAAGATAGAAACTCCTCCCAGGCGTACCATTGGGTGTTTGTGGACTTTGCGATCGCCAGGTTGGTCGACACGTCCACTTTTGATACCAATGTTTTTAACATCAGGAGTAGTCCAAAGAACGACTACTGCGGCGACAAGGAAGGCAATCAGATGATAAATCTGAGGAAGCATCTGTATCTTTAAATAAGTAGTTTGCTAAGACAAAAATGTGTGGAGGGAGCTTTCTACCTGATATCTACTACATCTCAAATTTTTATCACTAGGAGAATTTTAAATTGGAAGTTAGAAGTTATAAGTTGAAAATTTTCAACTTATAACTTCTTCCTTAGACTAATGCTGCTACAGGAATTTCCAAGTGGGGGTATAAGGGGAAGCGATCGCACAATGCTGCGACTCGTCGTCGACAATCTTGAGCAACTGTTTCTGAATCTGGAGCCAGCAGGCGATCGGCAATAATATCACCAATCTCGGTAAATTCTATTTCTCCCAATCCTCTTGTAGTCATTGCTGGAGAACCCAAACGCAGTCCACTAGTTACAAAAGGTGACTGCGGATCAAAGGGAACAGTATTTTTGTTTGCGGTAATATTCACTGCGCTCACTAACTGATCCGCTTGCTTACCTGTTAATCCAATAGACTGTAAATCTACTAGCATTAAATGATTGTCAGTACCATTAGATACCAGTTTTAAACCCCGGTTTTGTAGTTGGCTTGCTAAAGCACGGGCATTGTCAATAACTTGAGCCGAATAAGTTTTAAACTCTGGTTTGAGAGCTTCACCAAATGCTACTGCTTTACCAGCAATAACATGTTCTAAAGGGCCACCTTGAGTGCCAGGAAAAACTGATTTATCGAGTTTTTTACCGAGTTCGGCATCGCGGGTCAAGATTAATCCTCCCCTAGGGCCGCGGAGAGTTTTATGGGTAGTTGTTGTGACTACATCACAGTGAGGAATTGGATCGGGGTGCAAACCAGTAGCAACTAAACCAGCGATATGAGCAATATCCGCTAGTAAATAAGCGCCGATTTCATCAGCAATGCTGCGGAATTTTACAAAGTCAATCACACGAGGATAAGCTGAATAACCACAAATCAGCAACTTCGGACACTCCTTGAGCGCCAGTTCCCGAATTTGGTCATAGTCCAGTTGTTCTGTTTGTTGACTAACGCCATAATGACAAACTTGAAACCACTTTCCTGAGACATTCACAGGTGAACCGTGGGTTAGATGCCCTCCGTGAGACAAATCCATTCCCATGATTTTGTCTCCTGGCTCTAATAGGGTCAGGAAAACTGCAAAATTTGCCTGTGCGCCTGAGTGGGGTTGGACGTTTGCATGAGCAGCGCCAAATAGCTGTTTAGCCCGGTCAATTCCCAGTTGCTCAACTTGATCAATAAATTCACAACCGCCATAGTAGCGTTTACCAGGCAATCCCTCGGCATATTTATTTGTCAATACCGAACCTTGAGCAGCAAGTACCGCAGCAGAAGTAAAATTTTCACTAGCAATTAACTCCAAGTGGTCGCGTTGACGTTGTAGTTCTTGGTTGAGTAATTGCGCGATCGCGGGATCTGAGTTAGCCAAAAAGTCTGAATTAGTCTTAGTCACTTAAACTATCCTTGTGGAAATTTGTGCAATAGTTGATTTTGGCTGGTTACAGCATTTACCGTAACAGCCCATATTGATTATTTAAATACCAACCTGAAGAAGGTATTTAATGATCATAATTTCCCTAATATCAAATTCATTAGCTCCATCGTTAATTTTATAGGAATGCAATGGATACCACTGGCTGCCCCTGGTAATCTTTGGCGTAAAAGTTTATGTATGACTTTTTACTAAAGAATCTAATCATATTAGATACACCACATACAATAAATAATAGATGAAGGTTTAGTTGGCGATTTTTAATTACTACCCCCATTGTTGCCGAAAAGAGCGTCAAAATAAACTCCCAGGTGTCCTCCGCGATCGCAAATTTCCATAATTCCCATCTACAGCTTCATCTCAACCTACCTGAAGTCACTTTTGGGAAGAATATTAAGCATATCTCCTCTTGACAAAATGCGGGTAATAATGAGGATTTATAAGGAGGGATTGGATGCTAGTCATTTTAACGGACAATCAAATCTTCGCCCCTGAGCAAGTTTGCCAGTCGTGTTTACTTGCTGATGGTAGCGGTCAACCCCGTTGGCGTGGAGGTAAACTCTATTGTGGTCATGCCATCCGCAAACTCACAGAACAGCAACCAGCCCAGTATGAATGTATGATGGGCTTTCGCATCGCTCACATAGAATAATCAAATTTCCTAGCAAGACCAAGTAACTGCGTTATCCTAGGCTCAAGTAACTCTCTAAATTTAGCCACAGGAGAACGCATAATGACTTGGCGTGGGTCTACAACAATTAAAGATAGAATTTTTGCTTGTTTACCTTATTTGCTTCCCATAATTGAGGTTTTTGCTTTTGGCCAATTTCTAATAGCACAGTTTCCACCTCTGCTAGTGCTGTTTCTGCCCCTAATGCCGTTGCTAAGGATTTATTATGGCGTTCGTTATGCAGGACTGATTATTTTCTTTGCTTTATGGATTTTAGTAGTAAGAAACGAAAAAATTAGCCATTTTATTCGTTTCAACACTATGCAAGCAATCCTTTTGGACATTGTTATATTTTTATTCAGTATCCTAACTGATGTTGTTGGTCTAATTCCTAGTGGTGGTTTTGCTATCCAAACTCTATCTACAACAATTTTTATAGGAATTTTAGCAGCTGTTGCATATTCGGTTGTCCAGTCCATAATGGGGCGTTATGCAGAAATTCCGGCAATTTCTGATGCAGTTTATATGCAAGTGCGCTAGGGTTTAATAGGCTGCTACTGTGTTTTCTAGACGACCAATGCCTTCAATTTCAATACGGACACGATCGCCTCGATGCAACGGCCCGACACCCAACGGTGTACCAGTTAGTACTACATCTCCAGGTAGTAATGTCATCACTTGGCTAATATAGGACACTAGAACATCCGGGGGAAACACCATCTGATCAATACAAGCAGATTGCACAGGATTAGCATTTTCATTCAAAAAAGTCTGTAATCTGGCTCCAGGATTTAATTCTCGGACAATCCAAGGGCCTAGGGGACAGAAAGTATCAAAACCTTTGGCTCTAGTCCATTGACTATCTTTTTGCTGTAAATCCCGTGCTGTCACATCATTAGCGATGGTATAACCCCAGATTTTAGTTTGGGCTTCCTCTGGTGTGCAATTAAAGGCGCGATCGCCAATCACTAATGCTAACTCACCTTCGTAATCTACCCGTTGCGACTGGAGAGGATATTTAATTTCGGTTTCTGACGCAATCACAGATGTCGGTGGTTTGAGAAAGAGTAACGGCTCACTTGGGACTGAAGTTCCCATTTCAGCTGCATGATCTGCATAATTCTTACCTACCGCCACAATTTTTGACGGAGCGCAGGGAGGAAGAATTTGGTAGTTGTCTGGTTCTAAATTTAAATCTGTGGGTTGCCCTTGCAACCAGGGTGGAGCATCCAGCACCTGCACACTAAGGGATAGTTGTAGCAACCCATAGTAAATCTTTCCTTCTAAATTTTGAACTCGCACATAGCGCTGCGCCATAACCTTGATTAGTATCCTTTTGTCTGCGATTAAAAACTGATAAGGGGTAACACAACATTCAGTTCATAGTGGAGGTTTTAGAAACCAATAGCTATAAACTCCATTTGGCTAGCATACCCTTTGGGTAAACTGATAGCTTGATCAATTTGCTGCTGTTCACCAAAAGTTAGATTCTCACTTTCATCAACAAGTCTGTAGACTTTCTGCAAAGAGACAGTTTGGTCTTACAAAACCACTGAGGTGAGCAATCAGTTAGTTGTGGTGAATTAGCACTCCGCTTTTTAGTTACCCGCAGATAGCTTCTTATTAAAGATGCAAATTTCGGCGGATTAAGCTAATGATCCAAATTGAAAACTGGTAAGATTATAGTTCCTTGTTGCTTCAGATGTTGATTAATACTAGTATTTTCTATCAAAAAACTTGTATAGATCAGCACAAGTAACCATTCTGTCCATAAGGATACTTAAAATCATGTCCACATTTTACGAAACAATATACATTCTGCGTCCTGATCTGGGAGACGAACAAGTAGAGCAAGCAATTGCAAAATATCAAAACTTGCTCCAAGAGCAAGGTGCTGAAGATATCCAAATTCAAAATCGTGGTAAGCGCCGTCTTGCTTATGAGATTAAAAAGAATCGAGATGGTATCTACATCCAGATGAACTATACTAGTCCTGGAAATGCCATTGCGCCTATGGAACGGGCAATGCGTTTAAGCGAAGAAGTGATTCGCTACATGACAATTAAACAGGAACTTCCAAGCGAAGAAAAAGCAGAAAGCCCTGCTGTACCTGCACCTATACCTGCATCTGCTTAAGATAAGTCTTGAGTAACTAGTGTTGATGAGTCGTATTGCGGCTCATCAACACTACAAAAAGAACACATAAGAAAGGATTTCTTCCTTGGGAAGACTAGCGATGTTAAGTTTTCCGGGCTTCAATACTCAGTATTGATTAAAATAAATCTAAAAAATTTTTTACCTTTGACCTTTTTTATGCGTCGGTTGGGAATGCTAAATTAACAAGTACTTGCCAAAGGCAGTACTATCGCTGTTATACCTAAAATTTGGACAAGATACGTTAATGGGAGCTGTAAGCCACTGTGAGCCAAACTGACACACCCAACATTCAAGCTCTCTCTACAGAAGTGTCGCAGCTTCGCCAAGAGTTGCAACTTCGTGATCAATTAGTGCAACAGTTATCTCAAGAACTCTTCCGCTTGGTGAAGGGTAATGCTAATTTTATACCTCAGCGCTCCCAACCTGAACTCAATATGAGTCAGTTGCAGGCGTTGCGAGAACAATTGCAAGCTGTCGAGCAGCAGGTAACATTTTACCAAGAACAAATTACTACTCGTGATGCCGAAATTTACCAACTACGGCAGTCAGTCCAAGAACTAACCGATCGCAGTCGGATGTTGGAACAAGTAGTACAAGAGTTACCACAAATTTACCGCCGTAAATTTGAGGAGCGCATGACACCTGTGAGAGAAAAAGTAGCAATCCTACAACGTGAAAACCGCCAACTTCAGGCAGAGTTGCAAAGTGTAAGTTATCGATTGGCGCTTAAAACCCGTAATTCTAGTCACAGTGGTATTGACTTACCCAATTTTCCCCGCCCGATATCCAATCAAAATAATATTTCTACTGTGTAAAATATCTGAGACTGTAATCACATAAATACTAGTTCGTAATTTAGGGCGGAATACCAGCGCCTAGCTTTAGCGATGGCCTAGGAATTATGAATTATGCTCAGTTGTGTAATATCACAGATATAGTTTTAGCTATAAATTTGGCAACTAAATCACTTCTAACCCTAAGTGATCATATTACAAATAATTTTAAATTAAACAAGTATGCTGACGCTGTTTAGCAATCGCAAGACAATGTTTTTTGGTCTATTAAAACTATACATTGCCTGATATTGACTTAGCTGTGTAGCATCAGCATTAATACTGGAGGGCATTTAACCTCCTCAAATCTCTATCAGCTACGTAACTGGTGCAGTTTGGGTAGCAAAGGAGTGAAATTTGCTTTGGCTATATCCCACTGCACCTGCTTTAACTAACATCAGCGTCCAACAGTTAGATTAATTCATCTGTCATTGATATTGCTGTGCTGCAAAGCGATTCTCTAACTTCACTACTATTGTTTTTGTGTCTGAAAAATCCAGATTGCGATCGCTGGTGATGGGAAAAAACTCTGAACGATTGTTAATAATTGTGAAGATTATCCTAGATCACCATACATTTTTCTGTGATGATAAAAAGCTAGCTTGCTAGCACCAGACTGCGATCATCGACGTTAATGAAGATATCCTCGTAAGTGTCAAAAATTTCAAACACTGAATCTAGTTGGGTCAGTTCCAAAATTAACCGCACAGGGGCTTGCACATTGCAAAGCACTAGACGGCAGCCAGTCTGGCGCGCAGTCGTTAGACCCTTAACCAGTGGGACTAATCCCGAACTATCCATAAAATCTACCTCTGCTAGATCAATAACCCAGAGTTGATGAGGCTGGGGCACTATATCAACCATTTGTTCGCTCAAAGCCATACCACCCTGTAGATCGATGCTTCCCTGGGGCTTAAATAAAACCACTTGCAATTCTTGTGAAATAGTCATGTATTTAAGTCGGTAGTTGAAACATTTAACAAAAGCAAAAACTCGACATCAATACTGATGAGGTTTCAAGAGCAAAATTACTGTTTCATTCACAATATTTGGAAATTTACAGCCCTGCAATTGATTAATTTTGAGTCAGTATTTATGCCGTATAATTTATGTTAACTTTCATAAATATATGCATAAACGCTGAAGAATTTCGGTATCAAACGTATCTTTTACTAGACTTTTATATTTATCCTGGATATTTATAAATTTTTTATAAATACTTGTTGTTTTTGGTACTTAAGTATGTAGTTGTGTTATTAATCGATTAACAGGTGATCGTCAATACTCATTAAGTAATAAATAATATAAATCATTAGATATACATAGTGGCTTGATTGACACCCCAGCCACAAACGAGCCAAGATATAGTAAACGTAAAAAATTGTAAAGGCGGCGGTGCGGGATGTCTCTTGATCTGATTTCACTAGAGAACATCCAGGAATTTGCTCATCAATACGGCTACTGGGCAATTTTTCTGGGAATTTTGCTAGAAAATTTAGGCATTCCTCTTCCTGGAGAAACTGTTACCTTAGTGGGTGGGTTTCTAGCTGGCAGTGATGAACTAAGTTATTGGTTAGTCCTCACCGATGCGGTTGCGGGTGCAGTAATTGGTGGTGCTTGTGGCTATTGGATTGGTAGGCTTGGCGGTTGGTCTTTTCTGTTACAAGTAGGCAGACTCTTCCGGATTTCGGAAGAGCGATTGTTAAGTATCAAAGAACAATTTAGTCAAAACGCTGCTAAAGCTGTATTTTTCGGACGATTTTTTGCATTGCTGCGAATTTTTGCTGCACCACTAGCTGGTATAGCTGAAATGCCTTTTGGAAAATTCTTTTTGTACAACTTAGCAGGAGCGGCCACTTGGGCTAGTGCAATGGTGACATTAGCTTTTTTTGCTGGCAGAGTTGTCTCTTTAGAACAATTAGTGGCGTGGGTAAGCCAATTTGCGATCGCGGCTTTACTGATTCTGGTTGCTTTGATTGCTATACCTTTATGGTGGGAATCCCGCCAAGTTAAACGTGCAACAGGAGAATAGTTAGGAGTTAGGAGCGAAATAAAAAATTTAACTTATTAGCTCCTAACTCCAACTTCTAACCCCTAGTGTGCTGTGCCCAAATACGAGTGGGTAATCCCCAAACGTAGATAAAACCCTCAGCAGCTTTGTGGTCAAATTGATCTTCAGAACCGTAGGTAGCCAAGTCGGGGCTATAAAGTGAATTGTCACTCCAACGCCCAACTATGGAGATATTACCTTTAAAAAGTTTTACTCGCACGATTCCCGACACTCGCTCTTGCGTCTTTTGGATAAATGCATCCAGTGCATTTTTGAGTGGACTGTACCACAAACCGTTATAGACAATTTGGGTATAAGTTTCTTCAATCCCTCGTTTGTAGTGGCTGACATCTGCTGTTAAAGTCAGGCTTTCTAAATCTCGGTGTGCTTGAATCAGCACTAACATAGCTGGTGATTCGTAAATTTCTCTGGATTTAATACCCACCAAGCGGTTTTCTATCATGTCTATTCGCCCGATACCATGATTTCCCGCTACCTGATTGAGTTGTTCAATCAGTTCAACTGGCTTTTGGGGTGTACCGTTAAGGGTGGTAGGAATACCTTCGTTAAACCCAATTTCGATATACTCTGGCTCGTTGGGAGTGTCAGCAATTGCTTTAGTCATCTCATAAATTTCTTCTGGTGGCTCAACTGTTGGATCTTCCAACACACCAGCTTCAATGCTACGACCAAGCAAATTCTTATCAATGCTGTAGGGAGAAGATTTTTTAACTGGCGAGGGGATACCAAACTTTTCACCATAGGCGATAGTTTCCTCACGGCTCATCCCCCATTCTCTGGCTGGTGCGAGGATCTTCAGGTTTGGGTTCAGGGCGGTGACAGAGACATCAAAGCGAACCTGATCATTACCCTTACCAGTGCAACCATGAGCGATCGCATCAGCACCATACTTTTGGGCAGTTTCTACTAAAATTTTGGCAATTAATGGACGTGCAAGAGCAGTTCCTAGGGGATAGCGATTTTCATAAAGGGCATTGGCTTGAATCGCAAAAAAGGCATAATCTTTAACAAAGCTGTCTTTCACATCCGCCACTAGGGATTCACTTGCACCCGATTTCAAAGCTTTTTCTCGGATTGGTTCTAACTCATCTCCCTGACCTAAATCTGCTGCTAAAGTAATCACCTCTTCTACACCCCACTCATGCTTGAGGTAAGGGATGCAAACAGAAGTATCAACTCCGCCAGAATATGCCAGGACAACCTTTTTGGCGCGACCCATTGGTTTCTCCATTTAGGAAAACAAAGAATGAGTCATTATTATATCTAACTAATACACGTATATTTTCTTGAGACGTGGCTTACTCGGCAGTTTGGCTGACGCTGTACAACGCAACCCATCTGAGTTAATCACCGGATGATGTTCCTCAAGAATTTGAAAATTTGTCAAAATTTGACAACAAAGCGATTACTTTAATCATAAAGCTATTGTATTTAACTTCATCAGGTATCAATTTCTCTAAATCTTACTAACTCAGCATTTAAGTAAGTAAGTATTTATCAAACTTTCTAAACCTCTTCTATGGCAGTAATTTCACAAGCAGCCCAATTTTATTTAACCATTTGTTTTATATTCCTTAACCTTTGGTAGTTGATTGAAAGCTTATTAAATTTAAGTGAGTTTAGGTAACTATTTACTTTTTTGTTTTGGAGTATTTCGTGATGAAATTAGCTAAAAATTTGGGTATTGCAGCTTTTGCTGCTATTTCTGTTGTTGCTGTTGGTGCTAATCCAGCACAAGCTGCCCTATTGAATTACAACTTCACTGTAAATGCTACATCTGGCAGCAACCCAGGTGAGTATTTCGGTTCTTTTCAATACGACGACTCGACCTTAACCAATGTAGGTCTTGAGACATTGGGAGTTGAGAATGGATTAGCAGTTGCATTTAACTACTTGGGTACTAACTATACGGAAGCTGATGATACTGATTTCGACAGTTTTCCCATAGTCAGTTTTAACAATGGCCAAGTTTTGGGACTGAGCTATTTTGTTGCCGATCAGTTTGTGATCGGGAGTGATGTAAATACTCCAGATCTAGGAGGAAACAGATTTTATGTAATTGAGCAATCAGTAAATGCAACAGAAGTCGGTACTGTAAGCTACACTAAAGTACCAGAACCGTTAGCTATTACAGGTACTGCGATCGCTAGTGTTATGGGATTGTGGATGCAACGCAAGAAGAAAGCAACAAAAGTGACAGCTTAATAATACGCATACATTAAAGCAAAATCTAAATTAATAAAATCCTCACTTACAAGGTGAGGATTTCATTTATAGAACATAGAAAAATAAATCGCCTAACCTTTGACTTTGATTCAAATCAAGGATTAAAGCGATTAGTCATGGTCAATTGAATAAACTGTATCAACAAGCCAAAGCGTTAAAAGACTTTAATATGCCTTATTGCTCAAAGCGCGATCAGTTTTAGAGACCACCAACAACGCCACCGTCGTTGCGGGTAATCACTACAGTTGAAGAACGTGGGCGGCCAGATGGGCCATAGCCTTGACTGTGAGGCCAATTGCTGGCGATTGTGGGATTCGAGGCATCTCCGCGATCGCCTGGGTGCTGGATGTTGATAAACATCGCTTTACCATCGGGTGTAGTAATTACACCAGTTACTTCACAGTCGGTAGGGCTGGTCAAGAAGCGCCTAACTTGTTTGGTATTAGGGTCAGCACACGACATTGTATTGCTACCGATGTTTACCAAATCACCGATACCATCGCCTGCGTGGTCGGTCTGAATCCAGAGGCGGCCGAAGTCGTCGAACCACAGACCATCTGGTGAACTTAAGTCATCACCTTTAATGTTGCCTTGGAGATTTGGTTCGGGTCTGGTTTTGTCGCCAGCTTCAAAGAAAATATCCCATTTGAAAGTAGTTGCTGTGACACTGCGTCCATCTTCGCGCCAGCGAATGATGTGACCATAACGGTTGTCAGGACGTGGGTTAGCAGCATCCACGGGAGGACGCGCACCGCCTCCTGCTGTTGAGCCGTCTGGCTGGTTGGAGGACGCTGGGTCTGTACCGCGACGAGTATTGTTAGTCAACGTACAGTAGACTTCAATCTCTTTATATCCGCCAATCCGAGGACGCACGGCTACCCACTCTGGGCGATCCATCATCGTTGCGCCGACGCGATCGCCTGCTTGTCTTGTCTTAACCAATACTTCAGCTTGGCTTCTAAAACCGTTTTCTGGTGTCAGACCGCGCTGACCGTAAACCAAAGGCAGCCATTCACCAGTACCGTTGTCATTGAATTTAGCAACGTACAGAACACCTTTGTCAAGTAAATCGCGGTTAGCAGCACGATTTCCGGGATTTAAAGGTTGGGCACAAACAAACTTGTAGATGTAATCGTTGCGCTCGTCGTCACCCATATAGAAAGCAACACGGTTATTATCATCAACAACAACCTGAGCGCTCTCGTGCTTAAAGCGACCAAGGGCAGTGCGTTTGACTGGTGTACTTTGCGGATTGTAAGGATCAATTTCAACCACCCAGCCAAATAAATGAGGTTCGAGTGGGTTTGTGTGGTAATTAAAGCGTGGATCGACTTCATGCCAGCGATAGCCAAACCCTGAAGGTGCAAGACCGTACCGATTCTGTCCTTCTAGAATCTCTGAGTCTTCGATTCCTGGAATTGAAACTAGCTCTTCGCCAAGGTTTCCAAAGTAGCCGTTCCAGTTTTCTTCACAAGTCAAGTAAGTGCCCCAAGGTGTGTAACCGTTGGCGCAGTTGTTGAGAGTACCATAAGCAGTGTAGCCGTCGTTGACTGTGCCGGTGTCAACAGAGCCAGTTGGCGTAATGTCAAATTTCTTCGACTTCAATAGTGCATCGCCAGCCGCAGGCCCCGAAATTCGCATCTTGGTGTTACCAGTAATCCGGCGACCATAAGACGAATTACGATTAAAACTCCAGTCATTGCCGTTTTTGGAAATTTCTACAACAGATACACCATGAGCAGCCTGAGACTTCCGTACCTTAGCGATTGTGACTACATCCAAACCATCTGGATGCAAAATTGATTCCTGAGTATATTCATGGTTCACGCACAGCAGACCAGTATTTATCGGCTGGTTTAAAAAGCCTCTTAATGATCTTGCTTGCGAACTCACTGTCCGACTAACAACATTCCCTGGCTGTAAAGGGAAGTAGTGCATCCCATCAGCGTGCATACCAAATTGCTTTTCTTGAGCAGCCGCATCTTGGGAAGCATCTGCTAGCCAAGTTGGGCCACCAAATGCGATCGGATCTCCCCAAGCAACCAATACTTTAGCTGTATAACCTTCAGGAACACTGACAAGATCCTTTTCCAGAAGTCCTGTAACTGGGTTGAGTAGATTTGGTGGAATGCTCTTAAAGCCTATGCCAGCAAATCCTGTTCCCTTGGGAATCGGTGCTGCCTCAACACTTTGAAGAAAGCCACCAATAGAAACATCGCCCAGAACAGTTAGCATTGAAGTACCCACAGCCGTCATAATGAACCGCCGCCTGCTCAGGCTAACCCGGTCAATTACATCACGAATCGACTCGTTACCTGATGGGTTGAGGGTCAAATTATTTTTAGGGTGAAAGCGTCCTTTCATTCTTTGTTCTCCATTTAAGGCTTACGAGTTTGCTATTCAGTTCATCTCTCAGTAACACGAGTAATTTAGTAAATAAAGATTCTATGTATTTACATAAATTACTGAGATTTTTATGGAGATTTGACATATTGTGAACAGCTCAAAAAATAGCAGTGAATAATAATTCACAACTGGCTGATGCTGCTTAAGCAGACAGAAATAATCAAGTTTTTTTTAACTTAATTACTAAGTGTTAACATCAGGTTATATATTGATTAATTTGAATTTATCAACAATTTTTTTTGATGATAAATGTGTATATGAGGTGTTTTGTCTACGTATTTGCAGTTTATAAATTGAGAGATTTTTTATAATTGGGTGAAGTTTTGCTTATAAAAATTCGTTACTACATTTTTCTGTTTTTACACTTTCAACTTCTTTAGTGAATCCTCATTTCAGCTATCAGTTTTTGCGCCAAAAACGAAGATGTTTTTCGTTGAAATACGACAATACTCATAAAAGCACGCCTGTCATGAGTAGAGGTGAATATGGCAAGACTGGCGATCGCTATGATTCAATCTCTCAGAAATTGCTCTACTGATTCTCATCAAGCCGAATATCTAGCTCCGCAGCAGAAGCCGCAAAGCATACAGGCAAGTTATAATTCTCTTGCGGACGAGCGTAACAAATATTTATGAGTAACCCCCTTTTACAAGCCTTTTTCGTAGGCAGAGCAGCAGCAGAAGTGATTAATGAGCGTTTAGAGGTCGCTTTGACCGACGCTCTGAGCGAAGTGGGCAAATTTGATGCAGAAGCTAGAGAACAACTGCGCCAATTCACAGAAGAAGTTACAGAGCGCGCAAATCGGGCAGCAGAAGTTGCTAATACGGGTCAAGCTGCCTCATCTAGTAGACAATATGGTTCTGAACCAGTTGATTTACAAGCAACGATTGATGAACTGAGAGCAGAAATTGCCCTGTTGCGGAACGAATTGCAACGTTATCGTAGTAGTTCTGTATAAATTTCGTTATTAGTCAGTAGTCAGTAGTCAGTAGCGACTAACAACTAACAACTGACAACTGACATCTTAAAAACAGTTTAGGAATCAGAGTGTCTTTTCTTCCAGGTGATTCGGTGGCAAATCAACGGTACGCAAAGGATATGGAAACAGGTTATTCAGATAAGGCCTACCGTTGGAATCGTGAAAACTACTCTAGCAGAAGGCGGTTCGTGGACATTTGGTCTTTTGTTTTGACCTTGATGTTCAAGATTTGGCGCTACAACAAATCGTGGAGTTACCCTGGTGGTGTCACTGAGGCAAAGCAAGCAGCAAGACGTAAAGCTCAAGCAGTGTGGATTCGTACTACCCTGCTGGACTTAGGCCCAACTTTTATCAAAGTTGGGCAATTGTTTTCTACTCGCGCTGATATATTCCCTAGTGAATATGTCGAAGAGTTGGCAAAGCTGCAAGACAAAGTGCCGGCATTTAGCTATGAACAAGTAGAAGCAAGTATTGAGCAAGAACTAAGCAAGAAAATTCCCGAACTCTTCCAAAATTTTGAACCTATTCCTCTAGCTGCTGCTAGTTTGGGGCAAGTGCATAAAGCTGTGCTGCATACTGGGGAAGCAGTTGTTGTCAAAGTACAACGTCCTGGACTCAAGAAGCTGTTTGAAATAGATTTACAAATTCTGAAAGGAATTACTCGCTATTTTCAAAACCATCCTAAATGGGGTCGAGGCAGAGATTGGATAGGTATTTACGAAGAGTGTTGTCGCATTCTTTGGGAAGAAATTGATTATCTTAATGAAGGTCGCAACGCTGATACTTTTCGTCGGAACTTTCGTGGCTACGACTGGGTAAAAGTTCCCAGAGTTTACTGGCGTTATGCCTCGCCCAGAGTGCTGACCTTAGAATATCTCCCTGGAATTAAAATTAGCCAATACGAAGCTTTAGAAGCAGCAGGTATAGATCGTAAGATAATTGCCCGTCAAGGCGCTCAAGCTTATCTGCTTCAGTTACTTAATAATGGCTTTTTTCATGCCGATCCTCATCCAGGTAACATTGCAGTCAATCCGGATGGTGCTTTAATTTTCTACGATTTCGGGATGATGGGACGGATTAAGTCCAACATTCGGGAAGGACTAATGGAAACGCTATTTGGTATCGCCCAAAAAGATGGCGATCGCGTTGTGCAATCTTTGATCGATTTAGGGGCGATCGCACCCACAGATGACATGGGGCCAGTGCGGCGTTCTGTCCAGTACATGCTGGATAACTTTATGGATAAGCCCTTTGAAAATCAATCAGTGGCAGCAATCAGTGACGACCTTTATGAAATAGCTTATAATCAGCCATTTAGATTTCCTGCAACCTTCACTTTTGTGATGCGAGCCTTTTCTACTTTAGAAGGGGTAGGCAAGGGTTTAGATCCAGAATTTAACTTTATGGAAGTTGCCCAACCTTATGCAATGCAACTTATGACTAATATGAATGGTTCTGAGAGTAATAGCTTCCTCAATGAATTAAGTCGTCAAGCAGTTCAGGTAAGTACAACTGCCTTTGGACTGCCGCGTAGATTAGAGGATACACTAGAAAAACTAGAACGCGGAGACATGCGCGTCCGCGTCCGTTCTATAGAAACGGAGCGCCTGCTGCGACGACAGAGCAATATCCAGCTAGGAATGATCTACGCTTTGATAATCAGTGGATTTACTCTTTCAGCCACCCTTTTATTGGTTAATCATCATTATGTATGGTTAGCACTGCTTTTTGGTTTAATTGCCGCAGCAGTCTCAGTAATCCTAATCCGCTTACTTCTACGCCTCGACCGTTATGACCGTATGTATTAATTGTTGCCGCAAAAATTTATGAAACTTAATTTTACGGGTTTCAGCGATCCGGGACTGATTCGTTCTAGTAATCAGGATGCTTACTATATCGACCCTGAAGGGCGATTTTTCATTGTTGCTGATGGGATGGGTGGCCATGCGGGAGGTGAAGAAGCAAGTCGCATTGCTGCTCACGAAATTCAGGCGTATTTGGTGGCAAATTGGGATTCTTCTGAGTCTACAGAAAAATTGTTAGAAATGGCTTTGTGGCACGCAAATGAAGGTATTTTGCAAGATCAGCAAAATCATCCTGAACGCGCTGATATGGGTACAACAGTTGTAGCGGTAGTTTTTCGCTCATCAGATTCGCCTTGGTGCGCTCATGTTGGTGATTCTAGAATCTACCGTCTCAGAGAAGCACAACTAGAACAGATCACAGAAGACCATACTTGGGTCGCAAGGGCGATCAAAGTCGGCGATATCACCTCAGATGAAGCACGGGTTCATCCCTTCCGTCATGTGTTATCCCGTTGTTTAGGACGTGAAGACTTACACCAAGTTGATGTGCAACCACTGGATGTGCAGGTTGGCGATCGCTTGCTATTATGCAGCGATGGTTTGACCGAAGAACTTGTTGATCAGAAAATTTTTGATTACTTGCATGACACTCCATTACTAGAAAAAGCCGCCCTCTCTTTAATTGAAGCTGCAAAACAAGAAGGTGGGCACGATAACATCACAGTCGTGATTGTGGCCCTTGAAAATAGTTAGTAGTCAATAGTCAAAAGTTATAACTTTTGACTATTGAATTTAGACTTTAGACTCTTTCTAGTAAATATACTCACCAATTTGTTCAGCGTGAGCATTTTTCCCATTTACAACTTGATACAAATACTTTTAGCCTCCAAATTTAACTGCTGGCGGCCATGTTGACATAATTTAGTGAATTGACATCTTGCACCTAATGATATATGGCGAATATAATTCACGCTTAATACCTTTCATCTCTCTATGAGCTTCTCCTTTCTAGAGAAGTTTAAACGAGGATGAAAGCGGATCAGCGTATTCCAACCTATCCGGAGGGATATTACAAATAGTAATTTTTTCCGGAATTTGCTTTAGCAGACTTGGGTTGTATATCAGTAGGTTTAGGTGCAAGCTATCAAAAGCAAAAAAATTCCCCTTAAGGGTATGGGCAATTTGTCACACAATTGTTATCTTTCTTAATACAGAGGTACAACTGTAGGATGAATCAGAGTCCAAATCTTATCCCTTTGGACTTCTGCAACCAACATAACTTTTACGCGTTGTTTTTTCGGAGTTACTATGAACAAACCAAACTTATCCTTAGAACAGCAATTCAGCATTCGCTCATTTGCCACTCAAGTACAGCACATGAGCCATGAACAAGCTCAAGACTTTTTAGTCAAGCTTTATGAGCAAATGGTTGTGCGTGAAGCGACTTATCAAGAACTACTCAAGCACCAGTGGGGAATAGATTCAGGTTCCGCTATGGCATAGATGAGTTTTTGTGTCGCAGTGGGCGACCTCCTTCTCTTGCTCGGTTCCAGGGAGGAAAGGGGCTGGGGATGCTGGGGCGTCAACTTTAAATAAGCAGTCTTAATACTGAATAATTTACTGTCCAAATCCACATTAAAAATGCTTATTGGCTGCATATAACCTTGGCAATCTTTTCAAAAGCTTGTAGCTTTAGGTTGAAATTAGCAATCAGTATATAGCCAAACCCTACTTTAAGCAGATGGTTTAACATCGTCAGCAGTGTGTTTATGACACAATTACTTATCTGCTGTAAGATTTACAGATCAAGTTGTGCGTAAATTTAAGCAAACTTATCTAGCACTGTTGCCCATTATATTTTTTATAAATGAAGCTTACAACTAGATAGATATTTATTGTTATAAAACTTTACATATTTCCAATAAGCCTGTTTAGCTCCTTGATATTTTTCTTACCCTGAAAGATCAAAATGAGAATCTGTCTTAGATGTTTCTAATTTTGTCAAAATATGGGGCTTAATCTTTTCATACTCGTTTTTGAGTAAGTTTTTGCTCATCTGGGGGTCGGCAACGGAAACTAAGGTTTTGCCTGCTTTTACCCATTGTTGGAGTCGTTGACGTTGAGCAGGGGCAATACTGGCAAGTAGGACATGAGAACAGCGGTTTGGTATCTCCCGTGCAAAAAATAACAGGCGATAAGAACCTGTTTGTCCCAGTAAATAAGTGATCTCCTGACCTAGACTAGTTTTAAGATCGAGATAGTAAGGCAACCATTTAGCACCATATTTACGGTTATAGATCACGGTAATCCATAACAGCATGGGATGGGGTGTAGTGATAAAAAGAAACTGATTATAACGTTTACAGACTAAGCGTTTGATAATTTCTTGTTGTGGCAGCATTATCCATAGCGCTGGTAAAGCCTCCCCATTGGCATGGATAGATTGGGGAAAAACAATATCAGCAATAGGTTTATTCTCAGGCCAGGAAGTAGCGCGAGCAATTTCATCCTGAGACAGAGATACCTGTAAATCATGGCTAACCTTCGGTTTAATCTCAGCCTTAATTGTCAGGGTACGAGTAGATATATTATTCTGTGGAACCGCGTGGATACGGTAACGCTGTTCTAGAGATTCTAAAACCTGAAGAATTTCATTGATGCTTTGGGGGCGATCGCGTGTGCTTTTGGCTAGACAACTCATCACCAAATTTTGCACTTCCTTGGGAATTTGTAACCCAGGTGCAACCTCAGCAAAAGTACGTGGTGGTTGGGTGTGATGTGTTTTATACCATGCTCCAAAGGAATGAGTTGGTGCTACTAATGGCATCTTGCCTGTCAGCATCTCAAACATCATCACGCCTAAACTATAAATATCAGAACGGTTGTCTAATTCCTTGCCCTCCATTTGTTCAGGAGAAGAATAAGCCAAGGTTCCCAAATAGTATTTCGTCTGGTCGCTATTTGCTTGGAGTAACTTTGCAATCCCAAAATCTAGAACCTTAACCAACTCTCCAAAACTGGGGTCTTGAATCACCAGCATATTACTGGGCTTAATATCACGATGAATAATAGGGTAGATTGTGCCATCAACTGGAATGCCATTATGAGCGCACTGCAAACCCAAGCTGATTTGACGCGCCATACTGAGAAATCTTAATACCGATAGATTTTGCTGACGGATAATATTGTTTAGGCTATGTCCTTGCAGGTATTCCATAACATAGAATGGGGTATTATTTTCGTCTACGCCATAGTCCATAACTCGAACAATGTGGATGCTTTTTTGCCCTAATAAGGCACAGGTTTTGGCTTCTCGCTCAAAGCGTTCTTGCAACCGAATCTTTTCATTTTGTATGGACAGGGCGAGAAACTTTACCGCAACGGGTACACCTCCCAACAAAATATCCTTAGCACGATAAACTCTACCCATAGCTCCAGTCCCGATTAACTCTTGAAGCTGGTAACGTTTGCCGAGTAAGCGACCAATGTTGGGGTCTGACATAAAAAATTCGACTCCAATATTCAACAATCGTGTATGACACCTGTACAGTAAGCAGGTTATGAGTGTTTGGGTAAAAGTGCGTTCAAACAAACGGAACGGGTAGATTTATCCTGATGTTTTGCACCATTCCGCACTTTAAATTTGATTTAGTTTTAGTTTGCCCAATTTTCACTAATTAGATAACTCAAGTCATTCCAAAAACTCAGATTAGTATTAACTACACTTACCAAAGAGTTGTCATAGAACTCAGGAGACTTGACCAAATCCCCCTCCCCCAGGAGTTTCAATTACAAAAACATCCCCTGGTTTCATCTCTACTGTTGCTGTACTGCCTAAATTTTCTTCGCTTCCATTCTGACGTTGTATCCAGTTGCGCCCTACTTTCCCTGCTTCTCCACCATTTAACCCAAAGGGAGGCACAAATCTATGTCCAGAAAGAATATTGGCTGTCATAGGTTCTAGAAAACGGATGCGTCGGATAACCCCATCGCCACCTGAATGTTTTCCTTTACCGCCGCTATTAAGACGAAGACCGAAACTTTCTACCTGCACAGGATAGCGAGTTTCTAAGACTTCTGGATCAGTTAAGCGAGAGTTAGTCATGTGAGAATGAACGCCATCAGTACCATCAAAGTTAGCTCCAGCCCCAGAACCACCACAGATGGTTTCGTAATATTGATATCGCTCATTACCAAAGGTAAAATTATTCATGGTTCCCTGAGAAGCCGCCATTACACCCAAAGCACCATATAAAGCATCGACGATAGTTTGGGATGTTTCGACATTACCTGCTACTACTGCTGCTGGATAGATTGGGTTCAGCATACAGCCTTCGGGAATAATCATTTTTAGAGGGTTAAGACATCCAGCATTGAGGGGAATGCGATCGCTAACCAGAGTCCGAAAGACATATAAAACTGCTGCTTGAGTCACAGCTTTGGGAGCATTGAAATTACTTTTGAGTTGGGCAGATGTTCCAGTAAAATCAATCGTGGCACTGCGATCGCTGTAATCAATAGTCACTTTAACTTGAATGCGTGCCCCATTATCCATTTCATAAATAAATGAGCCATCTTTAAGAACAGCGATCGCTTTTCTAACTGACTCTTCAGCATTAGCTTGTACAAATTGCATATAAGCTTGGACTGTCTCTAGTCCATATTTCTCAACCATTTTCAGAAGTTCTTGAACTCCTCTTTGATTGGCGGCAATTTGTGCTTTAAAATCAGTTATATTTTGGTCAGGATTACGAGCCGGATAAAAATGATTTAATAGTAATTCTCTTACTGGGCTTTCTCTGAAATTTCCCTGTTCAACCAAGAGAAAATTATCAAAAATAATTCCTTCTTCCTCTACTGTAATACTGTTGGGAGGCATGGAACCAGGAGTAATTCCACCGATATCGGCTTGGTGTCCGCGAGAAGCAACATAAAAAAGGGGAGTAGAGGATGTAGTTGTTTCCTCATTTTCCATAAACACAGGAGTAATCGCAGTCACATCAGGAAGATGAGTTCCCCCGTTATAAGGATTATTGGATAAATATACATTTCCTGGTTTGATTGTGTTGCCCTGATCATTAATTAAACTGCGAACGCTTTCACTCATTGAGCCTAAATGTACAGGGATGTGAGGGGCATTAGCTACTAATAATCCAGAAGAGTCGAAAATAGCACAGGAGAAATCTAACCTCTCTTTGATATTGACCGATGCTGCTGTATTTTGCAGCACAATTCCCATTTGTTCGGCGATAAATTGATAGAGATTTTTGAATATTTCTAAGCGAACGGGATCGGGTTGAAATTTTGTATACATTATTTTTTTATTGTATGATAAACAAAACCACAGAAATACGGAGATACAAGGAAAATTATCATAAATTTGAGGTTAGGATAAACAAATACGATTTAGGTTTACAATTATAGTTGCCAAAAATCCTTGTTTAAAAATATTGCAATCTGTAGGTTATTAAAGTTAGGCTAATGGTTGGTCTTGAAATGCTAAAACTAAATCTGCACTGTACATAAATAGAAACAGTGCAGATTTAGTTGTTTCAGCAACTACTGATATTCGCTTGTAGTAAACTATGAAACGCTATTTAACGCTTAACTTGGTTAGAAATAGCTTCACCAGCTTGTGATGCACTGTCTTGTACACCACGAGCAGTTTCCTGAGTACCTTCTACATATCCTGATCCAAATTCTTTAAAGGCTTCTGCTGATTGTTCTCCAATCCTCTTCAGTCGCTCACCAGGAGAGCCTTCTGTTTCACGAGCTTCTTTATTCCATTGGCCTGTTGTTTTCGGCCTTGGGGAATCATTTTGTTGTATTTGTTCACGAACTCTTTCGCCCAAATCTTTGTTATTTTGGCTACCCAAAGTAACATTTGTTGTTAGCAATAGAGAACCAACTAAGACAACAGCTAAAAAACGGTTTACCTGAAGTCTATTAAGTAGGGAATTGATGTAAGTCATCGTCCTAGAAATTAAATTTTTCATGCTCATATTCCATGAATTTGTCATTGATGATTTTTTCAGATTATGCATTTAGTTGGTTAACCATAATATGTATGTCAGGAGAAATTCAACGGAATTTCTAGCAATTATCGCCTGACATTTTTAATTACTAAGTTAGGAATGCAATTTGAGAAAACCTTTACCTAACTTTAAACCAACTAGCCACTTGAACTACAAATCAACGATAACTATAAAAAAATAATGATTCTTCTAACAAAAGGCATATCTTGGTTACGAAAAAGACAGACTTATTAAAGCCACTAGAAGTAGGTATTAACGAAGAGCTTACTTATTATGGGAGTTAATCTGTGTGAATTTACAGCTGCTTTGGCAAGGGAATGATTAGTATTCCACTTCATTAAACTGTATCTAATGTTGATGATGTTGACCTCTACAATTTGTTTATTTCAAACCTGAAGCCCATACTCAGCAATTTGCACTACAGCTTGTCCTGGGCTTTTGATAGCTCAACAAAAAGTTTTCCTAAATGTCAAAATTGGGGCTAAAGCCTCGTACAATAAATATCACTTATTCTTGACTCAGGAGCTGATTCTATGCCAATGGCGGTTGGCGTAATTGAAACTTTAGGTTTTCCTAGTGTGTTAGCTTCGGCAGATGCAATGGTGAAATCTGCCGCAGTCACGCTGGTATATTATGGTATAGCGGAAAGCGGCCGCTTAATAGTCGCTGTCCGGGGACATGTTGCTGAAGTCAGAACAGCTGTCGAAGCTGGAATTGCTGCTGGGGAAGAGGTAAAGGCTGGTACAGTAATCACTCATTACATAGTGCCTAATCCTCCAGAAAATGTGGAAACCATCTTACCAATCCACTTCACTGAAAAATCTGAACCTTTCAGTATGTTCTAAGCAAATTCGTCATTAAAATTGGTAGCGAAGCTTCGTACAATTAATTTGTAGCGCCACATAGGTTTATTCATACAGGAGATTGTTAATGTCACTACAAGCCGTTGGAGCACTTGAGACTAAGGGATTTCCCGCTGTACTAGCAGCAGCAGATGCAATGGTGAAAGCTGGTCGAGTCACCCTAGTTGGTTATATCAGAGTAGGTAGTGCCCGTTTTACAGTCAATATTCGCGGTGATGTTTCTGAAGTAAAAACCGCTATGGCTGCTGGTGTTGAAGCCGCAGAAAATGTTTATGGCGGTACTTTGGAATCTTGGGTGATTATCCCCCGTCCCCATGAAAACGTTGAAGCTGTTCTGCCAATTGCTTATACTGAACAAGTTCAACAGTATCGAGAATCTGTGGAAAACCCCATCGTTAGATCATCGAATGGGCGATAAAGTTAGATTCATTTAGTTATTCAACAAAAGTCAAAAGTCTACCATTTAACCCTCGATTTTTGACTATCAAATTTTTGTAAGATGCAATGTCGAGATTAAAGAGTCATTTAATGGAACTGAACACAGCAAGCTGATTCAGCAAATTTAGTGAACTATTATGAACAACTCGTTTATCAAGTTTAACTTCAACTAATACCACACTTTGTTAGTTAAACTTTCAATCGAATTTCTTACTTAAAATAGTACCCGTAATACCATTTTTAAAAGATTTACTACAAATATATTGGCTGTATACACGTAAATTCGTAGAATTATTGCCATGTATTTGTAGTATGTATTGGTGAAATGGTATCAGGGTACTTTTAAATTTTCAACAGCTTCTTCAGGAGTATCGTCTATATCTATTCATTGCATTTTACTCCCATAAGTGGGAAGGATGGTGTTGAATTATTCCACCCAATACATTATCTAAACAATATAGAAAGCTTACAAGCATTGACTTTCTATTTTTTATGACTAAAAATGGGTGGAATGGTGTTAAAGAAGGAAATTCCTCAAAATTCCGTTAATTCCACAGTTAAATACCTAGTAAGTGAAACTTATATATACAAAACAACGTCCAGATGGAAGTGAATCATAATTCATGTCTCCAAGCAGGTGCAAAATGACAGCTTTTCCAGATTTTTCTATAAGATTACTTACCCCATCTATCCAAGTGTAGATAGTCGCTATGTGTTGCTAAAACTTAAGTTTACAAATATTCAAAATTTACACACATTTAGGCAAATCCCCTAAGAAGCTTAATTTCTAGCGCTCAAAGATTAAAACTAAAAACAGCAATATGCAAAAATTTGCATAAAGTTAGTCAATAAAGACGTAATAACAATGTGATCGCTGAGATGTATTCATGAGAACAACAGACTTGTGGACAAATGTCAGCTAATAAGTTGTGTACGAGCAATGGGGGTTGTGATGCAAACTTTAAAACAGGGTTTCGAGGAGCGCAATCTCGCTATGGTAACGGAAGCAGAAAAACTAGCACAATATTGGCAAAAGCGATTAGCTGCTGAATGTCCCGAACAAAGTGTCGCAACTAGAGAAGGCATTATTCTCTGGCTACTGGGACGTGATTTAAGACGGTTTGATCTGCTCAACCCTAAAGAACTCGATATTGCCAAGCAAGCAATGGAATATCGCTGGAGAATTTTACATCAACGTTACTTGGGCATTGGGCGAGAACGTGCTTATCGTAACCTAATTAATCGACTGGGGAGTGTAGTCTCACTACGGAATAAAATTCAGACTTGGGTTTCACTGAGCCGCGATCGCCAGCGTAGTGTGATGGATGTACTACAAGAAGTGCTGCAAGAGTTACTACAAAACGACACTTACATGCAGCAGCAAATGGCTTGCATTGCTGAACTAACAACCGATAAGCGACTACGAGATACTCTACTGTTTGCGAGCATAGAAGAGTATGCTTTGCGACCAGTACGTAATCAACCGCTGTTAGCATATCGTTTTGTCAACTACTTACGTCGCACTCAGCGTGGCGGTTTAACTCAAGTACCAGGTAGCGACTTAGTAAGACTAGTTTCTGAAGAAATTCTCACAGATGATAATGAGAATCGGGTGAACTTGGTAGATAATCAGGCGATCGCAGAATATCAAGAAGCACAACAATTAGAAGAACAACAAGTACTGCGACAGACAGTACAAAAGGAATTTGCTGATTATTTACACGAAAATCTGGGCGCAGATGCAGTAGAGTGGCTGCGTCTGTATCTCCAAGGCAAATCCCAAGATGAAATCGCCAAAAAACTAAATAAGCCCATTAAAGAAATCTACCGTTTACGCGAAAAAATTAGTTACCATGCGGTACGCGTCTTTGCTCTTAAAGGTAAACCGGAACTCGTAGATAACTGGTTGTCGATTTCCTTGCAAGAGAATAATTTGGGGCTAACACAAATGCAATGGCAGAAACTTTATGAAAAATTAACACCCGTTGGACGGCAGATCCTAGATTTACGCAAAGCAGGCGAATCCATAGAAGCAGCAGCCCAACAGTTACAACTTAAAACCCATCAAGCTATGGGTGAATGGACTAAAGTTTACCTTGCAGCTCAATCATTGAGAATTCAAGAATGAGTAGATTGACTACTGAGTCTGGGGGTGATGGCGATCGCATACCCAAACATCCCTGGACAACTATCACCAAGCTAAACATTTTTGATTGTGGACTAGGGATAAATCCTCAATCCACAATCCCGCAAAAACCCTTTATTTACTGGTAGTTAATTTAACCCTTAAGAAGACAACAAAGTATCTTTATTTACTGGTAACTAAAACTAGACCAAAATAAAATATAAGGAAACCCCAAAAAATCAAACCTATGTCGTCTTCAGAGGGTAAATCAACTGATATCGGAGCAAGTGGGCAGCAAGTACTATCTAACACTTCAACAAATTGGGAGCAAGAACACGAACACCAAGAAATATTTAAGTTAATTGATAGCCTCTTGTCCTTTGAAGCTTGTTTATACCACCAGATTGTGCCCTTTAGATTAAAAGACAACGAGTTACTGCTAGGTATAGTTCATCCCCAAGATAGTGGAGCGTTAGATTACGTAAGTCGCATATTGACTTATATCAATTGCACAATGGTGACTCAAGAGATTGCCATTGACACCCATCGCATCATACTTTCAGCTTATCTCAACCATAAAAATACATTCTGCCCAGATGTAAAACAAGTCAATCAACTAAAAGCGAACTCAACCCCAGAAAATAGTACAAACAATATTGTCGAGAATCTGATTCACTCTGCAACCGCCTTATCAAAGCAAAATCAGCAACTACAATCGAATGTAGCTCAGATACAAACCCCTCAATATTCTGAGCAAACAGCAAATCTTCCCCCAACCCTCCATCCAGATAACTTTAAGACCCTGTCTCCTCCTCTCAACGAGCAGAAAGAAGAAGATAACTCCAAGGTAGTATCCCCTAACCAATTAACTGTTTTGCAGCTGCAAGTTCCAGAACTATTCAATCCAATTGAAATGCTGCCAACATTACCACCCAAAAAATTACTACAAGAATTGCTGGGACGAGTACTAGGTGGAGGAATTGGCCGCTTATATTTGGAAAGACAACCTTACGAAGGCAGGATACTCTGGAGTGACAATGGTGTCTTGCAATCTGTACTCGAAAACTTGCCTCTCTCGGTTTTTCAAGGCGTGCTGAATGAATTGAAGCGATTTGCGGCTTTGCCTGTCACCAGATTTGCAGAACCGAAACAAGTAGAGAAAGAATGCTTGTATCAACAAAATCGTTTGTTATTACGCCTGCGTGTGATGCCAGGAATGTATGGTGAAGAAGCTACATTACAAGTACTGCGGGGAGCAGCATTAAAGTTTTATCAGCAACAACAGTTGGCCGGTCTAAGCCGAGATGCTTTAGGAATTTCTCAGCAACTCAGTTTCAAGTTACGCGAACTCCATCAACGACTCCTCCTCAATCCCAACCCCAGGTCTGAGCAAATAGAAGCTTTAACTACCCTCAATCAACTAGTAGATCATTTAGAGCAACAGATAAAAATAGTAACAGCAAATAACCAGTCATCAGCAGACATTGAATAACAATGCTGTCAGTAAAACCGCTGATTTCGATCTTATCCATAATTGTTATGTTGTAATGGCATACCAGAACTATTTATTTGAATATTTTTGGTTTGATTTTAAACATTTGAATTACGTATTTTTACTAAAAAACAGTTATATAACTTATAGTAAATAACTGAATTTTCCACTTCCAAATTCATTAATTTTGCAGATATCTCATGCAGACTGAGGTTTTTAGTGAACTTTTCCCCTTACTGAGTACAGCCAACCCACAAACCTTGGAATGGCTGCTTAACGTTGCAATTGAACATGAATATCCAGTTGGGCGAGCTGTGCTAATGGAAGATGCCTGGGGTAACGCTGTTTACTTTGTGGTTTCTGGCTGGGTTAAAGTCCGACGCACCTCTGGAGATGATTCTGTAGCTATTGCAATTTTGGGTCGGGGTGATTTTTTTGGAGAAATGGCAATTTTGGATGAATCCCCGCGTTCAACCGATGTTATTGCCCTTTCGCCAGTCAAGTTACTTAGCATTTCTAGAGAACGTTTTATTCAAATCCTGTTCAAAGACCCGCAGCTACATCACCGGATGCTGCAGCTGATGGTGCGACGATTACGGCAGATTAACCAGCGCTTGCAAATCAGAACTTCTCCCCCAGCTGTCAAACTTGCTCATACTCTAGTAAGTTTGGGTGAAAGCTATGGGTTAGAATCAGATAAAGGCAGAGAAATTTTTAATATTCCTTTCAAAGATTTGGCAGAGGTGACAGAAATTGGCGTGGAAGAAACCACCAAAATCATGGAAAAACTACATGAAAAAGGTTGGATTGCAATTGACAGCGCCAACGACATCATTTACCTAATCAATTTCAAACAGTTGTTTAATTTGGCTGGTAAAGTCTAAATCAGTGTGGGGTGTTTAGTGCTGAAATGTGGAGTTTTGAGTGCTGAGTCCAAAGTTTTTTGCTACTGACTATTGACTATTGACTATTAACAACTATTGACTATTAACTATCGACTCAGAATTTATCACTCCTAACTACCGATGACCGAAGCAACAGCACCTCGTCTAGAAATTGGCGTTCAGGAAACCGTGCCGACGATTCATTACCAAGTGGCGATGCCCCAACCAGAAACACATCTGTTTGAAGTGACATTGCAGCTTGTGAATCATCCATCGCCGATTCTTGACTTAAAAATGCCGGTGTGGACACCAGGTTCCTACTTAGTCCGGGAATACGCCAAAAACTTGCAAGATTTTGCTGCTTTTGTAGGCGATAAGCCTTTAAGTTGGCGGAAAATTAGTAAAAATCACTGGCAAGTTAATAAAAATGGCGTTTCAGACTTAACTGTACGTTACCGAATGTTTGCTAATGAGCTATCGGTACGGACAAATCACTTGGACACCACCCACGGCTATTTTAACGGTGCTGCGCTGTTTTTTAGACTACCGGGTTGGGAAGAGCTACCAATTCGTGTGACTATCGTACCACCCCGTCCAGAATGGCGGGTAACTACTGCCTTGCCAACAGCTGGTGAAAAAACTAATAGTTTCTTAGCTGCTGATTTTGACACTCTTGCAGATAGCCCCTTTGAGATTGGCTCTCACCAGTTGTATCACTTTGAGGTATTGGGCAAACCTCATGAACTGGCAATTTGGGGACAGGGAAATTTTCAAGCGCAGCGGATGATCGCTGATATCCAGAAAATTGTCCAAGTGGAAGCACAAATGTTTGGTGGCTTGCCCTATGAAAGATATGTGTTTCTGCTGCATTTATTTGCCCAAGCTTATGGGGGTTTGGAGCATAAAAACAGCTGTTCTTTAATTTACCAACGCTTTGGGTTTCGCTCTCAGGATAAATACGATCGCTTTCTGCAATTGGTAGCACATGAATTCTTCCATTTGTGGAATGTTAAACGTATTCGCCCCAAAGCCCTAGAAGTTTTTGATTACGATCGCGAAAACTACACACCATCTTTGTGGTTCTGTGAGGGAACTACCAGTTACTACGATTTGCTGATTCCTTTACGGGCTGGAATGTATGATGCCAAGGCGTATTTAAATAATTGGGGTAAGGAGATTACTCGGTTTCTCACCACACCTGGGCGTAAGGTACAACCGCTTTCTGAATCAAGTTTTGATGCTTGGATTAAACTCTATCGCCCAGATGCCAATAGCGGCAATTCCCAAATTTCCTACTACTTGAAAGGAGAAATGGTTTCTTTGTTGCTAGATTTATTGATTAGAGCGCGGCATGGCAATCAGCATTCCCTGGATGATGTGATGCGACAGATGTGGCAGCAATTTGGGCAAGCAGAGATTGGCTACACTCCTGAACAATTACAGAAAGTAATTGAATCTGTAGCGGGAGTGAATTTGGCTGATTTCTTTCAACGCTATATTGATGGTACTGAAGAATTACCCTTTAATCAGTACTTGGAACCTTTTGGTTTGCAGCTAGTAGCAGAGCAAGAAGAAGAACCTTATCTGGGTGTAAAAGCGAAAACCGAGCATGGACGAGAAATCATTAAGTTTGTTGAAGTGGGTTCGCCTGCACAACTAGCAGGAATTGATGCAGGTGATGAATTGTTGGCTATTGCAGGAATTAAAGTTACAGCAAATCAATTGAGTGATCGCCTCAAAGATTATCAACCCAACGACATTATCCAAGTCACAGTTTTTCACCAAGATGAACTGCGTACTTATGCCGTCACCCTGGCTGCATCACGTTCTAATAAGTATCAAGTAATTCCCATCCAGAATCCTGATCCTATACAGAAAGAGAATTTCGCTGGATGGTTAGGCGTGCCGATCATTACTGTCCGTTAATAGTCATCGAAATATGAAGAGGATAAGGGAGAGTTATTTTCCCGCAGTTCCCCTTGCTTTCCCTATTTCCTCATCTCTTTCATTTATCGATGCACAGAAGACAGAAAAGTATGAAGTCATTGAAATTGATAGTTCTAAATTTCTTATCAAGGATGTAGATATATCAAGTATTGGCATAAGGATAAATTAATACTTCAAAAGGATCTCACGCCAACACAAGTGCGATCGCTATGCGCGCCTCGCACGGACTTGATACTATTTCACTTTGAATAATGATACAAATATGCTGGTAAGGGCATGGCAATGCCATGCCCCTACGATAAATCTATATGTATCAGGGTTTTCGTGAATTGGTATGAGGCGATCGCAATTGACAAATTTCTGAGAAAAGGCAAAAGCCGCTCTAGATATATCCTGGAACGGCTCGACGAGAGTTGTGTATGCATCGGGGCTTCATAAGCGTAATGCCCCATTTTCTGTATAAGTGATTCGGTATATAGCTCTATACAGCCTGCTTTTGACTCTTTCCGGAAGAAAGACTCAAAAGTTACATTTATATAGTTCCCAAAATTATTCCAATATTAGGGGTGCATCTAAAATAATTTAGCAAGTCAATGAAGAAACGAAGAGTATGGCTATTTACGATGCTGTTTGGGGCAATGGTAGCAATCAGCGTGATAACAGGTCATAGTAATCCCCTACAAGCAGCCTCTTCTGTAGGCAAAGACACATTGACAATGATTACTTCACCCGATTATCCTCCCTACGAATTTTATGATACTAAGGGGGGCGATCGCCAAATTGTTGGTTTTGACATTGATATTGCCAATACCCTTGCTCAAAAACTGGGGTTCAAACTGAAAGTGATGGAATCTGATTTCAATGGATTAATTCCAGCACTCCAAGCAAATCGGGCTGATTTTGTGATGGCTGGGATGACTCCCACCCCAGAACGAAAGAAAAATGTTGATTTTTCAATTATCTATTACGAGGCCAAAGATACGATTGTTGCTCCTAAAGGTAGCAACTTGAAACAGCCACAAGACCTTTTAGGAAAAAAGGTTGGGGTGCAGTTGGGAACTATCCAAGAGCAAAATGCCAAGAAAATTGCCCAGAAAGTTACAGGTATTCAGCTCAAGCAACTTAACAAAGTGCCTGAAGTAATTCAAGAAATCAAATCTGGGCGTATTGATGCAGGAATTGTTGAAGATACTGTTGCTAAGGGATTCGCCCAAGCCAACCCAGATTTAGAGTTTAATGTGATTCCCTCAGAGTCAGCAAGTGGATCAGCGATCGCTTTTCCCCAAGGTTCTCCTTTGGTTGCACCATTTAACAAAGTTCTGCAACAAATGCAGGAAAGCGGTGAACTAAAAAAACTAGCAACCAAGTGGTTTTCGCAAAACAGCACCATCGATACTGCATCTTTACCGACTACCAAAAGCGGACTAAATTTAGACTTCACCAGAATCCTTCCTGACATTCCCTTTATTCTTCAGGGAGTTCCCATAACTTTATTGTTCACTCTTTTATCTGTAACTTTGGGGTTAATCTGGGGTACAGTACTTTCCTTGTTAAAAATTACTGGAATTAAGCTCTTTACCTGGGTTGCTAACGCTTATACCTCAATTTTTCGAGGCACACCCCTGCTGTTACAGTTGGCTTTGGTTTATTACGCTACGCCTCAACTGACAGGCTATGATATTTCAGCTTTAGAGGCGGGGGTGTTAACTTTTACCCTCAATTCTGGGGCTTACATGTCAGAAACCATCCGGGGTGGGATTCAAGCAGTGGATAAAGGACAAAGTGAAGCGGCGATGTCTATGGGGGTTTCCTACTGGTTGATGATGTGGGATGTCATTTTGCCCCAAGCATTAAAGAATATTCTCCCCGCCTTGGTTAATGAAACTATCGGACTGCTCAAAGATTCTGCCTTAGTGTCAACTATTGGTGTAGTCGAAATATTACGCAGTGCCCAAATTGTAGGCGCAAATAAATATATTTACTTTGAACCGCTGTTGTTTGCAGGGTTAATTTATTACGTTTTGGTGATGGGTCTAACCTTTGGTGCATCCGCTTTAGAAAGGAGGTTAAGGCAAAGTGAGTAATACAGTCATTCGCACGGAATTTTTATGTAAGTCGTTTGGTGAACTGGAAGTACTCAAAGATATTTCTACGGTGATTTATCAGGGAGAAGTTGTAGCGATTTTGGGGCCTTCTGGTTCGGGTAAGTCTACCTTTCTACGTTGTATGAATTTGCTAGAACGCCCTACCAAAGGACGGATCTACTTTCATGAACAAGAAATTACTCATCCCAAGGTCAACATCGCTAAAATTCGCCAACGTTTGGTGATGGTATTTCAACACTTTAATTTGTTTCCTCACATGACGGTGCTGCAAAATGTCACCTACGCACCCATGAAAGTGAAAGGAGTAGATAAGCAGCAAGCGCAAGCAAAGGGGTTGGCGTTGCTGACTAAAGTTGGTTTAGAGGCAAAAGCAGATGTCTACCCATCTAAATTATCGGGGGGACAAAAACAGCGGGTGGCGATCGCTCGTGCGTTGGCGATGGAACCGGAGATGATTTTATTTGATGAACCTACTTCTGCTTTAGACCCAGAGATGGTAAAAGATGTGCTGGAAGTGATGAAAGCCTTAGCAGATACGGGAATCACAATGGCAATCGTCACTCATGAGATGGGATTTGCAAGAGAAGTTGCCAGTCGGATTATGTTCCTCGACCAAGGAAGTTTAGCTGAAGATACCACTCCTAGCGAGTTTTTTCAGAATCCGCAGTGCGATCGCGCTAAGCAGTTTTTGGAAAAAATGCTTTAACTTCCAAGCTTGAGAAAAGAGCGATCGCATACTTTTCACATCATTGTGACAAATCTGTCATATCTCTTTGATACGCTGAGTTTAAGTAAACATTCAGTTTGCTCCTTACACCATACCCAAAGCCCTCTTGCTGTTTAATGTCAAGAGGGATTTTTTTAATTGCAATTTGGTGCAGAGAAATTCTCAAAAACTTCAATTAAAATGCTATAGCTAATCTGATAATTGTTTAATCTGAGGAATATTATTGGCTAGTGTTCATCTATACATTTATTAGGAAAATATCCAGCTATTTCTCTATCTAATGGCGGAATTAAGATAGTTGATATAAATATTAAATAAATAACTATTCCGATCACCTGACGAACTTTAAATTTGTATATCCCCGCTGCTAAATAACAACGGGGAATTTTTTTATCAAGAGGTCAGACGCGATAAATCGCCGTCTCTACAGAAAATTTATTCGTCAATTATTTATTGACAGACTACTAGCCCCTAGTTCCTAATCCTTAGTTCTAAGATATCCCAAAGATTGCCTAACTTTGTTCTTGGGGAACTTGTCCTATTTGTGCCATTAACTTTTCTTTATCCAGCCTCCGTTTTTTAGCATATAGCTGAATAGTGACTGCCATCAAAATGATCATGCCGAAAATTGCCCAGGCAGCGATATCTGTAGGCAAATTGTTCTTAAATACAGCCAGCAATACAATCACCACCAACATAACTGTAGGTGCTTCATTTAAAGCCCGCAACTGCTGACCACTCCACCGACATTCATCAGCAGCTAACTTCTTCATGAGACGACCACAATAATGATGATAACCCAGCAGAATAGCCACAAATAGCAGTTTGAAATGTAGCCAACCTTCTTTTAAAACTTCTGGTTCAGTACTTACTAAACCAATCGCCATTGCTACAGTTACCAACATTCCTGGAGTAGTAATGATGTGGTAAAGGCGTTTTTCCATAATTTGATACTGATTTTTCAGTATCGTGCGTGCTGGTTCGGGTTCTTGGTTAGCTTCAACATGATAGATAAAAAGACGCACTAGGTAGAACAACCCAGCAAACCAAACTACAATACCGATAATATGAAACGCTTTAAACCAGGAATAAGCCATGAATTGTAACCTGCCTTGATCAACTTGTTTTAAAGTAGCAATAGCCTAAATGGCTGCAAGTACTCTCATTACTAGGTTACGACAAAACCTTATGCGGTAATTGATGAAGAAGTGTGAATTATCACGACAATATCTTTCTTTGACTTTAACCAATTTAGTAGTAGAGGCAAGTGTCAAAAAGAGAGTAGCCACTAAACTTTACAGTTTTGGGTTGTATATGGGTTTAAATCAACAGCCAACAATAAAAATGAGGCTAATTTGATGATTGACAACTATATCCTGGAAATAATGGCTCAAAATCAGATTCCGGGACTCTCTGTTGCTGTGTTACAGGAGGGTGAACCTGTTTGGGTTAAAGGCTATGGTTTAGCAAATGTGGAACACTCCGTTGCTGCAACCGAACACACAGTTTACGAAATTGCTTCTATCGGTAAAACATTCACCGCTACACTCATAATGATGTTGTTGGAAGCAGGAGTCATTTCGCTAGACGAAGCGATCGCAAATTATCTTGATGATTTACCTTTAGCTTGGCAAAGTGTCACCGTTAAGCATATTCTGTCTCATCAATCTGGAATTCCCAGTTATACTGATGATCCCAACTACTGGGAAATTACCCGTCTTGATTTATCCAAATCGGAAATTTTAGCTTTAGTTAGTGATTTACCCCTGAAGTTTAAACCGGGTGAATTGAGCGCCTATGACAACACAGGTTACTATCTACTAGGCTTGATGCTGGAAAAAATAACTGGACAATCTTATGAAGATTTGTTGCGTGATCGCATTTTTTTACCGTTAGGAATGAATGCAACGGGGATGAATAATCCCCAAAACATTGTGCCTCATCGGGCTGCTGGCTACCGTTTGTTCAATCAAAAACTGATTAACAAACCTTATTACAGTCCTTCTGTCACATATTCATCTGGGGGGCAACTTTCTAGTGTGGCGGATATGGTGAAGTGGGAACAAGCACTTAACAATGCAACTCTGCTCAAGCAGTCAACCCTTGATTTAATGTGGACTCCCCATTTACCAAGTCAGGGTAATAATTGGGAAAAGCTCAAATATGTAGCAGGTTTAGGTTGGTGGATATTCAATTATGATGGTCGCCGTGTGGTTGGTCACAATGGTTCCATTTTAGGATTTGCCAGTAATATTACCCGCTTTATAGATGACAATATTACTGTAATTTTATTGTGCAACTTAGACAAAATTTCTCGACCCGATGCGATCGCTAAAGCAATTGCTGGATATTACTGCCCAAATATTGCAAAATTAGCACTTCAACCTTCATTATGATTTTGTGTTAACTAGATTCAGTGCGACGTACAAAGGGCAACATATCTTCTAAAATCGTTTTGTGATAGTGTTCTTGAGGATAATGCCCAACGTTATTAAGTTTTATTGTTTCTGTATTTGGTACAGAATTTGCAAAATTTTGTGCCATGTCTACAGATAACCAAGGGTCAATCACACCCCATTGCAAAAGAATTGGTTGTTGCCATTGTTTAAAACCAGATTCGATTTCTGTCATTGCTGTCTCAAGTTGCAAGTTACGAATAGTTGCTAAGAGACTACGTCCAGGAGCAGAACTTTTCAAATAAGGTTTACGATAAACATCCAAATCTTGATCTTCGATGCGGTAACGGCTGCCTCCTTCTAAAGTCCGATCAACTAATAGAGGGTCTTGGGTCATCATTTCACCTGCTAAGGGTAAACCCATTTGTTTAATTTTCCAGGGTAATTTGGCAGCAGTTGAAATTGGTGTATTGAGAATAGCTAAGTTAGCAATTTGTTCAGGATGGCGCAAGGCATATTGTAACCCCACAGAGCCTAAAAAGCCTTGTACAACTAAAGAAAAACGCTCAATTTCCAACGTTTTGATAAATCTTTCTAAAGCTGTAATAAATGCATCGGGTGTGTAAGCAAAGTCTCGTTTTTCGGGATGTGCAGAAAAGCCATAACCGATCCAATCAGGTGCGATCGCTCTTGTTCCCTGTGCTGCTAAAGCTGGTAATATATGCCGCCAACTATAACTTTGTGATACTATACCATGCAGTAACAACACTGGCAGTAGGTCAGTTCTACCAATTGGTAAAGATTCACGATAAAACCATTCTAGAGAATCTACTGTTATTTTATGTTCTGTTGATGACACGCTTTTATTTTCCTGGGTTTTGAATGTAAATGCCTCACGCAGAGTCGCAGAGCTAAAAATGTATTTTTTATTGAGAGTTAATTAATTAGAAATAATCATCTCACGAATTGCATGAGCTGTTGCGGGTGCTAATAAAACGCCGTTGCGATAGTGTCCAGTCGCCAACAGAACATTACTAAACCCTGGTAGTTCTCCAATCACTGGGGCTGGACGACCTTCAGGACGGGGACGTAATCCTGACCAAGTGCGAATAATAGTTGCTGTAGCTAACTCTGGGCAAAATGCGATCGCCTGTTGTTTTACAGACTCTAGCAATTCTTGATGAGGCGTGATCTCATCGCCATTGTTGGGAAATTCTACCGTTGCACCTATCCAATAATCTTTGCCACCCACAGGGACGATATGGACATCATTACCTGTAATTGCTGGCTGGAAGTCGGGATTACCTAGTGGATGTTCCAAATGTACTTGTAATGCTTGCCCCAAAACAGGGCGAATATCAATTATTTGGTTTAACTGTGCCGTCAATGGTGTCGAACCTAGTCCAGCGGCAATCACAATCCAATCTGCGGGAATTTTTCCGGCTGTAGTTTCCACAGAAGGACATTTTGCAGATTCTTCTTGATTGTTTCGTTCTGACTTTGGAAGACCTAAAACATTCACACCAAATTTGAAATTAACACCTTTGTGTTGAGCAGCCGCAACTAAAGCTAACGTCAAAGCAGTTGGATCAATCTGACGGTCTTGTGGAGAATAGACAGCACCAGTAATTTTGGTGTTATTAACTTGAGGACAGAAATTTTTAAGTTTTGGCGTGTCCCAAATTTCCAATTGCCAGCCTTGAGAGTGGCGAGTTTCTACTAATTTTTCCCATCTAAGGAAATTTTCTTCTTCCAGACAAAGGCTAAGGATTCCTTGACGGTTGAAAGGGATTTTAGCACCTGTTAAAGACTCCAATTCAGGAATTAAGGTTTCGTAGCGTTGGATGCTAGTTTGTCGCATCTGCCAAGCCTTGCCCTTAATTTTGTGGCTAATTACGCCCATCAAAACCCCAAGAGCAGCGCCTGTAGAGGCTTGGGCTGGTGGCTGACGGTCAATAACTGTGATTTTTAGTCCTTTAACTTGACTCAATTCATAGGCGATCGCTGCCCCAACTACACCACAACCGATAATGACTACATTCATGACTTTGATGCAAAAATTAAAAGTAAAGAGTTAGAAGTTTTAAAGTTGAAACTTCTAACCCCTAACTATTAATTCTTAACTCTCCTCGGAGGCACTGCTTGTTTCAGGAAGCAGATCAAGGAATTTGTCGATGTCTGTAAAAGCAGCTTGGGAATTATTCAAGGCAAGCAAAGTATCACCTTCCCTTGCAGCTTGATCAATTTTAACCAGATGATTTAACAAATCTCGCGTGATTTGACGGGCTGTGGGTTGGAGTTTGGGTAGAAGGTTGGGAGTGACATAAGCCATACTCAGCCTTGCTTCTGCCGCGGGGCCATGTATAAAATTACCCACGTCGATCCAATCTTTTCTTTGGATCAACTGTTGCAGTTCTTGTGAGCGATCGCGCACAGATTTAATTTCAGGAACGTGTACCTGAATTCTTTGCAGATCAACTGCTGTGTAAGTTGGCGGTGCAACTGCCACGCCAGGGCCGCCACAACTAATCAAGAATGTGGCCAATAATACTAGAACCAGTGAAAAAATAGAGCGTTGACGCACCATAAACCGAACTTATTTGTTTACCAATAACAGTGTCATTTTAGATCGCTAGCGTGATTTTATTGTTCTTATCAACTAGTTAATTTGCTGAAAAACTATGAATCGTCATCTGATATTTTCTACAAGCAAGCTCAATTTTAATATTTTTTAAGTACAATTACTTAATATGCATATTCCAATAGACCAGCCTTCAAAGAGCAGTTTTGGGCAAGCATAATTATCAGGAAAGTGTGATTTATAGTTGCAAAAACTAAAAGGTATTGATAAGCTGAAACACCAAAATGATAAGCCTTCTGGCGGTTTTTCTGTCGTCACATCCAACAAATTAACCGACACAATCATAGGAGTGTTTTTTCGTGAACGCAGCTGAACAGGCAACCAACCTTGAACTCGCCAGCAAGATTGCTGCGGCGGTGAATTTATTTAAATTCGAGTTCCCCGATGCCAAATCGGATCTGAAACCTTGGAAAAATGACCCAGAAACCAGAGAATTGGTCGATCCAGATTCGATAGACATCGGGTTTCACTTTCCTGGTATTAGCAAATCTTGGCGCAGTCGCAGCATCTTGATTCAAATTCGTTTTCATCAAGATCCCATAAATAATTCACGGCGGGCGATCGGTTTAGAAGTAGCTGGCTTTGACCATCGCGGTGAGGCGTGGCGACTCTCTACAGTAGAAAACTGGAGTTTTGTAGGTGAATCTATACCCTCTCCTCAAATTGGGGATAAACTCAAACAAATTTGTCGCCAGATTTTAGAAGTGTTTAATAAACCGAGCGATTAAGAGGTCGAATTATTTATCGAGACAGATTGGGTTCAACAACCTTTGGGAAACTCTTAAAATTTCGCCGCACCCAATCTATTCCAACTTCATTATTGAGCTTAATTTGTTGAGGTATTTTGACATAAAGCTTACCCAAAATGTCAACATCTTGGTCAATAACAACCTCAACAAGGCGTAAAAGATTCCGTTTGATTAGATGGGCAATGGGATTGTACGCTTTCATGAATATCAAAACGTAAACACGAGAGTAATTTGGTGATTCTGGAATGTAGAAGTGACATTCTTTGAGACTTAATAACGGACTCTCACCGTGCATCACTCCAAGGCACGGAAAGAAATTTTCCAGATGAGCCTCAAGTACCTGTGGCATAGCTAGGAGTCCAGGGTTCTTGAAGATTTCGCGCAATGTAGATTTCTTCCTCTGCTGAGTAATGTACGCATGGGAATGATGTCCGTTGTCGAGAAACTGTTTAACTTGAACTTCTTCTATTTCAAATAGTTGACGATGCGTACCATTTTGATGATTGTAATCATGCATGTTTAGTAGGAGAGTCAGAAGATCAGTCTTGATGCTGCGATCGCCTGTAAACCCAACAAAATCATACTCAGATGCAATATCGTTCATAATCGTTGGAATCGGGATTTTGGGTTCCCTGCCACCATAAGACCAGATAAAATCCCCTTGAATGATTAACTCCAATGGCTTGATTAAGGATTTGGTTGATTTATTGGAACCAGGTAACACTGTGCAACCAGTGCTATCAAACTCCAAAGCATGAAATGGGCAATTCACCACACTACTACCATTGGGTTTAGTTGTACACCACCCTGCCGATAGCATAGCCCCCATGTGAGGGCAGATATTCGGCAAGCAGCTAACATTACCGTTGCTATCTTGCCAGATTACGTAGTCATTACCATAAAGTGAAACCTTCCTCGGCTGATTGGGCATGAGCATGGAACGATGTGCCAACAGCCACGGTGCGCCTTGCAGCATGTCTATAACCACTGCTGATTTTAGTTGTGTCATTTTTTTGGAGAATAGACTTAGTGAATGGTAATAACTCCTAAGTCTAGTACTGACAAAATCATGCTGTCTCGCACAATCTTCTGAAAATTAGCGGAATCTTCCGAACAATTCAGTGTGTATTCTTAAATACTTGAGGAGTAACGCCGATGTATTTACGGAAAACCTTGGTAAAATGGCTTTGACTTTGAAATCCCACTAACTGAGAGACTTGGATAATTGATAATTCTCTGTTTATCAATAAATGCTTTGCTCTTTCGACTCGGCATTTGATGACGTACTGGTGAGGTGCTATTCCCATTGACTGCTTAAACAAGGTGGCGAAATAGTGTGGACTCATCCGCACAACTATAGACATTTCCGCAAGCGACAAGTTTTTGTCTAAGTTATCGTTGATATAGGCAATCACTTCTTTTAATATGTGCTTTGGTAATCCGCTTGTGTCTTCTCGGATCAGAAATGGACGTGCCGAATAGCGTTTTAACAAATGTACTGCCAACATATTGGCTGCCGACTCTGCATAGAGGCGACTATCAATTACACTGATTTCTAGTTCTCTTTTCAGTGCTAGTCCAATTTGTTGAATGAGTGGGTCATGGGTTTGTAATTGTTGTAAAATTTCGATTTTATCAGTATCAATTAATTCATAGGCAGCACGCTGCACAAATACTGGTTCCAGACAGAGAACAATGAATCCTAATTCCTGCTCAAACTCCACTGCTGGAGAAATTTGTTGAGCAGGAAAAATAGTTACATCATTTGCTGTATAAAGTTTGTCTTGCCATTTTTCGTTTATTTTTAGTCTTGCCTGAAAACTTTCAGTGCCAATACCAATAACATGCTGAGAAGCGCATGTTTCGGGAGCTTTATAGTCAGTTTGGCAATGATAGGCAAAATAAAAACCATTCCAACCTCCCATAGGGCTAGAGATAATTAGGGGTTTAGGCAGGATTTGTTTTAGACTATCTGGTTGGGCAGCATTGAGCCTGAGAAACTGTGACCTTTGCATGACCACTTATCAATTATTTTATTGACTTTGAGTATCTAACTTACAGCTACCATCGACACAGTAAGCCGATTGATAGGTACTAGAACGCTTGCCAAAAAGAGTATAGCGATTGTCGCGGATTTGTTCGTAAAAGCGATCGCCTGCCCATTTCATCCCTGGTAATGCCCGATAAGCGTCTACAAATATACTTTCTAATGGTAATAATCGCCCAATTTCTTCAGCCGCGGCACTACCTTGCCAACGTCTCTGGGGCATATTGCCATCAATTAAAATCATCCCTTGTTCGCAATCTTGTGGTGTAATTCCCCACTGGGAAAGTGCTTGCTCATCTTGCATGGAAGCATAGCGAAACAACTTTCCCTGATCTAAGGTTTCTAGGAATTGGACTAAAGTGACGCAGAGATTACAATTTCCATCGTAGATAATGTAGTAATTCATCGAAAAAATGAGTGATTTAGGATAATATTTGAAGGTGTTTTATAAATTCAGTATAGCGTTACACCTACAACCAAATTATTAGGGTGAGAACGATATCAGCAGAGAAAATCTTCAGTGTTGATTTTGCTCAAAAAAATGCTTGTTTAGAAATAATATCTTTCATCAACTAACAAGCATTACACCTAAAGCCTACAAGGAACAAGTCAAAATCTAGATTTTTTAACTAGTGAGCAAGTTTCATGAGATACAAACTCTTGGGCAAAAGTGGATTACGAGTTTCTGAACTCTGCTTAGGAACCATGACCTTCGGTGAAGACTGGGGTTGGGGCGCTTCTAAAGACGAAAGTCAAAAAATTTTTGATACTTTCGTCGCAGCAGGAGGGAATTTTATTGACACCGCCAACGGTTACACCGATGGCAGTAGTGAAAAAATTGTTGGTGAGTTAATTGCAAAAGAAAGAGAACGCTTTGTAGTTGCGACGAAGTATTCCTTTCCTTTGCAAATGAACGAGAATCAAGGCAACCCTAACGGTAGTGGCAATCATCGCAAAAATCTGATGCAGTCATTAGAAGGCAGCCTCAAACGCCTGAATACCGATTATATTGACTTATTTTGGTTGCACGCTTGGGACTTCACAACGCCTGTAGAGGAAGTCATGCGATCGCTTGATGATATGGTGCGCCAAGGTAAAGTACTTTACATCGGTATTTCTGATACCCCCGCTTGGATTGTTGCCCAAGCCAATACAATGTCTCAATATCAAGGGTGGACTCAGTTTGTGGCGCTCCAGATTGAGTATAATTTGATTCAGCGAACTCCAGAACGAGATTTGCTACCAATGGCTAAAGCCTTTGATTTGGCAGTCACACCGTGGTCGCCTTTGGGTGGTGGAGTGCTAACAGGCAAATACAACAAACCTCTTCCAGAAAGCAGTGAACCAGGGCGATTGACAAATGCCGCAGCCGGCAGTATTTCCGAAAAAAGTTTAGCGATCGCAGATGTCGTTGGTCAAGTGGCCGCCGAAATTGGATGCACATCTCCACAGGTCGCCCTGGCTTGGTTACGCGCTCAAAGCGGCGTGATTATCCCCATTATTGGCGCACGTAAGCTGACTCAGTTTCAAGATAATTTAGCTTGCCTTGATGTGACTTTATCACCGGAGCATCTGCAACGCTTAGATGAAGTGAGCCAAATTGAATTGGGTTTTCCCCATGATTTCTTGCAGAATGACATGATCCGCGATCGCTTGTTTGGTGGCACATTTAATACCATAGACAACCATCGCATCTGAAAGAGCTAATTTTAGATTTTCGGATAATGAGCTAGATAATAATTCATTAACTCCTGAATTCCATCTGTCGGTAGAGAGTTTCGGACATTATGCCACTATCTGTAGACTTGTACTATTGATTCAAATTCAAGTAGAAGTATGAGCAGCAATCAAGATTTATCACGTCTGTACCCCACCCGCATTGATATTCCGGCTGAAGCGCGATCGCAAATCGTGACAATTCTCAACCAATCTCTAGCGGCTACTTTGGATCTCAAAACCCAGACAAAGCAGGCACACTGGAACGTCAAAGGCACTGATTTTTATCAGTTGCATGAATTATTTGATGAAATGGCTGGTGAATTAAACGAGTATGTCGATATGGTCGCCGAACGCGTCACCGCTTTGGGTGGATACGCTTTTGGAACTGCTCGCTTGGCTGCTGCCAATTCTATCTTGCCAGAATATCCTCTAGATATTTTAGCGGGAATAGATCACGTCACAGCTTTGGCAGATCGCTATGCAGCTTATGCAAAACATATCAGAGAAGCGATCGACAAAACTAATGACTTAGGCGATGCTGATACCGCTGACCTTTACACCGAAGTTTCTCGCACCATTGATAAAAGACTTTGGTTCTTAGAGGCTCATCTACAAGTATTAGAAATTAAGGCAGGCAACGGTGCAGCAGCTACTACAAGTAGAAAGCCAGTTGCTGTTAAGTAAGTTGGAGAAAATCTGCGTTTCTCAGAGGTTGTTTGAAAAGTCGAAAAGTATACAATAATTCCGCTTCCATTCCCTACAAGAGAATGGGGGCTTGGGGGGAATTAGGTTTTTAAGATTTTGATCTTAGCCATAATCCTTTTCAAACATGCTCTCAAACCTCATAGTATCTTTTTGGTAAGTACGTCACTTTTAAGTGCGTACTTTTCATTTATATATACATCCTTTACTATTTAAATAGTTCAAAAATAAATTTTAGTTGCTAAGGACAACGCTGCACAAATTCATAATTAATTAAATTTGGAAAGATTCTAAAAATCCTTAATTTTGAAAATTAAAAAACTCATCCCAAAAGAGGTAAATGATGTCCCAAAATACAATTAACCATCTAATTCATGATCGAAACGCCCGCGGTCATGCTCAAATAGGCTGGCTCGACAGCTACCATACATTTTCTTTTGGTAGTTTTTACGATCCGAACCGCATGGGATTTCGGGCGCTACGAGTTATCAATGAAGACCGCATTGCTCCTGGTGCTGGATTCCCTACTCACAGTCATCGTGATATGGAAATTCTCACTTATGTTTTAGAAGGTGCAGTAGAGCATAAAGATAGTTTGGGTACAGGGTCAGTGATTCGTCCTGGTGACGCTCAGATTATGAGTGCTGGTACTGGAATCGCCCACAGTGAATTTAATCCTTCTGCAACTGAGCCACTCCACTTACTGCAAATCTGGATTTTACCTGATCAACAAAGATTAGCCCCAAGATATGAACAAAAAGCTTTTCCTTTAGAAGAAAAGCGGGGCAAACTACGCTTAATTGCTGCTAAAGATGGGCGAGATGGTGCTGTAACAATTCACCAAGATGTTGATTTATACACATCTGTTTTAGATGATGGTGATGTTATCAGTTATCATGTTCAACCTCATCGCTATGCTTGGTTACAAATAGCTCAAGGTATAGCAATCTTGAATGGTGAAGAACTCAGAGCAGGCGATGGAGTGCAAATCAGCGGTGAAGAACAACTCGAAATTAGCACCAATATTGGCACAGAAATCCTGCTTTTTGATTTAGGGTAATACCCAAGTCTGTGTTTGTAGTTATGTAATGTATTTTTTTTGGTGTCTTAGTGGTTAAAAAGTCAATTTTTTAACCACCAAGGCTCTAAGAAACCAAGATGAAAATCCCAAAATTAGGTAAATTTTTTGGAACTTTACCCACCTTGACAGGGCTATCTCTAACCCCTAGCCCCTGATTTTAACGAGATGTGCCTCACTAAAACGAGAAGCGTCATAAGAATTTGGCAACTGGACTATTGTGATGTTAAGGCAGACTCAGATGATGTATTACTTTCGGCCTTAGCAGCCATAATCAGCCATAATCATAGATAGTAATTTCGGCAATGCCAAGCAAGCAACAGTATTTAGCAGTGTTAGTAATAGACTATCCATCAGACTCATAGATAAATGTCTCCTTTTAAAGTTTGTAAAAATTTGTGGTTGCTATATTACTTAGTTTGGATCACAATGAGTCTTATTGTTTACACAAAAAATTTGATTTTATTTTCAGATATATAAGCTCGACAAATATATATACTTTATCTATAGAACCTATTGATTTATATTTATTTTTCCGTTACTCCTCCCTTTCCGTTTCACCTATCCATTAGTCACATCTTTCTTTACAATCTTGAAACGCTTGTTTTGTAAGCATTTTAAACACTGAAGCATGAGACATACTTGACAAATTACTTTTTAATACTCTCGCTAAAATTGGGTTTTTATTGAGAATTAAAGACGAACGAATCAGGGTTACAGAAAGCGTGAGTGAATACTGTCGCAAATGTTGAGAAAGATCCGGGTAATGGATAGCCGTTTCACAGAGGGAGGGAGTGAGTGAGAGGTTCATCGAACTCACGTTAATTAAGGCAGAAAGTTTACATGCATTATATTACTGGCTGAAAATTGCTAAGTTAGTTTGTGGGTCAAAAAAGTGAATTTTATCTTGGTTCAGCGATAACCATAGTTGTTCGCCAATGCTCACTAATCGATCTGGTGGGATTCGCACCTGTAAATTATTAACTGTATTTTCAGGCTCGGCAAGTTTAACAGCAACAAAGGAATCATTACCGAGGTTCTCTACTAGATCTACTTGCACTGGTAGATTTTTGGTAGCAGGCATACTGACATTTAAGTGTTCTGGGCGAATACCTAAAATGAGGGTTTGCCCATCATATTTATTCAGGGCGCTTCCCCAGGTTTCTGATAGGGTGAGGCGGAACTGAGAATGAGTAATCAACAGTGGGGCATGAAATTTTACAGGTATAAAATTCATCGGCGGTGAACCAATGAATTCTGCCACAAAGCGGTTAGCAGGGCGATTGTAAAGTTCTAATGGAGAAGCAACTTGCTGAATTTTACCTTCAGACATAATGGCAATACGATCGCCCATTGTCATCGCTTCTGTTTGGTCATGGGTAACGTAAATTGTCGTTGTCCCCAGCTGGCGTTGCAATTTCACAATTTGGGCGCGAGTTTCCGCCCGGAGTTTGGCATCTAAGTTAGAAAGCGGTTCATCCATCAAAAATACTTGCGGATTGCGAGCGATCGCTCGTCCTAATGCCACTCGTTGCCTTTGCCCACCAGAAAGCTGTTTGGGCAAGCGATTCAGCAAAGTTTCAATTTGTAATAACTGGGCTACATTCCTGACCTGTTCATGTACCTCTCGTTCTTTGTCAGAAACGTAACGCAGCCCTTTAGGAAGCGATCGCGTCATCCCCACAAATGCATGTTCAGACCACTGAGAAACTCCTGCCCCCTCGCTTCCCCTGCGGCGCAAACCAAAGGCAATGTTGTCATACACCGTCATGTGAGGATACAGGGCGTAATTTTGAAACACCATTGCAATGTCTCGTTCTTTGGGAGGTAGGTCATTAATTAAGCGATCGCCCACCCAAATATTGCCGCCAGTCATCACCTCTAACCCAGCAATTAACCGCAGTAGGGTACTTTTGCCACAACCAGAAGGGCCAACCAGCACCATAAATTCCCCATCGGCGATCGTTAAATTAATTCGCCGCAGGACATTGATGTTTTCTGCACGCTCTAGTGATGCATCGATGTTATTCCCATACTTAGCTGGAAGTTGGGTTGGTGAAGTAATATGTTCCCCTTTACGCGGAGGAAAACTTTTATAAACGTTTTCTAAAATAACTTGTGCCACGAGTATTAATTATTGTCATTGGTCATTAACTGGGAACAAAAGATAGATTATAGATTAGCGCCTATAATACATGTTTCATCTGAATACGAAAAGTAAAAAAAACAGTTTCAAACATAAAAAGCGAACTAACCTAAATTTTAGGGCTGTCAATAGGTATTGTTATGACTACCTATGTAACTGAAAATCCTTCCCAAGACCCTAGCGTTAATCCTGCTCATGACATTGTAGACGTACAAACCATCGATTGTTGCATTGTTGGTGGTGGCCCAGCAGGAGCCGTCTTGGCGCTGCTGTTGGCACGTCAAGGCATTCCTGTAACGCTATTGGAAGCACACAAAGACTTTGATCGCGACTTTCGGGGAGACACAATTCATCCATCGGTGATGCAGATTATAGAGGAATTGGGCTTAAGCGATCGCTTGCTACAATTGCCCCATGCGAAGATGCGCCAAATTAAAGTTAAAACTCCAGAAGATACGGTAACATTGGCAGATTTTAGTCACCTTAAAACACCCTATCCTTACATTACGATGCTTCCCCAAGTGAAATTTTTGGAATTTATCACCCAAGAAGCGCAAAAATACCCTCATTTTCAGCTGGTGATGGGTGCAAATGTACAAGAATTAATCACTGAAAATGGTGTAACTCAAGGTGTGCGTTATCGGGGTGGCGGTGGTTGGCACGAAGTCCGGGCAATACTAACAGTAGGCGCAGATGGTCGCCACTCACGGTTAAGACAACTGGGTAATTTTGAGTCTGTTGAAACTTCACCGCCGATGGATATTCTTTGGTTTCGCCTACCTAGAAACCCAGAAGAATTTGAGGGAGGAATGGGACGCTTTGCTCCAGGCCATATTGTCGCGATGCTTGATCGCGGTGATGAGTGGCAAATCGCCTATGTTATCCCCAAAGGTGGTTATCAAAAATTGCGGGCTGCTGGTTTGGAGGAATTAAAAAAATCTGTTGTGGAAGTTGTTCCAGAGTTAAGCGATGCCTACGGCGGGCTTCGCCAACGCATCGAAAATTTACAAGATTGGTCGCAGATAGCCTTTCTTTCAGTAGAATCTAGCCGTGTTAAGCGCTGGTATCGTCCAGGACTATTACTTATTGGTGATGCAGCCCATATCATGTCGCCAGTTGGTGGAGTCGGCATTAACTACGCCATTCAAGATGCTGTGGTAACAGCAAATGTCCTTAGCAAACCACTAAAAAACCGACATATACAGCTCAGTGATTTAGCGAAAGTCCAGCGTCAACGGGAGTTACCCACACGCATTATTCAAGCATTTCAAACTTTTATCCAGAAGCAGATTTTTGCTCCAATTCTCGGATCAAATCGGATCTTTAAACCACCTGCATTGTTGCGTTTGCCCATTTTGCGCGATCTCCCGGCGCGGTTGATTGCTTTGGGTGTGTTTCCAGTTCACGTCGAAATTTAACCTGGTGGCAAGTATTTTTTCTCAAGTTTAATGGTACAATTATACTACTCATGCAGAATTCAATGCTCCTTATAGTCAGGCGGAAGTGACGATCAGCATCTTAGGTGCTGTTCAACGCGATCGCTTGGCTTTTATGCTAAGAAGGACTAAAAAATAAGAGTAAATGTAGATAATTGATTCCAACAATCTTAAAAAATGCCAACAATTAAACATACAGCATATTTCTTATGAATGAAGTACATTTGCCTAACCCCTAGCCCCTTTAGCACTTTTCCCAGTAGGAGGATTTAATGAACAGCTGTGTTTTATTGGCGGAAATTATTCAAGAACCGCAACTACGCTATACAGCCGATAACCTTGCAGTCACAGAGATGCTTGTACAGTTTCAAAATTCCCAGAAGGCTGAAGATGCGCCAGCGACTTTGAAAGTTGTCGGTTGGGGGAATTTAGCCACAGAAATTCAGCAAAACTATCATCAAGGCGATCGCGTTATCATAGCAGGACGCCTAGGAATGCATACTGTTGAACGTCAAGAAGGTTTTAAAGAAAAACGGGCTGAATTGACAGTACAGCAGATTCAATCTTTGGGAGGTAATTTTGATCTCAATTCATCGGGAAATATATCGGTAGCAGAACCTCCCCCACGTCAAACTTCTCCAGTACCCACTTCACCCGCGGTTGAGATTCCCAGCTATGAATCCCAGCGTCCAGTAACTACCCCAGCGACAACTACAGTTGGCGTTGTTCCCCCAGTGACAAAGCCCCAACCTATTGCCCAACCCAGCAAGTTTGAACCAACTGCTTACCCCCCAGTCACAGAGGAAGAACCAGACCCAGACGATATTCCGTTTTAAAAAAGCGGAGAGTCAATTATGTTTCGCGCACAACCTCAAGTAATCTGTTATTGAGGTTAGTGGCACGGTAGAAGCTGATACAGATGAATAATATATCGAAAGTAGATCGTCAACGTGAGCATCAAGCAAACGAACGTACTTTTTTAGCTTGGCTACGGACTTCTATTGCATTAATTGGCTTTGGTTTTGCCATAGCTAGATTTGGTCTATTTTTGCGTCAGCTAAATACTGCTTTAACACAACAAGACTCTCCGACAAATCCCTTATTTAACTCTGAAAACTTGGGTATTGTTTTTGTGATATTTGGTATTATTGCGATCGCTTTAGCAGCATGGCGATATAACCAAGTTTTTTGGCAAATTGAACGAAGCGACTATCGACCCAACCGTTTACCAGTTTGGGTTATGACCGGAGTGGTTATCATTTTAGGATTTTTCAGCATTCCTTTACTTTTGTTGCGAAATCACGTTCCCACTCGTCCGTCTTCCCCAACTCAGCCACAGTCGCGAAATCTTCGTTAACTCTCAGCTCGACTTTATCCATTCAGGAGGAATAGTCAGCATAATTTTAAGCATTTACCACCTGAGCAGTTAGAGGTTGATATCTTAGAGAAAGATCGGGGAGTAGCCGAAAATATGACACAATACAGTTCATTTAAGGCTAAAATTCTTTGCCAAAGTCAATTTTTTTAACGAACCGCCAAGGACGCAAAGTACGCAAAGAGAAGAAAGAAATGCTTAACTGAACCGTATTGAAATATGACAGAGATAAAAGCCCTTTTGGGAAGTTAAGTCAGGAGAAGGTTAGATGAATCTTGAGGAAGCAGTGTTAGAAAAATTACGCCACTTACCTGTGGATAAACAGCAGCAACTATTAGATTTTGCGGAATTTCTATATCAAAAAACTACTCTTAAAACTCCTTTACAGACTGTTAAAGGCTTATGTGCTGATTTAAAAGTAGATATTACTGAAGAAGATATTGCTCAAGCACGTCAAGAAATGTGGGATAATTTCCCCAGGGATATCGTTTAATGATATCGGTAGTAGCAGATACACACACTTTAATTTGGTACGTTTTTGACTTGCAGAGATTGTCATCAGCCGCATTAACAGCGTTGGAACAGGCAGTTAATACAGGTAATCCTATTTACGTATCAGCTATAACAATCATAGAAATTGCTTATTTAGTTGAGAAAGGACGTTTTGCTGAAGAGGTATTAACACGAATTTTAAAAGCTTTGGATGACCCCAATATAGGTGTTGTGCTTGTACCTCTAGATAGGAATGTTTCAGGAGTAATTCGACAAATTGATCGGGTAACTGTTCCTGATATGCCTGATAGGATTATTGCGGCTACAGCTTTTTCTTTAGGTATTCCTTTAGTTACTCGTGATTTGCGAATTCAAGCTTTAACCATTATAAAAACTATTTGGTGAAAAAATTACCAAATTTACATTGTAAGCATCTCCGTCTTGAAAAGTAAATGTGATCTGGGAACACTGCAACTCTAATTACAGAGGATACCATGATGCAATGATGATTGTGGTTAAGACGCAAGTAGTCAAAAAACTGCCAAAAAGTACAAAAGCTAAATTTCTGGGCGTAGTATCAGAACTACTGTTAAAATCCAATTAATTTTTCAGTCCTGATTTTACCAGACTCCTATGAGTGAAACTTTACTAGAGGTTCGCAATCTACAAGTTGAATTTTCCGGCGATTACAGTATTGTCAAAGCTGTGGATGGTATTTCTTTTCAGCTAAATCGAGGTGAAACTCTAGGAATAGTAGGAGAATCTGGAAGTGGCAAATCAGTTACAGCATTAGGTGTAATGGGTTTATTGCAGACTCCGGGTAGAGTTAGCGGTGGTGAAATTTGGTTTCGTACCCAAGCAAATGCTAACCCAATCAATTTATTAGAATTGTCGCCTGAGAAAATGCAGCTCCACCGAGGCGGCGACATCGCGATGATTTTTCAAGAACCAATGAGTTCGCTCAACCCAGTTTACACAATTGGGTTTCAGCTAGTTGAAGCGATTATGCGACACCAAAATGTGTCAACAGAACAAGCAAAACAAATTGCGATCGCAGGTTTACAAGAGGTTAAACTTTTACCTAGTGATGAACTAATCGAACAACAGTATATCGAAACAGGGCATCAATCAAAATTGGCTCAGTTAGTCAAGCAGCACAAAGAAGCCATATTAGAACGTTACCCACACCAACTTTCTGGGGGTCAATTGCAACGGGTGATGATTGCAATGGCAATTTCCTGTAACCCATTGCTACTAATTGCAGATGAACCAACTACAGCTTTAGATGTCACAGTCCAAGCCACAATTATTGATTTGCTGGGAGAATTGCAAAAAAGCCGTGAAATGGCCATGATTTTTATCACCCACGACTTGGGATTGATTTCGGAAATTGCCGACCAAGTAGCGGTGATGTACAAAGGCAAAGTTGTGGAATATGGTGCAGCAGAACAAATTTTTAACAATCCCCAGCACCCATATACTAAGGGATTGATAGCTTGCCGTCCCACACTCAACCGCCGTCCTCAAAAACTCCTCACCGTGTCCGATTATATGAATGCAGAGGAAACATCCACAGGACAGCTAGTAATTCAGGCAAAAGAACCACCCCAACCAATAGAAGTTACAACTGAAGAGATATCTGCAAGATTAACCAAACTCAGCGAAAAGCCACCTCTGCTGCAAATCCGTGACCTCAAGGTTGGTTTCCCGGTGCGGGGCGCATTTGGCAGCACAAAACGCTACACTATGGCAGTCAATGGAGTTTCCTTTGATGTCAAACCAGGTGAAACATTGGGTTTGGTAGGAGAGTCTGGTTGTGGTAAAACCACTCTTGGCAGAACTTTGCTGCGATTAATCGAACCAATGAGTGGTCATATCATCTTTGATGGCCAAGATATTACTACCCTCAAAGGCGAACCCTTGCAAAAACTGCGGCGAGAAATGCAAATAGTTTTCCAAAACCCCTTTAGTTCTCTTGACCCGCGGATGAAGATTGGGGATGCAGTGATGGAACCGTTGTTAATTCACTCTGTAGGTAAGACAAAACAACAACGACAACAACGTGTTGCTGAACTTTTAGAAAGGGTGGGATTGAGTGCAGATGCAATGAACCGCTATCCTCATCAGTTTTCTGGCGGTCAACGTCAGCGGGTTTGTATCGCTCGTTCTTTGGCATTAAATCCCAGATTTATCATCTGTGATGAATCTGTTTCCGCGCTGGATGTGTCGGTACAAGCACAGGTGTTGAATCTTTTGAAAGAATTGCAAGATGAATTTCAGCTAACTTATATCTTCATTTCCCATGATTTAAGTGTAGTGAAATTTATGAGCGATCGCATTTTGGTGATGAATCGTGGTCAAATAGTTGAACAAGGTACATCAGAAAGTATTTACCGTGAACCCAAAGAAGCATACACCCAAAAATTAATCGCTTCGATTCCTACTGGTAGTCCTGAAAGGGTTCAAAGTAGGCACTTACGCACTTTGTAGAAAGCAGTTTGTACCGAATAATAAATACAATTATTATGTGTGTGTCAGTCCTGGTTGAAACAGGAAGCAAGATTAGTAAGACGAAATTGCTTTTGTGATGCGATCGCTTGCATAATTCTTACAGGGATTTAATTATAATAATTCAAAAGCAAAAAGGTAGGTGTAGTTATCATGCAGTCAATTTTTTGGAGTGTAGAAGAAGTTGCCCAAAGAGCCAAACAATTTTACGAAAATGGCATTCGCCAGCAAGTTGAGCATGGTGATAATATTGGCAAGATGATTGTGATTGATTCTGAAAGTGGCGAGTACGGAATTGATAAAACTGGCGTGGAAACAGCATTAAAATTAAAGCAAAAGAAACCAAACGCAAGATTGTTTACTATGCGAATTGGTTATGATGTTGCTGTTAGTTTCGGTGGTGCAATTGAGCGTACTGTTGAATGATTTATGGGAGATTGATTGACGGTAAAGCAATAATATCAGTAATTTTTCGTTTGCCTACACAACCAGATTTTTCTCTAGATTTTGTTATCGATACTGGATTCAACGACCATCTTACCCTACCACCACAAGCAATTAGTGCGATGAATCTTCCGTTGTATTCCAGTACACTTGCAAGATTAGCTGATGGTAGCGAAGCTTTATTATCTATACATTTAGCAACAATTGTTTGGGACAATATAGAAAGAGTAGTCCCTATTTTAGCTTCTGGTTATAAACCTTTACTTGGAACTGCTTTGATGGAAGGGTATCATTTAGAGATAGATTTTGAAGAAAATGGTTTGGTTTCGTTAGAAAAAATTTAAGCTTGTTTCGTTACTTAATAGGTTTCAGTACTTCTGTGGAACATTAAACATCTCAGTAGTTTGTAGTGGGAACTTTAGTTCCCAAAAGCCAGGACTGAAGTCCTGACTACGAAAATTTTGTATACAAGCTTCTTTCTTACTACAACCAATGATGATGAATTTTAATCTTTCGGCTTTGCATTGCGTATTCAAATAAATCTGTTGATAGCGCTTCTTCTACAGGCCAAACTCCTGGCTTATTGAGTTTTCCTTCTAGCAACAATTGGGCAATGCTTCCTGTCCCGCAGCCAGAGGCTACGGCTGTATTCTCATGAATTAGAGTTGAACAATAAACAGCTGTTTCACCATTTTTTTGTCCTGTAACTTCTGAGCGCACCGCAACCCCAATACCGCTAAAACGATTGGTGACATCTGTCATAAAATGACTGACATAAGATAAAAATTCAATCATGGCACGGCGCTGCATTAACGGCTTCGGAAAAACATGGGCTGCCATCCAAGTAAGGTGATTGTAAAAATCGGGAATAGAACCAAATTTAGTTACTACAGTTTTAACTGATGGGAAAGCGTGGGGTAGTGTGAAAGTTTCTGGCATATCAAACCAGTAAACTCCACTGCGCCCATAAGGAGGTGGAAACTCAACAATTTCCCTTTTACTGTAAGGCTTGACCGTTTGCCATTTTTGATCTATCCATGCTGGAAAAGGATGTTGCAATCCTAAAAAAGTTGTTCGCATGACTGTGACACCAGCACCGCCAGAACCAGAAACCAAATAACTTAAATGAATTTTTTCTGGTTGATCAAATTGTTCGACACCTTGACGTACCATACTATTAGAAATACCAGGAAAAATCCCAGTATTAACTATTGCTGTCACCCCAGCAGCAGCCGCTTGTTCACGATAATTTAGAGCTTTGCTAGTATAAGAACGGTGGTCACTAACATCTAGATAGTTAACGCCTTCTTCTATGCAGAGTTTGAGAACATTGGCATCTCGGTAATGAAATGGCCCAGCACAGTGGATGACTAAATTAGAGTTAGCGATCGCTTCTTGCAGTCTACCAATTTCTGCTAAATCTAACACCAAAAATTTTACCTGCTCTCCCATACAAAAGCTTACGCCCCTGCCTATCTCTGGGGAACGTCCAGTAATCGTAATTTCGGACTGGGTGTGTGTGGCTAAATCTTGAGCAACACTGCTACCAATTCGCCCCCGTCCTCCAAGAATCAAAACGCGGTCTGTCATTACTCCGATATGGGTAACACCACTTCCATTTGACCAGTTTTATGTTCTGTTTGTCATCGGTAACAAGGATGACTTGCTAGGCATTGAAGGAGGACTGTGAAATTCATCCTAGGTTTTTGCTCGCTATTAGTCCATAGGAGGATGCCAATAACAAGGAGTGCAGATTTATAAATGAATTCTACAGAATGCTTAATTTTTCTCTGACTCGATAAATTTAAATATCTTTGAATTGGTTTTTGTTAAGTTGTGTTTTAAAACTGCTATTTGGCGATAGGTTTTTACATCCATCTGTATACCTGAGTCTAGGCGCTATTTTAATTTGAATCAGTTAAGTGAGAATACGTAACTTTTAATTTCCAGACCTTACCCATGAAAGTAAATTTGGCTTACTGATTACTTTGTAGACCAAATTTTTTAGCCAATTTTGCAACTCTGATCTAATATAGAATTACAGTAAATCAAAAAAACAGCGATCGCGTTCATATATCCGGCTGATGGGCTAACCAGCGCTAGCTACCTGGTTATTGCTGCTGGTACATACAGTAGTTTAGGGTTAGCAGCGTTTATTAAGCTTTGGTGAATAGCTAGTCAAAAAATAAGGCAAGTGTAATTCATTACTGTCATTTAGCCACCTATTTCAGCAGAACTGAGGGTAGGTTTTCAGCCACATCTGTTTGTAGGGTCAATTTCTGAATAGATAACTTCTGGGGCTAGTTACGTCTAAACTGTCCCTCAATTTGGGGTTTTATCAATTTAGCAACTCAACTAACTTTGCTTGGTCAAGTCCTTTGGACTTGAATTTGGTTTTTCTGTATCTCGCCATTTCCATGCTCCACTTACAGTTTACAAATTAAATTTGTAAGCTCCTCGCACACTTTTACGTCTAATTAAATGTCATGACTGATTTTGACTTTATACTAACTATCTGCATCATAGCCGTAGCCTACCTATCCAGCATTTATTTGTGGATAGCCATTTCTCATCACTCGAATGAGTAAACTGAGTGCTGCAATGCTAATTGCAAAGTAAATCTAAATTTTTGCTTAGGTCTCTAAGAGCAGAGGTCAATATAGCATTGTAGCAAGTAATCAATGAAAAATTAGACACGAATCTTTGAGAGGTAGTCATGGTAAACTCCTGACAGGAGTTTTACCAAATACCAATTTGCACACCAATCTGAGAAATGCTTGTTTTATTGCCAGTAGTCCTTACAAGTAGAGAGATACAAATTGGCTTGTTAGGGCTAGTAATTGGCTCTTTGGTTTTCGTGTTTTTTCGTTTAATTGTGTCATTAATTAATTTACTCTTGCAACGTTTAAATTTTATTCCCATTAGTGATATTAACCAAAAATTATTTAAGCCTAATCAGAGCTTAATTATTGTTGTGGCGGCGATGGCGGTTACTGAGATTTTTACATCTTTACTGCCGAAAAATCGCTGGACTAATCCATTAGAAATTATTACTAGCTTAACTTTAGCGATCGCCACCAGTTGGCTAGCATCTCAATTATTTAAAAAGTTTTTTGATTTTTATTTATTAAACGCAGCTTTTAACAGTGGACAAAAAATCAGCAGTGAGTTACTCATTCTTGTTAAATGGGTTGCTAATCTGATCATTATTCTTCTAGGGATTCTCATATATGCTCAAACACATCAAATCAATCTTTTAGGATTGCTAGCTAGTTTAGGAATTGGTGGATTAGCTGTAGCATTTGCTGCTCAAAAAACTTTAGAACAAGTTTTAGGCGGTATTGTTCTCTACCTTGATCGTCCTTTCGTGATTGATGATTATATTGGTCTACCTGATGGTACTTTTGGGCGAGTTGAATCTATCGGATTGAGGTCTACTAGAATTCGTACTTCTGGTAAGGGAACCGTGATGATAGTTCCCAACAGTTCTCTAACTCAAGTGAACATTGAGAACTTTACTGGTGCAAAGAAACTTATGTCTATTCTTTATTTAACTTTCTATAGAGCTATCAGTAATGAAGAACGGGCTTTAATTCGCCGGGTAATTATAGAAAGTACAAATGATATTTTTGGGATTGACTCGCGGAATACAGAAGTAACTTTTAAAAATATTAACAACGCCATAGACCCAGATAAAACACAAGCACAAATTGCTTTCTTCATCTTAGGTTCTGGAGATGTTTCGATGGAATTACGTCGTCAGCTGCTAGATTTAGCTACTTTAAGTATTACACAATCTTTGAAAGAATATGGTATTGCATTTGATATAGAAGAACCAACAATTTATGTCGATTCGCCGATTACAATTTAGAGATGATAAATGATATTTCACAAATTATTCTCAGATTTCTTCAGCGTGATAGCACAATATTAGCCTTATCCAGATTTGGCATATTTTTGCTTTTCATTCTCATTTCTATATTAATTGGACGATATACACCCACATTAGTGCGAATTATCATTCGACGCTTTGCACCACAGCAAGTCGCCAGTATTTACAATCATTTAATTGAACCTCTTAGAAATTTATTTAGAATAGCTGGTACTTTAATTCTTATTTCATTATCTTTGGCGTGGATTGTAGAATATGCATCTATCTATAGATTTCTTTCTCCAATAGTAGATTTAGCTGTCATTGTTAGCGTTGCTTGGTTAGCTTCTCGTTTATTTCGACAATTTATTCGAGTTTATGGCATTGAATTAGTTAGAAAATTGGGTCGGGAAGTAGACGAATTATTATTAGTATTTGAAACTCTAGCAAATGTCATTATTGGATTTATTGCTGTAGTTAGTTTTGCTCAAAGTCAACAATTTAATTTAATTGGTTTATTAACTGGTTTAGGAATTGGTGGATTAGCTGTTGCTTTCGCGGCGCAAAAAACACTAGAGCAGTTGCTAGGAACAATTGTATTATATTTGGATCGACCCTTTGTACCTGGGGAATATATTCGTTTACAAAGATCTCAACAAATCCCAGAAGGTTTGTTTGGACGAGTTGAATCAATTGGTATTCGTTCAACTAAGATTCGTACTGCTGCTAAGAGTACATTATTTATTATTCCAAATTCGATATTGGCAAACTTAGAAATTGAAAATATTACACGAGGTAAAAAAATAATGGTTTTACTTTACCTCGATTTTTTAAAGATTCTACACGAACGAGAACAAGCTTTAGTTCAACAGGTGATTATTGAAAGTACAAATTCGCTGTTTGGTATCGACCCAGGAAGTACAAGTATTACTTTTTTAAATCACAATCATCAAAAAGAGACAACTCGCAGCAGAGTCTCGTTTTTTATTTTGGGTTCTAGTGAAAACTCTCTGCAACTACGTAAACGCTTATTAGAGCTAGCAAATGAAAAAATTTCCAAAAAGCTAGTTCGTGATGGAATTGAGTTCACATTGCAAGAGCCGACTATTTATGTAGAATCACCTATCACTATTTAAAAATCTCCTAAACTAAAGATTTTTATAGTGCAGTGGGTGCAACAGCTATTAATTGAAAGAGATTGTAACGGACACTCAACTGAGCCTGATGATCGCCTTCAATAATCATGTCGTTGTCTTGCCACATTTGCTCCCACACCGCAATATGAGCTGCTAATAAAGTAACATAACTAGCGTCATCGGCTAGCTTTTCAATAGCTGCTGCTATGGGGATATCTGTCTCTCTTGATGTATATAAGGTAACAATTTTTTCTACAGTTACTGTTTTTCCTGGGAAGGACTGGAAAATAGTTGCCAATCTTGAAGAGTCGGCGGCATTTTTCACATGTATAAGTGCAGTATCGTCTTCCAATACTAACTTCGCAGCCATCCCCAGTTGCATGTTTGAATGTAGTGTTTGACTTTGTAACCAAATAATTTGCTCTACACCTCCTTGGTTTAAGGTTCGCCAATGTTGGATACCTTGAGCATCTGGTTCAGTATCAAATCCAACTTCAACTTTAATATTACCTACAAAATCTATGGATGTGATTCGACAACGGATTGCCAAAACATGTTGGTCTGCCAAACTAGCGAAACGCTCGAAGTGAAAATCCAGGGTGTGACCCCCAGGAGAGCGCCAACGGATATCACGGCTAACTATGCCTACACGTAAGTCAAGGCGACGTTCATAATTGATGATTTCTCCAGAGTCCATACTAAAGCGATCGCCTGCCAATGTCACCACCAATGGTAGCCAGTTGGGGCAATTCAAAAGTTCTCTATGAACAACAGGCATATCATTATAAACACCTTGAATCAGTGTTGCGGGGCAATCTTGGGGATATCCTTCCTCAAAAGTCCCTCGTGTTCCTAAATAACCATTACCAAGGGTAAAAATACTTTCTTTATAATACAGTTGTGTAGGATCAAACTTTGTTTCAATAATATTCCAGTCGTTAGCAACAACTAGTTGCTGATTGTGTGGTAGATGGTTGGTAGATACATCAAGCATGAGCAAAAACCCTAAACATTAAAGCTGTATTGAATCAAGCTTGTAGGAACTGCAAAGTAATTACTACTTTTTAAAATTGAATACTATGAAACAGCAAATATGATGTTAATTCAAATCATGAAATTCATTTTCGCACCTCTCTAAAGTTAGATTTATTTTGTAACTTAAGGTAGAGATAACAAATTGTAAAATTCACGCTAAATGATACATTTACTTAAGTGAGTAGAAATGTCAATATTTTTGTTCAATTTTGTTGTCAAAATCGGGTGAAGAATAGTTAATTGATACTTTTCGTATTTATAAGCGTTGATACGCGATAATTCACGTTTTTGCCAGTCTTAACGCTAACAAACATCAACTGTAATCAACTTTGATTTTTAAACGTAAATTTAAATACTTTTGTTTCTGAGTATTTAGAACATAAATTAGGCGATCGCTCTGTGAGTCATTGAAGAGAAAAGGCTACAGAATAAGGGAAAGAACCTCGTAACCGCAATACTTTTGCCACAAGAATGGTTTCATCTGGCTTTTTTGATCTTGTAGTAAAAAGCTGGAGGGTAGGTCTATTTAATCAACTTGAGTACGGTAAACCGTATTTGTCCGTTAATTCACAAAGATTAATTTAATTGTTAAGTTAAGTTACATAAATTAGAATTTCCTGCAAAACTTACCATTATGAAGAACTTATGAACAGCGTTAGTATCCTCGGCATCAGAACAAAAGGTAGAATTTAAGTTGGTATTCAGTACACAGTAACCAATTTCTAGTTTCTGTGAAACTCCATCAGAAATAAGACTTAATTTAATATTTTTTAACATTCTCATGAAAGCTACGGTGCAACTAATTCGGTTTTTAAATGAGGAGTTGGATATTCCAGTTAGCGCCATTTCTCTGGCTTCACGACATTGTGAGGAAACCCCCAACTACTTACCCATAGCCCTCTGGCAGTATGGGCTAGTGACACTGGATCAATTAGCTCAAATTTTTGACTGGCTAGAAACAATCTAAGCTCTTGCTACCACTAAGAGTCCGTAGGGTAAAAACTTTAGTCTTTTTTTAAGCACTAAATTGCTGACTACGAACTTGCATTTTCAACCGTTTTAATTTCAAGGATTGGTGACATTCATGACAATCAAAGAACAGCCCAAGCCGCCACGGTTTCGGATCATCGCCAACATATTGCTGGCAGTATCAGGGTTATTTCTGCTCTTAAATCTGTTTTTGCCTAATTTATTTACTTCTGGCCCGGCTGGTGTGCCTTATAGCTTATTTATTCATCAAGTCCAAGAAGGGGAAGTTAGCAGAGTTTCTGTCGGTCAAAATCAGATTCGCTACCAACTAAAAACAGAAAACGCCGAGCCAGGGGCAGTATTTGTAACTACACCAATCTTTGATTTAGAATTACCCAAACTTTTAGAATCAAAAGGAGTTGAGTTTGCCGCTGCGCCCCCGCCTAAGACTAACTGGTTAACGACCGTTGTGGGGTGGGTGATTCCGCCGCTGATTTTTGTTGCTATTTGGCAATTCTTTATCGCCCGTAGCGGTGGCGGTGGTAGTCAAGGTGTACTTTCTATTGGTAAAAGCAAAGCCAAAGTTTATGTTGAAGGTGATGCAGCTAAAATCACTTTTACAGATGTAGCTGGGGTAGAAGAGGCAAAGACAGAGTTAGTAGAAATTGTAGATTTTCTCAAAACTCCAACACGTTTCACCCAAATTGGAGCCAGGATTCCCAAAGGAGTTTTGTTGGTCGGGCCTCCAGGTACAGGTAAAACGCTTCTAGCTAAAGCCGTCGCCGGAGAAGCCGGAGTTCCATTCTTCAGTATTTCTGGTTCTGAGTTTGTGGAACTGTTTGTTGGTGTGGGTTCTTCTAGGGTGCGCGATTTGTTTGAGCAAGCTAAAAAACAAGCTCCCTGCATTGTATTTATTGATGAACTAGATGCCATTGGTAAATCTCGCAGCAGTAATGGTTTTTATGGCGGTAACGATGAGCGAGAACAAACCCTTAACCAATTACTTACAGAAATGGACGGATTTGCTGTTGGCGATGCCACAGTGATTGTACTAGCAGCGACTAATCGTCCAGAAACTCTTGACCCAGCCTTACTGCGTCCGGGTCGCTTTGACCGCCAAGTGTTAGTAGATCGTCCTGATTTGTCGGGTCGTGAGGCAATTCTTAAAATTCACGCTCAAAAAGTGAAATTGGGAGATGATGTAAACTTAAAAGCGATCGCCACTCGTACTCCTGGTTTTGCTGGGGCAGATTTAGCTAATTTAGTGAATGAAGCGGCATTATTGGCGGCTCGTAATCAACGTCCAACAGTGGCTCAAGAAGACTTTGCCGAAGCAATTGAACGGGTAGTAGCAGGGTTAGAAAAGAAGAGCCGTGTATTGAACGAGACTGAGAAAAAGATTGTTGCATACCATGAAGTTGGTCATGCAATGGTCGGGGCGCTAACAACAGGAAACGGTCGCGTAGAAAAGATTTCGATTATTCCCCGTGGGATGGCAGCTTTAGGCTATACCCTACAATTACCGACAGAAGACCGCTTTTTAATGAATGAAGCAGAATTGCGCGGTCAAATTGCGACTCTATTAGGTGGACGTTCTGCTGAAGAAATTGTGTTTAACAGTATTACAACAGGTGCTTCCAACGATTTGCAACGAGCAACTGACTTAGCAGAACGGATGGTAACAACTTACGGGATGAGCAAAGTTTTAGGGCCTTTAGCTTATCAACAGGGACAACAAGCAATGTTTTTAGGTAATGGCGCACCTAATCCTCGACGGGCGGTAAGTGAAGACACAGCCAAAGCCATTGATAGCGAAGTCAAAGAAATTGTGGACATTGCCCACAAACAAGCCCTAGAAATTCTCACACAAAATCGAGACTTATTAGAAGCGATCGCTACTCAACTTTTGGAAACAGAAGTTATTGAAGGAGAGAAACTGCACAATCTACTCTCCCAAGTGCAACCTTTACCAGCTGCGGCTTAAAGACTGCTTGGATTAGTTTTTTTTAGCATGTGTCCAAACGGATATCACCTAAGCACTAAAGTGCTTACTACCAACTACTAGCGGAATCCTGACATCGGATTCCGCTTTTTCATGGCTATAGCGAATTTTATCTGGGGGTACAGTATTGCTGTGCCTCTTATAAAATCAATAGAGGCTATCGCAATTTCTTGAAACACATCGGGGAAGGCGTTGCTGGTATGGTGTAGAGGACTTTTCTCAACTCTTTAAAATCTCGTTGCTGGAGTTTGTAGTAAGCGCTTTAGTGTTGAGGAAACAAGGACTAAAGTCCTTACTACGAACTTGAGTTTAAAATTATTGTTTAGCTCAATAGGGGCGCTACGGTTTTAAACTAGTTAATTATTAACCTTATTGCTTTCAAGTACTGTCCATGCAACTCCTGAAAACAACCGACAAAGATTTTGATATTAAATTCAAAACCCTTGTGAGCGATCGCCGGGAAGCTACAGTTGATGTTAGTGGGACAGTACGAGATATTCTCGCTGATGTAAAGGTGCGGGGAGATGCCGCAGTTAAAGACTATACTAGCCGCTTTGATCGTTACGATCTCCAGTCTTTGCGTTTAAGCGAAAGCTTAATTGCCGAACACGCAGCCCAATGTCCAGCCGATGTCAAAGCCGCCCTAGAACTAGCAGCCGAAAGAATAGGGGCTTTTCACAATAAACAATTACCCCAAGATATTGGTTACACCGACGCAGTAGGTGTAAAACTCGGCTTAAACTGGATAGCTCTGTCGCAAGTAGGAATTTACGTTCCGGGAGGACGGGCCAGCTATCCCAGTTCTGTGCTGATGAATGCTCTCCCTGCTAAAATAGCAGGTGTGGAAAGAATTGTGATGACAGTACCTACACCCCGCGGAGAGATTAATCCAGCAGTCTTAGCAGCTGCCCAAGTTGCTGGTGTAACAGAAATATATAGTATTGGTGGAGCGCAAGCGATCGCAGCTTTGGCTTATGGTACAGAAAGCATCATTCCTGTAAATAAAATTGTCGGCCCTGGTAATGCCTATGTTGCTGAAGCCAAACGTCAAGTATTTGGCACTGTTGGCATTGACAGCATCGCTGGGCCTTCCGAAATTCTGGTGGTAGCCGATAACCAAAACAACCCAGATTGGATTGCTTGGGATTTACTATCCCAAGCAGAACACGATCCCAGCGCTCAGTCAATTCTGATTACTGATTCTGAAAACTTTGCTCAACAAGTAATCGCGGCCATTGAGCAAATTCTCACAACCTTGCCCACTCAAGAAGTTGCTGGTGCTAGCTGGCAAAAGCATGGTGCAGTAATTATTGTCAACGATTTAGCCCAAAGTATCCCACTGCTTAATCAGTTAGCTCCAGAACACTTGGAATTATGTATAGATAATCCCCAACTCCTGGCCAGTCAAATTAAGTGTGCTGGTAGCGTATTTTTAGGACGCTATACCCCAGAAGCAATTGGTGATTATTTAGGAGGGCCAAACCACGTACTACCTACTGCCCGTTCTGCCCGCTTTGCTTCTGGCTTGAGTGTCTACGATTTTCTCAAGCGAATTACCTATTTGGAATGCAATCAACAAGCATTACAAAAAATAGGTCAAGCAGCCATTACTTTATCCCAAGCAGAAGGCTTACCTGCCCATGCTGGCAGTGTATCTGTGCGTCTGCAATAATTACAGCGTATTTCAGCTAAATGAAGTACACGCTTAGGGGCACAACATGTTCCCTACAATTATCTGTACTCATCAAGTTGCCATAACGTGAGTTCGACAAGTTTTATTTGACCTCTCCCCCGCAGTGGGAGAGGTTTTGAAACCTTGATTTTTTCGTTCAAAACTAGGAAATTTTCTGCCCCTCTCCGCGTCGGAGAGGGGTTGGGGAGAGGTTCATCGAACTCACGTTAAATCAACTTAATAACGCTTGTGGCTTTAAAGCTAAAAATGCTTTGATACAAGCATTGTTATGACCACTACTGGATACTTACTTCTATTGTGAAGCACTGGCATAGGAAGATTTTTTAAAGAGATTAGCTCACTATATGAGGCACTACAGGAATCTAAAGAGTTTAATGATGCAGTAACTTTGACAAAAGACATCGCAACCATTATATCTATTCGATTTACTAAGCAAAATTAAACTGTTTAGGGAGCATTGCTATCAAATTTTAATGGATTTATATCTTAAGTATGGTGAAAATGTTCTGCGCGTACTGTGCGATCGCCTCAAGTTTGCGATCGCACAATTCATACTTTGATTGGACAATGCTAAATTTACTTTATCAGTAATCTCTAATTTATATGCATATATGGCAAGCTGATTTTTATCGCAGTCCGCAACAGGATGCATCTGGACAAATTTTATGGGAGTTGTTGCTTTGTAATCCGACTCGTAACTTTGAGTATGCAGCTACTTGTCCCCAGTCAGCAGCAAACTCAGATTGGGTTACTACTCAACTACAGTTAGCAGCTGGTGAAAATTTACCAGATGTAATTCAGGTGTTTCGTCCCCAGTCTTTGAGTTTAATTCAGGCCGCAGGTCAAAATTTAGGTATTAATGTGGAACCTAACCGTCGCACTTTGGCATTGAAGCAGTGGCTGCAAGAAAAACAATATCCTTTATCACTGGATAAACCACCGCCGATACCATTACCAGAAAATCTATGGGGAGAAGAATGGCGTTTTGCTACACTCCAGGCTGGCGAATTCGTAGATGTATTTATAGAACGCCCAATTCCGATTTTGTCTATGCCCGAATTTCTACAACCCATTAATTTAGGCTTAGCATCAACATTACCCGTCCCAGGTATAGTAATTTATGGTGGACGGCAATCAATGCGTTTAGCTCAATGGTTAGCTTCAGTACGCCCGGTAGCTTTAAACTACATAGCTGGTGCGCCTGACGGCTTAGTTTTAGAAGCTGGTTTGATAGATAGATGGATTGTAGCGACTTTTGAAGATTCAGAGGTTGCTGCTGCTGCTAAAGTTTTTGAACAGCGAAAACAGCAAAGCCAAGGGTTGCATTTTTTGTTGGTACAACCTGATGATTCCGGGATGACTTATAGTGGTTTTTGGTTATTGCGGGCGGAAAACTAAGTAATTTCTACTTTGCCTTACCTTAATTCGCGCCTGCTTCACCATTGTACTTTTTCAAACAAAGTTAGTTCAGAGTTTTCGATAAGTTTTTGAACTTGCTCAATCATTATTAACTAACTAAAAATAGATGGGACTGGCGTATAAACTAATTCTTATGACTGCTGCGATCGCTAGCACCAATCTCACGGGAGCATCCCAGTTTTTTGCAAAGAAGGTGAAAATCAGTCAGGATAAGTAAGACGAGTGCATTTACCTAGCAATGACCCCAGAACAACAGCAAGCTCTTCAAGAACATATTCAGGCAATCTCTAAAATATTGTACGAAGATACGTCAAAAGAAAAGCTCACAAACCTTGCAGGAATTGAAGAGGCAGTGCGAAGTCAAATGCAGAAGCACGTCACGCCAGAAGTAGGGGTTTTTTTATCGAAACAGTTACAGACACAAGAGCAGGGTATAAACGAAGACTAAAAAGCGAATGTCACGAAGATAAGCTGGGGAGGCTGGG
>NZ_JAECZB010000076.1 GCF_016056295.1 Atlanticothrix silvestris CENA357
CATTTAAGTTGCGCAGTGGCATTGAGGCCATGTTCCGTGATTGCAAGACTGGTGGCTATAATCTTGAATCTACTTCTGCTGATGGTCAACGATTGATGGCACTGATTTTATTAATTGCTATCGCCTATACTTGTGCTGTTTTAGCAGGTCGTAACTCTCGTCAAATGGGATTACAAAAATATATTGGTCGTCTGAAGGAATTAAACCGACTACATCGCCGACATAGCGCATTTTGGGTTGGTTTGTATGGCCAATTATGGGTGGGTGCAATGGAGTTTTGGGCTGATTTAGCTCATGATTTAATGCGTTTAAAGCCCAGTAAACTACCCTATTTTCGCAAGGGTCTACGTGCTATGTCTCTTATCCAGTCTGCTTTGTAGCTTCTTTGTCACCCCTTCAGCCCCGGAGGTCTGCCACAGATAGGTGGAATTACGACTCGTGATCCAAACTTTCGTAACCGCATCGTCGGCAATATCAATTTTGAAGATTCTTTGGCAAACCTCAACAACAAACTAGCTAATAGAATTTCACTGCGTGGTGATGAAGGTGAACCTTTTAATGTTGGTCAAATTGCTGGTATGGCAAACGATGTTGTCTTTCATGCGTTAGCATCAACTAACTTGACTCTTGGTGATCATGTTGGTTATGGGCCTCGCGTTCTAGTTCATGGCGGTAGGCAGGTTATCAATGGTGTTGCTAATGGCCCTGAAACTAGCGTAGGTGATAACGTCGGGCTAGGGCCGAACTCCCTGATATACAGTGCAGTTATCGGCAACAACTCAGCAATTGGGCGAAAAAGCGCAGTATTCAATTCTACATTACCTGCCAGAACGTATGTCCGCTCTAGGGTAATCGTTGCCGACAGACGTCCCGGCAACAATGGCATGATTTTACCTGTCGAGTGGTAAGCAACGGGCTTTTGCATAATTATGAATCTAAAAATCTTGCCACTACTGCGGTTAGCATGCCTACGATTGATTGTGCTGTTCACTTTGATATTTGGGCTGGTACTAAGTTTTGATGACGGTTCCTCTTTAGCTGCTGACATCTCTTCTAATCAGTTTCAAGTGGTACAACCTCCAATCACCGGACTTGTTTCTACATTGTCGGATGAAGTCGAGGAATTACCATCAGATTTAATTCGCTGGTCAACCTACTGGCAACTTTGCTGGGAACCCTATCCCGAAGCTAAAGAGTACGAACTACAAAAGGTGCTTGGGGATGGCGCATCTCCAAAGTTGCAACATCAAAGCGATCGCTGCTTTCGTTTACAAGCGGCATCTAATGAAAACCTAAAATCCCAAGGATTACTCAACCGGGAAGTAATCTTGTTGATGCATAAGGTTCAACTTGGTTATCGAGTGCGACCCGTCTTAGACAATAACCGTGTTAGTGAATGGTCACAAGTAATGGCAGTAGGTGCAACTACTGCAACTACTGCCTCTGAATTGAATGGTACTAATAACACCTGTAATAGCGCTTGTGGCACCGAAGATAGCACCGGAAGTGAGTTTTTCTAATGTTTGTGATGCAATCCCAGCGCGAGGATACCCTAGTAAAGGTGCTTGTCCTTCATAAAGGGGAGATTTTCTCTGATGAGAATAGCTTGTGCTATTTGGGAACGCAATGGATCAATTAGATTTACGACACTTTGGCTATTCATTCAGTTGAATAGTAAGATGTTAACTTTTCAACTTCGGCGGCTATCAGAAGGAATCAAAAAAATCAAAAACAGCAGCAGCAATCTCTATCCGTAACAAGGCAAACGCGTGTGTGACTCGTTCCTAAGCCAATACATAACTTAGGGTGAGAACGCCAAGGAACGGAACCTTGAAAACCTCATAACTAAACCACGTCCGGATCTAAATGGGAGGGGCGGGAGATAATACTCCCCCTCGACCTAACTCTAAATAGTATAATCAGCAATAAATAGGCAAAATAACTACATCCAAATTCAACCAACGTTCTCGCAAAACTCCAGCTAGTGCTCGTAAACCCCACGCTTCACTACGATGATGTCCGACAGCTACTACTCCCATTTTAGTCTCTTGTATTGCTGCTTCGGCTGGTTTCCGAAACTGTCCTGTTATGTATACATCAGCGTTACGCTCTGCTGCTTCACGTACTAATAAATCTGTGATTGCTCCAACGACAGCAACGCGTTTGATATCACTATGAGTTACTATATACGCTTGCTCTTGTCCTCCAAAAATTTGAGTTATACAATTACACAAATACTCAAAACTTTGGGTTTGAATATTACCGATCATCCCAATTATTCTGTTTTCTTTTTTTCCTAATATTTCTAAATCAAAAATATTTAAAACTTGAGCTAACCGAGGATTAAAACTCATTGTTAAGCATTCATCAAATGGCAGATGGTAAGAGATTACCCCAAATTCTGATGGAAGAAATTCTGCTTTTAATTTCCACGGACGATGGATAAATAGTGCATCTAAACTTTGTGAAATTATCCATTCCTGCAAATTTGTGTTGGCTTCAAGAGCTAGTCCTAAACGTTTTACAGGATATACTGATGGCACATATATACCTCCTCTTTCGCTTCTAGGAAAGCGTTTAATATCAAAAAATTGATTAAGAAATTCTACTATCTCTTCGATGAAAATGGGATTGCTTTTATGGTTCATGAATATTTTCCATAAAGGAGAGTTGGAAATGAAACAATCATATTCACAAGTAGCAACACGACTTTGGCAAAAAAAACAATATTTGTTTTTTAGTTCATGATTTAAGTATTTTGTCAATACTTAAATTTTTATTTTAAAATCCATTATTTGATCACTCTGTCAATGCATAAGTTTTTGTGCTTATCAAGTTTGGATACAAGCGGGAGCATCCATAAGATAGCAAATAGTGTTTATTAAAGTTTGGTAACAACTTCACCTAACTCTGCTTTATTTTCCTATAACCCTAGGAAGATTGCTCAAGAACGCTAAGACCAGGGAACCTCTTAAAGAAAAGTAAAGCTTACTCATATTTAATTCAGCCCCGCAGTTCTTTAAGTAACGGTATATTTGAAAATCTATAACCGCACAATCCACTGTTTTTTGTTGAATCTATGAAGTCTTATTTAGCAGCCGCTATTCAAATGACCAGTGTGCCTGACCTACATAGAAATTTGGCACAGGCAGAAGAATTAATTGATCTTGCTGTGCGTCGAGGTGCTGCATTGGTAGGTTTGCCAGAAAACTTTTCTTTTATGGGAGAAGAAAAAGACAAACTTGCTCAAGGGGAAACTATTGCCACTGAAAGTGAGCAATTTCTCAAAAAAATGGCTCAGCGCTTTCAAGTTACAATCTTGGGCGGCAGTTTTCCAGTCCCAGTAGATAATACAGGCAAAGTCTATAACACTACCATACTCATTGATCCTAGCGGTGAAGAACTCGCCCGCTACTACAAAGTACATTTATTCGATGTTAACGTCCCTGACGGCAACACCTATCGAGAATCCAGTACTGTTATGGCTGGTAATCAACTGCCATCGGTCTATTTCTCTGAAAAACTTGGTAATATAGGTCTTTCTGTTTGCTATGATGTCCGCTTTCCAGAATTGTACCGACATCTATCAGATAAAGGAGCCGATGTCATATTTGTGCCTGCCGCCTTTACCGCCTTCACTGGCAAAGACCACTGGCAAGTATTACTACAAGCAAGAGCTATTGAAAACACCTCTTATATCATTGCTCCCGCCCAAACAGGTACTCATTATGACCGCCGCCAAACCCACGGACATGCAATGATTATCGACCCTTGGGGTGTAATTTTAGCTGATGCTGGCGAACAGCCGGGAATTGCGATCGCAGAAATTAATCCTTCGCGTTTAGAGCAAGTTCGCCGTCAAATGCCTTCCTTGCAACATCGGGTGTTTAGTTGAGTTAGAAGGGGCATTGGGCATGGGGAAGAAGGGGAAAGGATAAGGGGGAAAGGGTTTGTCTCTTCATCCTTTACCCAGCCCGCAGGGCTATTTTCCCTTTACCCTTTAACCCCTTCAGGGTGACGCTCCTGCGTCGCTCTAAGCGTTCGCGTTAGCGTCTCGTAGAGAAGCTATGCCGCAGGCTTTACGCTGCGAAGATCGCCAGTCGCTCATGGGGAGCCACTGCGGTGGACGGGTTCCCAAGGCACTCCGTTGGGCGGCTATGCCGACTTGAAGGAAGTGCCGCCGGCATAAAGCAAGTGGCGTGGTTTCCACGCCAGTTCCTTCAACGGGGGGAACCCCCGCAACGGACTGGCTCCCCAAGACCCTACGGGTTCGCCAGTTGCCTGGGTCGGGCTAACCCTCCCGCAGCACTGGATTCACCGCGCTGGCTCACCTTTTCCCCCCTCTTGTTGCTTCCCCTGCTCCCTGCTCCCTTTACTGGGTCTTATTTTCTAAAGTTTCCAGTAAACTCTTCAACATCAAATAAGACGAAGTAGCTCCAGGGTCTTGATGTCCCACACTCCGTTCCCCTAGGTAGCTGGCTCGTCCTTTTTTAGCCAACATTGGTATGGTGTTTTGCAACCCCTCTTGCGCTGCTGCTACAGCTTGTTGCATTGCTACCAACATCACCGCACCTGTTCCTACACACTGCCCAAAAGCCACCACAGCAGGAGATAAGACATCTACCATTGTCTTATCTCCCATTTGCGCTTTACCACGTTGCAGTACGCCATCTAAGCCAGCCTGAAGCATCTCCAGCAAATCTTGTGCAGCCAGTTTATGTTTGCCAGCTACTACTGTACTAGCTCGGAGAAAAAATGTGCCATACAAAGGGCCACTCGCGCCACCAATACTAGAAATCAGAGTCATACTTACTGTTTTTAAAATGCTACCAATGTCTTGATCCGCAACATTCGGTAACTGTGCGATCGCTTTTTTAAAACCACGATCCATATTAATACCATGATCAGCATCACCAATGGCTGCGTCTAATTCAGTTAAGTATTCCTTATTTTGCTCTATCTTAGTTGCAAATCCCTGTAACCATTGCAAAATCTGCTCTTTATCCACGATTTTGTCTGCCTCCAGCTAGCTTTGATGTAATTACTGATATAGCCAGCTTATAAAAAAGTAGAAAGGTATACGCGTTTTTTCTGATAAATTAGAAATGGTGAGGTATATAGTAATTAAGTAGTCAATTTAGCCGAGAGAAGATTTAATTGGTGTTGCCTTCTCAAAAGTCAATTTTAAAACAATTCACTTCTGCACTCCTAGTGGCTACCTTAGCTACTGCTTGCATTAAGTATACTAACAAAAACAATAGTCAAAGCCAGCTTGTACTCGCACAAACGAGTCAAAGTTTACAAGAAAATATTGTATTTCCTAAAAGTGCAGCAGTTATTGATGTGACTGCATCAGAATATGGGGCTAAACCCAATGATGGTAAAGATGATACGAAAGCTATTCAAAAAGCACTGAGTCAGTTTCCTGGTGGGGGGCGGATAATCTATTTGCCTAATGGCAGATATAACATCTCTGATTCCCTGCATTGGCCGCCGGGAAGAATTTCTGCCAGTGACTACAAGCGGACTATACTGCAAGGGCAAAGCCGAGATGGCGTAATTATTCAATTAAACGATTCTTCTGCCAAATTTCAAGATTCAAAAAAGCCTCGACCATTTATCTCTACAGGGTTTGACCCCAACTTAGATCCAAATACTAAAGCATTTAAAGCGAGTAGAAAAGCTCAACGTTTTGCTAACTCAGTGAGAAATCTGACTATTAATATAGGAAAGAAAAATCCAGGAGCAGAAGGACTCAATTTCATTGCCAATAATTTAGGATCTGTGCGAAATGTCAAGATTATTTCTCTTGATGGACAAGGAACAACAGGTCTGGCATTAACACATGGTGAAGTCGGCCCATTGCTCATTGATAATGTTGAGGTTGTAGGATTTGATTACGGGATACGTACCAATAATGTGATTGCCGGGATTACGATGCAAAACATCACAGTTCGCAATCAAAATAGGGCTGGTATCTTCAATCGTGGGCAAATAATGAGTCTTGAAAATCTTTATAGCCTTAATTCTGTACCAGCGATTGTCAATGGTAGTAATAATAATTCCGGTTATCAAACTGGAGGCATGTTGACACTATTAAATGCTCGTCTTGTTGGTAGTGGCAATGCTAAAAATGTGCCTGCAATTTCTTCTACCGGCTTTATTTATGCTCGAAATATATCAGGGGTAGGCTACAAAAATGTGCTTTCAAGTACGGCACGAAATGCAGTCGGTAATATTTCAGGAACTACAATTAGTGAATATACTTCTCGCCCTATAATTGCTGAATTTCCTAGATCTAGTAAATCAAAAGAGTTGTCCAAGGAGTCGCTGCAACTGCCGATTAAGCAATTTCCTCAGCTACCTTGGGATGATCCAAAAGCATGGGTCAGTGTTGAAAAATTTGGAGCCAAACCAGATGACAAAAAGGATGATACTGCTGCTTTTCAAGCAGCAATTGATTCTGGTGCTACAACCGTAGTAGTATCAAGAACAGGAAATTATACCATCAATGGAACCCTACGACTGAGAAAAAACGTACGAAGATTTATCGGAACTCAGGGTTGGATTGAGGGTAAGGGAGAGATAATTGCAGATAAAGGATCTCAACCAACTCTAATAATTGAGAATTTTTACATCAGGCGTGGCTCTCAAGTCAAATGGAAGAGCGTTGCTGACCGTACTGTTGTATTCCGTAGTATTGAAGGCTTCGATTTTGAAAGTACAGGTACTGGTGATCTCTTCGTTGATGATATAGTGACAGGTAAAGTTAGATTCCTCAATCCAGATCAAAGTATTTGGGCCCGACAGCTAAATGCTGAAGGGGCAAGGGTAACGAATGTAGTCAATAACGGTGCTAAACTTTGGATTCTCGGTTTTAAGACAGAACTGGGTAAAACCAAAATTGAAACCAGTAACGGTGGTTCTACAGAACTTCTGGGTGCATTAATTTTTTCCAACCACCTTAAAAAACAAGAACCGATTTTCCGTATCATTAATGCTTCTTCTAGTTTTGCTGGTGTTGGTGAAGCCCATTTTGCTGGACCCAGCTTTCAAACTTGGGTTGAAGAAACACGCCTTGGCGTTACTAGAAAGCTCAACCGAGGTGAAATTCCTGCGAGGACGGCTGCAAATGGACGAGCTTTAGTACTGTATAAAGGATTTGAATAACTCCCGAAATCATCAAAGCTAAATTCAGATATTTTGTACATTCCTTTCAGGGATAATCCTTTTATACAGCAGCGGTCACGGAGAACTCATGATGACATCTCCAGAAATGGTTATATGGCTACAAGAACGCACAGCTTTAGGAATTCTCTCACCTGAAGTGTTAGATGCGATCGCTCAAGTTGTTGAAGAACAAGTTGTACCAGCCGAAAAAAACCTAGTTACTGAAGGAAATTCCCCAGAAGCCCTTTATATTCTTCATACAGGTCAACTCGAAAGCAATACTACCAATAAAAGCAACCCAGCTTTAGCTTGTGGATTTCTTCCCGGAGCAGTTATTCATCTCAAAGAACTAGTATTAGATGAATTAGCCGCTTGCACAATTACTACCGTCACAGAATGTCATTTGTGGATTGTATCTAATACTCAATTTCGGGCATTAGTCAACCAATATCCTGAAATTACTCAAGGTTTTTCTCGGCAATTGGCGCAAGAATTGGCTCAGGCTACATCTGCTCTTGGTTACGAACAAGAACGCTCTGTAGCTTTGCGACCATATTTAGTCACCAAAGCACAACGGGGAATTGTCGGCACAAGTCGCTATGCTGTGCGTTTGCGCGAGCAAATTAGAGAAGCTGCTAATGAACGTAAATCTGTAGAGATTTTTGGGGAACCAGGGTTAGAAAAAGACAATATAGCTGCTCTGATTCACTTTGGTTCTGCTAAACGGCGAGAACCAATTATTAAAGTTAATTGTGGAATTCTTCAAACCAGTGGTGCAGATTTATTCGGTCGCGCTGGAGGTAAACCAGGACTATTGCAATGGCTAGAGGAAGGTACTCTAGTTTTTAACAACATCCAAGAATTGCCCCCAGAGTTATTACCTGCGGTGACGCAGCTGTTACAAACGAGTACATATACTCCCGTCACACGTCCTGGAGAACCAGCCGCTGAATCTCGTCAGAGCAAAGCCCGCATTATTATTGTTTCGGAAAAAACACAGCCAATAATTGAACGCTCTGTTGGTCGTGTGATTAAAGTACCGCCAATACGAGTACGGAAAGCTGATATTCAAGCACAGGTAGAATATTACATCAGTCTTTATGTCCGGGCTAGAGGTATTTCTAAACCACATGTAGCCCCAGAAGCTTTACGCCGCTTACAGTCTTATGATTTTCCCGGTAATCTCAAAGAATTAAAAAATCTGGTAGAACGGGCGATTGTACAAGCAGAAGATGCTAGTGAACTTACAGAAGAAATCTTCTGGCCAGCCGAAACGAAGAAAAAGCGATTTCGGGTGAATATGTTAAATGCTTATCCCCGTTTACGACGGTTTTTACGTAGTGATTGGTGGCCCGATCGCATTAATTATGGTTTTACTGTCGCGGCTTTTGCGATCATGGTTGGGGTATTATTTATTGGCCCTCAAACACGCGATCGCAATTTTGCTTTAAATCTATTTTGGGCTTGGTGGTGGCCTTTATTCCTTTTTCTCTTTCCCTTCTTGGGTCGGGTTTGGTGTTCGGTTTGCCCCTTCATGATTTACGGGGAAATTACCCAAAAGCTTTCTTTGTGGCTATTTCCGCGACAACTCAAACGTTGGCCGAGAGAACAAGCTGAAAAATGGGGCGGATGGTTTTTATTTGGTTTATTTACCTTAATTTTTCTTTGGGAAGAACTTTGGGATTTAGAAAACACAGCCTATCTTAGCGCTTGTTTACTGCTATTAATTACCGCTGGGGCAATGATTTTTTCTGCCATTTTTGAACGGCGGTTTTGGTGTCGTTATCTCTGTCCTATTGGCGGGATGAATGGTTTATTTGCCAAACTTTCAATGACTGAACTGAGGGCACAACAAGGTATTTGTTCTGCAACTTGTACTACATATCAATGTTATAAAGGTGGCCCCCAGAAAGGTGAAGGTATGGAAACCAACGGGTGTCCATTATACTCTCACCCAGCCCAGTTAGAAGATAACCGAGACTGTGTACTATGCATGACTTGTCTCAAAGCCTGTCCCCATCGTTCCGTCGAGTTTAATTTACGCCCCCCTGGTATTGAACTGTGGACAACTCATGTTCCTCGCACCTATGAAGTAGCATTGTTATTTTTGCTATTGGGTGGAGTATATCTGCATCGCTTGAATGAGTTGCAATCTTGGTTTGGGTTAGAACTTGATTTAACTCAGTTTTGGCAACACTTAGGATTATCGCTGCTAGCTTTAATTATCCCAGCCATTGTTACTTTCGTGGCTTACGGTTTGATATATCTGGTCAATTTTCAGCGTAAGCCTCGACCATTTGTAGAACTTGCTTATGGCTATCTACCCTTAGTCTTAGGGGGTAACTTAGCTCACTATCTACGTTTGGGGTTGGGTGAAGGTGGACGGATTTTACCTGTAAGTTTCGCTACTTTTGGTTTAAGCGGTGAACAATTGCCAATCTTGGTAGCTCACCCTGCTGTAATTGACTTTTTGCAAGGTGCTACTCTCATTTTTTCTGTACTTTTAACGATAGTATTAACCCAAAAAATTGCCCGCCAACCATTAAGAACAATGTTGTGCCAACATCTGGCTGCTATTGTTCTGGGAGCTAGTCTGTGGGTGATAATTGTGTTTTAAAAATTTTTTGAATCTCTTGTTTCCAGGTAGAACCTGGAAATGCATCCACAGCGGCTATGGTGTATATTATAACTACTACACTTAAGTATTAAATTTTTACTCATGTTTTTAATAAAATGTAGTTTCCATAACATTTATCTAGGAGAAAATACATTATTTATTGAAGAATTCATCATGTTGTAGTCGAGCATCAAGCAACGATTGTGGCTTGAACAGGCTAATACATGTAAGTATTTAAATTACGGAGGCTACTAGTTGTATTTTTTCTAAAAAATCTGCCAAGTTGTCCTAAATTTATTAATTTTGGAAACTATCCTGGTATATATTCTAGGAACAAGAAGTTAGAGTATAGGTCTAACTAAGTATATACATTGCGTAAGTCTCCATGTTCCGACAAACTGCTTTTGGCATCGCTTTAAGTACGCTTGTCCTTGCCACTGGATTAATGAATGCTCCTGTACCAAGTCATAGTTCAACAAAACAAGCCACTTACGATCAACCGTTATCGATTCCTTCAAATCAGGTTGCAATTTCGACTACCACTTTTCAAACTACTGCTTTAGAAAAATCAGTTTTTGACCAAATTAATCGATATCGGGCTGCTAAAAAACTGTCTAAGTTGAAACTCAATGCAAATATCAGTCGACAGGCAAGGATTCATAGTCAAAATATGGCTAGAGGTAAAGTTCCGTTTAGCCATCAGGGATTTGAATTGCGGGTCAAAGCTATTCCCTTACCCTATAACAGTGCAGCAGAAAATGTTGCCTTCAATCAGGGATACAGTAATCCCGCTAGCCAAGCTGTTATCGGTTGGCTGGAAAGTCCTGGGCATTTGAAAAACTTACAAGGCAATTTCAACCTGACTGGGATTGGTGTTGCTGCCAATAAGCAAGGCGAAGTTTACCTCACGCAAATCTTTGTTCATACTAGTACAGCACGGCAAAAATAACTAAACATTAAAAAATACACAAACTGCCTATTTGTATGAGATGGATATAATTGCTGATTTTTTGCACAATAATAATGTAGTGTCTAACAGTAAGTTTGTCTGGAAGACACTGCATTTATTCTTGAGTGATTCATGAGATTACAAGATTTTCAAGTTAGCGATCGCGATCTTAGTGACGCTGCACTTTCCGAGTATTTAGAATCTGAAGCGATCGCGGTTGATACCGAAACGATGGGCTTGTTACCCCAACGCGATCGCTTGTGTCTTATTCAGCTATGCAACCTTGAGGGCAAGGTAACGGTAGTCCCCATAGCCAGAGGTCAAACAGATGCCCCCAACCTCAAAAAACTGCTAGAAGCAGCGAATGTTGTGAAGGTATTCCACTTTGCTCGTTTCGACGTGGCTACTTTACGCCATAACCTAAATATTAAAGTTCAACCAATTTTTTGTACTAAGATTGCTAGCAAATTAGCCCGCACTTACACCAATCGCCACGGACTCAAAGATGTGGTGCAAGAATTAACACAAGTAGAATTAGATAAAAGCGCTCAAAGTTCTGATTGGGGTAATGCTACTAATTTATCTGAGGCTCAACTCAGTTATGCCGCCAATGATGTCCGCTACCTGCTCAATATCCAGCAGAAGCTGATCGAAATGCTGCAACGAGAAGATCGTTGGGAACTTGCTCAAGAGTGCTTCCAAGTTCTCCCAACGATAGTTTCCTTAGATTTGTTGCAATTTAAGGATTTATTTGAACACTAATTCAATGGTCATAAGTCAAAAGACTTTGAGATTTTTTGTATTTTGACTATTGACTAAAAAACTATACGTCTTTTTGCTGATTTTCTTGTTGTAATCTCACATTAGATTCATCTGTGCTTGCGGGAGTACTTGATTGAACAGTACTTTGGGTTGGCGCATCCACTACTTTTTGCTGATTATCTAGGTGATTTTGCATCCGAGATACAACATTGTAGTCATCTGCACCTGCGGGAGTTCTAGATTCAATTATGCCTTCTGTTGGGCCTCCAATTGCTTTCCATGCAGCCAACCCACCTTTGAGTTCAGATACATGCTCAAACCCAGCAGCGCGCAAGCTTTGTACACCTTGAGCTGTTTCTTCATCATTTGCACCGTAAATATAAATGTCACGGCTTTTTTCTAAAGATGATGAAGCTCTATCTACCAAATCTTCCATTGGCATTGGCATCGCACCCATAATGTGACCTTCGTTATAGGTCATGCGATCGCGGATATCCAATATTGTAAAAGCTGGCTCGCCCCATTCCAACCTAGACTTCAGTGCATAAACGTCAGACTGTGACTCTATTGGTGGCTGTGAGGGAATGATATTGTTTAGTACATTGTTATTCATACGCTTTACCTAACCTAATTGCATTAGTAGCAACTTAACGAATTTTATAAATGCAATTTATCTTTCTTTAGTATGAAAATTTCAAAATATCTCTTATGGTAGATAAGCTAATTTATATATTTTTTAACAGTTAATTAACAACAAAAACAATAAATTCAAATTAAAATCCTAATATTTAAAATACAGCATATTGATGTTTATTAGGTACAGCAATCAACTCAAATTCAAAGTTTAAAAACTATTCCTGAAATTGGTGTACTTCGTGTACCTCAAAAGCGCTGTCAATACTACTTAACCTGAGTTCGGGTTAAAGATAAGAAGGTAAAAGTACCTGAGTTCGGAATAAAAAAAAGGACAGGTAGTAAGCTAAAAATAACGAAAATCCAACAACCTGTCCTTGCTGCTTTTAGCTGTAACACTTTCGTCCCTAATAAACAGGTTACGATCACTGCCAGTGATATGTTTCTTTGAGAGAGTTCTACCAATTTTTCAAAAGATGGCTACAGATAATAACACGAAAACGCGGAAATTGAACTGTTGCGAGATTATAGAAAATTAGGTAAGGATTCAGGTGGCAGAGTATTGACAAAGGGATAGCTTGAGGGTGAGTATCACAAATATGAACCAAAACCTGCCTCAAGAACTAGATAGAGAAAGCTTGAACCAATTGTCGAAGGAAGAACTGGTAGAGATGATTATTGAGCAGAGCAAGGTAATACGTGAATTACAGAAAACAGTATTAGAACTACAGCAAGAAATAGAACGTTTAAAAGTCAGCAGAGATTTAGACAGTAAAACCTCATCTAAGCCCCCATCAGGAGACATCCTCAAAAAGAGTGAAAACAAAAAAGCAGCACCGCAAGAAGAATCAAATCATCCCAAAAGAAAGCCAGGTGGGCAACCAGGGCATCAAGGTAAGACCCGTAAGGGTTTTGGTAGAGTAGATCGTTGTGAAATTTTACGTCCAAGTGATTGTGTCTGTTGTGGTCAAAAAGCGTTTGCGGCTGTGGCAGTAAAAGTAGAAAAACAGTCTGTAGCGCAACTAGTGGAGCGTCCCATTGAAATAGTTGAGTATCAACGCCATACGTGCCAGTGTGAGTACTGTGGCAATATACAAACAGCCTCTTGACCACAAAATATCATTCCAGGACAAGATTTAGGAATCTCTTTACAGGCGTTTTTAGGATGGGTAAATAATTATGCACATATTCCCTACGAAAAACAGCAAGAAATGTTGTGGGAATTGGGGCAAATTGAAATTGGGCTAGGCACATTGGTAGCAACCAATGAACGAATTCAACAGGCAATTGAACCAAACATTAGTGAATTGAGTGATTGGGTAAAACAGACACAACCTAACGTCCATTTGGGCAAGAAAATGGTGAACGCACTTAAATTTGCTGGTTGAGGTGGTAGTTTTTCTTTTTCCCACTCAAGCAAATTTCTGATTCATACTCTTGACAAAATCTTAAGAGATCGAATGAATCAGCCCTGCTGCCCTTCAGGGGGGCTAATAATGTGGATGAAGCAATAAAAGCAATAGAAGAGATTATTTCTTAGGCTGTTTTTTCTTTACTATCGTTGCGAATAATCATCCACACTGGGCGAAAATTCACGTTCTACCTCACCTACAACTGGTTCGCCTGATTCACCTAAAACTTTTGAATAGAATAGACCTGCCAATATCGCACCGAAAATTGGAGCTACCCAAAACAGCCATACTTGCTTAAACAGTTCTACACCAGCAAAAAGTGCCGGGCCAGTACTACGAGCCGGATTAACCGATGTATTCGTTATGGGTATGCTGATCAAATGAATCAGCGTTAGTGCTAAACCAATAGCAATTGGTGCAAAGCCTTTTGGCGCGCGACCATCTGTTGCACCTAAGATCACAATTAAAAAAATGAAGCTAAGTACAGCCTCTGTAATAAAACTAGCAGCCAGTGAATAACCTCCAGGAGAATGTACTCCAAAACCATTTGTCGCTAATGGATTGGAACCAGAAAGCGTAAATCCTGGTTTCCCAGTAGCAATTAAATAAACTATACCTGCGGCTAATATTGCTCCCAATACCTGAGCAATAATGTATGGAAGCAATTCTGAGCCAGGAAAACGCTTTCCTGACCAAAGACCAAATGATACAGCTGGGTTAAAATGAGCACCTGAAATATGACCAACTGCGTAGGCCATAACTAGCACTGTTAAACCAAAAGCCAGAGCAACACCTACAAAGCCAATTCCTAATTCATTGGCTTTCGCGTCTGGAAATGCTGCTGCAAAAACAGCACTTCCACATCCGCCAAGAACTAGCACAAATGTACCAAGAAATTCTGCAAGACATCGTGTAAAAAGTGATATCACAAATATTTCCTTGCTTAAGCAATTGATTGAAACCGTTAAGAAATTTCTTTAAATCTTGTAACTGGGGTGAAATGAGCAGTGATTACCAAGGTTACACACTTGGACTTGATAAGCCGTTTTCAACCCAAGCGATCGCTACCTAACTACAGATTTAGCGCTAACACCGTTTAATTTACCAGCTTTTATACACCTCAACGGTAACTCAAGCAACTCTTAACAAATAGGCGGCGTAGCGGAGTGTCTGTCGCTGTCTGCAACAAATTGGTTGGCTAGAACTAGTGTACTTTCTAAGGTAGATTAATCTTTGGGGCAGTGGAGCTATCAGTTACACTAGATACCACTTTGCGCGGCGTAAGAAAGGCAAGGATAATTGCCACCAATAACAATGCTGGAACATCACCAAACAGGTGTCCACGTTCAGCAGGATCAATTACTGCTTGTACCGCCATAATTAGCCCGTGGACTAAACTTGACCAAACAGTGAACCAGATTAAACTTAAGTGAGCTTCGGGTTGCCTTGAAGCCAACAACAAAAATACACCAAGCGTCGCATAAACACCAATAATCATTTGTTCATATTCGTACTGACCAGGTTGCCATAACCAGCCTGATGCCCAGATCTTTGTCAGCGGATAAATAAGTAAAAAGGCAATTCCGACAAGAATAAGAGCGATTTGTAAGTAACGGTGACGTTCATTCATTGCTCTAACCTCTGCCATTTTCCGGTGCAATTTTTATCAAAAAAACTGCTTAGTTTGTAATAGTATCCCTACTAGTGACACTTCAGTTTTGGAGTGTAAGAAATTTTAATACTTTATTCACTGCTTTAGCAAAGGGCATGATGACCTTTTCCATAGCTTATACTTTTTCACAAAAAGTATGATACAGATAGTCAAGGAATAAATTATGAACGAGCCCAGTCAATTTTTGCTTTAATGTTCTGTGCGGATTAATCGCTTATTGTCATCAGCCTAAGAAACCTAGCTTTCAATTTGAGTGGCTTTTACCTTCTTATCTTTAACCTGAACTCAGGTTATTTACTTTAATTTTGAACAAAAAAGGTAAAAATTTTCTTCACACTCTTAATTTTAAAACCTGCTATAAACCATTAACGTTCAGTTAACCCAAAAAGTCTCGTTTAGGACGCAATTGATCGCATCAAAAAATACCAATTATCCTCCCTTAACGAAACCGTATTCATTTAATAAAGTATTTATTTCAATTTTTACAAACAAATTTTAAAATACATCTTCTATATATTTAATGTTAAAAAAACTAAGATCAAAATATTTTTAGTGTTTAACAGTAGGATTTGCTAATAATAATGCTTCTTCAATTTCTTGCCGCAGCATTGGAGTTATATTTACCGCACAATTTAGACAATCCACTAGTAATTTATTTGCATAATAATATTGTTGAAGCAATTCCATCTGCTGTTGATTAAATTGCCAATCATGACCAATATTACGATATTGAATCAACGCACTTCTGAGCTTTCGACCCCAAATTTTACCATTCACTTGCCACCATTCTTGAAACTTTTTGGAATTGCTATCTATCTGGGGTAATTGTTTTTTAAGCTTTTGTAGCACTTGCTTAAATTCAGATTCTGATACCAGTTCCAGAGCTTCATTAAAGGCAATGTTCAGGGCATGGGCATGATCAAAAGAAATGGCAATGGTATCGTTGAGACTATGCTTCACAGCAAAATTAAGCTCACCAGCGCAAGTAAGAGTACTAATCAAAAAGTCGTCAAGGGCAAGGTTAGGGTTAAAGGCTATGTTACCAAGCAGGGCACACTCCAAGTCATAGCTAGGAGTATGAACAAATGAACGAGTTTTACAGCAAGATCTAATTTTATCTTTTTTGGTCATAGCATCAGTAGGGTCAACTAAGCTATGCTCACAGGGCTGTACAAAACGCTGGGCGAATTGGTTATCCTGAGGAGTACGTCCAACGCAAACCAAGTAAAAAGCACGAACAGCTACTGCTTTGTAGTGGGTAGAGACCGAACTTGATTTTTGGCATAGCCAGATAAGAAAGTCTTGTATTTTAACTTCAGCAGATACTAAGGAATCAATTTTGTGTTTCATCAACCATAGTATTTCATCAGTTTTAGTTAACATACTAACGGTTAGCAAAAATACATTATGCCAGGATTTTTCAGTTATCTTATTTACGAGATTTTTTCCGGCTTGTAATTGGTAATTGTGAACAATATTTTTCGCAGTCAAATATTCATGTAACGTCAAGTGAGAAAAAGAGTAAATTCCTCTTGCTCTTTCCACAAAAAAGCCATTTTGTGCCTCAATTTCTTTCAGCATAACTTTACTTTTATCTATGTCTATACTGCCGAAATTACCTAAGTACTCAGTAATGAATTGCTGAATATTTTCTTGTTCAAAAAAGTAATTTCTTCGTTCAAAAGTGATAGCAGCAATCTGAGATAGTAGTTGTTTTTTAGCTGTTGAAGTTAAATCATGGTAAGACTGAACTCGTTTAATACCTCTAACTTCGTCCCATCTGATTAACAGAATATTCAATATTTGTTCATAGAAATTAGTTTGGTTAGATGGAAATTCAGCCTTCCCTTGAAACACTAAGCAAATTAGATGTAGCAAAAGCGGTGTCACAGCAAATTCTCGAATTGGCTGATTTTCTGGGAGATTCAATTGATGAAGAAAAAAATTTCCCGTAGCTTCCCCATCTTCTCTAGATTTATGCGCGACTGCAAAAAACCAATTTTTCACAAAAATTTCGACTTGTTCATAACTAAAATCTGCAACCTCAACTTCTGTAAATCCCATAAATCTGTATTGTTGAGCAGCAATTCGACAGCTAATCACAAACTGATTTTTATAAAAATATTGTGTAAATCTGCGTAGTTCTCTAGTAACTTTATCTGCATGAGATGATGCTACTTCATCTAATCCATCTAGCAAAATCAACGCTTTGCCCTGAGCTAGTATGGTTGTTGTTGATTTTTCATCAATCCCACAGCTGAGAAATTCTTGGCTGATAAATTTCAATAAATTAAATTCACTCTCACTTTTAGCATCTTCGGCAAATTCTTTCAGTCTGATAAAAACTGCTATGCGGTGCGGTTGAAATTGACGATTGTTACACTCAGTCGCTAGATACTGTAAAAATGTGGTTTTACCTGAACCTGGCTTACCTAGTATCATTAATTTCGAGTATCGCAATGCAGCTTCTAATGCTGGTAACTTTCTTGGTTGCTTATCTCCTCCGATTCGGTTGAAGTTTATTTCTGGGCTGAAATCTTTTAACAATTCCGAAATTTCTAACCATTTTTGGCTGGTTATCTCTTCTAAAACATTCAAACTAGTGTAAATTTCTACTAGTGGAATTGGTTGAGCAATATCTAGCATTTGTAGAGTACTACACTGGTCTTGAACTTTGTCTTGGCGTTTTTGGCGTATTTCACATACCAATTTATCAAGGTCAATACTTTCAGCATTGACTTTAGTACCCACTTGAAATGCAACATCTTCAGATAAGCTAGCGATTTTTTGCCAAGATAGCCCTAGCTTTTGGCAAATTTGCACAAAACAACTACGAGAAACTGGTTCACCTGCAAAAAATTTAGAAACTGGTTGGCGTGTAATACCTAAAGATACTGCTAATTTATGTTGACTTAAGGTTTTGTCAGTTAAAGCTATTTTTGCTGCTCTGATGCCTTCTGGTGATGCTCTTAGTCCTTGGCTTGTCATATTCCCAGTAGTATATTTATGCTTTTTGTACAGTCAATTTTGTGGCTGCACGTAGATGCACTCCGGAAAAATGTCTCATAGCCTTCCAAAGAAGGTATTCCTATATGGTAGATTGAGAGTAAAATATATTACAAAATTTACAATTAAGATAACTTTGTGGCTTTGTTTATGAACAAGTTACTCTTATTTAGCCAGCGTCAACAAAAGAGGGTAAAGCCTAGTACAGCCTATTTGTAGTTAAGAGAATATACCTAAAATAAAGTTTCTGTTAACTAGGAAGATTTAAAATCATACCACTAAATATCAAAAACATACCAAAGTCACACAAAAATTATACATTTGGGATGCATTATGATAGCTGAAGTTTTTATAAATTTAATGGAAAATTAAATGTGGCTAAGTACTACAGTGGCAATGTCTGGCGACAAGCTGGCTTTACATCTACGTAATGAGCCAGGGTAGACGTAAATAAACCTTCTAAGAAGTGCATGCAGCAAGATTTCCTAAGAGTGGCTTCTTAATCAATAACTATCCCCAAAGCGAATCGCCAGATAAACAATAGGCTAAAAAGTTATGGTTATGCTTTCCGCTACAAATCCTAAAATTCTTGTTGTCGATGACGATTTCGGTGTCCGTAATCTTATATATCGCTTTTTAAGTCGAAAATATCAAATAGAGTCTGCCGCAGATGGTAAAACGGCTCTTTCATTGTTTGATAACTTCGACCCAGCTTTAGTAATTTTAGATTGGAATTTACCAGATACAAATGGCTATCATCTTTGCCAAGAAATGCAGAGTCGGACTAATGTTTTAGTGATGATATTGACTGGACGAACTGACGAGGCTGATAAAATTAAAATTCTTGCAGCTGGTGCTGATGACTTTATGACTAAGCCTTTTAGTCTAGCAGAAGTGGAAGTTCGCATACAAGCTCTTTTGAGACGCATACGCTGTATCAACCCTTCTCCGACACAGCGCCTCGTTTTTAAGCAGCTAGCAATTAACCCCGATGGGCGAGAAGTCACACTTAATAATAAGCCTCTAGCTTTGACAGCTTTGGAGTTTAATATCTTGCATTTTTTGGCGAGTCATCCTGGTCAAGCTTGGAGTCGTCCGCAGCTAATCCAAAAAATTTGGGGTTGTGAATATGTGGGAGATGGCCGAGTAGTTGATGTGCATATTGGTCAGCTTCGCAAGAAGATGGAAGTTGATACTAATATACCTGAGTTTATTAAAACTGTTCGAGGCTATGGTTACAAGTTTGAATTACCGGAATAAAGCAGCGGTTGAAAATTTTTGACCAAGGCTTACTGCAATTAAGCAAGATAGGATTACTTAGATATCTTATATTTTTGCAACTTGGGTCTACAGTTGGCATATTAATTGACCCTGACAAATTAACAGTAACAGTTTATCGGCTCAACCAAGCGCCAGTGATGTTGCAGAGTGGAAACATACTCACATTGCCAGAATTGCTACCGGGTTGGGAATTGGAAGTATCGCAACTGTGGCCACCTGAGTTTGATTGAAATATTAAGTAGAAAGCAGGAGATAAACCCGACCTCTCCATTGCTAAGGATAATTTAACTAGTAAATATACGTAAATATAGCTTGAGCAAGAATTTTTTTTACTGAAGTGATAGATCAAAGATCGCAACTGGGTAATTTATTTCTAGAAGACAGCGATCGCATTCTACACCCCAAACCACAGGAGAAACCCCATGCTCAAGCCAGAATTACAAGCCAAATTCCTCAGCCACCTCAGCAACCGTAAGAACAGAGAAGAAGAAGGTTTTACTTTAATTGAATTGCTAGTAGTTGTAATTATTATTGGTGTACTAGCAGCGATCGCGTTACCTTCACTACTTGGTCAGGTAAATAAAGCTAAACAAGCTGAACCTAAGAATAACGTTGGTACAATCAACCGCGCCCAGCAAGCTTACTTCTTGGAATACCAAGGTTTTGCCAAAGATATGTCAACACTGCAAGTAGGTGTTAAGAGCCAAACCGACAATTTCTACTACTCTGTTGTTACAACTGCTGACCTCGGAATTGTTTATGCCTCAGCTTATAAAAAAGCTTTGAAATCATACTATGGAGCAGTAGGTACTGAACTAGGCTCCGGTGCTACTTCTGAAGCACTGACAGTAGCAATAGCTTGTGAATCTCCAGATCCTAAATCTGTAGATAACTTTGGTGCAGTAGCTAATGTCACCGTTGCCAACATCACTACTGCTAAAGCTACTAGTTGTGCAGATAGTTACAATAGTTTAGCTAGATAAAAAATTTATCCGATGTTTATGAAAATTACAGCCATTTTTAGCTGATGACTTGTAGGAGTGAGTAGTGTAAAGACTACTCACTTTTGTCTTATATATTGAGTGAGATGATATGAATAAATCTGCTTTTATTAATCCTCAAGTTAATTACCAGCAAAAAGGGTATGAGTTGTTACTCCAAGGTATTTATCTGAAAGCTGCTGGTATTTACGAGCAAGCAATTACGGCAGAACCCGATGTTAAGTCCCATTATTGGTATTTAGGTTTAATCTTCTTGTTACAGGGACAAGAATTAGAAGCCAAAACGACTTGGCTAATGGCAATAATGGAAGATGAAGCAGAAGAAGTCAGTGATGAAAATGCAGAATTAAAAGAAATATTAAAAACAGAAGCTGAACGTCAAGAAAGGTTAGAAGAATATTCACTTGCTTGGAAGATTAGACAAAGTATCAAAGAACTTTTTCCTAAAGATGTTCACAACTTATTGCATCTCGTACAACTAGCAATAGAAGCCAAAACCTATAAAAGTGAAGATTTAGAAGAATATAGGTTGATTGAAATACTCCAATCTGAGCCAAAATTAGAAGTTAATTTAGAATTATTAACGCTAGTTTTGCGGAGTATTTTGGACTATGCATATTTAGAGTCTTCCTCGATAGATTTAGTAGAAGCTAGTTTACCTTATTTCGCAGACAATCTACAAACTCTCAGAAGTATATTGATACCCGCTGCTGTAGACATTGCCTATTCTCATGGGCATTCAGATATAGCAAGAAGTTTAGCTGAACTATATTTAAACTTAGACCCTGAAAATAAGGAATTTTTAGGACATTTAACAGCTTTTTACCAAAATGAAGGTAAATTTGATTTGGGTATAAAAACTGCTAAACTGTTTTATTCTTTAGTCGATTCTTTGGCAGAAAAAATATTTGCCAATCGCCAAATATTACGTGGTTTAATAAGTGCTGGTGGTTATTGGGAAGAATCTTGCGCTGCCAATCGTAAACAGCAAGATTTAATAGCGCAAATTATCAAAGAGAATCCGCAAGACTTAGATCAAATAAAAATAGTAAGGCTCTTAGGTGCTAATTATTTTGCACCTTATATTGAAGATAATTTGCATGAAAATAAGAAAATTCAAAATCAAATACTTAAATTATGTAATGATAACACTGCTGTGTATGCTCAAAAACAAGTAGAAAAATATTCTCAGGGACACTTACAAAGAAAGCAACAAAGTACATCTAACAAGAAATTAAAGATAGGGTACATATCTTATTGCCTAAGAACGCATTCTGTAGGTTGGTTAGCTAGATGGATATTTCAACATCACGACCGAGATAAATTTCAAATAAATGGTTACTTTATGGGTGCAGATAATATGTTGGATTTTCTGCATCAGTGGTATATTGATCAGGTAGATCAAGCATATAAATCAACAAATGTTTGGTCTATGGCAGAACAAATATATCAAGATGAAATTGATATATTAATTGATTTAGATAGCATCACTTTAGATACTACCTGTGAAGTTGTGCAATGTAAACCTGCACCAATACAAGCTACTTGGTTGGGTTGGGATGCTTCCGGTAGTCCATCTGTCGATTATTTTATTGCTGATCCTTATGTTTTACCAGAATCAGCACAGGAACACTACAGAGAAAAAATCTGGCGTTTACCTCAAACATATATAGCTGTAGATGGTTTTGAAGTGGGTGTACCTACAGTACATCGTGAACAGTTAGATATTCCTAGTGATGGAGTAGTATATTTTTGTGGTCAGCGAGGCTTCAAGCGACATCCAGACATCACAAAACTACAATTGAGGATTCTTAAAGAAGTTCCTAATAGCTATTTTTTAATTAAAGGAATATCTTCTAATGAAGAATCTGTTAAAGCATTCTTTTATCAACTGGCAGAAGCAGAAGGTGTAGATTCCTCAAAATTCCGATTTCTTCCCGGTGTACCCTCAGAAAGTATTCATCGAGCTAATTTAGGCATTGCCGATATTGTATTAGATACCTATCCCTACAATGGAGCAACGACTACTTTAGAAACATTGTGGATGTGTATCCCTATGGTGACAAAAGTAGGTGAGCAATTTGCAGCGCGTAACAGCTACACCATGATGATGAATGCTGGCGTTACTGAAGGTATTGCTTGGACTGATGAAGAATATGTAGAATGGGGCGTGCGTCTAGGTAAAGATGAAGCTTTGCGCCAACAAATCTCTTGGAAATTGAAACAGTCCAGAAAAACATCACCTTTATGGAATGGTAAGCAGTTTACCCGTGAAATGGAAAATGCTTACACCCAAATGTGGCAGAAATATATTAGTTCGTAGTAAGGACTGAAGTCCTTATATCTTAATCTTGAGGGCTTAAGCCGAATGGCACTAAGATAAGCTCAAAGCATTACAGAATCAGGGCTACAGGTTGTGTTGCCCAAGTCCACAGTAATAGCATTAATTAACATATATAAGCGTGTTTGTGTGCATTAAATAAGTAGCAGAAAAGAAAGTGCCAGAAAGCAGAGATGTTCTAAAAAATTTTTGGAGGTAAAAAAAGCTTACTCGTTCATTAGATACTTTAATTGAAACGAGCAAGCCAAAACCAAAATTACTACTACTGTGACATTAAGAGTACAAATCCTCAAGGACAAATTTAGTCAGAGCTTAGGGCTGCCTTTTAAAGAACTGTTGCCGGAATCGGTAATAAGACTTGCAATATCTGAGCTAAAAATTAAATACAAAAAGCGATTATTTGACCCATTTATAACCTTATGGGCATTTTTATCTCAAGTTTTAGATGCTGATAAAACTTGCCACAATGTTGTAAGTAAGATAATTGCACATTTGGCAGAAGCAGAGGTAGAAGTTCCGTCAACAGATACGAGTGCTTATTGCCAAGCTAGAGCAAGACTCCCAGAAAAGTTATTAGAGAAACTTTTCACTTCTTCAGCCCAAAGCTTAGAAGAGAAAGTGACAACAGAGTATTTATGGTGTGGTCGCAATGTAAAAGTAATAGATGGGTCAACTGTCTCTATGCCGGACACACAAGAAAACCAAAAAGAATATCCTCAACCTAGTAGTCAAAAGCCCGGATGCGGGTTTCCAATTGCCAAAATTGGTGTGATATTCAGTTTAGTTACAGGAGCCGCCGTTGCTTTGTGCATCGATGTCTTGAACACTCATGATATTAAATTAGCCAGGAAACTATACAGTTTTCTTAAACCCAATGATGTACTTTTAGGTGAGCGAAGAGAGCAGGGGAGGCAGGGGGTGCAGGGGGAGCT
>NZ_JAECZB010000011.1:0-30395 GCF_016056295.1 Atlanticothrix silvestris CENA357
GACAGCCCTTACCCCTTCTTCCCCATGCCCCATGCCCTAATCACATTAATCTTGATCTAAACGCAGAACTGCCATAAAGGCTTCTTGGGGTACATCCACTGTCCCCACAGATTTCATCCGCTTTTTACCCTTTGCTTGCTTCTGCAAAAGTTTTTTCTTGCGGCTAATATCACCACCGTAGCATTTAGCCAATACGTCTTTCCGCAAGGCGGGAATGTGTTCGCTGGCAATAACTTTACTACCAATTGATGCCTGAATTGGTACTTTGAATTGATGGCGGGGAATGAGTTCTTTGAGTTTTTCGGCCATTGACCGCCCGACGTTGTACGCTTTATCCCGGTGAACAATCATCGCCAATGAATCAACAGGATCGCCGTTAATCATGATATCCAACTTCACCAAAGGATTTTCGCGGTAGCCGATGAGGTGATATTCCATGCTGGCATAACCGCGCGATCGCGACTTCATTTGGTCAAAAAAGTCGGTGACAACTTCTGCCAAAGGTAATTCGTAAGTCAGTGTAGTGCGTCCTTGGGTGAGATATTTCATGTCTTTGAAAATACCACGCCGATTCTGTGACAGCTCCATGAGAGTGCCGACATAAGTTTCCGGCGTAATCATCTCTACTTTGACGTAGGGTTCTTCAATTTTTTCGCGATCGTTCGGTGCAGGTAAGTGGCTGGGATTATCAATGTACAGTTCTTCACCCTTAATGGTGATTACTTTATAAACCACTGAAGGAGCTGTAATAATTAAATCCAGATTGTATTCTCGCTCTAGGCGTTCTTGGACAATCTCCATGTGCAGTAAGCCCAAGAATCCACAACGAAAGCCAAACCCCATCGCACTCGAAGTTTCTGGTTCGTATTGCAGCGCCGCGTCGTTGAGTCTAAGCTTTTCTAAAGCTTCCCGTAAGTCTTCAAATTGGTCAGCATCGATAGGAAACATACCACAAAAGACCATTGGGTTAGCTTCTGCGTAACCAGGTAGGGGTTCTGCGGCTTTGGCCTTACTTAGAGTAATTGTATCTCCCACCCGCGCATCGGCTACAGCTTTAATTGCCGCACCTAAATAGCCTACTTCCCCAGCGTGCAGTTCTTCAACTTGCTTTTGGGTAGGAGAGAGAACGCCCAACTCGTCAATTTCGTATTCTTTCCCAGATATCATCAAATAGACGCGATCGCCTTTTTTCAAAGAGCCATCCATCACCCGAAAATATACAATTACTCCTCGGTAACTGTCATAATAACTATCAAAAATCAATGCCCGTAAGCGTTCATTGATCGTATTTTTGGGCGGCGGCACACGCTCCACAACTGCTTCTAAAATCTCGTTAATGCCAATTCCTTCTTTGGCAGAAGCCAAAATTGCACCACTGCAATCCAGACCGATAATTTCTTCTATTTCGCCGATTACCCGATCTGGCTCTGCCCCAGGCAAATCAATTTTATTCAAAACCGGGATAATTTCCAGGTCATGCTCAAGAGCTAAATATACATTTGCCAGAGTCTGCGCCTCAACACCTTGAGACGCGTCTACTACCAACAAAGCTCCTTCACAAGCAACAAGACTACGGGACACTTCATAAGAAAAATCCACATGACCAGGCGTGTCAATTAAGTTCAGCACATACTGCTGACCATCTTTGGCCTGATAATTCATCCGGGCAGCTTGCAGCTTAATGGTAATGCCGCGCTCCCGTTCCAGATCCATGTTGTCGAGAAACTGTTCCTTCATCTGTCGCTCGTCAACAGTGCCAGTAGCTTGCAGTAGGCGATCGGCCAGGGTGGATTTCCCATGATCGATATGAGCAATAATACAAAAATTGCGAATGCGAACTGCGGGAACGTCAGTCATATACTATCTTTGCTAAAGCAGCAACCAAAGTTAAAAGAGCAATTTACTTCATGTATTTTAATGCTTTCTTAGCCAAGACGCTGCTATTAAGGAAATAATAAGGTGGGAAACTGACTCGGTAAATAGGTAGACTTTTAAGAATTTATATAAAGTCTATATGTAAAGTCTATTTTTACCTGATTGTATTGATCAATCAGGAGCGTACAATAAATATATATAAGTACATAGTTTAGATATCATGGGCAATTACAATCAGTAATTGCCCAGAAATGCTGATTTACTGACAAAATTCCTAAAAAGCTGCTGTCTCGTCTGTTCTATGACAATTGCTGCTGGAAACCTAATGCCCTTTGTTACTTTGGTAGGATTTCGGGGAACTATGTAACTATAACCTTTAAAACTTGTCAGTAAACACCCTGAAAAATGAATAGAACTACTTTACAAAGCTTTTGACAAAGCAACCTCCGAGTATATAAACCTATGAATATGAAAGAGAAAGCTACCGACGCGGATCAAAGACAAGCCGATAAGGTAGAAATTGCTGTCCGCCTAGATTCCGAGCTACTCGAACAAATTCAGCATTTAACCAATGATCCTAGCAAGGTAATTGAGGTGGCAATCCGCCAATGGTTGCGGGGAGATGTTCCCAGAGATGATGAACTGACACGCACCCCTCATCGCATACCTATTCCACCAAGAGGGGAATGGAATGATTGACATCCGTAAATAATTTGTAAATAGAAAATAAAAAAAACGTAAAGTTTGTCAATTTAGATTCCAGAACCGCCAAAATACCTCGTATAAGTTTGCCAAATCTGTAACATTTTATGCCAGATTTTGAGCAGCCTTAGTAAAACTGTTTTGAGTTGCTATTTGTCTATCCAACTCGATTAATGACTATTACTGCCAATTCACAATTGCCGAACTTATTTTCTCAAAATCTGGAATATATCGATCATCAGATTGATGGATCGTTATCAACTCTTGGCTCAGAGCTGGTATTCACCCAAGATGGAGCAGGGCGCTATCTGACCTTTTATTGGCAGCAAAGTGAACTTTTGGGGTTAAACTCCGAGCAAATAGTTAATGGGGGCAATGAAAACGAAACTTTTACCCCTGTGGATAAGGGTGGCTATTTGGAGCGTTTGCATCGGATTTTAAACAATCTAGTGCCAGAAAAGTTTCAATGCTGGTTTAGCTACCACCAAGAGTTATTCGAGTTGGAATTGGCAATTTGCCCAATCATGCCACAATTGGGAACCACCGCTACTACAGTTTTGGTAATGGGGCGACTATTACAAGCTACAGTCAACAAACAAGAAGTGACTGTAGCACCAAAAGTGCCTACACAAGTAGATTTAGCTTTACGTTCACAGCAACACCAGCATCTGGTAAATCAAATTACCAGAAACATTCGGCGGACATTGGATTTAGATATTATTTGGCAGCAAACAGTAGATAGTTTAGGAAAAGCACTACGGCTGGAGCGCTGTATTATTTGTCCTTACCAGCCTTCTAGTACTAGAGTGCGGGTAATAGCAGAGTATCATCAGCCAGATTGCAGTTCAATGCTTGGCTTAGAAATAGATGTAGCTTCTGAGCCAGCCTTTGCTCAAGCATTAGCAACCCTAGAACCAGTTGTGATGGAGGGGTCAGGGTATACTCCATGTTCGCAACAGAAAGTTTTGGTGGTAGCGACATGCTACAAAGACCAAGCTAATGGATTAATAGCCATAACTCTGCGGGATGAGTGTTGTCCGTTGACAAATGTAGAACGTGAACTAGCCAAAGAAGTAGCAGATCAATTAGGAACTGCGATCGCCCATGCTACTTTATATAAAGAACTTGAAGCAGCCCGTCAAAAAGCCGAAGAAGCTTCACGCTTAAAGAGCGAATTTCTAGCTAATGTATCTCATGAAATTCGCACTCCCCTCAACGGCATGATCGGATTTTTAAAACTGATTTTAGAGGGCATGGCAGACGACCCAGAAGAACAAAATCAGTTTTTGACAGAAGCTCATCAATTGTCAATACATTTGCTAGATATCGTTAACGATATCTTAGACATAGCCAAAATCGAAGCAGGCAAAATGGAGCTAACTTGCGCTCCTGTCAAACTAGATGAACTATTTGGTGATGTAGAAAGTTTCATGCGTCCCCAGGCAGAGATGAGAAACCTCAGTTTCCGGATGCAGTTACCTCCTACCTCTGATGAAATCATTGTTCAAGGTAATTACCAACGCTTGCTACAAGTTATGCTCAACTTAGTGAACAATGCCATCAAATTTACCCAAGAAGGTGGCATCACCATCAGTGCCGATTTAGTGTTGAAGAAAGCGAAATTTCAAGACCAGCAATTTCCGGGGATGGTGAGAGTTCGAGTCGCAGACACTGGCATTGGCGTTTCTTTAGATAAACAAGATAAACTATTTCAATTATTTTCTCAGGTAGATGGTTCTCGCACTCGCCAGTACGGTGGTACCGGTTTAGGACTAGCAATATCCCAAAAACTGGTAGAGGCAATGGACGGTGAAGTGCATTTTTACAGTCTCGGTGAAGGACTTGGCTCAACAGTCACATTCTCAGTACCCCTGTATCAACAACCAGTGATATTGCTATCTAGTGATAGCGACTCATCAAATAGTGGTGAATGATGAGCTATGGTAGAAGGCAGGGGCAGAAGGTAAAAAGATTGTGGGTTGTGTTACTCAAATTCACGCTCTCAAGATGTTCTAATGTATATGCTCTTTGCTATAAAAGTCATTATTTTCAACATTGCTGAATCAAATATATAAACATTTTTATACCGGATAATTCACTATCTAACTTGAAGCACTAGTGTAAAAACGTAAGGCAAACCGCCAAAACCAAGTAGATATTGAAAATAGCACCAAGGCCAACACTGCTGCACCTATCGACCAAGTTATTTGACTGCGACCTAGCATAGCTTCCGCTGGTACGGTGGTTAAAAAAGCTACTGGCACTACAAAGGTGAAGAAAAAGCGATAAGCTGTAGGATACGCCACCATTGGATATCTGCCAGCTTCCAATAAACCCCGTAGTACCTCGGTGACATTGTAGATTTTTACAAACCAAATGCTAGTTGCTCCTAGCATGAACCACAAACTATAAAGAATCACTAAACCAAATAACAAAGGTACTGCACTAAGTAGATAGTTACTGATTTCCAAACCCAAACGTTGACCTGCATACCAAATTAAAAAACTACCAAAAATTAAATCAGGTAGTCCCCAAGGAGAAAGAGTGTGAGTAGAAAGCCAAAACTGACTACGGATAGGTTTGAGTAGCACAAAGTCCAAAGTACCTTCCTGGACATGGCGGACAATTCGATTCAAATTAGGAGCCAAAAAGGTTGCAGAAAAGCCTTGCAGTAAGGTAAAAATTCCCAGAACAATCAAAGCTGCTTCCCATGACCAGCCAGTAAAAGTGTAGCCAGTACGGTAAAACAAGAATAGTCCAAATAAACTACCTACCAAATTACCCAAGCTGGTAAAAGCAGCTATGACGAAATTGATGCGATACTCCATCTCAGCTGCGATGGCGGTACTCCAAAATATTCCTAGTACTTTCCAATATCTTTGCATTTTGAATCTGTAATGGGGGTTAGGGGTTAGAGACTAGGGGCTAGGGGCTAGGGGCTAGGAAAATTCTTTTTTAATAGTCAGTAATTAAATCCTTTGAAAAGGACAAAATAAATTCACGTAAACTTAATAATATTAATCATTTGGAAAAATTGCTGAACGTTAAGATGTTGGATGCATATTCTTTATAATGTGAGATGCTATGCATTTTGACTGACCACAGATGATTAAATCACTAGGCTGTTTTGCGGTCTGGAGGATTATCTTCGCTGAATTTGGCTGAGTTAGTTTTTTGTCAGGAGATAGTTTATTGTTCACAGCAAAATTTGTGGCATCTCAAAATTTACTGAATATTCGGGTTCTGATTATTGGTGCTTTTATTTGTGCAGTCCTAGGTGAGTATAGTGTTTAACTAAATTTAACTAAATTTTGACAATTTATGGCTAGACTGTCTAACGAATTACAACGCTACTTTTTTGAAGAAGAAAGACCATCAAATGTAAGTTTATCGGAGATTTTGCTGCTAGCGAAAGAAAGAATCTTTGGCTTTTTGCTGGTGATTTTATCTTTACCTTCAGCTTTGCCGATTCCTGCTCCTGGATACTCGGTTCCTTTCGGAATTTTGATTTTTCTCTTAGCTATACAATTGATTATTGGTGCTAAAACTCCTTGGCTACCGCAGAAAATGATGAATTATCCGATCAAACTAGAAACAGTGCAAGGATTTTTGAAAGGAGGGATTCCTTGGCTGCGAAGAATTGAAGCGATCGCTCGTCCTCGTTTAAGCTATATTTGTACCACTTTACCAGGAAGAGTGACCATTGGCAGCGCGATCGCTCTTATGGCAATTTCCATGATGATTCCCATTCCGGGAACTAATACTTTGCCAGCAATGGGTATTTTCGTGACTGGCTTTGGCTTACTAGAAGATGATGGTGCTATTAGTTTAGGTGGTTTAGTTCTGTGTTTAATGGGGGCAATTTTAACTACTTCAATTTTGTTTGCCTTAATATGGGGTGGTTCTAGTATTCTTGATCTCATTAAAACTTGGTTGGGTCGTTAATCTGCAAAAATACTACTGTAGATAATACCATCATGAATTTTTTTGATCTCAACCTCTATCTGTTTCTAGAAAACCTCCTGTTTTTCCTAGTTGCGACAGCTTTTTTAGTTGTTGTAGGTTGGGCTTGGAGAAATGCCAAGCCTTTCAGCCTGCCAACACCGTTACCAGGGTGGTTTAAAATCTGGTTTGGCACGGTGCAAGTACTGGGAGTATTAGTGCCGTTAGTAGTAATGCTGTTGTGGGGCGTGTTTTGGGGTTACACTTCTGTGTTAACCGTCTTAGGTTGGTACTTTGTGATGTTAGGGTTGCAAATTCTCTCGGAGATTGTAACTCTAAGACAAATTCAAAACGTAGTATGGGTGATGGTTCCCTATTTATATTTACCTTACCGCTTCTGGCAATTATACGAGGGTTTGAAAATTTTGGGTTCTACAAATGAATTGCTGTGGATTCGCTATTTATTAATTTTGGAAATTGTCCTGTGGGTTGGAAACTACGCCTTAGATTTATCGCAGTTACCAAGGTTACTTCGTTGGGAACTCTCAGAAAACCCAGACATGAATATGAATTAACGTGAAGAAACTACACAAAAGCTGATAGCGTCAAACAAAGGAAAATATTTTTGTGGATGTTACAGTTTGAAAACCCGTTCTAATTACTGGCAATTACTGCCTTATCTCCGACCCCAGTGGCAAAATATTACCAAGGGATGTGTTGGCATCTTGGGATATGTCCTGGCGACATTAGCGCTAATTAACATCGCGGGTAAATTGGCAGTTCCCTTTGGAAAAGGTAATGTAGTAGCGATCGCTCAATTAGCTGCAATTCTCGGCTTGGTGTTTCTTGTACGCGGCTTTTTTCAGTCTGTGCAAGATATATACATGGCAAAAGCTGCTTTAAGAGTTGCTTTTACTCTCCGTAAGCAAGTCTACAGCCACTTACAAAAGCTCAATCTCAGCTTTTTTGAAACAGCCAAAGCAGGTGATTTGTCTTACCGCCTCACAGAAGATATTGACCGTGTTGGTGAAGTCATCCATAAACTGTTTCACGATTTTATTCCCTGCGTTTTGCAGTTAGTGGCAATTCCCATCTACATGATTTACCTTAATTGGCAACTCACACTAGCCACAGTGATTGTTGCGCCACTAATGGGGATTTTAATTGGCTGGTTTGGCGAACGTTTACGCAAGTATTCCCTCAAAAGCCAAAATCGGGTGTCTACTTTATCGGCTATCCTCACGGAGGTTTTCAGCGGTATTCGTCTGGTGCAAGCTTTTGCAGCCGAAAATTATGAAATCGCTCGATTTAGCTATGAGGCGGAACGCAGTTTTCAAGCAAAATATTCAGCAGAACGCCTCAAAGCCATTCAAATTCCCATTGTAGGATTTTTGGAAGCATTGAGTGCATTATCGTTATTAATGGTAGGGGCGTGGCAAATTTCTCAACGCAACTTAACGGTAGGAGAATTTTTCAGCTACTTAACCGCAGCCGGATTGTTAATTGATCCTATTGGTCATACTACTAATAACTACAACGAATTTAAACAAGGTGAGGCATCAGTTGACCGTGTTTTTGAATTGATGGCAATTCAGCCGACGGTAGTCGAAAAGTCCAATGCGATCGCCTTGCCCCCAGTTAATGGCAAAGTAGAATATCATCATGTATCTTTCGCCTATAAACCTGATGAGCCTGTTTTAAAAGATATCAGTTTGTTGGTGATGCCAGGAGAAGCGATCGCCCTTGTGGGTGCTTCCGGTGCTGGTAAAACCACATTTGTGAATCTTCTCCCTCGCTTTTATGACCCGGAAGCTGGTCAAATATTCATTGATGGCGTTGATATTCGGGATGTTACCCTTGATAGTCTGCGGCGACAAATTGGTATTGTTCCCCAAGAAACCATCATGTTTTCGGGAACTATTGCCCAAAATATAGCCTTTGGTAAAGATGTTTTTGAAATGTCAACAGTTGCAGAAGCGGCAAAAATTGCTAACGCCCACCAATTTATTAGCCAACTCCCAGAGGGTTATCAGACTTGGGTAGGCGAACGTGGGGTAAACTTATCGGGTGGACAACGCCAAAGAATTGCGATCGCTCGTGCTGTTTTACTAAATCCCCAAATCTTGATTTTAGATGAAGCCACATCTGCGTTAGATTCCGAGTCAGAAGCATTAGTACAAGAAGCTTTAGAAAGACTAATGCAGAATCGCACAGTATTTATTATTGCCCACCGTTTAAGTACAGTGCGACGGTGCGATCGCATTTTAGTTTTAGAACAAGGACAAATTGTTGAATCGGGAACCCATGAGGAACTGTTGGCGCTAGAACACCGCTATGCAAGATTTTATACCCAGCAATTTAGTTAATGAGAATAAAAACTCCATTGTTTTATGGGTAGAGTTTTGTCAGTGGTCAGTTGTCAGTTGTCAGTTATCGCCATGTCTCCCCCATCTTCCCCTGCTCCCCACACTCCTCATTCCTCATACCGAGTTGCGCTCAAAGATAGTAACTCAGGGTTCAGATAGATAAGCAATGCCCCATTTCTAGATACTATTTCTGAATGCAACTTAGTATCAGTTGGTATTCTTCCAAACTCCAGATAAAACATCAAAATCCACCTCCTTCCTTTCACCTTCCTCAGTGTTTTGAAAAAGCACAGTAAACGCACCAGCACCTAATCTATCTTGGGGAAAAATTCGATAACAAGGGATAGTAGTTAAATGTGATTGATAGTCTTGTAAAGAACTAACTTTTACCGTCTGGAACTGGGGAAAACGCGACAGAAACCATTCACAAACCTGCTCATTTTCTTCAGGAGAATAAGTACAAGTCATATAAGCTAAATGACCTTGAGGAGCAACTATTTGGGCAGAATTAGCTATAATCCTTTTTTGCCGATTTGCACTCTTATTAATAGCAGTTGGATGAAAACATCCTGGTGCTTTTCCACCTTTAGCAAGTAAAGATTGTCCAGTACAAGGCGCATCTACTATTACTAAATCACTAGATAAAGGAATATTTTCTCCAAAAATATTAGAATCTCTATTCACTACAATAGAAGGGCTAATATGGCAACGCTTTAGATTAGAAATTAGCATACTCAAACGTTTGCCAATTACTTCATTACTGATAATTAATTCGGGTTGTAAAGCCTTCCAAGCAAAGACACTCTTGCCTCCTGGAGAAGCGCACATATCAAAAATTATCCGGATTGATGGAGAAATTGCTAACAAAGCTGTAGCTGCAAATACAGAAGAAAAATCTAAGCAATAAAAATATCCTTGGTTATGTAGTGGATGTTGACCAGGTTTTTCACCTAGGTATAAACGGTCTACAAATTGTGGTTGCCAACTCGTTGGTGTTTCTACTGCAAAAGGTAAGATATCTGGCTTTTCTTGACACCAAAGAATACACGGTAAAAAAGGTTGAGGATGAATTAATGCCTCAATAAATTGTTCTTGTTGATTTGAATCAGCAAATAAACGCCGTGAAAGTTTAAGTAGTAAATTTGAAGGTTTTTCCATTATTAAAACTGTTACGGAAGAACAATGCCATACCCAGGCTTGGCTGCATACTGAAAATCTAATGACCGCTATTTTGACGACGATCGCCGAATTACCCCACTGCATTGGAGATGGTCATGGTATTAGATAATTTTCACCAGAAATTACGCAAAGAAACACAATTGTGGAGAGACGAAGGCATAATTAGTTCTTCGCAATACCAACAAATTGCAGACCGTTATCAATTTAAAAATCTAGAAACTGCTGCGCGCGATCGCTCTGGGATGATTGCGATCGCTATAGGTAGTATCCTTTTAAGTCTGGGCGTGATCACCTTCGTAGCCGCCAATTGGCAAGCATGGTCACGAGAAGTTAAATTCATCTTGATGATGAGTTTATTTTTGACAACCACAATCATTGGTTTTTACACCTGGAGACAAGCAACTAGTGCTGAAGGAAAAAAACAAGAACGCAGTAAACGATTAGTAGGAGAGGGACTGCTAATTTTGAGCGCCTTTATTTTAGGTGCAAACATCGCCCTAATGGCGCAGATTTCCAATATTAACGGTTCCACTGCCGAATTGTTTCTGGCTTGGGGGTTTGGTGTTTTGCTCATGGCTTACAGTCTGTGCTTAAATTCCTTGGGAATTATGGCAATTATCCTAATACAGATTGGCTATTGGGCGGGACTAGGAGACTTATCTTTCTATTCGGTTGCTTCAGGTGAATGGTCTTGGGTAAGGCTGGCGGTAAGACACATGCCTTTGTTGTCATGGCTATTGTTTGTACCCTTAGCCTACTTTTGTCGGTCGCGTTGGATTTTTTTCCTAGCAGCGCTGATCTTTGCTGCTACTTTACAACTCAACCTCAATCCTCTACCACTGCTGAATTTTGCTGATGTAGCGCCTTGGATGGCATCTTTTGCTTTTGCCTTGCCACCTGCATTATTCTGGAGTTATGATGACCTGCTATTTCCTACAATTAATTACAGGCTATTTCAGCCTCTAGCTCGTGATTTAGGATTGGTGGCTTTTGGGTTTGTCTTTTATATTTTGTCCTTTCGTTGGCAATGGCAAGCCCCATTTTATAATTCCTATCCACCAACGAGCAACACAAGTGCATTAATGTCTTTTCCCATTATCGATTTGGGGATTCTCAGTGGTTTAGCAGTATTGCAATGGTTGTTTTTACTGCGTCAGAGAAACAATCCTCCCCGGCGAGAAGTAATTTTTACTACAGCTATGATTGCCACTTTTATTGTCTTCATAGCTGTAGTACCTTTTTGGCATCAAGCTATTAGTCGTATTGGTGAACTCGGCAGTTTTATTTTCAATGTACTTTTGGCAGTTTTGTGCTGGGGGTTAATTCAAGAAGGATTGAAATTAAACAACAGACGTACCTTTTGGGGCGGTATGCTATTGTTCACATTGCAAATCATTAGTCGGATGCTAGAGTACGATACTGACCTACTTTTTAGGTCACTTGTCTTCTTTATGTGCGGTTCTGCATTAATTAGTGCTGGACTTTGGTTTGAACGTCGCCTAACTACTGCCAGTAGAAAGTGATATCTAGTAACGCTGTGCGTAATTCGTAATTCGTAATACTCGCCAAGGGCGAGAAGCAAGCTACGTAATTCGTAATGACGTTCGGTGAATTGCTAACTTAATTACCTTTTTGTAAGGGTTTTAGACATTTGAAATCGGTGGGTTATTTCTACCGTGTTGTACTGCTTAGTCTAATTGCTCGTCTTCAAAATCTCTGTAGATCATTGTGTTTAGAGAGTCTCTGCGTTAGTCCTAATTCTGCTTCTGATTTCCCTAATATTTCTTTTAGGACTACGCCATGAAAAGTGACTCCTCTGAATCTGGTAAAAATCAATCATTGTCTCCCGAAGCGGAATTTTCTAAGAAGCTGACTTTTCGGGATTACTTAATTGCTACTGAACAAAAAGCGAACAAGCCTTTACCTTTTTGGCGGCTATTCGTTCCCCTAGCAATACAAACAGGAATAATTCTAGCAGTTCCCACCCAAGCAATGTATACCAACCTCACAGGTAAAGAGGTGATCTTACAAACAGTGGCTGTAAACCCTGATGAGGTGCTGCGGGGCTACACTTTATCGCTGGACTATAACATATCGCGCATTGCAACCTTAAGAAGACTTTCTGGTTGGGAAGATTTACTCAGGAGAAACCGAGGGAGGAACGGACAATTACTAACAGGAACCAATTTGTATGTGATTTTGCAAGAGCAACAATCCTTTGGTAATGGTGTTCCTAGAGCTTGGCGACCGATACGTGTTAGTAGTAATCTACCCAACTACCTGCCAACCAATCAAGTGGCCTTAAAAGGTGTTTATCAGGATGATTACGTCATGTATGGGGTAGAGACATACAATATCCCAGATGAAGAACGCCAGCAGATGAATAACGATATCTTTCGCAGCGCCCAGCGAAATAGAGGAAGACGAATACGCCCCATAGTAGTGAAAGTGAAAGTAGATCCTCAAGGCAAAGCTGTGCCGGTTAGTTTGTGGGTAGGCGATCGCAACTATCGTTTTTAATAGGTTTGTAGAGACGCGATTAATCGCGTCTTTCAAAATTAATCTTCGTGGCGTGCATTCCATGCTGCACCACAAGCCGCCCCTGCCCCAGCTACTAATCCAGTACCCATTCCTTGTATAGTTTTTTGAATAGGATCTTGAGTCAGACAGTCACTTGTCACCTTAGTGTCTTGTAAACAAAGATTGCTCTGTGCCCAACTGGCTGTACCTCCTAAAACTACACCAGCTACACTACAGAAAACGACAAGCAACAACAGGCGTTTAGTTTTTCTATCCATAGATGGATGTGTAAAAGATTAAGAATAGTAATTGATCCTCAATTAGTCTACACATATATGCTGCTAATGTCAGCTGCTTTGAAGAAGATTATTTAGCTAGCTCGAATATTTTAGCGATCGCTTGACTTTTAAGACAGCCACTACAAATTTTGGATGTTATTTAACTCTTGATTTTAAATGATTATAGTTACTATTATTGCATTTAATTAAAAAACAAAATTTAGCGACAATTAGCTCAGTGTCTATGCATCATTGCTAAATATCAGTCTATGTGTTAATAACCAAAATAGAGAATACACTGATAAATAAAAATTTACAGTAACTAAAAATCACAGTACAAGGTTATTACTTGAGCAATACATTCACATAAAACCACTCTCTTCATCATTCACCGATGTATCGTCTAGGACGAAGTAAAAAAAGTATCATTAAATTCTCATTATCTCTGCCATAACAAACAAGCAAATGCATGATAAATTTTAAGTCCGTCCTCTTCCGTTCACGGCTTACACCATGCATCTACACTGTTTACATCCCCAACACCTTGAGGAACTAATCACAGACAGTGGTATAGATTTACACTTGGCAGAGCTTAATTTTAGATCGCTCCAAGGTGCAAATGCTTATGAGTACCTGCTAATTTCTGAGCATCTGCCTCGTACCAACACTGGAATGATTAAAAGTGGATGGTTACAGCGTTACTCTCATGTCGCCGCAGGTGGTTGGTGGTGTTCAGGGTTAGACCCTTTAAAAAATTGGCAATTAATGGAATGGGGATGTTTTAAGCCGAATCAACCCCGGATGAATCATAAGGGTAAGTGTATTAAGTATGAGCATCCCCCCAGCACACCTACACGGATATTTTGTTTGCGGGTAACGCTATCGGTTTGGCAGCAAGTCTCTGGGCGTTACAATCTAGCCATGCCCACAGATATCAGCATTGACTGTAATGGCGCAGCTGTAGGCTTTTGGCAATGGGTGATGCAACATAATATACCCATAATTATCTGTGAAGGAGTCAAAAAAGCAGCGGCACTATTAACACAAGGATACGCTGCGATCGCAGTTCCGGGAATTACCAGCGGTTATCGGGTTGTTAAAGATAGATTTGGCAAAGTTATCAATCGTCAGCTGATTCCCGACTTAGCAACATTCGCTATTACCAAGCGCACCTTTTATATTTGCTTTGATTTTGAAACTCAACCCCAAAAAATTGCCGCCGTCAATAATGCTATTTCTCAGCTAGGCTGTTTATTCCAAGAAAAAAAATGCTCAGTCAAAGTTATTGAACTTCCAGGTACAGAAAAAGGTGTTGATGAATTTCTCATTGCTAAAGGTGCAAACACTTTCGAGAAAATTTATCGCCAAAGTGTTGATTTAGAAATTTACCTTGCCCAAATTAAACCTCATACGGAGTTAACAATTCCAGCTGCACTTACAATCAACCGACCTTATTTAGGAGAAGTCTCTTTCCCTACTTCTGGCTTAGTAGGAGTCAAGTCAGCTAAAGGAACAGGTAAAACCACAGCGTTGCAAACCCTTGTCAATCAAGCAAAAAATAGAAATCAGTCAGTATTATTAATTACTCATAGAATCCAATTAGGAAAGTTTTTATGTGAAAAAATAGGAATTAAATGGGGATTAAGTCAAAGTGAGTGGTTAACAACTCCTGAACAAGAATTACCTATAATTTTTGATTCATTTTCTCTTCATAAATCTGTAGGCTTATGCATTGATTCTATTTGGAAACTAAATCCTGAAGATTGGCAAGGAGCAATTATCATTTTAGATGAAGTAGAACAATCTTTGTGGCATTTACTTAATAGTGATACTTGCAAACACAAACGCATCAAAATTCTCAAATTATTCCAACAACTAATTTCTACAGTTCTTAAAACTGGGGGATTAATAATTGCTCAGGATGCTGATTTATCAGATGTATCTTTAGAATATTTACAAGGATTAGCAGGCATAAAATTAATGCCTTGGCTGCTAGTAAATCAATGGAAACCTCAGCGAGGCTGGGATGTAACTTTTTATGATTCTCCTAATCCCACACCGCTAATTCATCAATTAGAACTAGACTTACTTGCAGGACGTAAATGCTATGTGACTACTGATAGTCGTTCTGGACGTTATAGTTGTGAGACAATTGAACGCTATTTAAAAGAGCGTTTAGAAAAATTACGACAGCAATTTCCTAAATCTTTAGTAATTAGCAGTCACACCACAAATACTCCTGGTCATGCAGCAGTAGACTTTGTAGCTGCTATTAATCAAAAAATTTCTGACTATAGTGCCGTTTTTGTGACACCCAGCCTCGGTACCGGCATTAGTATTGATGTTCAACATTTTGACCGTGTTTATGGCATTTTTCAAGGAGTAATTCCTGATGCCGAAGCACGACAAGCATTAGCCAGAGTCAGGGATGATGTACCACGTATTGTCTGGTGTGCTAAACGAGGTATCGGCTTAATTGGTAGTGGTAGTACCAATTATCGTTTGCTATCTAACTGGTATCAAGAAAATCAAAAAGAAAATTTAGCCTTGCTCAGTCCCTTGCATAAAATAGATGTGGATTTACCATTAGTTTATGATCCAATTCATTTGCGGACTTGGGCGAAATTATCTGCAAGAGTGAATGCTTCAATTCGTCTTTATCGCCAATCGATGCAAGATGGCTTAACTACTGATGGACATCAAATCTGGATGCGGAGTAATGCAGTTCACAATAATATTATTCGAGATTTACGACTAGCATTTTTAGCAACTGATCCTAGTGATTTAGCAACGCGTCAGAGATTAATATTAGAAATTGTTAAAGTCCAAAAAGATTGGTCAGAAAAACGCCAAAAAGCGAAGGAAATTAAACGTCAAATCAGAGATATTAAGCAGCAAAATCAATTATCCTCCGCAATGGCGATCGCAAATGCTAAAGATATTGATTATGTAGAACATGACCAGCTATTAGCCAAGCATACCTTGACTGAAGAAGAACGCAGCCAAATTCATAAATATAACCTTAGACAAAGATATGGTGTTGCAGTCACTCCTGTTTTGAAGTTGCGCGATGACAAAGGTTATTATTACCAGTTATTGATTCACTATTATCTGACTCATGAAAGTGAATATTTCCATATCAGAGATCAAAAAGAATGGTATCAGCAATTGTCTTGGGGTGATGGGAAGGTTTTTCTCCCAGATTTAAAAACTTATACCTGCAAAGTTGAAGCGATGAGGGCTTTAGGGATACTCCAGTTTCTAGAACCCGAACGAAAATTTACTGAAAATGATTCTGATTTGATGTTGCTGAAAAATGTCGCTTTTCAGCATAGTCAACATATTAAAAGAGTGCTGAGTATTGATTTGGTAAGAGAGCAAGAAAGTATTTCAACAATCAAAATACTTGGGAGGCTGTTAAATTTATTGGGTTTAAAGCTGAAACGAATCAATGATATTTATCAAATTGATCCAGAGACTTTATATGATGGCAGAGAACAAATATTTACAGTTTGGCATCAACGAGATGAGTTGATATTGATAAATGATAAAACTAGTGGATATGAAATGATAGCTAATCCCCCAAATTGCTCTTTGAATAATTCACAAACTAATCCTGTTTTCGCTGGTCATGTATAATCACAACTATATGTGAGATTTGTCTATAGTAAGTAGGTCGATGTCAATAATTATTGTTGGGATAAGGCAGGGGGCAGGGAGCAGGGGGAGAAGGAGTTTGAGCATTATTTACTTTTATTCACATAGTTTGGTTTTATTTCACCGACTTACTTAATCTCAATCTACGGTACTGGTACACTCTCCACACATAACGGTAGCAAAAAAATTGATGATTCCTGTGATGAATTATCGCTGTTTAAAGCTAAACCACAAAAATTTGACTTACAGAAACATCCAACAGTGTGTGTGATGAATTAGGCGATCGCATTCAATATAATCAAGGTCAGAGTATTCATTTCGGGTATTATTAGGAGATTAGTGGACTGTTAACAGGAGGTAAAATATATGAAAATTGATGTGCGTGGCGCTGTTGTAGCTGCTAAAAAATACTTTGAAGATATACAAGATATGATAGGTAATTCTATCAATGATATCTTGCTTAAAGAAGTAGAATTGTCAGAAAATAAAAAGTTTTGGTATGTAACATTAGGTTTTAGTCGTCCTGTAGCTAAGAGTGAAAGAACGCTTATTCATGATGTGATTTCTTTAGCCAATAAATATGAACGTGATTATAAAATATTTACCGTAGATGCAGAAACAGGAGAAGTAAAATCGATGAAAATTCGTGAGGTATGAAAGATTATATTCGCTCATTGTTTCAAACTTACAAACAAAGATGATTTTAAGCTAGCTAATTATCTACAAAAAGTAGATATTGATACAATTAATTTTAATAATATTCGTAGTTATGGTTGGTAATAAAATAATCGGTTCAATTTTTAAATATTGTGCGTTAGGTGTTGTCACCTGCAATTATAATTTTAAATAAAAAAGGCGTGAAGAAAAACTCACGCCTGTTTTATGATTATGTTTCTTAAAAATGTCATTTATTGCTATGTTCTTCTTTACCAAATGTCGGCTGTACCTTTTTTGTAAGGATCGCCTGTAAAAGGTTGTACGCCAGTATTAGGATAAGCATCATCAGTAGGCCCAAAAATTCGCATTGCGGCTTCAGAAATATACTGGGTGATGCTAGCAATGATTCTGGAAATAGCCATAATATTAGACTCCTTGCTTTGAGTCACTATTAATTGTGATGTCTATACTTTAGTTCTAATGTTTATTGCATTGCTCAGATTCTCAATATATTGACAATCTATGCAATGATTGTTCATTTATGTTTGCAATACTTTAGCTTCTCTAGAAGTCAAACTTTCTTCTTCAATTCTAATAATAACTCAGTTATTGATTAAAGCTTGCCTGAAAAAGATGCAGGTTAACATTTTTAATAAAATAAACTATTAAAAAATATTAAATATTTTAATGATTTAGTATTAAAATACGATGAATGTCCTCCTAGAGAGCGATATATAGCCAAATCTTTCTAAATAGTTGACATTATTTATGGTAAAATTTACCATAATAGGAGAAGCATTCTTGTAAGGACGCTCTTGCATGACAACTTTCCCAGACTTAGACCACTGCCAGAACCAAGAGTTAACACTCTCTGCTGCTGACTACAGCCTGCTTACTGACCTTTACCAGCTAACGATGGCAGCTTGTTATACAGGTGAAGGTGTAGAGCAACGATGGGCTAGTTTTGAATTATTTATCAGACGATCGCCCGATAATTTCGGCTATTTAATCGCTATGGGTCTGGCGCAGGCCTTAGAATATTTAGAAAAATTTCGCTTTAGTTCCTCTCAAATAGCAGCTTTACAGGCTACGGGCATTTTTGCTGGGGCAAGCGATCGCTTTTGGTCACTCCTAGCAGAGGGGCAATTTACTGGGGATGTGTGGGCTGTACCAGAAGGAGCAGCGGTGTTTGCAAATCAGCCACTGTTGCGAGTTGAAGCGCCCCTGTGGCAAGCACAACTAGTAGAAACCTATCTATTAAATACTCTAAATTATCAAACTTTGATTGCCACTAGGGCAGCCCGCCTCCGCGATGTCGCCGGGGAACAAGCCACACTTCTAGAATTTGGCACCAGAAGGGCATTTAGTCCTCAAGCTTCTTTATGGACGGCGCGGGCAGCATTAGCAGGCGGATTAGACTCCACTTCAAATGTGTTAGCGGCGCTACAACTAGGGCAACAGCCAAGTGGTACGATGGCCCACGCTTTAGTGATGGCGCTGTCAGCACTAGAAGGAACTGAAGAACAGGCTTTTAGCGCGTTTCATCGATATTTTCCGGGTGCGCCATTGTTGATTGATACCTACAATACCATTGCAGCTGCCGAACGATTAGCCCAGCGAGTCAATTCTGGAGAAATAAAGTTAACTGGCGTGAGGTTGGACTCTGGAGATTTAGTTACTTTATCCCAGCAAGTGCGATCGCTCTTGCCTGGGGTGTCAATTTTCGCCAGTGGTGACTTGGATGAATGGGAAATCAAAAGACTCAAAGCAGCTGGTGCGGAAATCGACGGTTATGGCTTGGGAACAAGACTAGTTACAGGTTCTCCTGTGAATGGAGTTTACAAGCTTGTAGAAATTGATGGCATCCCAGTCATGAAAAAATCGAGTGGTAAGGTAACTTATCCAGGACGCAAACAAATTTTTCGGTCGTTTGCAGCAGGTGAGGTAAAAGGCGACAGATTGGGGCTGATTACAGAAAGTCCTCTTCTGGGCGAACAACCTTTGTTGCAGGTGGTGATGAAGGAGGGTAAACGGGTGCAACCGCCAGAAAGCCTTGCAGTAATTCGGCAACGTACTACTGCTTCTGTTGCTAGTTTGCCAGAACAGACGAGGCGTTTGGATAATCCTATAGCTGTGGAGGTGGAGATTTCGGCGGCGCTGCAAGAGTTGACAGAGGAGACGAACCGCAGAGACGCAGAGAGAAGTTGCGTGCGCGGGTTCCCCGCGTTGAGCAAACTTCGGGTGGACACAGAGGTAAATTTATGAGACTAAATCGATGTATTGAGTGAATACGAGGTGAAAATTCTGGAAACAGCCTCAACGAATTACGAATTAAGTAAGTGAGCATAAATAAACATAACTATGTTACGAAATGTCAATATACCTTCAACTCTTACCACTAACAACTGACAACCGACAACTGACGACCCTCACTAGTTAACTTTATTTGTAGCGACTTAGTTATGAGAATTGCTTTATTTGGTACTAGTGCCGATCCACCAACTGCTGGACATCAGGAAATTCTTAGATGGTTATCTGAGCGTTATGATTGGGTGGCGGTTTGGGCAGCAGATAATCCTTTTAAATCCCATCAAACTTCTTTGGAACATCGAGCAGCAATGCTACGACTGTTGATTGCAAATATGGATGCACCACTGCACAACATTGCTGTGGAACAGGAATTGAGTAGCTGGAAAACACTGGAAACAGTGGAAAAAGCTAAATTTAGATGGAGTGAGAACGCTGAATATACTTTGGTGATTGGTTCAGATTTACTGAGTCAGCTACCGCGTTGGTATCGAATTGAAGATTTATTACAGCAGGTGCAGTTATTAATTATACCGCGTCCGGGATATGTAATAGATGAGTCTAGCTTAGAGGCAGTGCAAAAGCTGGGAGGAAAAATAGCGATCGCCAGTCTTACAGGTCTAGATGTATCTTCAACAGCGTATCGTGAACAAAGAGATCCCCAAGCTCTCACGCCCCCAATTATTGCCTATATTCATCGAGAGCATTTGTACAAATGCGAGGACGCAACCACAAAAAGATTTCAACTGCGCTAAATCAACAACCTTTGGCTGATTTCAAGGTAGGTGTTGATAATGTTATTTTTTCGGTAGATACCACGCAGAATCGGCTGCTAGTTCTGTTAGTCATGCGACAGCAGGAACCATTTTTAAATTATTGGAGTCTTCCCGGTACTTTGGTACGTCAAGGAGAGTCTCTAGAAGATGCTGCTTATCGCATCATGGCAGAGAAAATCAGAGTCAACAATCTCTACTTAGAGCAGTTATACACTTTTGGCGGCCCCAATCGTGACCCGCGAGAAGAAATTAGTAGTTATGGTGTGCGTTATCTATCAGTTAGTTACTTTGCCTTAGTCAGATTTGAGGAAGCAGAATTAATTGCTGATGGAGTAACTGGCATTGCTTGGTATCCAGTCAAGCAAGTACCGCAATTAGCTTTTGACCATAATGAAGTTTTGGCTTATGGACACAGGCGGCTGCGAAATAAGTTGGAGTATAGTCCGGTAGCTTTTGAAGTGTTACCAGAAACATTTACTTTGAATGATTTATATCAGTTATACACCACCGTTTTAGGGGAAACTTTCGCCGATTATTCTAATTTTCGGGCGCGTCTACTCAAGTTAGGTTTTTTATGCGATACCGGAATTAAGGTGTCACGGGGTGCTGGCCGTCCGGCTAGTTTGTATAAGTTTGATGCTGAAGCTTTTGCTCCATTCAAAGATAAACCCTTAGTGTTTATTTAAATTCAAATTTTAGAGTCCAGAAAAAAAGATTTTGACAACTAACAACTAACAACTGACAACTGACAACTAACAACTAACTAAAAACAATGAAAATTGCGATCGCTCAACTTAATCCTACAATTGGTGATTTGTCAGGAAATGCCCGCAAAATCCTAGAGGCTGCACAGCAAGCAGCAACAGAAGGTGCGCGTTTATTGTTGACACCAGAACTTTCTTTGTGTGGTTATCCACCAAGGGATTTATTGCTAAATCCTAGTTTTGTGGAAGCTATGGGTATCGAAGTACAACAGTTAGCCAGAGATTTACCACCAAATCTAGCTGTGTTAGTAGGGACTGTTGAGCAAAATTTCAAAGCCCATGTTACTGGCGGAAAAATTTTATTTAATAGCATGGCTTTATTAGAAGCAGGCAACATCAAGCAAGTTTTTCATAAGCAACTTTTGCCTACTTATGATGTTTTCGACGAAAGACGCTATTTTGAACCAGGTTTACAAGCTAATTATTTTACTTTAGATAATATCGATATTGGTGTAACTATTTGCGAAGATTTATGGAATGATGAGGAGTTTTGGGGCAAACGTAGTTATATAGCAAATCCAATCGCTGATTTAGCAATTATTGGTGTTGATTTGATAGTAAATTTGTCTGCCTCGCCTTATACAGTAGGTAAGCAGCAGTTTCGAGAAGCAATGCTGAAGTATAGTGCGGTGCGTTTTAAACAACCAATTATCTATGTTAATCAGGTAGGAGGAAATGATGATTTAATTTTTGATGGATGCAGTTTTGCTTTGAATCGTCAAGGTGAAATTATCTGTCGTGCCCGTGGTTTTGCAACCGATTTAGTAGTAACAGAATTTGACGAAGTACAACGGGATTTGCAATCGGGTTCTGTAGTAGCTGAGTCTGAATCAGAAGATGCAGAAATTTGGCAGGCTTTGGTTTTGGGAGTACAAGATTATGCCCAGAAGTGCCGCTTTTCTAAAGTAATACTAGGTTTAAGTGGAGGAATTGATTCTGCATTAGTAGCAGCGATCGCCACGGCTGCATTGGGTAAAGAAAATGTCTTGGGTGTTTTGATGCCTTCGCCCTATAGTTCTGAACATTCCGTCAGTGATGCTTTGGCATTAGGCAAAAATTTGGGGATTGAAACTAATATTTTACCAATCGGCGAATTAATGCAATGCTTTGATCACACCTTAGCTGACTTATTTGCCGGAACTGAGTTTGGTATTGCCGAGGAAAATATTCAGTCCCGGATTCGGGGTAATTTATTGATGGCGATCGCTAACAAATTTGGCTATCTTTTATTATCTACTGGCAACAAGTCAGAAATGGCGGTTGGTTACTGTACCCTCTATGGTGATATGAACGGCGGTTTAGCAGTCATTGCTGATGTTCCCAAAACCCGCGTTTATTCACTTTGCCATTGGTTAAACCGCGATCGCGAAATTATTCCCCAAAACATCCTTACCAAAGCACCCAGCGCGGAACTTAAACTAGGCCAAGTTGACCAAGACTCCCTCCCCGCCTACGAAATTTTAGATGACATCCTGCAACGCCTGATTCACAATCACCAATCAGCTGCACAAGTTGTCGCCGCAGGACATGATCCAATAATTGTAGACCGAGTAATCCAGATGGTGGCGCGTGCTGAATTTAAACGACGACAAGCACCCCCAGGATTAAAAATCACTGATCGTGCTTTTGGCACCGGTTGGCGAATGCCAATTGCTAGTAACTGGGTTGGTGTTGCTGTTAAAAACATTTATCAGTCTACAAGTGTTCCTAATCCTAGTGGTCTGTCCCATTAATTATGATAGTGAGACGCTTTTGTAGTAAGGACTTTAGTCCTTGGTTTTTTTAAGCACTAAAGTGCTTACTACGAACCTATCAAAACCTTTGAGCAACTATCATACAGGCTGAACTTTTCCAATTCCAACCAACTTTTCGCTTAAATCCCATAAGCGCTTGGCTTTTTCATCATCGCTAGCTTCCGGGGAAACTTCTCTCACAAAAGACTTACCATCTTTTTTTTGTCTATTACCCCAACTCCAATAAGCACCAGATTGTCTGTATGCAGGATCAGCCACTACATCTGCGACTCGTTGGCCAGCTAGCTCTTCAGATACAAATCCCCCAGTAATATACCTTTGGAACAATGGAAAAAGTTTCTGAAACAAAGGATAGTGGTTTCTAAATAGCGGTGTTGTGGCCACACAGCCGGGATAAAGAGAACTAAAGGTGATGCCAGTTGATTCGTGATAGCGTCGGTGCAGTTCCCGCATCGTTAAAACATTGCAGACTTTGCTATCTTTGTAAGCTTTGACAGGCTCAAACTTTTTCCCATCAATCATTGAGTAAGGCTCTTTAAAACCCTCTGCCAAGCCTTTGAGATCTCCTAGATCTGGACGTGGTGGAATTTTTCCTCCCAACTCTTTCGGGTTATGAGTTACGGTTCCTAAAATCACCAACCTCGGATCGCCAGAGGATGATTTTTTTAAATCCTCTAACATGAGGTTGCACAACAGGAAATGTCCGAGATGATTTGTAGCAACGCTCAACTCGTATCCATCCACACTCCGCAATGGCTCTTTCAATAAAGGCATATACACTGCGGCATTACACACCAAAGTATCCAGCGACCTGCCACTTTCCCGGAATTTATTGACAAACTGTCGAACACTCTCTAAGCTAGCCAAGTCAAGATGCATGATTGTGTAGCTGCCTTGGGGTATTTCTACAGACTGAGCAGCTTCTTCTGTTTTTGAAAGATTCCGACAGGCCATGACTACATGCCATTGCCCTGTTTGGGCAAGAGCTTTTGCGGCTTGCAAACCTACCCCTGATGATGCACCCGTAATCACGACCGTTGACTTCCGAGGTTGTTCCATTCTGTTCAGACTCCGTTGACTGTCATCGACTGTCTCTAGGATCTCACACCACTGATGTCAATTAACGGGAAATTACTCATTAAAAAACAAAATTAGGAATGCTCTACATTCCTAATTCTCATAACATCAAAACCGCATAATATTTAACCGAATCTGCCGCTGACGTAATCTCGTGTATCTTCTTGCTTAGGATTGTTGAAGATTGCTTCTGTAGAATCGTATTCTACTAGATAGCCGCTACGCCCTCCCGTGTCCGAAGTTTTGACATTGAAAAATGCAGTCATATCCGACACGCGCGCGGCTTGTTGCATGTTATGGGTAACAATAACTATGGTATATTGCTCTTTGAGTTCGTGAATCAGTTCTTCAACCCGCAAAGTAGAGATGGGGTCAAGAGCCGAGCAAGGTTCATCCATCAGTATAATTTCAGGTTGCACTGCGATCGCCCGTGCAATACACAACCTTTGTTGTTGTCCACCAGATAAAGATGAGCCGCTTTGCTTCAATTTATCTTTGACTTCATCCCACAAAGCTGCTTGACGCAAACTTCGTTCTACCAATTCATCCATATTACCTTTGTAACCGTTGATTTTGGCTCCAAAGGCAATGTTGTCATAAATTGATTTCGGAAATGGGTTTGGTCTTTGAAATACCATTCCAATCCGACGACGCACCTCTACAGGATCGATTTCAGATGCATACAAGTTTTTATCATAAAAATAAACTTTACCTTCTGCCCGAAATGACTCAATCAAGTCATTGAGACGGTTATAACATCGCAGTAATGTACTTTTACCGCAACCAGAAGGCCCAATAAAAGCTGTGGCTTTATGTTTCGGAATATCCAACCAAACATTTCTCACGGCTAAGAAGTTGCCGTAATAAATATTGAGGTTTTCTGTGCGTAAAACGGTTTCAGTATCATTCACTGTATTAGTGTTAGTAACCATAAATCATCCAGTGTAATTCTAGAAATTGTGCGGCGATTTTGCCAGCGTGTTTAAATAATTAATTGCTCACTAAGCTTTTTTACGAGTTACCCAACGGGCAATGATACTGGTGATCAGAACCATCAACACCAAAATTAAAGATGCTGCCCAAGCTAGTGACTGCCAATTTTGAAAAGGAGAAATTGCAAAGTTGTAAACTAAAACAGCTAGAGAAGCTGTGGGTGCGAACAAGCTATTAGTCCAGTATTGGGAGAACAAAGCAGTAAACAACAAAGGAGCAGTTTCTCCAGCTGCTCTGGCGATCGCTAATGTTGACCCAGTGACAATTGCTGGTAAAGCAGATGGTAATACAACTTGTGTTACCGTTTGAAACTGAGTTGCTCCTAAACCCACTGATGCTTGTCTTAAATCTTGCGATACTAACTGCAAGGCTTCATCAGTGGTTTTCACAATAATCGGCAACATGAGAATTGCTAGTGCAAATCCCCCACCTAGAGCTGAGTAGGAGCCTAAGTTAAGCCTCACTAGTGTCAAAACCACAATCCCATAAGCAAATACTCCAGCAATAATTGAGGGAACACCACTGAGAACATTAGTTGCAAAACGTATCCAACGTGCTATTTTACCTGAGCTAAATTCTGTTAAATAAATTGCTCCTAAAACACCAAATGGAATGCTAATTAGTGCGGCAATTCCCACCATTAGTAACGTTCCCAAAATAGCGTTCCCAAAACCTCCTCCTTCTCTTAGAGGTGCAGGTGGTAATTCGGTAAATACACTAAGACTTAAGCTGCTGAAACCTCTGATTATTACATAAGAAAGCACAGCTATCAAAGGTAGAAGTGCCAACGCCCCACATGTAAATGCTACCACAGTCATAGCTGTGTTAAAAAGGGTTCTCTTAGACGTAGAGGAGCGAATCAGGCTCCTTTTTGGAAAACTAGAAGTCATAATTCATAACCACAACTAAGCTAAATTCGCTTCATTCTGAGAACGATTAACTCTGCTAAAATATTTACTACAAGGGTTAAGAAGAACAAAACTAAAGCCGCGTACATTAAAGCTGCAATTTGTAAACCACTAGCTTCTGAGAATTGATTTGCTAATAGGGAAGAAATAGTATTAGCTGGTGCAAATAGTGAAAGGCTAATGTTGTTAGCATTACCAATTAACATTGTTACAGCCATTGTTTCACCCATTGCTCGGCCCAGTGCCAGCATCACAGCGCTAACGATACCAGAAAAAGCCGCTGGAATCAGAACTTGAAGAATTGTTTCCCAACGAGTTGCTCCTAGTCCTAGGGATGCTTGCCGTAAACTGGAGGGTATGGAAATCAAGGCATCACGTGATATTGCTGTAATAATTGGCAAAGTCATAATTGCCAATATGACTCCCGCAGGAAACATTCCTGGGCCTACAGGAGGTGTACTAAAAAATGGTATCCAACCAAAATAAGTATGTAGCCAGTTGCCGACGTTGTTTAAAACTGGCAACAGAACAAAAATGCCCCATACTCCGTAGACAACGCTAGGAATAGCAGCCAGAAGTTCTACCAAAAACACCAGTACTAGCTTGACCTTGCTTGGGAGAAAATCTTCACTCAATAAAACAGCAGTGCCAACACCAATAGGTACAGATATCAATAGACCAATAAAAGAACTCACTAAAGTTCCATAAACTTGTGGCAGCACCCCATAGTTATTTGTAACTGCGTTCCAAGTGGTGTTAACTAAAAATTTAGCACCAAATTCTTGGATAGCAGGCCATGCAGCAATTGTAACCTGTAGGGCAATCCATAATAAAGTACCAGCGATCGCCAGTGCAAAAATCCGAGTTAGCCAAATAAAGCCCCGATCTAGCGACTTTTCTACGTCGGAGCGATTTTTCAACGTTGATTGTAAAATTTGAGAATTTGTAGCCATGACTACTGACTGCAACAATATAAATCAGAAAAAATGTGTGAGGAGACCAGACTAATAAATAAAAATGTCGCTTCATCACTTCTTGAAATTGCGACATAGGTAAATCACATTTACCAGTCTGGAATGCTAGTAAAGCGATAACTTTACTATTGCCTATTCATGGATACTATTTGCTAGCGCTGTTACCGCTACCACTTACAGATATTTTATATTCTGGGCTAATTTGGTCAGCAGCGGCAGCCACTTTTGCAATTACAGGTTGGGGCAAGGGAATATACCCTAATTCTCCAGAAATTTTTTGTCCTTCAGTCAAAGCATATTCAATGGTAGCTTCCATTGCTTTAGCTTTTGCCACATCGGGATAATTTCTATAAGCCAGAATCCAACTGTAGCTGACGATGGGATAAGAATTGTCGCCTTCTGGATCTGCAATAAAAGCACGGAGATTTTCTGGCAAGGTCACTGCTGCTAAGGTTTCAGACGCTGACTGGTCGTTATACTTAACAAACTTGCCTGCTTGATTTTCTAAAGTAGCAAAGGGTATATTGTTTTGTTTGGCGTAGCCGTACTCAATGTAACCAACTGCACCTTGAGTTTGTTTGATTTGGGCAGTAACACCTTCATTACCTTTACCACCAACCCCTACAGGCCAGTTTACACTTTTGCCCTCTCCAACTTTACTCTTCCATTCCGGACTGATAGCTGCTAGGTGTTTTGTAAATACACCTGTAGTACCACTACCATCAGAACGATAGACAACTGTAATGGGCTGATTGGGAAGGTTTACACCTGGGTTAGCAGCAGCAATTTTCGGGTCGTTCCAAGTCTTGATATTGCCCAATAAGATATCGGTGTAAAGTGCCCTTGGTAGCTTCAGTTCCGAAACCCCTGGCAAGTTGTAAGCCAATACAACGCCACCAGCTGTCACTGGCAGTAGAAGTACGCCCTTATCCTGTGGTATTTTCTTGATTTCTTCATCCGTCATAGCAACATCGCTGGCACCAAAATCAACGGTACCTTTAAGAAATTGCTCGACTCCAGCACCACTACCTACTGACTGATAGTTAACTTGTAGGTTGGGATATTTTTTGTTCAAGTCAGTGAACCAACTTGCGTACAAAGGTGCAGGGAAAGAAGCACCAGCCCCAGTTAAGGATACATTGCCACCAAGATCCAATTTGGCGGGGCCTGAAGCTGTAGCATCTGTAGCAGTACCAGAAGGGGTAGTATTGTCTGAAGCTTGCTGTCCGCCACAAGCAGCTAGGCTAATTGTCAGTGCTAACACTGATATAGAAGCTGTAAGGCGATGATTTTTTATTACATTTAGAGGTGATAGCATCGCTGTCAAATTTTAGTCAATTACCAGGTGAGCGCTTCTAAGATACCCCTAAAGGATAGATCTAAAGGTAAACGGAAGGTTAAGAAAGTCAAAAAAGCATCTTTACTTTAAACTAATTTCCAAAATTTCATGATTAGTTTATGGATAATATTTATACTTAAATTTCATGAATACGGTTAACACAGATGTTTGTTATGAATGAATGGTCTGTACTTAGAAAATTTTATTGACCATTAATTTGTAAAATAACGTCTAAATACAGTATAGTTTTATATTTAATAGTTTTAAAAATCAGGCGATCGCTAACTGTTGGTCTAGAAAAACTTAAAGCCAGTTATTAAATAAACGAGTTAATAAAATTATTGCCACAGGAAGCATAGCAAAGGGAACACTAGAGTTCAAGGAGCGATCGCCGAAAAGTTATTTAAGGTGTCGGTACAAATTTAAATAAAGAATGAAGCCTATACTGGTTACTGTTATTTTTCCGTTCTGCCTTTTCCCCTTTGCCTTATATTAATGTTTGCCGCTTCCAATCAATTACTTTGGTCTATGATTGGCTTACTCTTAACTATGGGTGGCACCTTCCTAGAAGCCTATGGTATCACCTTCCCTTGGAGTGGGAGTCAGCAAGGAATTCAGACTTTTTCTTTAGGTGTCACCTGTCAAGTTGGTGCAGTGTTATTAGTAGGTTGCTTAGGAGGCAAAAATGCTGGTGCGCTCTCGCAAATTGCCTACTTAGTTATGGGATTAACCTTATTACCTGTATTTGCCGATGGTGGTGGTATTGGTTATATCAAATTATCCCAGTTTGGCTACTTGCTAGGCTTTATTCCAGGAGCATGGATTTGTGGATTGTTGGCGTTTAAAGCGAGGCCTCGCCTAGAAGCTCTGGCTTTTAGTTGTGTTTGTGGCTTGTTGACTGTCCACATCTGCGGGATTAGTTATTTAATTATCAGCTACGTCTTCCAATGGAAAGGCACAGAAAATCTACCATTAATCGAAGCAATTCTTAGATACTCTTGGTTTGCAGTACCAGGGCAACTAGCTGTAGTTTGCGCCGTAACCGTAATAGCATATTTATTAAGACATTTAATGTTTTATTAGTCAGTTGTCAGTTGTCAGTTGCTATTGACTATTGACTATTAACCCTTGACCATTGACTAATTTGCCATGCGCTTAAAAAATCGCCTCTTTTGGATAGCTGCCTTTATAGCTTTTTTCTTAGACCAAATAACAAAATACTGGGTGGTGCAAACCCTTAGCTTAGGAGAAACATTAGCGCTCCTGCCAGGAATATTTCATATTACCTATGTTACTAATACTGGCGCAGCTTTTAGTTTGTTAAGTGGAAAAGTCGAGTGGTTGCGTTGGCTATCTTTGGGAGTAAGTTTGGTATTGATAGCATTGGCCTGCTTTGGGCCAGTATTAAATCGCTGGGATCAGTTGGGTTATGGCTTAATTTTAGGGGGAGCTATAGGTAATGGTATAGATCGGTTTGTTCTAGGCTATGTCGTGGATTTTCTTGATTTTCGACTGATTAATTTTGCTGTTTTTAATATTGCTGATTCGTTTATTAGTATCGGTATTATTTGTTTACTTATTGCCTCTTTACAAAAAACACCGACTTCAAATCATAGATCGCGTTAGCATAGTAATCTTTCACAGTATCTATGATGATTTCATAGTAATCACTTGAGTGCTTTAGTCAGCACTTCAAACCACTGATTACAAATCTGAGACTAGCCAAACCAATCATTAGAAAAACAATAAAGGCTCAACACTGTTTGCTTAATGCAGCAGACGCGATAAATAGCGTCTTTGTGATTTATAGTAGGGAACAGGGAAGGGGTTTGTTTATTGATCCTTTACCTTTTTCCCAAGATTATTTATGTCCTAAGCTAAGTGGCAACTGCCATATCAAAAAATCTTAAGCGAATCGTATTAAATAAAGTCTGAGTTGCTCCACTCAGGCTTTATTTAAAGCTAAAACCCTTTATCATTCTTATATGCAAAGAATAAAAAAGGGTTTTAGCAGTTTGTATTGCACACCAGATAATATAACTGGTACAAGACCTTAATAAACGGGCATTAATAACAAAGGATAAAAATCTTTCTTTTTATGCCCCATTTCCAAGCTAGATATCTCAGATTTATCGACTATCGTTGCCGAAAATTCGCATCAAAAATGATGTTTTAACTCTTAATTACCTGGGGTAGGAGTTGTTGGCAAGCCGGAATCTGGAGCTTGACTAGGAGAAGTAGTACCTGGTTCGGTCATGCTACCAGGATTGCCAGAATCAGGAGATGCTGGAGCATCTGGTGCTGGAGTTAAGTTACTAGGATTGGTA